>JASOAK010000024.1:0-43418 GCA_048499175.1 bacterium
ACACGGCTCCCGCCCAAAGTCCAAGCCTCGGGTGTCCCGCGAGGGATCAGGGAAGGACGAAGGAAGCCGTGGAGGCATAACCCGAAAGGAAAAATATGAATAACGTCTCGATGCAAGACCTGCTCGAAGCAGGGATGCACTTCGGCCACCTTACCCGGCGCTGGAACCCCAAAATGAAGCCCTTCATCTACGGGGTTCGCAACGGCGTCCACATCATCGACCTCTCCAAGACCGTCAAGTTGTTGCGCGAGGCCCTCGACTTCATCGCCGAGGCCGTCGGCAACGGCAGCGACATCCTCTTCGTCGGCACCAAGAAGCAGGCGCAGGACGTCATCGAGGAAGAGGCCAAGCGCTGCGGCATGTACTACGTCACTAACCGCTGGCTGGGCGGCACGCTGACCAATTTCCGCACCATCAAGTCCTCGATCGACCGTCTGAAAGATCTTCAAAAGAAAAAAGAAGACGGGACCTTCGCCGTCCTCTCCAAAAAAGAAATCCTCATGATCGACCGCGAGATCGAGAAGCTCCAGCGCTCGCTCGGCGGCATCCAAGACATGACCCGGCTGCCCGGCGTGATGGTCGTGATCGACCCCAACCTCGAGCACATCGCGCTGCATGAGGCCAACGTCCTGGGGATCCCCATCGTGGCCCTGGGCGACACCAACTGCGATCCCGATCCCATCGAACACCTGGTCCCCGGCAACGACGACGCCCTGCGCTCGATCAAGCTCTTCGTGGCCCAGGTCGCCGACAAGGTCCTTGAGGGCCTGCGTCTCCGCGAGGCCCAGGCCCGCCGCGGCGGCCAAGAGCGCGACGACGAGGACAAACCCGCCGTCCGCGAGGCCAAGGGTGAGAAGGCCTCGGCCTACGTCGGCCGCGGCGACGCCGCCGCCGGCCAAGAGGAGATCGAGGAGGGCAGCTACAGCGCCCGCGTAGAGCCCGAGGCCGCTCCCGAGGCTAAACCCGAGACTGAAGAATAATTCACGGGGGCGGGCTTTAGCAGCCCGCCTCGTTTTTCGCGCGGCTCGTTGGAAGCCGCGCCGACCCGATTCAGGAGTGCAACATGGCAGAGATCACCGCAAAAATGGTTCAAGAGCTGCGCGAGAAGACCGGCGCAGGGATGATGGATTGCAAGAAGGCCTTGGGCGAAACCGGTGGCGACATGGAGAAGGCCGTCGAGCACCTGCGCAAGGCGGGCATGGCCTCGGCCGGCAAAAAGGCCGGGCGCTTGGCCAGCGAGGGCTTGGTCGACGTCGCCGTCGAAGGCTCGGTCGCGGCCATCGTCGAAGTCAATTCCGAGACCGACTTCGTCGCCAAGACCCCCGACTTCCAAAACTTCGTGAAGGGCGTCGCCCAACACGTCGCCAAGCAGAAGCCCGCCGACCTGGCCGCCCTCCTGCAGCAGACGCCCGCGGGCGCCGCCGCCAGCTACGAGACGTTGACCAAGGAGCTGGTGGCCAAGATCGGCGAAAATATCTCCATCCGCCGCTTCGCGATTCTCCAGGCCCAGCCCAACGAGAGGTTCGGCAGCTACCTGCACATGGGCAACAAGATCGGGGCCCTGGTCAAGGTGCAGGGCGACGCCGCCAAGCTGGGCGACGAGCTGCTCAAAGACCTGGCGATGCACGTGACGGCCTCCGCCCCGCGCTTCGTCCACCGCGAGCAGATCCCCGAGGACGTCAAGGCCAAGGAGCGCGAGATCTACCTGGCCCAGCTCGCCGACAGCGGCAAGCCCAAGGAAATGCTCGAGAAGATCGTCGAGGGCAAGCTGGGCAAGTTCGCCGCCGAGGTCTGCTTCCAAGAGCAGGTCTTTATCAAAGACTCCAGCGGCAAGAAATCGGTATTGAAGCATCTGCAAGAGAGCGATCCCTCGGGGCGCATCGTCGAGTTCGTCCGCTTCCAGGTGGGCGAGGGGATGGCCAAGAAGGAAGAAGACTTCGCGGCCGAGGTCGCGAAGCAGCTCGGAAAATAAGCCCATGGCGAAACCCGCATACAAACGCATCCTGCTCAAGCTCAGCGGCGAGTCCCTGATGGGCAGCGAGGGTTACGGCATCAACTCCCAAGTGGTCGGCGCGATCGCCGAGGAGCTGAAAGACCTGACCGCGCTCGGCATCGAGATCGCCATCGTCATCGGCGGCGGCAACATCTTCCGCGGAATGGGCGGCGAGAAAGAGGGTATCGACCGCGCGACCGGCGACTACATGGGGATGCTGGCCACCGTCATGAACGCGATGGCCCTGCAGAACTTCCTCGAGAAGACCGGCGTCTTCACCCGCGTGCTCTCCGCCATCGAGATCCACCAGCTGGTCGAACCCTACATCCGCCGCCGCGCGGTCCGCCACCTCGAGAAGGGCCGCGTCGTCATCTTCGCGGCGGGCACCGGCAACCCTTTCTTCACCACCGACACCGCCGCGGCGCTGCGCGCCGTCGAGATCGGCGCCGACGTCATCATGAAGGGCACCAAGGTCGACGGCGTCTACGACAGCGACCCCAAGCTCAACCCCGGGGCCAAGCGCTTCAACTCGCTCACCTATCTCGACGTCCTCAACAAGAACCTCAAGGTGATGGATTCGACCGCGATCTCGCTGTGCATGGACAACAAGATGCCGATCGTGGTCTTCGACCTCTTTCAAAAAGGCAACATCCGCAAGGTCGTCCTGGGAGAAAACATCGGAACGACCGTCGTCTAGGAGAATACGCATGTCGCATCCCGTGTTGAACAAGTCCAAAGATCGCATGGAAAAATGCCTGGCCGCGTTCCGCGGCGAGCTCGCCAAGGTCCGCACCGGCCGGGCCTCGACCTCGATGCTCGACGACATCCGCGTCGACTATTACGGCACGCCGACCCCGCTCAACCAGGTCGGCACGCTCAGCGTCCCCGAGCCGCGCATGATCACGATCAGCCCCTGGGACGCCACCGCCATCCCGCTGATCGAGAAGGCGATCATCAAGTCCGACCTGGGACTGACGCCGGCCAACGACGGCAAGCTGATCCGCATCCCCATCCCGGCGCTCAACGAGGAGCGCCGCAAGGAAATGGTCAAGCTCGCCCGCAAGTACGGCGAAGAGGCCAAGGTCGCCATTCGGCACGTCCGCCGCGAGTCCCTGGACGAGCTCAAGGCCCTCGAGAAGGACAAGAAGATGCCCGAGGACGAGGCCAAGCACCTGGGCGCCGAGGTCCAGAAGCTCACCGACGCCTACGTGAAGAAGGTCGACGAGTCCCTCGAGCACAAAGAAAAAGAAGTGATGGAAGTCTGAGTGGATAAAGCCAAGCTCCCACGGCACATCGCCATCATCATGGACGGGAACGGGCGTTGGGCCCGGAACCGCGATCTGCCGCGCCTCGAGGGGCACCGCCGCGGCAGCGAGACCGTCGAGGGCATCGTCGAGGCCTGTCGCGAGATCGGCATCGAGTACCTCACCCTCTACGCCTTCAGCCAAGAGAATTGGAACCGCCCCTCCGACGAAGTGCTCGGCCTGATGGACCTGCTGAAACACTTCCTGGTGGCGAAGCGCCCCAAGCTGATCAAAAATGACATCCGCCTGCGCGTGATCGGGCAGATCGACCGCCTGCCGGAGGGCGTCCTGCGCGAATTGACCAAGACCATCGCCGAGACGCGGCACTGCGAGAAGATGACCCTGGTGCTGGCGCTCAGCTACAGCTCGCGCAGCGAGCTGACCGAGCTGGTCAACCAGCTGGTCCGCAGCGCCCTGGCCGAGGGCGACGCCTCCCGCGTCATCCGCGAGGACGAGCTCGACCGCCAGCTCTACACCGAGGGGCTGCCCGATCCGGACCTCCTGATCCGCACCAGCGGCGAGCATCGCATCAGCAATTTCCTGCTCTGGCAGATGGCTTACACCGAGCTGTTTTTCACCGACACCCTCTGGCCCGACTTCAACCGTTCGGAGCTCGAGGAGGCGATCCGCGAGTACCAGAGCCGTGAGCGCCGTTTCGGCCTTACCACCGAGCAGGTGCGCGCGATTTTATAGCCCTAGGAAAAGCGACGACCCTATGTGGACACGAATCATCACCGGCGTCATTCTCGCGGCCGCGGTCATCCTGCTGATCCTCTATCTGCCCGCGGTCCCGCTGAAGGCGGTCATCGCGGCGATCGTCGCGCTTGCGGCTCACGAGTGCGCGCGGATGATCCTCCCGGCCCATCCCTCCAGCTCGCCGGCCTTCGCGACGCTGCTGGCCTTGAGCCTCGCGGTCGCGGCGATGTTCGGGCCCCGCGATTTCGCGACGCTGGTCGTCGCGGTGCCCGCGGCCCTGATGGCGAGCTTCGTCTTCTACCTCTGGCACCGCCATTCTCTCGAGGTGGTCCTGGGGCAGGTGGCCTCCACCTTCCTGACGGCGGTCTACTGCGGCCTGATGCTGTCGTTTTTGGGCCTGATCCGCGACCTCCCCGACGGTCCGCTCTGGCTCTTCCTGGTCCTCGGTTCGACCTTCGGGGCCGACACCGGCGCCTATATCGCCGGCCGCCTCTTCGGCCGCCACAAGCTCGCGCCGCACATCTCGCCGGGGAAGACCGTCGAGGGCTTGTTCGGGGGCATCGTCATGAGCGTCCTCTGGGCGCTGGCCTGCCGCGCTTTCATCTCGAGCCAGATCCGCATCCAAGACTGCCTGATCGTCGGCGTCGGCGTGGGGTTGATCGGGCCGCTGGGGGATCTCTCCGAGTCGCTGCTCAAGCGCAGCGTCGGCGTCAAGGACAGCGGGAACCTCATCCCCGGCCACGGCGGTTTGCTGGACCGGATCGACGCATTGCTTTTCACCTCGCCGATCGTCTATTACTATGCGGCGTACTGGAGATCCTGAATGAAGAAAATCGCCCTCTTGGGTTCCACCGGCTCGATCGGCACCTCGACCCTCGACGTGGTCCGCCGCAACCCGCAGCAGCTTCAAGTCGTCGCCATGGCCTGCGGCCGCAACGTCGAGCGGGTGCTCGAGCAGATCCGCGAGTTCCGCCCTTCCTTGGTCTCGGTGACGGCCGAGGCCGACGCCCGGCGGCTTCGCGAGGCGCTGGGGGCCGAGGCCCCGGAAATTCTCTGGGGCCGCGAGGGCTCGGTGCGCGTCGCCACCCACCCCGAGGCCCAGACCGTCGTCTCGGCCATCGTCGGCGCCGCCGGCCTCGAGCCGACCTACGCCGCGATCCAGGCGAAGAAGGACATCGCCTTGGCCAACAAAGAGACGATGGTCGTGGCCGGCGAGTTCATGAACGCCGCTGCGCACCAATACGGCGTCAAGATCTTCCCCGTCGACAGCGAGCACTCCGCTATTTTCCAATGCCTGAACGGCGAGGACCCCAAGCGCATCCGCCGCCTCATCCTCACCGCGAGCGGCGGGCCTTTTTTGAACAAGCCGAAGGAAGAGTTCGCGAGCATCACCGTCGAGCAGGCCTTGAAGCACCCTAACTGGTCGATGGGCGCGAAGATCACCATCGACTCGGCCACCCTGATGAACAAGGGCCTCGAGCTGATCGAGGCCCGCTGGCTTTTCGACGTCGCGCCCGAGGCCCTGGCGGTCTGCGTGCACCCGCAGAGCATCATTCATTCGATGGTCGAGTTCCAGGACAGCTCGGTGATGGCCCAGCTCGGCCTGCCGGACATGCGGGTGCCGATCGCCTACGCGCTCAGCTACCCCGACCGGCTGCCCAACGACCTACCCTCGCTCGACCTGACGCAGCTGGCGGGCCTGACCTTCTTCGCTCCCGACGAAGAGAAATTCCGCTGCCTCAAATTGGCGAAGTGGGCGATGGGGGAGGGCGGCACGATGCCCGCGGTCCTCAACGCCGCCAACGAGGTGGCGGTGCAGCAGTTCCTGGACCGGAAGATCTCCTTTTTGCAGATCCCCCGGGTGGTGGAAGAGACCCTGCAGGGCCACGCGCGCGTAATGCCCAAGTCCCTCGAGGAGATCGTGGCGGTCGACCAGTGGGCCCGGCAGCGGGCTTCGGAGCTGGCGGCGGCGTAGATTGTAGGAGCGAACCTTGTGTTCGCCCCAAGGGCAAGGACATAGGTGTTTTCCAAATTGGGAGACGCGGGTCGACTATCGCAGGGGAGGGCGAACACGAGGTTCACCCCTACAACAGGTTAGCAGTCGGATAGGACTTACAAGATATGACGATTCTTTATTTCATAGTCGGCCTCGGCCTCCTGATCTTCATCCACGAGCTCGGCCACTTCCTGGTCGCCAAGTTCAGCGGCATCCGCGTCGAGCGCTTCTCGCTGGGCTTCGGGCCGCACGTCGGCTTCAAGGTCGGCGAGACGGAGTACTGCCTCTCGCTCCTGCCGCTCGGCGGCTACGTCAAGATGAGCGGGCAGGAGGACTTCGAGGAGGGCGAGATCGTCCCGCTCGACGATCCCCGCGCCTTCAGCAGCAAATCCTTATGGACCCGCATGAAGGTCGTCCTGGCCGGGCCGGGCATGAACCTGCTTCTGCCCTTCATCCTGATGCCGATCGTCTTCATGATCGGGCGCCAAGAGCCGAAATACCTCTCCCAGCCGCCCCAGGTCCTCGGCGTCCAGGCCGAGTCCTCCGCCGCCAAGGCCGGGATCGAGAAGGGCGACCTGATCCTCGCCGTCAACGGCAAGGCGGCCGCCAGCTGGGACCAGGTGATGCGCGAGATCAGCAAGCCCGCGGGGACCGAGATCCAGCTGCAGCTGAAGCGGGGCGACAAGACCCTGGAGAAGTCCGCCCAGCTCGAGGCCCTCGAGGGCGGCATGGGCGGCTACCTCGGCCTCGAGCCGGTCTTCTTCGTCGACGTCGAGCCCCTGATCGGCGCCTTCACGCCGGACTCTCCGGCTCACGCGGCGGGGATGAAGGCGGGCGACAAGGTCGTCGCGATCAACGGCACGGCGATCGCCGACTGGAACGCCATGGCCGACCAGGTGAACCAGTCCAAGGGCAAGGAGACCCGCTTCACCGTCGAGCGGGCGGGCGAGAAGGTCGAATTGAAGATCAGCCCGATTTTCAATCCCAATCTCAACAAGTACGTGATCGGCGTCGCCAAGGCCTCCAATCCCGACAATTTTGTGAAGCGTCAATACGGTCTCGGTGAGGCCTTCCAGAAGGGCGTGAAAGAAAACCTCATGCTCTTCGGCATGACCTTCAAGGTCCTCAAGGACCTGGTCACGCTGAAGGCTTCCTATAAAGAGCTCGGCGGGCCGGTGCGCATCGCGCAGATCTCGGCCAAGGCCGCGCAGCAGGGGCTGGGAAATTTCCTCTATCTCTTGGCCTTCCTCAGCATCCAGCTCGGGGTCTTGAACCTCCTGCCCATCCCCGTCCTGGACGGCGGCCATTTGCTGTTCATGGTCTACGAGGGTCTCGCGGGCAAGGCGCTCTCGATGCGCAAGCGCCTGATCGCCCAGCAGATCGGGATGTTCATGCTCCTGACCCTGATGGTGGTCGTCACCGTCAACGACATCGACGCGGTTTGGGGGCTCAAGGATATCTTCGACAAGGTGAAGGGCTGGTTCTGATGCGGATCCTGGCCCTCGACACCTCGGGCGCAAGCCAAAGCGTGGCCCTGCTCGAGGACGAGCATTGCCTGCGCGAGAACTTCGAGGCGCGGCCGCCCTCCCACAGCGAGACCCTCATCGCCTCCATCCAAAATGCCCTCGATGCCCTGGGCTGGCGGCTCGGCGACCTCGATCTGCTCGCGGTCAGCGCCGGACCGGGATCCTTTACCGGACTGCGCATCGGGATCAGCACGGTCAAGGGACTGGCCCGCGCCCTGGGAAAGCCGGTCGTCGGGGTCTCCACGCTCTTGGCCTTGGTCCGGCCCCACTTGGCGGTGGGTCGAACGGTTGTCGCCTGCTTGGATGCCCGCTGCGGCGAGGTCTACGCCGGGGCCTATGCCGGCGGCCCGGAGGCCCCTGTCGAGGTCCTTGCGGATCGGGCTTGGCCGATCGAGGCCTTTCTGCAACACTTGGGAGAGATCCCTGGCGAAAAATGGATTTTGGGGGAGGCCCTGTCGGTTTATCCGGGACGCTTCGCGGGCCTCGGCCAAGCGATGGAAGGCGGGGAAGGGGCGCGAGTGAGCGCCGAACAGGTCGGGCGCCTGGCCTTAAGCCAATTCCGGGCAGGGAAGGCCGTGGAGGGGAGGCGATTGCAGGTCCGTTACCTCAGGGTCTCCGAGGCCGAGAATCGCCGGCTCAAGCAAAAGGAGTGAAGCATGGACGAACACGACGAGGCGCTCTTGCAGCGGCATTTAAAATATAATCCCGAGCTTAAGGAGTTATGGGATAATCATTTGAAATTAGAGCAAAAATTAAAAAAATTGACCAAGAAGCCTTACCTCAATACGGAAGAAAAACTCGAAAAAAAGCGACTTCAGCTTCAGAAACTCAAGGGAAAAACCAAGATCGAGGCCATCCTCGAAAAGCTGCGCTAGGGGATCGGCAGGGCGGGACGACGAGGTTTTCTTGAATGAGTTTGCGGATTTGACATCTTTCTCCGCCGTGGCATAAAGGATTTTTCGACAAGGTCCACACAGCATGAAACTCACCGGCGCCCAAATCTTCATCCAGGCCCTCAAGGACGAGGGGGTCGACCTCATCTTCGGTTATCCCGGAGGGGCCATCCTCCACGTCTACGACGAGCTGTACAAGCACCCCGAGATCCGCCACGTCCTGGTCCGTCACGAGCAGGGGGCGGTGCATGCCGCCGACGGCTACGCCCGTGTGACCTGCAAGCCGGGAGTCGCCCTGGTCACCTCCGGTCCCGGAGCGACCAACACCGTCACCGGTCTCGCCACGGCGCTCATGGATTCGATCCCGATGGTGGTGATCTCCGGCCAAGTCCCGCTTTCCATGATCGGCAACGACGCCTTCCAAGAGGCCGACATCGTCGGCATCACCCGGCCCTGCACCAAGCACAACTACCTGGTGAAGGACGTGCGCGACCTCCAGCGCATCATGAAGGAGGCCTTCCACATCGCCCGTACCGGCCGCCCCGGCCCCGTGCTGGTCGACATCCCAAAAGACCTGCAGCTGCATCAGGCGGAATATGTCCCTTACGACCAGGTCAAGGTGCGCTCGCCGCGCGCGGTGCTCCAGGGCCACTCCGGCCAGATCAAAAAGGGCTGGGAGCTGCTGAAAGAGGCCAAGCGGCCGCTCTTGTACGTCGGCGGCGGCGCGGTGCTCTCCCAGGCCTCCGACGAGCTGAAAAAATTCGCCTACTTGACCAAGATCCCGGTGGCCATGACCCTGATGGGCCTCGGCGCCTTTCCCGGCACCGACGACCTGAGCCTCGGGATGCTGGGGATGCACGGCACCTACTACTCCAATATGTCGATCAACGAGTGCGACGTGCTCTTCTCCGTGGGCGCCCGCTTCGACGACCGGGTGACCGGCAAGCTGAGCGAGTTCTCCAAGCACAGCAAGAAGATCCACATCGACATCGACCCCGCCAACGTCGGCAAGAGCGTGGCGGTCGACGTGCCCATCGTCGGAGACGTCAAGTACGTCTTGGGCGAGATGCTCAAGATGGCGGAGGGCGATCCGGCCTTCATCCGGAAGTACCACGAGCAGATCCGCCCCTGGTGGGAGCAGATCCGGCAGTGGCGCGAGAAGGCGCCGATGGGCTACCAGCAGGGGCCCAAGGAGATTCGGGCCCAGTACGTCATCGACATGCTTTACCAAATGACGAAAGGCGAGGCGATCGTCACCACCGACGTCGGCCAGCACCAGATGTGGGCCGCGCAGTTCTACCATTTTAAAGAGCCGCACCGCTGGTGCACTTCGGGAGGCCTGGGCACGATGGGCTTCGGCTTTCCCGCCGCGATCGGGGCGCAGCTGGCCTATCCCGAGAAGACGGTGATCTGCATCTCCGGCGACGGCAGCATCCAGATGAACATCCAAGAGCTGGCCACGGCCGTCGAGTGGAAGACTCCGGTGATCATCGCGATCCTCAACAACCACTTCCTCGGCATGGTGCGGCAGTGGCAGGAGCTCTTCTACGAGAACCGCTACTCCGAGGTCGACCTCAACGTGCAGCCCGATTTCGTCAAGCTGGCCGAGGCCTACGGCGCCGTGGGCCTGCGCGCCTCCGTCAAGGACGAGGTCGTGCCGGTGATCGAGCGGGCCCTGAAGGTGCGGGACCGCCCGGTGGTGATCGACTTCGTCACCACCCTCGAGGACAACGTGTACCCGATGGTGCCCGCGGGCGGCGCGGTCAGCGACATCGTATTGGCTTAATGATGAACCACCACGAAAATACCCATACCATTTCCGTCCTGGTCGAAAACGAGTTCGGCGTCCTGGCGCGCGTCTCCGGCATGTTCGCGGGGCGCGGCTTCAACATCGACGCCCTCTCGGTCGCGCCGACGCCCGACCCGCGGGTCAGCCGCATGACGATCATCACCCACGGCAACGCCCTGATCATCGAGCAGATCCTGAAGCAGCTCAACCGCCTGATCGACGTGCTCAAGGTCATCGACGTCTCCAGCGAGGCCTGCGTGCGCCGCGAGCTGATGCTGGTCAAGCTGCGGCTGAACGACAAGAACAAGGCCGAGGTGGCGAAGCTCGCGGAAGAGGCGCACGGCAAGGTCGTCGACGCCTCCGACCCGAGGATCCAGATCCTCGAGTTCGTGGGCGAGCACCAAGAGATGGAAAGCATCTTGAAAAAGCTCCAGCCCTTCGAGATCCTCGAGGTCGTGCGCACCGGCAACATCGCCATGCAGAAGGGTAAGAACGTGCTCATGCCCTTCCCGGGCGAGGCGGGAAATTAACCTATGTCCACCGAATCCTCCGTGAGCTCCGCCGCCTTGGCGCCCATCATGAAGAGCGGCCCCTTGCCGATCGCCCGCGAGGGCTATCCCTTTCTGCTGATCTCCCTGGCTCTCACCTTGATCGGCGCCTGGCTCTTTTGGCCCCTCGCGATCGCCTTCGGCCTGGCCTTTCTCTTTTGCCTCAATTTCTTCCGGGATCCGGCGAGGACCCCGCCCGCCGATTTGGGCCTCCTGGTCAGCCCCGCGGACGGCACCGTCCTAAAAATTGAGAGCCTTTCAAGCGGGCCCTATATTAAAGAGCCCCACCAGAAGGTCAGCATCTTCATGAGCCCCTTCAACGTCCACGTCAACCGCATCCCCTGCGACGGAAAAGTCGAGGAAGTTCATTACTTTCCGGGAAAATTCTTCGTGGCCAGCCTGGACAAGGCCAGCCTGGAAAATGAGCGAAACGCCGTCGTCCTCAAGACCCCCCAGGGGCAAAAAGTGGCCTTTGTCCAGATTGCGGGGCTTGTCGCCAGGCGCATTGTCTGCTATTTGCGTGAAAATACGCCGGTTTCCCGCGGCGAGCGCTACGGCATGATCCGGTTCGGCTCCCGCATGGAAGTCTGCCTGCCTCCCGAGTGGAAGGTCTTGGTGAAGCCGGGACAAAAGGTATTCGCCGGGGAAAGCTCCCTGGCCCAGATGAATTAAAGCAAGATGAACCAAGTGCGCGTCAAACGAATCGGCATTCGCAAGGGGATCTACATCCTCCCCAACATGATCACGACCGCCTCGCTCTTTTGCGGCTTCGTCTCCATCGTGAAGTCCATCCAGGGCGACCACCTGACCGCCGCCTGGATGATCCTCTTGGCCGGCGTCTTCGACGGCCTCGACGGGCGCATCGCGCGCCTCACCCGCACCCACAGCGATTTCGGCATCGAGTACGACTCGCTCTGCGATTTGGCCAGTTTCGGCCTCGCGCCGGCGATCCTCGCCTATACTTGGACGCTCAACCACTTCAACCAGATCGGCTGGGCGGCGGCCTTCTTGTTCTTCGCCTGCGGGGCGATGCGCTTGGCCCGCTTCAACGTGCAGGTCTCCGACGTCGAGAAGAAGCACTTCCAGGGCTTGCCGATCCCGACGGCCGCCTACGTCGTCGCCTCCTACGTGATCTTCCACCACCGCTGGAAGGGCGATGTCGACGTCTCCAGCGTTCTCTTGCTTTGCCTCACCATCGGCTTGGCCCTCTTGATGGTCAGCACGGTGCCGTACCGCAATTTCAAAAAGCTCAACTTCAAGCGCAAAGAGTCCTTCTTCATGTTGGTCCTGCTCGCCTGCGTCCTCTTCGTGATCGCCAGCGCGCCCAACGAGATGATCTTCTTCGCCGCCTTGGCCTACGTGGCCTCCGGCCTCGTCGAAGAGGTCTTTCAGCTGTCCAAGAAGGCGCGCGGCGAGGGCCCGCTGCTGGCCGGCGAGGCCAAAGAAACACCCCCCGGGCCGCAGGAACTGCGGCTCATCACCAACCAAAAAGACTGAATTTCCCGAAAGCCGAGGCTTGCAGGGGCGAAAAGGCCCCGGCTCGATTTGCGGCGCCGACCCGCGCGAAGCCCGTTTCTTTTCGGGAAATTTCCAAGACCCGAAGGCGCTCGGCGCCTTCCGGTCGGTATCAGCGAAAACTGGACTCCCCGGGAGTCTTGACGGCATACTGACAACAACCGACTTTTGAAGAACGATCGAGGTTTTTTTTATGGAAATGGTCAAGGTATTCGACACGACGCTCCGCGACGGCGAGCAATCGCCCGGCTGCAGCATGGACTTGGACGAAAAGCTCCGCATGGCCCGACAGCTCGCCAAGCTGGGCGTGGACATCATCGAGGCCGGCTTTCCCATCGCCTCCAAGGGCGACTTCGCGGCGGTGGAGGCCATCGCCCGCGAGATCGAGGGGCCGACGATCGCGGGGCTCAGCCGCGCGACGCCCAAGGACATCGACGCCTGCTGGGGCGCGATCCGCGAGGCCCGGAAGCCGCGCATTCACACCTTCATCGCGACGAGCGACCTCCATCTCAAGTACAAGTTGGGAAAGAGCCGCGATCAGGTCTTGCAGGACGCCGTCGCGGCGGTGAAGCACGCCTTGCAATACACGCCCGACGTCGAGTTCAGCGCCGAGGACGCCACGCGCAGCGACTGGGGCTACTTGTCGGAGGTCGTGCAGGCGGTCATCGAGGCGGGGGCCAAGACGGTCAACATCCCCGACACGGTGGGCTACACCTACCCCGACGAGTTCTTCAAGCTCATCACCCACTTGAGGCAAAAGGTCCCCAACATCGGTGGGGCGGTGATCAGCGTCCACTGCCACAACGACTTGGGCCTCGCGGTCGCCAACAGCCTGGCGGCGATCCGGGCGGGCGCGCGGCAGGTGGAGTGCACCGTCAACGGGATCGGCGAGCGGGCCGGCAACGCGGCGATGGAGGAGATCGTCATGACCCTCAAGGTGCGTAAAGAGCTCTTTCAGTGCGACACCGCGATCCGCACCGAGCAGATCTACCACACCAGCAAGTTGCTCAGCTTGATCACCGGCGTACAGGTCCAACCGAACAAGGCGGTGGTCGGCGAGAACGCCTTCGCCCACGAGTCGGGCATCCACCAGGACGGCTTCCTCAAGAACCAGCTCACCTACGAGATCATGACGCCGGAGTCGGTGGGCTGGACGCAGTCGAAGTTGGTCCTGGGCAAGCACTCCGGGCGCCACGCCTTCCGCAAGCGCCTCCAGGAATTGGGCTACGAGCTGGAAGAGGCGGATTTCGAAAAGGCCTTCGAGGCCTTCAAGGCCTTGGCGGACAAGAAGAAAGAGATTTTCGACGACGACCTCGAGGTTATCCTCTTCGAGCAGAAGCACGGGGGCCAGGAGCGCTACGTATTGAAGCGCTACAGCGTGACCAGCGAGTCCGACGGCTCGCCGCGGGCCGAGGTGACGGTGTCGGTCGACGGCGTCGAGAAGACCGATTCCGAGAAGGGCGTGGGCCCGGTGGACGCCAGCTTCAAGGTCTTGCGCAAGGTGACGGGCTTCGGCGGCGAGCTCTCCGGCTTCAACATCAACGCGATCACCGGCGGCGCGGACGCGCAGGGCGAGGTGAGCGTGGTGTTGAAGGACGGCGGTCGCGAGGTGCGGGGGCTCGGCACCGACACCGACATCGTCAAGGCCTCGCTCAAGGCCTATCTCAACGCCTTGAACCGCTTCGAGCACTTCATGGCGAAGCGGGAAGGGATATGACCACGGGAGCGATTTAAGACGAACCTGGGGGCGAATCTTGCTTTTGCTCCTGCGGGCGGAAAAAGGGCGTCACGATGCTTTTTCGTGGATGAGAGTCCGGATGGTCTCGGAAAGCCCGATGCCGCCCATGGCTTCGTTGAGGCGTTTTAATTTTTTCAGTTCCTCGGGAGAAACTCTCAGGTTCAAGACCAAGGACTTCTGGGCGGCCTTTTTTTCGGAAAGGCAGCGCCGAAAATGCTCCGCGGCCTTGAGATAGTCCCGCGCGGGGATGCCGAAGAAATCCATTTCCGGATTCGTCCCGATCCGCAAATTCTGGACTAGCCGAGCCAATTTTTGGTCCTTTTTCAAGTCTTTCTCAAGGCCGGCCAAGATCGAGGGTTTGTAGAGCAGCACCGCGGGCAGGACTTCCAAAATTCTCGGCTCTTCTTTAGCCGCGGCCAAGGCCTCTTGGACGGTGATGCGTCGTTTCCGGGGCAGCACCGTGTTGGAGGTCAATAATCCTTCGTAGGCGAGCCTTTGCACGACCTTTTCCGTATTCGCGTTCATTTTCCGGCGACCCTTCCTTTCGATTGCGGATAAAATCGGAGATAGGTTTCGATGAGGGGCCGGTCTTTGGCGCGATTGAATTTCGCTTTCGAGGCGATCACCGATTCCGGATCCGCAACCCATACTTGCAGCTTCGGGAAGTCGAACAGGAGTTGGAATTTCGTGTCGGGAGGCATCCAGGCCTTCGGTCCGTCCGGATCCAGGTACATTTTATTTTCGAACAACAAGGCGTCCAATTTCTTTTGTACGAGGTAGGGCAGTGGATTCCAGATATCGAAGTCCATGGTGCCGGAGATGGCAAAGGGCAAGTCCGACAGCAACAAAGCCGCTTGCCCCACGACCTTAATCTCCTGCCGGGATATTCTAAGTCCGCCTTCTTCCAAAATACGGGAGTTGTAGTCGGTGATGAAGGCGTCAAGCTTCCCGCAAATTTCCTGAAACATGTCCCGGAAGGGATTGGTTTTCATGAGTGGAGCATAGTCTTTACTACTATTTTTGTAAATAAGCAGTATGTAATTTGTATATACAAATATTTTACGTGTTTATTATACTGATATTATTATTGAAATTAAAGTTTTTGAAAAAAATAACGATGACTATGATTGAGAACTCTCTCTTTTGCGGGGGGGGCAAGGGCGCATCAGGGTAGACGTCGACAAAGGCCTATCATTGCGGCGCGGGGGGTTGAGTGTGTCGGGTCAGCGGGGCTTTTTCTGGTACCGGTGAACCGCCATCCCCATCACCCCCTCCGCGGCCTCGTGCAGGGCCTCGCTCAGCGTGGGGTGGGGGTGGATGGTGAGGTCCAAGTCCGCGACGAAGGCGCCCATCTCCAGTCCCAAGGTTGCCTCCGAGATCAGCTCCGAGACGTGGGGGCCGACCATTTGGACGCCCAGGATGCGGCGCGAGGACTTTTCGGCCACGACCTTCACGAAGCCCTCCGTGTCGTCCAGCGTCAGGGCGCGGCCGTTGGCGGGGAAGCCGAACATCCCCGTGCTTGTCTCGATGCCGCGCTCCTTGGCCTGTGCCTCGCTCAGCCCGACGTAGGCGATCTCGGGGTCGGTGAAGATCACCGCCGGCACCTGGTTGTCGAAGGCGTCGGCCTCGCCGGCGATGTTGTGGGCCGCGACGACGCCCTCGCGGCTGGCCTTGTGGGCCAGCTGAATGCCGCCCGCGACGTCCCCGATCGCGTAAATATGAGGTAAGGAGGTCCGCTGCCGCGCGTCCACCTTGACGAAGCCCTTCGCGTCGCGCGCGACGCCGAGGGCCTCCAGGCCCAGCTCTTCGCCGTTCGGCAGTCGGCCTATCGCCACCAGGACGCGATTCGCGGTCACTTGACCGGAGGCGCCGTCTTCCGAGGTCCATTCCACCACGACCTCGCGGTCCGCCGGCTTTATATTTTTTGCCTGCGTCTTCAGCAAGATTTGCACGCCCAAAGACTCCAATTTCTTCTTCACCGGCCGGACCAGGGCCGGGTCGGTGCCCGGGAGCAATTCCGGCAGGGCCTCGAGGATCGTCACCCGGCTTCCCAGCTTGGCGTAGACCTCGCCCAGCTCCAGGCCGATGTAGCCGCCGCCGACGACGAGGAGGGAAGGGGGGATTTCCGGGAGGGCGAGAGCCGTATCCGAGGAGATGATTTTTTCGCCGTCGAAGGGCAGGTCGGGCAGCGGGCGCGGCCGGCTCCCGGTGGCGACGACGGCCTGCTCGAAGGCGAGATGCCGCGGTCCGGAATCGGTCCGGACCTCCAGGTTGTGCGGGCCGACGAAGGCGCCGCGGCCCGCCAGGGTCTTGACCTTGTGCTGCTTGAGCAGTTGCTCGACGCCTTGGCCGAGCTTCTTGACGACGGAGTCTTTCCATCTTTGCAAGGTGGGCCAGTCGACGCGCGGGTTGTCGGCCAGGATGCCCATGGCGGCAGCGGCCGGGATGCGGTGCAGGAGATTTCCGGCCTCGATGAGCGCCTTGGAGGGGATGCAGCCGCGCAGCAGGCAGACGCCGCCCGGCAGGACGTCGTCGTTGATGAGGGTCACCTCCTTGCCCAGCTGGGCGAGGCGGATGGCGGCGACGTAGCCGCCCGGCCCGCCGCCGAGGACGGCGACTTCGGTGGATTCGGTGAGATCTCCGACGACCATTTAATCCCCATCATCCAACAATAACAAATCCGGATCGCTCAAATACTTGATGACATCGTTGGTAAACCGCGCCGCCGTCGCCCCGTCGGTGACGCGGTGGTCGAAGGTCAGGCAGAGCGGCAGGACGCTGGCGACCTTGATCTCTCCTCCCCGCACCACCGGCTTTTGATAGGTCCTTCCCAAGCCCAGGATGGCCGAATCGGGATAGTGCAGGATGGGCGTGAAGGCCCGGCCGCCGATGCTGCCGATATTCGTGATCGAGAAGCTGTGTCCCTTCAGGGCCTCCAGCGGGATGCTCCGGTTGCGGGCCTGCTCGCTTAAG
Source organism: bacterium (assembly GCA_048499175.1). Classification (GTDB taxonomy): domain Bacteria; phylum UBA10199; class UBA10199; order DSSB01; family DSSB01; genus DSSB01. The sequence continues at coordinate 16,972 of JASOAK010000024.1, forward strand.
TCGACCAGCTCGGTGGCCAGGCGCATGATGCTCTTCTGGTCGACGTCGCGGATCACCGGTACCATCAGGCCCGCGTCGGTATCGACCGCGAAGCCGAAGTGAAAATAATCCTTCAGGACGATCTCGTCGCCGCTCAGGCTGGCGTTGAGGTAAGGGTGGTTCTTCAGCGCGATCACGCAGGCCTTCATCAGGAAGGGCAACAGCGTCAGCTTGACGCCGCGCTCCTCGGCGTATTTTTTCTTCTCCTGGCGCAGCTGCATCAAGGCGTCGACCTCGGCCTCGTCGATGTGGGTGACCATGACGGTCTGGTGGGCCGCGGTCAGCATGTGCTCGCTGATCTTGCGGCGGATGCCCTTGATCGGGATGCGTTGCACGGGGCCGTATTTTTCAAAATCCCCCGGGGCCGTTTCCGGAGCGGACGGCGCGGGGGGCGCCTTGGCGGCGGGGAGGGGGCTCGGCTTGGCGGCGGGCGCGCCGGGCGCCGCGGCGCGCCGCACGTCCTCTTCGGTCACGCGGCCGTTCTCGCCGCTCCCTCGGACGGTCTCAATGTCGACGCCCAGCTCGCGGGCCAATTTCCGGGTGTGCGGGGTCGCGAGCGCGGGCAGCTTGGGCGTTGCGGGAGGCGATGCGCCTTCGGCGGGCTTGGTTTGGGGACCGGCGGGGGCCGGTTTTGCGGCGGCCGGGCTTGGGGCGGTGGGCCTCGCCTCCGCCGCGGGAGCCGGCGCGGCCTTGGCCGTCGGCTTGTCTTGAATCGGCTCGGGCTTGGGTTCAGGCCCTTTCGCGGCCTCGGGCCCGTCCCGAAAGCTCATCAGCACCGCGCCCACCGGGATCTTGTCGCCCTCCCTGAAATGAAGCTTCTCGACGACCCCCGCGTGGGGAGAAGGGATGGAAACGAGGGCCTTGTCGGTCTCGACCTCGGCCACGTCCTGGTCTTCCTTCACGGTGTCGCCTTCCTTGACGAGCCACTTGACCAGCTCGCCCTCGGCGACGCCTTCTCCAAGATCCGGAAAGACAAAATCCTTCGGCATCGGGCACCTCGTTCGCTGCAATGGGACGACGGGACAAGGATCTCGCAAGTTCCGCCGCGATACAAACAAAATCAATAGGAGAGGGTGTCGCGCAGGGCCTGCGCCACGCGGGCGACGCTCGGCATGTAGTAGTTTTCCAGCTGGTAGTAAGGCATCTGCACGTCGTAGCCCGTCACCCGGGCCACCGGGGCCTTCAGCGAGAGGAAGGCCTTTTCCATGAGCATCGCGGAGATCTCCGCGCCCATGCCGAGGCTGCGCGGGGCCTCGTGGACCACCACGGCCCGCCCGGTCTTTTGCACCGAGGCGACCAGGGTCGCCTCGTCGAGCGGCTTGAGCGTGCGCAGGTCGATGACCTCGATGGAATGCTCGCCGCCCAACTGCCCCGCCGCCTCGAGGGCGACCGGCATCATGGCCCCGTAGGAGATCAGCGTCAGCTCCTCGCCGCTTTTCACGATCTTGGCTTGACCGATGGGGATGACGGGTGCGTCGGCGGAAATTTCTTCCTTGAGACTGCGGTAGATCTTCTTCGGCTCCATGAAGATCACCGGGTCGGGGTCGCGGATCGCCGCGCGCAGCAGGCCCAAGGCGTCGCCCGGTGTGGAGGGGATGACGACCTTGAGTCCCGGCGTGTGCGCGTAATAGGCCTCGCGGCTCTCGGAGTGGTGCTCGAAGGCGCGGATCCCGCCGCCGTAGGGCATGCGGATCACCATCGGCAGCGGGTATTCGCCGCGCGTGCGGTTGCGGTAGCGCGAGACGTGCTGCTCGATCTGGTGGAAGGCCTGGTAGGCGAAGCCCGAGAACTGCAGCTCCGCCACCGGCTTGATCCCGTAGATGGCCATGCCGACCGCGCAGCCCACGATGGCGGCCTCCGCGAGCGGCGTGTCGAGGACCCGTTCCTTGCCGAAGCGCTCCTGCAGGCCCTCGGTGGCGCGAAACACGCCGCCCGCCTTGCCGATGTCTTGGCCCAACAGGACGACGTCGGGGTCCTCCTGCATCGCGATCAGCAGCGCCCGGTTGACGGCCTGGACGAGGGTGAGCTTATCCATGCGCCCTCCCACCCGGCTCCAGCGAGACGGTCTGGGCGAGGACGTCCTCGCGCTGCGGCTTCAGGAATTCCGGAATGTCCGCGTACATGTAGGTGAACATCTCGTCGGGGCTCAAGTTGCGGCAGATCTCCTCGGCCTCCTCCGCCGCGGCCTTGAGTTGCTCGCCCAGCTCGGCGACAAGCCGCGCCCGGTCGCCCGCGACTAAAATCCCCTTGCTCAGCAAATATTTTTCAAAACGGTCGAGGGGATCCTTGGCCTGCCAGGCGCGGACCTCGGCCTCCTCGCGGTAGCGACTGGGATCGTCGGAGGTGGTGTGCACGCCGAGCCGGTAGGTCAGGCACTCGATCAGGGTGGGACCGCCGCCTTCGCGGGCGCGCTGCGCCGCCTCCGAGGTCGCGTGGTACACCGCGAGGACGTCGTTGCCGTCGACCTGCAGCCCGGAAAAGCCGTAGGCCAGCGCCTTCTGCGCCAGCGTCTCGCTGCGCGTCTGGATCGCGCGGGGCGTCGAGATCGCCCATTGGTTGTTTTGACAGATAAAGACGTTGGGCGTTTGATAGACGCCGGCGAAATTCAGGCCCTCGTGGAAGTCGCCCTCGCTGGTCGCGCCGTCGCCGAAGTAGGCGGCGACCGCGACCGGGTCTTTTTTGAATTTCGCCGCCATCGCGATGCCGACCGCGTGCAGGACCTGGCTCGCGCAGGGCACGCAGTAGGGCAGACTGCGCAATTTCCGCGGCAGGCGGTTGCCTTCCTCGGTGCCCATGAAGAAGAGGAACATCGTCGTGGGCTTCACGCCGCGGCTGAGCAGGACGCCTTGCTCGCGAAAGGAGGGCGCGACCCAGTCGCTCGCCGTAAGGGCGGCGACCGATCCGATCTGCACCGCCTCCTGGCCGGTGGACGGGGCATAGGTTCCCATGCGACCCTGTCGTTGCAGGCCGATGGCGCGCGCGTCGAACTCGCGGACCCGCAGCATGTCTTCGAACATCTTTTTAAGTTGGGCGGGACCGAGCTTGGGTTCGAGTTGCGGGTCGGCGCGACCCTCGGGATCGAGGATCGAAAGGGGAGCGACCGCGGATTTTTCCAGGCTGCCCGACGCCATGATTCACCCCAGGGTTTCATTGTACGATTTCAAAATCAGGATAGCAAGTTGCTGATTTCCCTAGGAAAAATGACTCGCCGCGTAATAGGATAGGGCATGTTCGGAAAACGCCTCGAAATCTTCCGCCTCTTCGGATTCCCCATCCGGGTCGACTTGAGCTGGCTGCTGATCCTCTTCATGGTTACCTACAGCCTGGCGGGCGGCTACTTTCCCGCCAACCACCCCGGCATGCCGGCGAGCGCCTATTGGGCGATGGCCTTTGTGGCGGCGATCGGGCTCTTTTTGTCCATCCTCTTCCACGAGCTGGCGCACTCCCTGGTGGGGCGCCACTACCGCCTGCCGATCGACGGCATCACGCTCTTCATCTTCGGCGGGGTGGCCGAGATGCGCGAGGAGGCCGAGTCGCCGCGCGTCGAATTCCTGATGTCGGCGGTGGGGCCGGTGGCCAGCGCGGCCTTGGCCCTGTTGTTTTTCTATTTTCGGCACCTGACCGAGCAGTACGAGGTCAACCGCGCCTTGGAGCTGATCTTTTACTATCTGGGTTTCATGAACATGATCCTGGCGCTCTTCAACCTCGTGCCGGCCTTTCCGCTCGATGGCGGCCGGATGTTTCGCTCGATTCTGTGGGCGATCAAGAAGGACTTCGACTGGGCGACCCGGATCGCGGCGAAGATCGGCTGGGGCTTCGGCTGGCTCTTGATCGGCTACGGGGCCTTCAGCCTGGCCGGCGGCAATTCCTTCGGCGGGCTGTGGTATATCCTGATCGGCTTTTTCCTCAAGCAGGCCTCCAGCATGAGCGAGCAGCAGGTCGCCTTGAAAAAAAAGCTGGAGAACGCCAAGGTCGCCGACTTGATGCAGCGCCAATTCGTCCAGGTGGACCCCGAGGTCACCCTGGAGCAGCTCCAGCGCGAGCTGGCCGGGCGCGAGGTCTACCCGCAACTCCCGGTGGTTGCGGCGGGGCGCCTGGTCGGGTTTTTGCCGCTCGGTAAATTGGAGGGCCTCAGCCGGGAGCATTGGCTGCACGGGCGTGTGGAGCAGTTCACGGATCGGGATTTCCAAAAATCAGCATCGCGCCCGGAAAGAGCGCCTGGGAGGCCTTGGAGGCCATGAAGGGCGGGTCTTGGGCGCAGCTCTTCGTGGTTGAGGGGGATCGCCTGATCGGCGTGATCTCCGCGAACGACCTGCTGAGCTGGGTGCGCGCGAAGGCCGGCTAGCCCTTGCGGCGGCGCGCGGCCAGTCCGGCCAGGCTGGGAACCAGGAAGAGCAGCGAGCTCAAGACCCCGCCGATGTCGCCCATGCCGTGCAGGGCGCAGCCGGTCGAGGTGCCGTCGAGATCGACGATCGGCCCGGAGTTGTCGCCCGGAGCGCTGCCGTTGGAGCTGGGGTCGCAGGCGTTGCCGATGCTGTCGCCGTCGTCATCGGCCTGGTCGGTGTTGCCGATGGTCGGGCAGTTGTCGGAGGCGTTCGGAACGGTGTCGCCGTCGGAGTCGTTCGGGTCGGAAGGCGGCGCGCTGACCACCGGGGTCTCGATCGGGGTTTCCGTCGGGGCCGGCGTTCCGGTGGGCGCGGGCGTTCCGGTCGGGGCCGGCGTCGCGGTCGGCGGCGGCGTCGGGCTGGCCGGAGGCGGAGTCGGCGATGGGGGCGGAGTCGGCGAGGGCGTCGGCAGCGGCGTCGGCACGTGCTGACAGGCGTCGCCCACCCCGTTGCCGTCGGAATCGGATTGGTTCTCGTTCGCGACCAGCGGGCAATTGTCGCAGGCGTCGCCGACGTCGTCGCCGTCGCCGTCGATCTGCTCGGGATTCAGGCGGTCCGGGCAGTTGTCGTCCTCGTTGGCGACGCGGTCCTTGTCGGGGTCGTCCTCGGCGATGATGGTGAGCCCGCTGTCGTCGACCTGCATGCCTTCATCGGCCTTGCAGACGGCCTTTTTCAATTTCTTGACGTAAACTTTCATCCCCGAGAGCTTGACCTTGTTCGCGTTGACCTCGAAGGCGCAGTCCGATTCGGGGAGATTCTCCGCGTGGATCTCCACGTTGAGGGCGTCGGAGCCGTCGATCACGAAGTTGAAGCCGTCCTCGTCCTTGTTGAGATCGTTCTCGTTGTCGATCTCCATCGTGGCGCCGAGAGTGACGACGTAGGAACCGCCGTTCTGGTCGCGGTCGAAGCTGATCTTCTCGGTGCACATGCGGTTTTCGGTGCGGTTGAAGCCCTCCACCACCTTGCGCCGCAGGCTGTTGAAGTCGCCGGCGTCGTCGCTGGCCGATTTGACCACGCAGTAGCGGTTGTCGACCTCGGCGCGGGCGCCGGTCGCGGCCAGGACAAGGCTGAGGGTGAATAGGCTACAGGCAAGGGATTTGATCCGCATCGGAAAGCTCTCCTATGGGGCCTTGCCGCGTTGCGGCATAAGGCCGGGGAATCCTTTGGGATTCGCTGGAAAAATTATCGGGCGATTCCGGGGATAGTTGTGGGCTTCCCAAAAGGCAAAAAAAATCCGCCCCGAAGGCCTCGCTTCGGAGCGGATTTTTAAAGGGAGTTTCCCGTGCCGGCTATTTCTTACGGCGGCCCTTCATCAAGCGGTTGGCCGCGAGCAGGGTCGCGAAGCCGCCCAGGTAGAACCAGGGCGCGCCGGCCGGCGAGGCGAGCAGGGAGAGGCTGCAGAGGCCTCCGCCGCCGCCGAAGGAGGCGCCGGGAGGGATGCTTCCGCCGGGGTTGGCTCCGCTCTCGCAGGCGTCGCCGCGGCCGTCTTCGTCGCGGTCGGCCTGGTCGGCGTTGGCCACGGCGGGGCAGTTGTCGCTGTCGTCCCGCGCCCCGTCGTCGTCGGAGTCGGCGTCGAGCGGATCGGTGCCGTGGGCGATCTCGTCGTTGTTGGCGATGCCGTCGCCGTCCGCGTCGGGATCGCAGACGTCGCCGATGGAGTCGGTATCCATGTCCTGCTGGCCGGGGTTGGCGTTGCCCGGGCAGTTATCCGAGCCGTTCGGGACGCCGTCGCCGTCGACGTCGGTCGGCGTGGGGCCGGGCGTCGGGGTCGCGTCGGGCGTCGGGGTGACGTCCGGCGTCGCGGTCGGCGTCGGGTGCGGCGTCACGGAAGGCGTGGGCAGGGGAGTGGCCCCGGCTTCCAGCGTGGTGGCGGTCACCGTCGCCGAGTACAGGCCGTACTCGGCGGGGATCGTGTCGCTCTTGACCGCCGCGCGGTAACAATAGGTGGTGTTGGGCGTCAGGCCGGTGTCGGTGGTGAAGCCGATGCCGGTCATATCCGCGGCCTCGGCCGGGATCGCCGTGAAGCTGGTGGGGTCGCAAGCGGCGTTCCCGCGCTCGACCTTGATGCCGAAGACGCCGTCGGTGTTCAGGTAATTGTAAACCACGAAGATCGTGCTCTCGGAGGTGGCCGAGACGTGGAGCGTGGGAATCGGCAGCGCCACTTCGGGCGTGCGGACCTCGGCGACGTTGGAGTACTCGGAGGTATCCATGGCGCGCTTGGCGCGGACGCGATAGCAGTAGGTGGTCTTCTCCGCGACCGCCGCGTCTTGATGGGTCTTGTTTTTGCCGTTGATCGTCGCGATGTTGCTGAAGGCGCCGCAGGTGTCGCTGCCGTCGGCCTTGGTGGCGCGCTCGATCTCGAAATCATAGTCCTTGTCGGGGACGGTCGGGACGAAGATATCGCCCGGATCGATCACGCCGATATCGCCGGGACGCTCCGGCGTCAGGGTGACGTCCGGCCGCAGGGCCATGGCCTTGCTCGTTGCGGGAAGGGTGATCGAGGGATGGAGCCTGCGGAAGGCATCCCGATTCTTCAACAATTCGAGGATGCCGGGATTGACATGGATGAAGCCGCCCTTGCTCCCGGGGTTGTAGTTCCACTTGAGCAGGACCTTCAGCGAGGCCGGGGTGCTGCTGGGATCCACCACCGCCGTCAGGCCGGTCGGGGTGACCAAGGGGGTCACCGTCGGGGTCGGGGAAGGCGTCGGGCTGGCGGGAGGCGTGGGCTCGGGCGTGGGCTCGGTGCTGCCGCCGTTGATCCTCACGTCGCTGTAATCGTTGTTGTTGCCGTTGTCGCAGATGACCTTGCCGCTCTGGACCTGGGTGGAGGTGGCGGTGATGTTAAGGTTGGTCATCTTGACGCGGCTGGCGTTGAGGGTGATGGCGCACTCGCCCTCGGGGGTGCCGGTGACGTCGATGGTGCCGCCGGCGCCGTCGAGAATCAGGCCCCAGCCGTCGCCGCAGACCGGCGGCTTGCCGGAGCCCGCGGGGCAATCGAGGTCGTTTTCGTTCTTAATGTCGAGGGGGGCGGCGAGGTTGACGGTGATCCCGGAGGCGAAGGCGATCTTCTCGGTGCACATCCGGTACATGGTGCGGTTGAAACCCTCTTCGACCTTCCGGCGCAGCTCGTGGAAGCCGGGCTGTTCGGGGGTGTCGTCGCCGGTCATGACGGTACAGGTGGTATTGTCGACCTGGGCCATGGCGGTTGAGGTTACGCCGAGGAGCAACAGGGCAAGCATTAAGCGTTTCATATCTTTCCCTTTCGGTATCACCGCATAAGGTCGGCACCGGCGTCCGAGAGCCCCCTCCAGATGCCGGCGACGGTCTTAACTTACGAATAGTAAGGGGGTTTTTCTTCTCTAAGGGTTTTCGTCACGCCCTGCCGAAAGTTGCTTCAAAAATTGGAGGCAACTCGTGTACAGGGGCGCCGATAATCGGGCCGAACAGCGATTCACGCTTTTGGGGGCACCTTAAGCGCAAACAGCTTCAAGGAGGCCCCCACATGACCCCCCCCATTCGAGACGCCGGTACGGCGACCGTTTCCACCAGTGATGCCTCGGCCCCGGCCGACGCCGCCGTCAGCGCGGACGCTTCCGCCCCGGCCGATGCGGCCGTGACGGGCGACGCGGGGGCGCCTCCCGCCGCCGACGCCGGCGCCAACCCCAATCCTTTTCGCCTGCGCATCGGCCTCGAGGGCGGCGGAGCCTTCGCCGACATGTCGAACGGTTCGGGCGTCGATCACAGCGGCGGCTACGGCCGCGTGGAAGTGGGCATGGAATGGCGTCCCAATTCCGGCGACAGCGTTTTCGTGCAGGCCAATGCCGGCACGGACTTCGCCTGGTTGAGCCGCGGCCTGGGCATGGGCGTCAACAGCAGCCTCAATTACCAAACGATCTTCGCCAACGGGCGCGTGGGTTACAGCCTCTTCGGCGGCAACCTCCGCATCAGCGGCGGCGTCGACCTGGGCACCGCCCACGTCGGGGCCCCGGAGTGCCGCGACGGGCTGAGCTGCGGCGCGGTCTTCACCCGTAACCCGCAACTGCTGCCCATCGACAGCTGGGGTTTCCTGTTCCGCCCCGAACTGGGGATTTCCACCTTGGGCGGAGCCCTGGGCGCCTTCGTCCGCGGCGGCTGGATGTTCGGCGTGAATCCCGCCTTCAACGTCGTGGATGGCGGCGGGCCCAATTTCGGCTTGAATATCCCCAATATCGAGGTCGGCGTCGCGGTTGACGTCATGGCCTTCATCGGCCTGTTCACCGGGGGCTCTAGCTCCCGCAGCGGCGGCGCCCCCGCCGAAGGCCCCCGCGAGGGCTCCGGAGCGGCCGCGGAGGCCCCCGCGAATCCCCCGCCCGTGGCGGAAGGGCCCGCGCTGACCGGCTTGGCCTTGGTCCGCGACCGCCGCGAGACTGCCTCGCGCTTCCGCACTGAAGCGACGGCGGCCTCCGAGTTGGTGACCAGCGCCCGCGCCGGCTTCACCGGCGTCGGCGGGACCGATGCCGCGTCCATGACGCGCCGCCGCGTCCAGGCCTTGGAAGTCCTGAACCAAACTCAGGCGGTCCTCACCGCTTACCAGCACATCACCGACTTGTTGGCCGAGGCCCAAGCGGGCCTGGAGGGCCTGACCGGCGCCGACCGCACGGCGGCCAACCGCGCGATCCAAGAGATCACCAATTGGCAGACCGAGGTTCGGCGCCTGGCCGGTCAGGCCTATCGCCAGGCGCGCCAGACCGCGGAGGATTTCAACGGCATGGCCAATCACGGCGAAGACGTGCCGTTTAACCTTGTCGACCCCGCGCCACCCGCCTCCACGGGCGGCACGAGGCGCCGACGTCCGCGTACGGAGCCTCGTACCGAGACCCGCACGGAGTCTCGCGCCGAACCTAGGACGGAGCCCCGTACCGAGCCTCGCACGGAGCCGCGGACGGAGCCCCGCACCGAACCTCGCACGGAGCCCCGCACCGAGCCCAGGTCGCGGCCCGACGCCGGCGTCTCGCCGTTCATCTTTGGCGGGGAAGGCGGAGAAGGCGGCGGTGGGTCCACCGCCCGGCCTGACGCCGGCGCGCCGCGCGTCCGCGAAGACGAATAGCCGACCGGTATCAAAATGCTTGAAAAGGGCCCGGTTTTTCCCCGAGGAGAAACCGGGCCTTGTTTTTTTGACGCCGCAATCATGCCCGCAGACCCGCGATTTTCCTGGCTCCGCGGAGGCACTCGACATTGCGTACAAGGTTTTAACGCAACTTTTCCCCGCCTCGCCGATAAATAAAGGCGAGATGCGGGGGGCACACCGGTCGTAAGACCAATCTCAGTTTTCGAAAAATGGGGGCACAGCCCATTCCTTCGTAAACACTCCCGCAAAATCGAATAACCCTCGGCAACCGACTTTTGTCGTTCGTCGATTCGCGCCCGCGCGAAATTTCAGGAGGTTTACGAAATGACGCCACCTAAGCCCGCTGATTCCGCCAAACCGGTGACGCCACCGCCGCCCGCCGACAAACCCGCCGATAAACCCGTCGAAGGTCCCAAGGTCGAGGCCAAAGCGGACGCGAAGGTCGACGCCAAGGTCGATACCTCCGCCTTCGTTCCCGGCGACACCAGCAGCTATACCCTGAAGCTGGATTTCGGCTACGGCGGCCAGAATTTCGGCAACGAGCAGGGCGTGGACCACTACGGTTTTCATTTCAAGGGCGCCGCGGGCCTCATGTTCCGCTTCGCCGAGGATCGGCTGCGCGTTCCCGTTCGGCTTTTCTACGGCTACCAAGGCCTGAACAAGGACCTGGGCGCGGGCGTCGAGAGCACCGCTTCGATGCACCAAGTGGGCGTCGAGAGCGGCGCCGGCTATGCCTTCCACCCGACCTGGTTCTCCGCCTACGGCCTCTTCGGCCTGGGCGCGCACATCTACAACGCCCCCGAGTCCCGCGACGGGATGAAGGGTGCCGAGTTCAACAAGAATCCCTTGCTCTTCCCGCTGAGCGGGGCCGGTTTCGGCCTCAACCTCGGCGCCGAGCTCTGCACCTGGTACGACGCCGTCTGCGCGAAGGCCGGTTACACCCACACCTTCGGCCTGAACCCGACCCTCGAGGTCGTCGACGGCCCCTCCAGCGCGATGGGCTTCAACCCGAACGGCTTCAACGTCGGCCTCGGCGTCGATATCCTGCGCGTCGTCGACAATATCCGCGGCGGCGGCGTGGCCAAGCCGCGCGGCCACCGGGAAGAGCCTCGCAAGGAAGAGACTCCCCCTGAGGGCGCCAAGCCCGGCGAGCCCGGCAAACCCGGCGAGCCGGTGAAGCCCGGCGAGAAGCCGGCCGAGGGCGGCAAGCCCGCGGCTCCGGCCCTGACGGGCGTGGCCCTCTTCGAGGCCAAGCGCGACGAGAACAAGAAATACGCCGAGCAGGCCCAAAAGGGCGCGGCCGCCGCGAAGTCCGACCTGGACATCGTGAAGCTGGGCTCGACCGACGCCGCCAAGGCAAAGGCCATGGCTACCGACGCGGTCGCCTCCTTCCGCATCGCCCTCGAGGCGATGAACAACGCCAACGCGGTGGTCGCGGACCTCGAGAAGCAGCTCCCCGGCCTGAGCGGCGACGACAAGACTAAGGCCGAAGCGGCCCTGAAAGAGGCGCGCAAGTCCGCGGACGAGGCCAACAAGTCGGCCCGCGACGCCTGGGATTCCGCCTCGGCGGCCGTGAAGGCCTACGACAAGAAGCGCGGCAGCGAGAGCCCGGTGGACTTCCCGGACACCAAGCCGGCGGTCCAGGGCCAGGCCCCGAAGCCGACCTACAAGCCGAAGGACAAGCCCAAGGACAAGCCGGCCGACAAGCCCGCGGACAAGCCCAAGGATAAACCGGCGGACAAGCCCGCCGATAAGCCCGCGGACAAGCCGAAGGACAAGCCGGCCGACAAGCCCAAGGGCGGCGCCGAGCCGGACTTCTAGACCAAGACGATTTTATCGCCACAAAACCCTGTCCCGATTCGTCGGGACGGGGTTTTTATTTTGGGGTTTGGTAGGGGCGACCCCCTGTGGTCGCCCGACGGCGTGCGGGCGGGCACGGGGGCCCGCCCCTACGAAGATTTCGCCTCGCGCGCCTTGCGTCCGCCCAGGATGATGCGCAGCCGGCCCTTGGCGAAGCCGCGGCCCTCGAGGACGTCCATGATCTCGCGGTCGTCGTTGGCGGCCTTCTTGATCTTGGCGGCGTCCTGCTCGATGAGTTCGCGGCTCATCTCGATGCCGTAGGAGGCGAGGATGGCCTTGATCTCGTCGAAGTGCTGGAGGATCGACATCCGTACCGACTCGAAGCCAGACTTGGCCGCGCTGGCGCGGGTCCAGAAGGCGAAGGGGTTCATCTGGAAGAAGGTCGCGTCGTCTTCCTTGGGCTCGATCAGGATGATGTCGCCCTTGAAGCTTTTGTCCTGCTCGTAGCGCTTCACCCCGTCCTGGAGACGCGAGTGGTAGATCGCGCGGAAGACCTGGTTGAAGACGCCGAAGACGCCGTTGTCGGAGATGCGCGGGTCCTTGGTGACGTAGCGGTTTTTCTCGCGCAGGTACTCGACGTTGACGATGTTCTTGAGCGGTCGGAACGGGTTGTAGCAGATGATCAGCTCGGCGCCCTTCTCGATGGCAAGGTCGATGTTGGCGGTCTTGAGCACGCCGCCGTCGATGTAATCGAGGCCCTTGATCCGCACCGGCTTGTAGAAGCCGGGGAGGGCGGTCGAGGCCTGCACCGCCTCGCTGATCGCGACGTCGTTTTTCTCGTCCCAGCCGAAGATCGCCCGCTCGGAGCTGTCGAGGGCCATCGCGCTGATGTAAAGGTCTTTGCCGCGCATCCGCTTGAGCACCTTGAAATGGTTGCTCAGGTGGTTGCGCTTCATGTTCTCGCGCAGGAAGCGCTCGAGCGGCTTGTTGTCGAAGAAGCCGGTGGGCACCGCGCTGAGGATGGAAGGCGCCGAGCGGCCGCTGTAGAGGGCCTTGGCCAGCGGCCGGACCATCTTTTCGTAATTGGTGTAGTTGGGCTCGTGGAGGAACCTCGCCACGCCCTTTTTCAGGCTTTCGCTGATGTTGGGCAGGGCCTGGAAGAAATCCAAGAGGATGTTGGGGAAGTAGGCGAAGCGGTTGAAGAGGTACCGCATCGGCTTCTCGAGGATCTCGCGCCAGTTGGGCATGTAAATCTCGAGGGGCGAGAGCTGGGAGAAGTGCTCGCTGCTGCCGTCGAGGCTTTTTAAGATTTCCTCGGGCGGGATGCCGCCCGCCAGGGGCGCCGCCAGGAAGCCGCCGGCCGAGGTGCCGACGTAGATGTCGAAGTCGGTGACCTTGCGGTTGACCAGGAAGTCGTTGAAGGCCTTGAGCCCTCCCGCCTTGAAGGCGCCGCCCGAGACCGCGCCACCGGCCAAGACAAGGGCGGTTTTGCTGTGGTGTTTTTTCTTGGAGAGATCGCTTTTCTGGACGATTCGGATACCCAAAGAACCACTCCTTATGGACTTAACCGATTAAACAGCCCACCGACCCTTTTGACACAGTGGGTCGAGCCTAGCTTCGAAAATCCAAGAAAGTCAAGCTTTTGGAGTGTTGTAGGGGCGGGCCCCCGTGCCCGCCCAAACGTCGCAGGGCAGGCATGGGGGCCTGCCCCTACCAGTAGGGCTTTGCATAGATCTTCCGCGATCAACCTAGATCTCCCCCCGCCGCATCTTGAGGATCATCTTCAGATTCGCGTTGTACTTGCCGTAGGCCTTTTCCCCGGCCTTGAACTGCGAGAAGGCCTCCTCGCGCTGGCCGTTCTTCAGGGCGATGTGCCCGAGCATGTAGTGGGCGTAGGCCTGCCAGGCGGCCGAGGGTTTGTTGGCCAAAAATTCCTCGAAGCTCAGCTTGGCGGCGGCGTAATCCCCGGAGCGGTTGTAGGCCAGGCCCCGGAAATAGCGCGCGACGTTGATGGAAGGATCCTCCTTCAAGACGCCGTTCAGCACCTCGATGGCCTCGGCTTGTTTGCCCGTCAGGGAGAGGAAGTTGCCCTTGAGGTTCTTCATGATGATGTTCGCGGGGTACTTGTCGAGGAGCTTCTGGGCCAGCGGCAGGCCGAGGCGGCCGTTGCTCTGCTCGTGGTAGACGAAGACCAGGGCGGCGGTTGCCAGGTCGTTCACGACCGTGCCCTCGGCGATCGCCTGCTGGATCTGGGCGATGCCTTCCTTGCGCCGGTCCTTGAAGAAGGGGAGAAACTTGAAGCGGCTGGTGAAGACGCTCTTCCAGTAGTTGAAAAGTCCCAGGCCCAGGTTGACGTCGACGAAGGCGGGGTCGAGCTGGAGGGCGCGCTCAAGGCATTTCTTGGCCTGGTTGCTCTCGCTCAGCGCCTTGAAGTACTCGTCCTTGCGGATGTAGTAAAAGCCGCGCAGGCCGCTGCTGGCGCCGCAGAGGAAGTTGTCCCAGGCGCTGGAGGTCTTGCTGTCCGCGATCTTGTCGACGATGACCTTGTTGCGCCTCTGCTCCTGCTCGAAGGTTTCGTCGAGGGAGAAGTCGAAATTCTCGAACATCCTGGAGTTGTAGAGCGCCATCAGCCCGAAGGAGCCCAAGGGGGAGTCGGGGTATTGCCGCGCGAGCCGGTCGAAGTGGGCCTCGGCGGCCTGGTACTGTCGGTTGAAGATCAGGGTCTGGCCGGCGAGGGCCTGGTTGAGCAGCTCCTCGGTGGCGCCTTGCGGGATGTGTTTGAAGGCCCCGAGGGACGGGATCAGGGTCAGGAGAAGGAGTATTTTTGGGATGCGGCGCAAGGGGGCCTTCCTTTCTTCGGATAAAGAAATAACGAATTTGGGCCCCGAAGGTTAGGAGAATTTTTGCGCTTAAAAAAAAGAAAGCATGGGCCTGGGGCTTGTAGAAAACCCCTAGGCCCATGCTGGACCTGGGATGAGGAGACTTTATAAATTTTTGACGCTATTCGATGCGAATCACGATTCCAACTGGAATCATACCCGCCGGCGCGGAAAAGCTCAAGCCTTGTCCGGCCTCGATCAAGGTCTTTCCGTCGACTTCGAGAAAATACGCCCCGGGCGATTGGACCGTTCCCTGGAAGGGCAGGTCCTCCAGGTCGTGGCTGTTAACCCCCTGGAGGTTCGTCCCGCGGTTGTCGTCCTGGGGGCCGTAGAGGGAAATGGCCCGGAAGTTATAGCGGGGATCCTGGGAAACCCCGCGGTTGCTGAGCTGAAGCGTGGCGTAGAAATCCAGGAGGAGATTGCGCAGGCTCCAGCCCGTCGCCCGCTCGATATTCGTCACCCCCTTGATCCCGCTCTGCAATAAATTTCTCAATAATTCCGGACCATTGGAGGCGGCCGGGTAGCGGCCCAACTCGGCCTGTTCGTAGAGGTAGCGGAAGAAGAGATAGGACCCGCCCCGCTGGGCGATGGAGATCCCGGCGGTGAAGGCGGCGTTCTCGGGGGCGACCAGGTAGAGGAGGACGCGGGAGGGGTTTTCCACGCCGACCCGGTCCAGGGAGCCGTCGGCTTCCAGGTCCTCGATGAAGTGGCTGATCCCCTCGTTGGCCCAGGCCTCCTCGGCCCCGTCGTTGCGGAGCAGGAGGTGCTGGTTGAAGCTGATCATGTGCTGGAATTCATGGGGGAGCACCGAGCGGACGATGTTGGAGTCCCAAAACTCCCGGCTTAACTGCACATTCCATTGTCCCTTGGGATCGGGGACGCAGAGGAAGAGGACCTCCTGCTCGTTGCTGCCCGGGATGCTGCTGCGGGGGTAGAGGTCGCCGCCGAAGAAATACCCCGTGATGAAGCCGCCGCCGGAGGAGCCCAGGCGGTTGACCGCCGGGGAGAAGAGGACGGAGAAGGTCCCATTCTCGTCGACGTCCGATTCCGAGCCGAAGAGATTGCGCTCGTGGGGAACCTTGGCCTCGAACTCGTCGATGATGGAGCCCAGATTTCCCGCGTTCAGGTCGTTTAAGACCGTCTCGTCCACGTAATAGACCGTCTGGCCGCTGCGCCGCACCTCGACGCCGCAGACCGTCTCGTAGGCGTCGTTGTTGGACAGGCTGCTGAGGACCCGAAAATGAATGCCCCGGCCTCCGGCGCAGGAGCTGCGGGTCGCCGCAAAGGCCTTGCCTTGGAAGGTATCCGCTTCGGGCCGGTAGGGCTCGAGGTCGGCGAGATTCGATTCCCAATCGCGGAGGCGTTGGTGGAGCAGGGAGGTGGCGTCGTCGGCGTCTTCCTCTTCCTCCGTTTCCTCCGCCTCGAGCGGCAGCTCGGCGGGCGCCTGGAGGAATTTGGCCTGGGCCGCGTCGTTCAGGCCTTGGAGCTGGAAGTCGTAGTAGCCCGGCTGGCTGTTGGAGCCGAACAAGACGATGGCGAATTTCTCCCCGCCGGAGAGCTCGGAGAACTCGATGCGCGCCTGATTGGAGCCGTCGAAGTTGACGGGCCGGACCTCGCCGGGGGCGAAGCCGCCGCCCAGCGCCTGGGTCGAGAAATCGGCGCCGTTGCCCGAGCCTCCGCAGGCGGCCAGCCCCAATAATAGGGCGCCACCGATCCATGCGTGGAAATTTTTGTGAAAGGGCCCCCGGCGCGAAGTAGTCATAGCAAACCTCATCCTTCGATAAATTGCGCGGGAAGGCTTTTCAGGCTCTCTCGATTGGGTAGGCTTCTCGAGCTTTCAAGAAAGCAAGGGCGGGGCCAAATCGAAAATCCGTCGCTCATAATGAAAATTGTCATTTAAAACATGTGCTTATATTTATCATTGTGGTGGCGGGATCCCTGACGATGGGTACGCTTAGGGGTTTTATTTTACCCATCTAAGGTCGGAAATATTGATAAACATTTAATAAATAGAAGTTTTCCGGGGGCGGTCGAATTCGAAAAGAATAGGGTATGATTTTACCCTTTTTAGGAGGCGGGGCGCAAACATTAGAACAAGGGATTTAAATAATTAGAATTTTTCTACTGGGCCAAGGGCTTACAGACCCTTCAAAAGGAAGCTTCCGACGGCGATGCCGAGGGTCGCTAGGATAATGCTGTAGAGGATAAAGGTATAGAGGCGGGGACTCCCCCGATAGCGCTCCCGCATCCCGAGCAGCTCGAAGACGTTGGCCGGGACGCCTTGCGGACCGGGATCGGGCGGGGGCAGGGGCAAGGCGGCGCCCTCGCCGCCGGAGGCGGGGGGCTTGGCGGCCTTTCGCGAGGAGAGGATGGAGCGCTCGATCCGCGCCTGGCTGTAGGGGTCGAAGTGCCCCTTGGGGTTGAAGACGATATTCTTGCCGCTCTCGTCGGCCATGCTCACCTGGAGCTGCTCGGCGATGTGGGCCAGCTCGGTGAAGCTGAGCTCATCGCCGAAGACGGCCTTCAATTGGTCGTGGTCGATCTTTTGCCCGGGCTTGAGCTGGGCGAGCAGCTTCAGGAAGCGCTCGTCGTCGACCGCGACCTGGGCGAATTTCTCTTCCCGCGCCTTGGCGTCCTGCAGGAACTTGAGGTCGCCGACCATGACGTTGCCCTGACCCTCCTTCTTGAAGAGGCCGCGGAAGACCATGGCCAACACCGCCTCCATCGCCTTCTTGGAGGATTTTTCCTCGTTCCCCATCTTGAGCATCCGGGCGAAGAAGGCCTCCCAGTCGCTCTTCACCGGGAAGCTGGGCTCGTCGGCGCCGGCGCCCGCTTCGAGATCGCGGCCCTCCTCGAGGACCTCGTGGAGGAGCAGGGCGAAGCGGGTCTCGAAGTCCAGCTCGCCTTCGACGGCCTCCTCGTGGCGCTCCAGCCGTCCTTCTTGCAACTTGTCGGCCTCGGCCTGCTGGGCCTTGTCGGATTCCTTGAGGGAGCCGCCCTCCTTGCGCAGGTGGATGCCCTTTTGCCGCAGCACCTTGCCGAGCAGGGCCTCGGCCTCGGGGCTCAAGGGATGCTCGCCGCCGTCCTCGCTGGGCAGCTCGCTCAGGCTGCCGTCTTTATTGAGACGGAAGGCGCGGAATTCTTTGCCGTCCTTCACGAAGACCAGGCTGCCGCGCACCTGCACCGCCACCGGGACCTGGGTCTGGGCGAAGGCCTGGCCCGCGGGACCCATCTGGTTTTGGATCAGGCGCTGAACCTGGTTGAGGAAGGTCTCGGGATTGAAGGCGCGGCCGGTGAAGGCGCGCGCGGCGGTCTCGCCGCCGGAGCTGTAGGCGCGGGCGTAGTGGATCAGCAGCGGCGCGACGCGTTCGCCGCCGAGCGGGGCCCGCGGCGTCATCGGCAGGGGGCGGCCGGGCGTGGCGGGCGTGCCGGTGCTGGCGGGACGACCCGAGGGGTTGGCCTCGGCGCCGGCGCCGCGGGCGTTGGCCTGGGCCTGCTGTTTTTGCTGGATGAGGGCGCGGGCGTATTCGGGGGTGTTGGGCGAGTTGGCCACCGCCCAGGCCTGGGCGCTCATCGAGCTCAAGGTCTGGGGCTTGGTGAGGGTGCGCCCGGCGTCGCGCTGCATGGCCTGGTCGGAATTGCGGGCCAGGAAGGCGTCCAAATCGGATTCTTTGACCAGGGCTTCGCCGCCGGCCTCGCGGCTGCGGGAGCTCTCGCGGGCCTCGCCCTCGCGGCCGGCGCCTTCGGCGGGTCGCTCTTCGGCCCCGCGCGGGGCCTCGCGGCTTTGCTCTTGGGTGCGGGTCTGCTCGCGAAGGTTGGCGGCCTGCTGCTGGGCGTCGGTCGGCTTGGCCTGGGCCTGGTCGAACATGTTGCGGACGATGTCCACCCCGCTGCGCGGGGGACCGCCGCTGACGCCGCTGCCACCTGGGGATGCCATTTTGCCTCCGAAAGACCACCTCAAGGGGTCGAAACACCACTATCGTAGCGGATTATCGGAGGAAAGTTCTAGGGAATTCCGTATCTTAAAAAAAATCCGCCGGCTCCTTGACCGGCCGGAACCCGGGGTTTATGAGGGGCCGGCCTTGATCGTCGGGGAGGACCCGCGGAGAATCGCGTCCCATGAATAAGATTCAGGAATTGATCGACGGCTCGGAGTCGGCCGCCGCGCTCCGTTTCAGCGGGCTTAGCGGCTCGGCGCTGGCCTACGCCCTGGCCCAGCTGTTCCGGCGCCGCAAGCGGCCCTTGCTGCTCTTCCTGCCGACCCCCAAGGTCGTCGACGAGCTTTGGGAGGACTTGAGCTTTTTTCTCGGCTCCTCCGAGGCCTTGGTGCAATTGCCGCCCCACGGGATCCTTCCTTATTATGGGCTGAGCCCCAACCCCGAGGCCTTGGCCGGGCGCATGGCCGCATTGCACGGTTTTTTGCAGCGTCGCGAACCTTATATTGCGCTGTTCTCGATGTCGGCCTTGATGCGGCGTCTGCCGCCCAAGTCCATCTTCAGCGATTACTCCGATTACGTCGTGGCCAAGGAGGAACTGCCCCGCGAGGATTTTCAGCGCAAGCTGCTCGCCGCCGGCTATCAGAGCGTGCCCATCGTCGAGGACCCCGGCACTTTCTGCCGCCGGGGCGGCATCCTCGACGTCTTCTCGCCCCAGCTGGAGCGGCCGGTGCGCCTCGAGTTTTTCGGCGACCAGGTCGAGAGCCTGCGTTGGTTCGACCCCGAGACGCAGCGCTCGCAGGAGGCCTTGGACGAGTTCGTCGTCATCCCGGCGCGGGAGGTCCTGTTCACCGAGGAGACGCTCGCTCTGGGCGCGCGGCGCTTTCGCGAGCGGGCCGACGAATGGGGACTGCCCAAGGGGGAGCGCGAGCCCTTCACCGACGCCCTCAAGCACCGCATGGCCCCGCCGGCCCTCGAGACCTATCTACCCCTGTTCTACGAAAAGACCGCGACCCTCTTCGACTACCTGCCGGTGGGCGCGACGGCGGTGTGGGTGGAGCCCGAGCTGGGGCACGCTCATTTCGAGGAGCTCCACAAGGAGGCTGCGGCCGCGCGCGCGGCCAGCCATACCACCGAGCGTGTGGTCGCCCCCGAGGAGCTCTTCGTTTCGTGGCAAGAGGTCGAGGCGACGCTCGAGGCCCGCAAGGCCTGGACCTACACCGAGCTGAGCGCCGGCTCCGAGGTGGCCCGCTTCGCGACCCGCGGCCACGAGGAGCTGAGCGCCCTGCTCAAGCACGCGCACTTGAGCGAGGAGATGCTGAAGCCTCTGACCGACCGGCTCAAGGAATGGCTTCGAAGCGGGACCCGAATACTGATGGCGGCCGGCACGCACTCTCAGCGGCTGCGGCTGCAGGACCTGTTGGAGCGCGCCGAGCTAAGGCTGCGCGATCTGCCGGGCGGCTTTCCGGAGTTTCAGGACCTGAAGGAACAGGCGCCGACGATATACGTCTGCGAGGGGCACCTCTCGCGGGGTTTCCTGTGGGAAGGGGAGGGCCTGGCCCTGCTCACCGATCAGGAGATCTTCGGCGAGAAGCAGCGGCGCCGGAAGGCCGAGCCGCGCAAGGTCGAGGCCTTCACCACCTTCGAGGAGCTGAGCGAGGGCGACTACATCATCCACGAGCAGCACGGCCTGGGCGTCTACCGCGGCCTGCAGACGCTCAACCTCGACGGCCACCCCAACGATTTTCTTCTGCTGGAGTACCTCGGCGCCGACAAGCTGTACCTCCCGGTCTACCGCCTCAACCTGGTCAGCCGCTACGCGGCCCAGGAGGGCCACGTCCCGCGCTTGGACAAGCTGGGGGCGGGGCACTGGGAGAAGAGCAAGACCAAGGTGCGCAAGGCCCTGCGCGCGATGGCCGGCGAGCTCCTCCAGCTCTACGCCGAGCGGGCCAGCCTGCGCGGCCACGCCTTCAGCCCCGGCGGCATGCTCTACGAGGAGTTCGAGGCGACTTTTCCCTTCGAGGAGACGCCCGACCAGCTGCGCGCGATCCGCGAGGTCAACCAGGACATGGACGCCGAGCGCCCGATGGACCGCCTGATTTGCGGCGACGTCGGCTTCGGCAAGACCGAGGTGGCGATGCGCGCCGCCTTCCGCGCCCTGCTCGACAACAAGCAGGTGGCGGTCCTGGTGCCCACGACGGTCCTCGCCCTGCAGCATGAGCGGAATTTCCGCGCCCGCTTCCAGAATTTCCCGGCGACGGTCGAGATGCTTTCGCGCATGGTGCGGCCCAAGGCCTACCAGGACGTCGTCGAAGGCCTCGCCAAGGGCAAGGTCGACATCGTGATCGGCACGCACTCCCTGCTCGGGAAGGAGATCCGCTTCAAGGACTTGGGATTGGTCATCGTCGACGAGGAACACCGCTTCGGCGTCGCGCAGAAGGAGAAGATCAAAAAATTTAAAAAGCTGGCCGACGTGCTGACCCTGACCGCGACGCCCATCCCGCGCACGCTCAACATGTCGCTCTCAGGGATCCGCGACCTCTCGGTCATCGCCACGCCGCCGGTCGATCGCCTCTCCATCCAGACCTTCGTCGCGCCCTACAACGAGCAGCTGATCCGCGAGGCCATCCTGCGCGAGCTCTCGCGCGGCGGGCAGGTCTACTTCATCCACAACCGGGTCCAGGACATCCTCGACGTGAAGAAGCGGCTGATCGATCTCGTGCCCGAGGCGAAGGTCGAGGTCGGCCACGGGCAGATGGAGGAGGGGAAGCTCGAGGAGGTCATGATCCGCTTCGTCAACCGCGAGTTCAACGTCTTCCTCTCGACGACCATCGTCGAGTCGGGCCTGGACATCCCCTCGGCCAACACGATGGTCGTCAACCGCGCCGACACCTTCGGCCTGGCCCAGCTCTACCAGCTGCGCGGCCGCATCGGGCGCTCGAACCTGCGGGCCTACGCCTATCTGATGATCCCCGGCCAGGAGGCGATCACGCCGCGGGCCCGCGCGCGGCTCGCGGTCCTGCAGCGCTACACGGACCTGGGCTCGGGCTTCAAGATCGCCGCCCACGACCTCGAGATCCGCGGCTCCGGCAACCTGCTGGGTCCCGAGCAGTCGGGCCACGTCGCGGCGGTGGGCTACGAGCTCTACACGCGCCTCTTGGAAGAGGCGATCATGGACGTGAAGGGCGAGGTGCGGCGCGAGGCCCCGGATCCGGAGCTGCAGCTCAAGCTCTCCGCGGCGATCCCTGAGGACTACATCCCCGAGACCACGATGCGCCTCACCCTCTACAAGCGCCTGGCCAGCGTCGCCGACGAGGCCGAGCTGGACGCCCTGGCCGAGGAGGTTCACGACCGCTTCGGCAAGCTGCCCGAGGCCGTGCAAAACCTGATCGTCGTGATGCGGATCAAGGCCTTGGCGCGGCGCGCCTGGGTGCGGCAGGTGCGATTGGAGGCACGGCGGGCGGTCTTCACCTTCGACCCCAATTCGCCGGTCCAGGTCGAGGACTTGACCAAGACCATCGCTCGCGAGCCCGAGCGCTTCCGCTGGCTGGCCCCGCAGGAGCTGGCGATGAATTTCAAGGCGGGGAAGGAGGGCGCGGCCATCGAGTCGATCCAGAAGTTTTTGGCGGGGTTGAGGGTGCTGTAGGGGCGAACCTTGTGTTCGCCCTCCCCATCGGTGCCGGCAAGAGGGCGAACACAAGGTTCGCCCCTACAATGGTTGCCCAAAATCGGGTCTATCTGCTAGGCAGCCCCTATGGCAAAACGCCTGGTTCACTGTCTTGCCGTGTTGATTTTTGCGGCCGCCTGCGCCCGCTTCGACGCCGCCCAGACCGTCGCCGTCGTCGACGGCGTCGCCATCTCCGCGCGCGAGCTGCAGCAGGTCCTTCGCCGCGAGCGGGAAAAGTTTCCCCCGGAAAAACTCAAATCCAGCGGCGAGTTCCTCAAGATCAAGGAGAAGGTCTTGGGCGAGCTGATCGACCGCAAGCTCCTGCTCAAGGAGGCCACCGCCCAAGGGACCTTCATCAGCGAGGAGGAATTCCAGGACGAGCTCCTCAAGTACAAAAGCAGCTACACCGAGGCGACCTTCCAAAAGATGCTGGAGGAACGGGGCGTCTCCAACGAGGAGTGGCTCAAACTCCGACGCGAGAGCTTCATCGTCGCCAAGTTCCTCGCCAACTCCGGGACCGAGGCCCAAGAGGTGACCGAGGAGGCCGTCAAAAAGTACTACGAAACCCACCTGGACGAGTTCAAGGTCCCCGAGTCCGTCCGCGTCCGCCAGATCGTCACCGACACTAAGGAGAAGGCCGAGTCCATCCTGAGGCGTCTCCGGCAGGGCGAGAACTTCGCCAAGCTGGCGAAAGACTTAAGCCTTTCCCCCGACCGCCGGGAAGGCGGGGACCTGGGCTTCATCCCCCGCGGGAGCTTCCCCCGCGAGTTCGAGGTCTGCTTCACCATGAATCCGGGGGAAATTTCCCCGATTATTCCAAGTCTTTACGGATTCCACCTCTTTAAGGTAATAGAGAAGGCCCCCGGCCGGACCCAGGACTTGACCGAGGTGAGCAATAAGATTTTCATGCAACTTAAACAGCGGGCCCGCGAACAATATCTCAAATCCCTTTTGGAGAGGCTGCGTTCCCAGGCCAAGATCGAGATCCACCGGGACATACTCGAGAGGATGACTTTATGAAAAAAACCATCGCCTATTTCCTGACCGCTCTGGCCATTTCCGCCCTGACCCCTCAGGCGCTGAACGCCGAGGTGGTCGACCGGGTCGTCGCCGTGGTCAACCAAGAGCCCATCACCCTCTACGAGGTCGACAAGCTGATGGCCGCCAACCTCGAGGAGATCAAGAAGGCCGAGGGCAAGGGGATGAAGCAGGAGAAGTTCCAGTCCTATCGAAGCCAAGCCCTCGAGAAGCTGATCGCGGACAAGCTCCTGGACCAGCAGATGGAACAGATGAAGCTCCAGGTCACTGACGACGACGTCCAGAAGGCCCTGGGCAACATCATGCAGCGCAACAGCATGACCAAAGAGCAATTGGTCCAGCAGCTCAACCAGAAGGGGATGAGCTTCGACCAATACATGGTCGATCTGCGGGTCCAGCTTAAGAAAGTGAAGTTCATGGGCGCGGTGATCGCGCCCCGCGTCAAGGTGACCGACGCCGACTTGGACGAGTTCTTCGCCGACAACAGCGACAAGTTCGCCAACTTCCAAAGCGTCCAGATGGCGCAGGTCATCGTACCGGTGGATCCCGCGGCCGGCGACGCCGAGCTGAGCGCCGCCCAGGCGAAGGCCCAGGAGGTCTACCAAAAGGCGAAGGGCGGCTCCAATTTCGAGGATTTGGGCAAAAAATATTCCGTCAACGCCCAGACCGCCGTGCCGGCGGTCTACCAGGTCAACCAGCTGGCGCCGCAGATCGCCGAGGTCCTTTCGGGGCTGAAGGCGGGCGAGGTCGGACAGCCGGTGCGCTCCGAGATGGGCATCCACGTCATCAAGCTCGTCGAGCGCAAGACCCTGGCCGGCGACGAGTACCAGGCGGTGCGCGAGCAGATCCGCGAAAAGGTCTTCGAGCTCAAGGTCCAGGAAGAGCTGGAAAAATACGTCGGCGAGCTCAAGAGCAAAAACTTCGTCCAGATCAAGAATTTCTCTTAACAAGGCTGTTGAAAAACCACCGGTGGTTGGGCCAAGCCGCCGCAGGCGGATTGGCGGGTCCCGAAAATCCGAAGGATTTTTGGGCGGTATATGGAGCCGGATTTACTCCGGCGGGAATAAAATTAGTTTTTCAACAGCCTCTTATGCTCCGGCGGGAAAACCTCTCATGAAGCGTATCGGAATAACCATGGGCGACCCCCTGGGGATCGGCGCCGAGATCACCCTCAAGGCCCTGCCGAAATTCCGAAACGATCTTTCCTTTCAAGTCTTCGGCGACCCCGAACTGCTGCCGGGCCTTGAGCCCGGCGAGCTGCGGGCCGTCGTCGTGCCCAAATCCGAAGGCCAATATTCCCCGCGCGAGGCCGGCCAGGCCTCGGTCGCCTACCTCGACCGAGCGATGCAGGCCTGGCGCGCCGGCGAGATCGACGCCCTGGTGACCGCGCCGATCTCCAAGACCCACGTCCAGGCGGCGGGCTTTCCCTTTCCCGGGCATACCGAATACCTGGCCGCGCAGACACATACCGAAAAATTCGTCATGATGATGGCCGGGCCTAAGCTGCGCGTGAGCCTGGTGACGATCCACGAGCCCTTGAGCCGCGTCCCCGCGCTGTTGACGCGGGAGAAGATCCTCGGCACCGTCGCGGTCACCTACCGCGCCCTGCGGGAACGCTTTCGCCTCCGCGAGCCCAGGCTCGCGGTCTGCGGCCTCAATCCGCACGCGGGCGAGAACGGCCTGCTGGGCCGC
Source organism: bacterium (assembly GCA_048499175.1). Classification (GTDB taxonomy): domain Bacteria; phylum UBA10199; class UBA10199; order DSSB01; family DSSB01; genus DSSB01. The sequence continues at coordinate 41,514 of JASOAK010000024.1, forward strand.
GAGGAGATCGAAACGATCGCGCCCGCGATCGCCGAGGCGGCGCACCGCGGTTTTCCCTGCGCCGGCCCCGTGGTCCCAGACGCGGTCTTCCACGAGGCCTACGCGGGGAAATGGGACGCCGTGGTCTGCATGTACCACGACCAGGGCCTGATCCCCTTCAAGATGATCCATTTTCAGGACGGCGTGAACGTCACCCTCGGCCTGCCGCTCGTCCGGACCAGCCCCGACCACGGCACCGCCTTCGACATCGCGGGGCAAGGGATCGCGGACAGCGCCTCGATGGAAGCCGCGATCCGCCTGGCCGCCGAGCTGGCGGCGACAAAGGAACCCTCATGAAGCGCATCGTCGTCGGCATCTCCGGATCCAGCGCCCCCATCCTGGGCGTGCGACTGCTCGAGGTCCTGAAAGGCGCCCCCGAGGTCGAGACCCACGTGGTGCTCAGCGACACGGTGGGGCAGACCCTGGCCTTCGAGGCCCCGGACTGGAGCCTCGATCAAGTCAAGGCGCTGGCCGATCGGCATTATCCGAATAACCAAATCGCCGCGGCGATCGCGAGCGGCTCCTTCCCGACCGACGCGATGGTGGTGATCCCTTGCAGCATGCGGACCCTGGCCGCCGTCGCCACGGGCCTAAGCGACAACCTGCTCACCCGCGCGGCTGACGTGACCCTCAAAGAGCGGCGCCCGCTGATCCTGGTCGCCCGCGAGACGCCCCTGCACTTGGGCCACCTGCGCAACATGGCGGCGGTCACCGAGATGGGCGGCATCGTCGTGCCGCCGGTGATGGCCTTCTACCACCAACCCAAGACCGTCCAGGACCTGATCGACCACACGGTCGGCAAGGTCCTCGACCTGCTGAAGATCCCCCATGCGCTCTTCCACCGCTGGCAAGGCCCGAAGGGCTAAATCGGAGGGCAAGGCCTTCGCCGAGAAGGTCCTCGCCGTCGTCGCCAAGATCCCCCGCGGCAAGGTCCTGACCTACGGGCAGGTCGCGACCTTGGTCGGCTCGCCGCGCGCCTCGCGGATCGTGGGCGGCGTCCTGTTTCGGCTGGGGCCCGACAGCCGGCTGCCCTGGCAGCGGGTGATCAATGCCCAGGGCAAGCTGTCGACCTACCGGGTCGGCAGCGGCGCCGAGCAGCGCCGCCGGCTCGAGGCGGAGGGCCTGAAATTCGACCGGGAGGGGGCCGTCGACCTGAAGCGCCACCAGTGGTGGCCCCCCGAGCGCCTCCTCAAGGCCTGGGAGCTGGACGAGGACCTGATCGCCTCGATCCACCGCCGTTTCGGCTGGTGAACCCGCCTAGCAACTTCCCGCCGGGCCGGACGATCAGGCCTTCGGCTAACTCCATAGAATGGATGAGGTTTCAATTGGAACTGGGTGAGCGAAATTCCGCTTGGGGGCGGTCTTTGGGCCCCGCCGCGCGCGCGGAGTGGGAGTCTATTCAAAGGGGCGCGAATCCCGAGCTATATTTCGAGGAGGTCCTGGCCTTCGGCGCCCGACAAGAGTCGGCGCAGCGTCTGGAGATCGCCGCCGAGGTTTATGCCCGACTGCTCCGCGAGGCCGGGGATTATCCTGCCGTCCTGCGCAGGGCTCGGGAACGCCTCGACGCCGTCGAGGGCCGCGGAAACTGGGCGCCGCGCGCCGAGTTCCTGTTGCGCCGTCTCGCCCAGGAGGCCTCCGAGCCGACGGCCCTCTTCGCGATGGGCGCGGCCGGCGCGGCCTTTCGCGTGACGCGACTGGCCGCCTTGAGCCGTTTGAGCGCGGCGCCCACCGCAAATTTTCTGACGCGCGGCTTCGGCGCGCGCGCGATCTCGGGTCTGGCGGGTTTCGCCGTCGAGGCGCCGACCTTTACCCTGGCGGGGAGGCTGGCGGGCACCGCGCTCGGGAGGGAACAGGATTGGAGCCTGC
>JASOAK010000025.1:0-42675 GCA_048499175.1 bacterium
TTCCAGGTATTGGGGAGGGGGTTCGGCGCCTTTCTTGCCGGGGCCTTTTTCAGGGGCCTTGGAACGAGGTTGGTTTTTCGGGGATTGGGGGCCGGAGCGGGCCCTGCGGCGTTGCTTTTTTCTCACAGGGCCGTAAAGTAGGACGCCTGGCCCGGCTTCGCAAGCAAGATATTGAAACAGCGTGAAAATCACGTTGACGAAGCCCGCGGGAATGAATAAACCCTGGGCGCCTTTCGCGAGAGTGGCGGAATTGGCAGACGCACTAGATTCAGGGTCTAGCGATCGCAAGGTCGTGGGGGTTCAAGTCCCCCCTCTCGCATATTTCTTATCCTGGGAATTGAACCCCCAAGGCTTTAGCCCCTTCGAATTTACTTCGAAGGGGCGAATCACCGGTTCAAGTCCCCCCTCTCGCATATTTCTGATCCCGGGAATGGAACCCCCACCGACTTTAGCCCGCTCGAATTTACTTCGAGCGGGCGTATCACCGGTTATCCCTTAGATCCACCGACTCCTTTCAAGGCTACCCTCGAATACCGCCAGGTGCGCAGCGGCATCGCCCGTCTTGTCAGGTCATCGCCCCAATTTTTTAAATATGTACTTTATTTAGAACAACTTTGACCTTAGAATCATCGCAAGCCTAGACCGTTTTCAATCCCAACTCCAACGGCTCGTTCCGTGAATTTTTAATAATTTCAGCAAGTTTCTCTTGCTGGGAACCTTTAATACTTTCGCCAGGGAAGGAAAAAAAACGCGAAAGGGGGAGGGTGTTAAAGATACGTGCCTTTTACCCACCGTTTTTTCATCTTTCCTCCCTGCGACGCGCCAGAGGAGTTGTCCATCCATCAGGGGAGGTATAAGAATGAAAGGTCTTACAAATATAATATCACCATCCATTCGAATCATCGCCTGCGCCTTACTGCTCGCATGGCCGGGGCTCGCCCAATCCGGAGGTCGCGGGGGAACCGTGACGCCGGATTCCGTCAAGGTCACCTTGGATTCCATCGAACGAAAGGTCCTCGACGGCGAGAGCGTGACGCTTTCCAGGATGACCGTCACCGTCGAGGCCCGCTCCAAGGACGTCAGTCACATCGTCTTCTCCATCCCCTCCGGCACCACCGTGGACCTATCCAAGACGATCGCATTCAACCCTAACTACTCGGTGGAATTGACCAGCGACGATCCCTCGATCGCCAAGATCAACCCGGAGCTTCATGCCACCGGAGTCAAGCTGGACGGAGAGTTCAAGGCGGGTACTCGCACCGCCGTTACCATCGTCACCGCCGGAACCGTGGGCTATAGCGGCGGCGAGCCCTTCTATTTCAAGAGCGCCCGCTTCGCCTTCGCCGGCAAGATCGAGGCGGAATTTCGCGACGTCGATCTGTCGGTCCGGTTGGAGGCCTCGATTCCCAACGTCAAGGCCGGCGAAACGGTGACCTACACGGTCAAGATCGCCAACCTGGGCACCGCCGCCACCGTCAGCGCGACCGCCGTCGAAATCGTCTTCTCGGGGACCTTTAGGGTCGACGAGGTCGCGATGACCCCGGGCGGCACGGTGGGCCACACCCAGCAGGGCATCGAAGCGATCATCGACCAGGAAATCGCCTCGGGCGCCACCGCCACCGTCTCGGTGACAGGAACCTGGGACCCCGCCAGCGTGGGAGACAACTCCGTGTCGGTGACGGTCCACAATCCGGACGATTTGACAATCGAAAACAACTCGGCGGAGGTCGCGGTCTTCGTCAATCCTGTGGAAGACGGCCTACTGCCCGTCTTCACCGTGAAGCCTCCCGAGCAGGTCCTCGTCAACCGGGCCTATGCGGTCGCCACGGCGGTCGAAAACAAAACCCAATACACGGCCCATAACGTGGTCTACGCCGTCACCGCCGTCGCCGCGGCGGGCAGCGTGGAGATCCGCGACATCGTCGCCTCCGTGGGCACCGTCGAGGTCACCGCCGACGGCTTCCTCGTCCGAGTGGACTCCCTCAAGGCGGCGGAGACGGTTTCCGTCACCTACACGGTTACCGCGCGCGAGGAAGGGGAATACACGCTCGTCACCTCCGTCAAGGCCGACGGTTACGTGGAGGTTCGCGAGGAGACAACCCTCACGGCGGTAACGGCGGTCCGGGTGACGGCCAACGCGATGCCGACGGTGATTTACGAGGCGGCCAATACGGTCTCCTACACCTTCGAGGTCGCCAACAACGACCCGGATCTCGAATTGGTGACAGATCTCGCCTTCACCGCCACCTTGGCCTCCGAGGACGGCGCCACGCTGGTCGACAGCGTCATCACCTGGACAGACGCCGCGGGAACCCGCGAAATCCAGTGCCGCTCGAATCTCGAAGGCACCGAGATCCTCTGTCCTGTGTCCCTGGCGCCCTCGTCCAAGGCGACCTATACGGCATCCCTGACCGCTTCGCTGAACGCGGGGATCGAAAGCGCCTCCTTGACCTGGTCCACGAAGGTTGCGGGCGCCGTCGCCGCGGGAAAGACCGAGGTGCGCTCCCAAGCGACTTTGACCGAGGCGGCGGTGACCGCCAAGGCCGCCACCGTCGAATCCGGCACCCCGGCGCGGATGTCGGTGTCGGTCGCGAACACCAGTCAAGAGCTGACCTTGGTCGGCGAGGTGGTCGCGACGGTCACGTCCTCCACGGAGGTCGCCTTCAGCAAAGTGAGCATGGTCGACGTCGTCAGCGGGGCTACGGCCTCCTGCCGCTTGAGCATCGACCAGACGACCTTCGATTGCGCGGCCCCGGTCAAGATGGCCCCCGAGTCGGAAGTCTTCTACGAGGTCCAGGCGACGGCCGTTTTGGGCCGGGCGGCGACCGAGGGAATTTATACCGTCTCGGGCGGTTTCCGCACCAACGGCGTCACTCAGGCGAAGGAGGTCACGATCACGGTGACGAAGGCCGCGGAACCGCCTCCGCCGGTTTGCGAGGCCTGTGATCCGCAGGATCCCCTCGCCTGCGCCGCCACCGATGGCCTGGTCTGCGGCGATTCGGACGGAGACGGCCAATTCTGCTGCGAGGCCCCTCCTCCGAACTGCATCAGCTGTGATCCTAACGACCAGACTTTCTGCTCGAGGGACGGCAGTCTGATTTGCGGCGACTCGGACGAAGACGGTAAATTCTGCTGCGAAGCCCGTTGATTCCGACCGAAAGCGGGGCGCACCGAGGGTGCGTCCCGCTTTTTCCAACCCCCTCCCCCCGTGGAAAAGTGGAATTTTTGGAAGCGCCTCCCGCTTCCATTTTTCCATTCTTTCGCAAACTGCCAGCTAATCCCTTGAAATCAGTAATAAGTCATTTGGCATCGCCTTTGTAATGCCAAGGGTTGGCACTCAATGCCCTGGAATAAAGGAGATGCAAATGAAACTGAGAAACTTGCTGATTTTGGCCTCGCTCTGCCTGCTCCCGACGGCCTGCGCCGACGGAATGGCGGACGGCGGGATCCCACCGATCACCGAGGTGGATCCCCCGGCGGTGCAACCGGTGCCCGAAAACCTGGCCCCTTCACCGGAGCCCACCGACGACGGAGAAAACGACGATGACGACGGCCCTCACTATTTCCCGGCCGGGGAGATTCAGGTGCAGAAGGTACCGACCTACGAGTTGGTCCCCGCGTCCAATCAAGTCCATCCTTGCGTGATCGATCCGGCAAACTGCGAGGATGAATAGCTCCGACGTTTCCTTCGTTAGATACCAATGAACCTCAAAAAAAAGCGGGCGCACCCAAGGGTGCGCCCTGCTTTTTTCCCAATCAATTTTTTTTAAACCCATCGCCTGAAATAGGCTGATTTAAATCTCTAAAATTTCCCAAGGATTCTTCATAGCGAACGCTCCTTAACTTAGATGGCCAGGGCCTCTTGGAAGCACAGGGCGGCAATGGGCTCGATGCTGTGGTTGAAGCCGGCGGCGGCCAGCTGCTGCCAGGTCTCGCAGAGCGACTGCGAGTTGAAGAAGTGGTTTTCCTCGTTGAGATAGACGGCCTCGAGGACTTTGCGGATCGCCTGGAAGCCCAGGTAGTCGCTCTGCAGGAGGTAGTCGAGGGTCATGACGAGCTCTTCGTTGCCGGACTTGCGGATCATCTCGCAGGCCTCCGCCAAGGTCGCCGCGCCGTGGATCTCGACGGCGACTTGGAGTGAATTGACGAAGGCATCGAGGCGGCGCATATCGTCGCGGATCTGTTCGAAGGCGCTAGTGGAGTACTTTTCGGACCACTCTTGGGGATCGAGTTGGTCGGCGACGGCGATCATCTGCTCTTCGTAATCGCGGACCAGGCCGTGGACAACCTTGATCATGTCGAGGGCCTGGACCTTCGCCTTCGCGCGGCGGGCCTTCTTCAGCTGGGTTTTTTGGCGGAAGGCGCCGAAATCGACGACCTCGGCGGGGGCGGCCTCGACCTCGGGGGTCGGCTCGGTGTTGGCGTCGACCAGCTCTTTCAGTTTCAGGAAATCTTCGATCTTAATCGTGTTCTCCATTTCGATCCTTCCTTTCCTTCCGCCCCATCGGGCGCCTTGTGAGAATAGATATAAGCAAGGTCGATGCCACTCCATTCGAATAATTAACCTATGGAATTCATTAGATTTAGAAAGCGTATTACAAAATATGTAATTTTAAATTATGAAATATATAACAAAATTAAGAATTATTTTTATATTTTGAAGATACCGGACCCATTAGGCAAGGTTAGAGTAGGAGAGACCCATGGCGTCGAGAGCAAAATGCTTCGAGCCAAGGCCTTCCAGGGCTATATTCGGAAATCAACTTCACGGGGATGAAAAAGGGGGGGGGGTAAAAAAAGAGGTCAGAGCAGACTTCGATTTCTCTCCGTCTACTCCGACCCGGGGGCACACTTTGTATTTTGTTTTATCTGAGGAGCTTTTCTTTCCTCAGCGGCGTCTTTTTTCGACGCACGCCAAGACTAGATTGCATCTTTCTGTGCCACCCGGGATCTACAACCTCAACTAGCTGATTTGCCCATAAAAAATCTAAGTTCGGCAAAATCAACTAGATTTTATATGTCAAAATTCTATAAAAGAATTTTAAATTTTAAAATAGGTTCTTAATTATGAATCCCACCGAGATCTACCTTCAGAAGAAAATCAGCACTCAGGCAATTCCTAACCAAGCTGCGGCCGGAGGACTATCTCAGCACCTCCATTGCCGCCGGACAGCCTCGTACCTTACTCGCGAAATTAAGTGAACTAAAAAATCTCAAGTCGCTGAAACTCTTCACCGGCCTGCTCGCCTTCCCCTACCCCTGCCTGACCGATCCGCGCATCGAGGCGATCAGCGGCTACTTCGGCCCCATCGAGCGCATGCTTAACGAGGGCGGCTTCAATATTTCCTACCAGCCCCTGCCCTTCAACGGCTTCGAGAAGTGGCTCGAGAGCTTTCCGCCGCGGGTAGTGATGACGACGCTCTCGCCGATGGACGCCGAGGGCTACTTGAGCTTCGGCGTCGACGCCGAGGCCGCCTACGTGCCCTTCGTAAAGGCGGCGCGCGACCCCGAGCGCCTCGCGATCGCCGAGGTCAACGCGCGGATGCCGGTGGTACGCGGGCTCCCCGAGCTGGGCGACAACAAGATCCGCGTCGACGAGCTGAGCGCCCTGGTCGAGTCCGACCAATCCCTGCTCGAGGTCCCGGAGGCGGAGGCCACCGAAGTCGAGAAGAAGATCGCGGAGAACGTCGTCAAGCTGCTGCGCTCCGGCGACACGCTGCAATTCGGAATCGGGGCCATCCCCGACCAGGTGGCGCGCTACCTGGCCCAAAGCGAGCTGGGCGACTTCGGCGTCCACTCCGAGCTGGTCAGCAACGGCTTCCTCACCCTCATGGAATCGGACAAGATCAGCAATCTCCGCAAAGGCCTCCACGAGGGCAAGACCCTCTTCGCCTTCGCGCTGGGCTCGCAGCGGCTCTACGACTTCCTCGACGAGCGCAACGGAAACAACCACGGCCGCGTCCTCGCGGCGCCGGTCTCCTACGTGAACGACCCCGCGGTGATCGCGCGGCACCGCAACATGGTGTCGGTGAATTCCGGCTTTATGGTGGATTTCTCGGGGCAGGTCTGCTCCGAGGCGATCGGCGAGCGGCAGTACAGCGGCGTCGGCGGGCAGCTCAACTTCGTCTCGGGGGCCTTCTTCGGCCCCGGCGGCGCGTCCTCTGCATCAAATGCGACGGTGACCCGCAGGGGCAAGCGCTATTCAAGCATTTCCCTCCCGGCTCCATCGTCTCGACCCCGCGGCACTACGCCCAGTACATCGTCACCGAGTACGGCGCGGTCAACCTCTTCGGCTTGACCGACGAGGAGCGGCCCGCCGCCTTGATCCAAATCGCGCATCCGGATTTTCGGGAAGAATTGATGGAGAAGGCGAAGCATCGGGATAAATTGTATTACCGATCCCGACTTTCGAAGTAAGGAACTTATCGTTTAGTTGCAACTTCTCGTATATTTCTATAATATACTTAAATGTCGATACAGGTCGCTGGCTTCGATTGGGACGAGGCGAATCTCAAAAAGCTGGCCAAGCACCGCGTGACGCAGGAAGAGGCCGAAGAAATTTTTTATGTTGCCCCCTGGATCGACGAAGGCGCCTATGAAAAGGGCAATGAAAAAAGATATCGTTGCCTGGGAATTACCTCTCAAGGGAGATACCTTGTCGCCTTTTTCACCCTGCGCAGACGGTTGATTAGAAATATTTCAGTGAGGCCGATGCGAAAGGCCGAGAGGATAGTTTATGAAAAAGTCCGCTTCAAAGCCTAAAAAGATCCCGGTCTTCGCCTCCGAAAAGGAGGAGGCGGCCTTTTGGGACAAGGCGGATTCCACTCGATATTTTTCGGGCAAGGGCGGAGTGCGCCTCGCCATGCCGGCTCGCACCGCCTCAATTTCCCTTAGGCTTCCCTTACTACTGCTTCGCAGGCTTAAAAAGCTTGCCGAGCTCAAAGATGTTCCCTATCAATCCTTGTTAAAAATTTACCTCGACGAAAAGGTGCACGAAGAAATCGTTTCTTTAAAGCGGGCCATCTAACCGTGAATGGGTCCATGCCCGAACAGCGCACCAAATAACCGTAACCATCACTATGAACGGCACCCTGAACATCTTCCTCACCGGCGCCGCCGGCTTCATCGGTTCCAACCTGGCCGAGGCCTTGATCGGCCAGGGCCACCGCGTGGTCGGCTTCGACAACCTCGCCCCGGTTTACTCCGTCGAGAAGAAGCGCCACAACCTGGCCCAGGTGCAGGGCCTCGCCGCGGACGTGGGGCAGTTCCAATTCGTCGAGGGCGACCTGCGCCACCCCGAGGTCCTGCGCAAGGCGATGAGCCGCGAGCCCTTCGACGCCGTCGTCCACTTGGCCGCGATGGCCGGCGTGCAACCCTCCATCGCCGACCCGCGGCTCTATGCCGAGGTCAATGTCACGGGAACCCTCAACGTCCTCGAGATCGCCCGCGAGCTGAAGATCCGCGCCGTCGTCGCGGCCTCCTCCAGCAGCGTCTACGGCGCCAACCCCAAGCTGCCCTTCTCCGAGAGCGACCCGGTCGACCACCCCATCTCGCCCTACGCCGCCACCAAAAAGGCCGGCGAGCTGATCGCTCACACGTATTACCACCTGCACGGGATGTCCGTCGCCAACCTGCGCTTCTTCACGGTCTACGGCCCGCGCCAGCGCCCCGACCTCGCGATCTACAAGTTCACCCGCGCCATGCTCGCCGGCCGCGAGATCACGCTCTACGGCGACGGCAGCAGCCGCCGCGACTATACCTACATCGACGACTGCGTCGCGGGCATCCTGGGCGCAACCCGCTGGGCCATCGAGGGCTCCCTCGGCAAGCCGCGCTTCGGCGTCTTTAACCTCGGAGAATCCCAGACCGTCTCCCTCCTCGAACTCGTATCCCATCTCGAAAAGATCCTCGGCGTGCAGGCCAAACGCCGCCACGCCGACTACCTGCCGGGCGACGTGTTCGCGACCTTCGCGGACGTCTCGCTGGCGCGGCGGGCCTTCGGCTACGATCCGAAGGTGAAGATCGAGGCGGGCTTAGCCAAATTCTGCGAGTGGTACCTCCGCGAGGAACGGGGCAAGCCCTGGGAAATTTAATCTAAGGACATCGCATGAAAAAATTCGCCGCGCTCGCGCTCCTGCTCACGTTCACTGTTGTCTCGACCGCCGCCCAGGCCGCGCCGCTCAAGCTGCTCTTCTTCTATCCCGGCGGCCAAGGAAGCCAGGAGGCCGCCCAGCCGCTGCTGGACGCCTTCGCCGAGTCCCTCAAAAAAGCGAGCGGCGGGAAGATCGAGGCGACCGTCACCTACCTCTCCGACACCCAAGCCGGCCTCGACTTCGTCAAGGCGCAGAAGCCCGGCGCCGCGGTGCTCAGCCTCGACGCCTACCGGCAATACGCCCCGGGTTGGGGGGCCACGGTCATCGCGAAAACCCTCCAGCTCCCGAGCGGCGACGGAACCGACCGCTACTTCATCGTGGGCAAAAAGGGCGCGACGCTCCCCGCGAGCGGCCCCCTCGCCCTCCTCTCCCAGCGCCCCTTCAGTCCCGACTTCGTCGCGAAGCAGCTGTTTCCCCAGCTGCAAGGGCTGCAGCTCTCGATTCAGCCGCTGCGCAACGCCGTCGGCGCCCTGCGCGCGGTCGGCATGGGCGAAAAATCCGATTTCATCCTCCTCGACCAATTCGAGTACGCCAACGTGATGCGCCTGCGCGCCGCCTGGGTGGCGGGGCTGGCCACAGCGGCCGAATCGCAAAAGGTCTCCAGCGCCCCGGTGGTGGTCTTCCCGGGCCCGGGCTCGACCGAGCTGGGTGCCGAGCTGCAAAAGGCGCTGGTGAAGCTCGGTTCGGACCCTTCCGCACAAGCCACGCTGCAAGAGCTGCGGATGAAGGGCTTCAAGGCCGCCCAAGGCCTGGATTAAACCCGGCATCCCGGCAAAATTTCGAGCTATTTCCCTGTCTGTACAAAAATCCCGGGCGAATTCCGACCCTTAGAGAAAAGACAAAGGATCGCGGCAACTTATCCCAAAGCGCGACGATAAAAGGATTGTTCCGGTCTCTGTGGGGCAGGAAGGAACATGAAAAAGAAAGAAAGTGAAATGCACTCCATGAATTTTCACGAGCAGGACGGCGGCTTCGATTCCAAATGCCCGGAATCCCTCTTCAGCATCTCGCTTGCCGAGAGCCAAGGGGTGGTGACGGTCGATTTCAGCGACAATCCCAACTTCCTGTTGGAGATCGAGGAATTCCGCAACGTCGTCGGGCTCAGCTCCGCGGTCCAGGCCGGCCTCCTCGTCAACCAAGACGGCAGCTGCTGGCTGACCAACCTGGGCCGCAGCGGCTCCACCGAGGTCTACCGCCCGATGAACAAGACCTATCGCAAGCTCGCCCACCAGCAGGTCGCCTACCTGCGCCACGGCGACTTCGTGGGCTTCTACGGCGCCTTCTACCGCGTGGACTTCGACGATACCCAGCTCAGCTTGGTCCCGGTCGATTTCCTCGCCAAGCCGCGCTTTCAATCCTAATCCACTGGAAAATTCTCGAATCCCCGGTGCACCTGCCGCAAGGCCTCGTAGAGAACGACGCCCACCGAGGTCGAGAGGTTGAGGCTGCGCGTCGGCCCCCACATGGGGATCGTGCAAAGCCGGTCGGCGTAGCGCTCGAGCATCGCCTCGGAGAGCCCTTGGGTCTCGGAGCCGAAGACCAAGAAATCCGTATCCTTGTACTCCACCGCCGTGTAGGGCCGCCGCGCCTTCTTCGAATAGAGATACAGTCCGGCCGCCGGATGCGTGCCAAGGAAGGCCTCCCAGTCGTCGTAGTAGAAGATTTCCAGATGCCGCCAGTAATCCAGCCCCGCCCGCTTGAGCTGGGCGTCGTCGGTGGAAAAGCCCAGGGGCCTCACTAAATGAAGCCGGGTGCGGGCCGCGACGCAAAGCCGGGCGATATTGCCGGTGTTGGGCGGAATCTGAGGTTGGCAGAGGACGACGTTCATAAAAACCTTGCCAAACCGGAGGGATCCGCCTTATCTGCGGCCGTCCGGATGGGCGCCGAAGCGAGGCCCCGCCTGGATTTGCGGGCGGTTCCGGCGCCCGGGCAGGCGCTAGGTAACCCAATTCGGCCTTATAACGCAACCTATCGCGATTTCGAACGATAATCCGGCCATCCACGGGGGCACGCGTGGAGACGACGAATGACACCGCCTTTGCCTCCTGGATCCGTCTCGGGGTCCCAGCCCCACTCTTCCGATCCAACGCGAGCCTCCGCCGAAGCCCCCACGGCCTCGGACCGGCCTGCGGTGGCGCCCCTGCGTCTCTCCCTCGAATCGAGTTTTCTCGCGGCCGGCGCGGCCGGCTTTCCCGTGCGCGGCGGCTTACTGTTCAGCTACCGGCCCAACGCCTTCCTCGGCTTCGGCCTCCACGCCGACACCAATTTCAGCGACCACGTCAGCGGCACCGCGCGCCTCGAAGGCATCTGGCCCGCACACCGCTATTTCCATCTGGAAGGCGCCTTCGAGCTGGGCGTCCGCGCCCTGCTGGGCCAAAGCCAGGACATCCAAGGCCAGATGCGCCCGCTCTCCGGCGCGGCCTTCACCTTCGGCGCCGAGATCGCCGCGTCCATCCCCTTTTCGGATTTCTTCGGCATCTCGGCCTTCGCGCGCTTCCTATATTCGCCCGGCGGCGGCTTCAGCACCCCCGCCTTCGAGATGCCCGATCCCGCCCGCGGCGTCGGCTGGAACGGCGGCGAGGTGATATTCGGCCTTCGCGTCGACATCTATCCGCCGGTCGGACGCCGGCACCGCGCCGACGGCTCCTCCGAGGAAGTCGGCCCACGCCCGCGGCCCGAGCCCGAGGCCCCGCCCGCCCCGCGCGAGGCCCTGCGCGACCTGGAGAGTTCGGTCGACGATTTGCTGCGGGAGACGCCGAGCGTCCCCGCGACCCGTGAGACCGGCGCCGTGCCGCCTCCCGGGGACGCCGGTCGCGGCGACGCCGCGGCGGGAGACGCGTCGAGCGCGACGACCTCCGACGCCGCCAGCGCCGATGCCGCGGCGGGAACCGGCGATCGCGAGGCCATCCTGGCCCTGCAACGCGAAATCCAGACCTTGACGGGCTCCGTCTCCGCCCTCGAGACCGAGATCACGGCCGCCACGCAGATCCTCAACGACTTGGCCATCGGCCAAGAGGCCGGCCAACCCTTCTACATCCGTCTCGACCGCCTCTACGACCGCCTCGCCTCGCGGCCCCCGGAGCTGAGCGTCGAGGAATTGAGCGCCTTCCTCTCGGAATTCCGCCAGGCCTTGCACGACAGCGACCAGCTGCGCCTCTTGATACAGTCCAGCAGCGAAAATTTCGGCCCCTCGATCCTGGGGAACCTCGGCGTCTTCCAGACCGCCTTGCAGCGCTATCAGCGCACGCTGCCCGTACGCGCCTCGGAGGGAGAGACGGCGCGCTCGGCGCTCGACGCGCCGCTCGCCCAGTTGGGCGCGCTGATCCAAGAAATTCAGGTCCTGCGCAGCCAGCCGCAAAATACCGAACCGCCCGCCTCGCAAGTCAGCCTGTGGCGGGTCCGCCTGGCGCGGGTCCGCGAGCACCTCGACGAGCTGGCGCCGAGGATCGGAACCGAGCGCGCGGAGACGCTGGGGGCGAACTTCCAGCGGTTGGAACGCAGCTTCGACACCCTGCTCGGCTCCATGGAGGAGGCTCGCCGCAACTGGCTGGTCTCGCGGGCCCTCTACAGCCACTACCAGGCCCTGCGCGCGGCGACGCGCCCGACCCAGGCCGAAGCGGCACTCCGGGGCATGCTCGAGGAGCTGCGCGGCGCCCCCGAATCCTACCGCCGGCTGCGCTCGCGCAACGTCAATTCCCTGCAAGTGGTCCTCGAGGCCTTCATCCAGCAGCGCAGCGCGCATCCGGCCACCGCCTGGAACACCGCGCGGGACCTGGCGATCGAGGCCATGCGGTGGATCGACAGCGCTTACACCCCGCCCCCCCTCGCGGAGCCGACGACCGGCCGCCGCCGCAGGCGCGGGGGCGGCGACACCGCGGGCGGGGACAGCCGGTTCCGCTTTCCGGCCGCGGGCGGCGCGGGACGGGGCAGCGGAGACGAATAATTTTTAAAGGGTAAAGGATGACACCTCCATTTCTCAGATCCTTCGGCAGGCCCCACGGCGGGGACCTCGGCACGGGCGGTTCCCGCCTCGGCGAGATCCGCATCAGCCCGGAGCTGCGCCGACTCTCCGAGGTCGTCACCCGTTCCCGGGACTTGGCCTCGGCGCGGGGCCGGGAATCCCTCGCGTCGATCAGCGCGGCCTGCGCGGGCCGGACGGACTGCAGCCCCGACCTCTCCCTCCTGCCGGCGGCAATCGACCAGAGCCTGACGAGGTCCCGTAGCAATCCCGGCTACTACCGGATGACGCTGAATTTTCTCGCGGCGCAGCTGATGTCTTCCACCGATCCCGCGGAGCAGGAGCGGATTCGAACCCGCGCGCGCGAAATCGGCCGCGACGCCCTGACCGCCATTTCCAACCCGGGATTCAACCCGCCGCCGGAAGACGCCGAGCGCCTCGACGAGCCGGTGCGCACCAAGACCCGCATGCTCTTCGACATCAGCTGCACGCTGAGCGCGCTGCTCGCCCAGCCGACGCGGGAAGGCTACTCCGAGGCGGATCGCGGCCTGCTGCGCGATTACTTCCACCAAATGCTGAGCGGCATGGAGCAGACCCGGATCCGCAGCGCCATCAATCCGAACAGCCCGCCCTTCCCGGATTATTTCGAGCGCTTCGTGCGCGCCCAGCTGGCGATGCTCGACAACGACCGCGAGGGGGCCTTCCGCCAGCTCCTGGCGACCCGCGCCCTGTTCCGCGCCATGCCGGCCGACCGCCGAAGCCGGGCCCTGCCCCACCTGGTCGAGACCAGCACCGAGCTGGCCCTGCAGTCCATGCCGCGGGACGCGGCGGGCGAGCACGTCGAGTCCCTGCGCAGCCTGATCAGCCTCGAGGCGCTGACTTATTTTTATCAGGTCGATTTTTCCCAGTCCCGCGCCGAGAGCGAGATGCCGACGGCGCAACGGCAGAGCGCCGCCTTGAATCTCGTCGCCGGCGTCTCTCTCAACGCCGGCCTGGAGGCCGCCGACGCGGGGGTCCTGATCGAGCGCCTCGCCGAGCCCGGCGAGCGGCGCGGCGACCTGACCGCGGCCCTGCAACGGCGCGCTACGACGCGGACGGGAGTTCCGCCGCGGTCTGTCGAACCTTTACTCCGGCCTCGGCGACGCGTCCCGCCGCCGCGAGGTCTTCGAAGAATGCTGCGCGCGACGCCGAGACCGTCGCCCGGCACCTCCGCGCGCACCGCGACTCCGAGCCCTACGCCTCCGTCTGTCCGCGACGGCGGGGCCGTCCCCTGCACGCGCCGTCCGCCCTTCCGGAGCAGGCCGAAGCGACCGCCGAACTCCGCAATCCAGCTGGGCTTGGGCGAGGACGCGCGGGCGCGGAGGCGTCGCCCGACGCTTTGCGAAGATGGGCGCACTGCTTCCCGTCTTCTTGGATTCCCTGCCTGATTTGGTCCGCGAAAACCCCTCCCACCGCACCTTTTTCGACGCGATCCGCAACGCCGCCCGCGGCTACCGGGAAGACGGCATGCGCGTCAACGTCGAGGCGCCGCTGGTCGATCTGCTCGAGGAGCTGCACCGCCGCGCCCGCGACGACGACCGCTACGCCCCGGCCTACCACGCCATTTTCCAAAGCCTCGGCGGCCTGGAGCAAATCGCGCCGGACGCGACGCTCAGCCCGGCCTTAAGGCAAAGCGCCCGACGCTATGCGGAAGAGTTGAGCAGCTTCTCTTGGCGGCGCGTCGGCCGGCACTTGGCCGCGCCGGAGTCGATCGGCATGCTCGCGGCCGGCGTCGTCCTCACCGAGCTCGCGCCGGTCTTGCTGTTGCGCGGCGCCGGCGCTTCCGGCGAATTAGGAGCCTTGGTCCGCGGCGGCCAAGTCACGGGTTGGGGCGAACTCGCCGTCGGCGCGGGGGTAGGCCTCGCCATGCAGGCCGGCGGCCTGACGATGCACATGGCCTTCAACCGCGCGCCGGGTGTCGGCGTATCTCAAGAATTCGACCGCATCGGCCTCGGCACGCTCGCCCTCGGCACCGTCTTCTCCATGCTGGCCATGGGCGGGACGGTATGGGGAGGAAGACTGATGCGCCGCGGGCTCCTGCCGGAGGGCGCGGCCCTCGGGCCGGGACGCCTCGCCTTGGGCCACGTCGGCCTGCGCCTGGGCAACTGGACGCTCGGCGGCGGCCTCATGCTTGGCGCGCACAGCGCCACCGCGGCCCTCACCGGGCATTCCGCGATGCCCACCGGAGAAAACGTCGCCGAGATGTTCCTCACCATGGCCCTCTGGGACGCCTCCGCGGCGGGACTGCGCTTCGGCCTGAGCCGCACGCGCCTCTGGCGCCACCAGATCGGCCCCTTCCGCACCCAACAGATGCTTCGGAGCAGCGTCGAGACGATGGTCCGCCGGGCCCCCGAGCTCGCCGGAGAGCGGGAATTCCTCGAGACTTACTTGCAAGCCCAGCTCCGCAATCCGCGGCGTTTCCAAGAGATCGTCCGCGCCCTCGAGCGCGGGGAGATTCCCCGCCTGGAGGGCGAGAGGAACGCGCGGCGCCTGATCTTCACCGCGGCGCCGCTCTCCACCGAAGACCCTTTGAGCCGCACCGGAGCGGCGCGCGCCATCCTTCAGCTGGACGAGACCGGCGCCGAGCGCCTGCGGCGCATCCTCGACTCGGAGGCCTTCGCGGGTCATCCGGAAGGCATCGGTCCCGTCCGCGCCTTGATCCGACAGCGCCTCGCCAACGGAGAACGCCGGCCCCGCGTCTGGGTCCGCGCTTATCTCGAGGGCGACTCCATCAGCTTCGAGATCCTGCAGCGGCAGCCCTCGGACGGGGACCGCGAGAACACCTTTACCATGGATCCCGGCGGCATCCGAAATCTGCAGACCGACGACCCCGTGCTGCGCGCCGTCATCATCGGCTATCAAAACCAGATGTTCACGCCGATCCTGCCTCCCTCGGCCGGACACTCCGCGCGCCCCCCGGCCGGGGCGAGCGCCACGGAAGAGCCGACGGCGGCGCACCGCCCGCCGCGCCCCGCCGCGGAGACCCCGGCCGAGACATCCGTTTCCACCGGCGGAGGCGAGGCGGAGCCTGCCCGCGCCGAACCCGCGGCCGCCGAGGCCCCGGCGGAACCCGTCGCCTCCCCCGTAGCGGCGCCCGTCGAATCCGCACCGCGGGCCGTGCCCGCCGCGGAAGCCCGAACCGAAACGGAGGCCTCCCGCCCCGCGGAGGCGAGCGTCGTCAGGCCCGTCGCCCCGGCCGAAACCGAAAGCGCCTCGGAATCCGTGTCGGATCCCCTGAGCGTGACCGCCCCGCAGCAGCCGACCCAGGCCTTGTTGGAGGCGGCGCGCCGCACCTCTCCGGAGATGCCGGCCGTCACCGAGGTCCCTGCCGCGGGCGGGAGGCCGCGTCGCGGCGACGAGACCGTCCCCTTTTCGACCCGACAGGCGCAGCGCGCCCGGACCGCCTCGCGTCCGGACATCCCGGTCGAACAGGCCCAGGCCGCGCTCAGCGGCGAGGATCCCGCCGTCACGCGCCGGATCCCCGCCGAGGAGGCCCGGGAATTGCGCGAGCGGCTCGCGCGGTTGGGGCGAACCGAAGACGACGGCCCCGAAGCGGAGGCCGAGCCGGCCGCAGAAACCGCCCGCGAAAGCGAGGCCCCGATCGAATTGCAAGAGGGAGAGTTTTCGCTCGACGCGCCCTCCGAGGCTCCACCGGCCGAGGCCCCGCGAGCCGAGGCGCCGCTCGCGGACGATCCCTTCAGCTTCGCCGATCTGAACGAGACCGGCACCGCGCCGGCCGCGGAAACCGAGGGCGTCACCCTGCGCCCGCCGCGCGTCCCGGCGGAGGCGGCGGTGCAACCGCCGCCGATTCCCGCCTCGCCGCGGCGAGGACCTCCTCCGCTGCCGCGGCGGACGCCCCCCGAGGCCTTGGCGGAGGCGATCGAGCGCGAGTCCGCCTCGGCGGAACCGATCCTGCTGATCCGTCGGCGCCTGGAGAGCCTGCGTCCCTCCCCTTCGCGGACCGCAGGAGTGCGGATCCCCGCCCCCGACGGCTACGACACCGCGGCCGCTCGGATGGACCGCTTCTTCGCCGACCTCTACGCGGAGGTCCAAGACCGCGGACGTCAGCAGGCGGAATACAACGCCGATCTCGCCGCCCAGGGCCTCGCCAACCAAGAGCTGCCTTATTTGAACCTTTACACGATCGAGGTCTCTCCTCTGGGCGAGATGCGGATCGTCTCCAACGTGGAGAACCTGCGCTACCGCGACCACAGCTATTTCACCTTGAGGCGCGTCCCCGACGACTCCCGCCCGGATCGCTTCACCTTCCGCATCGAGGAAGGCATGAACGTCACCGACGAGATGGCCGCCGCGGGATGGCGCGAATTTTTGACGCGGCTGTTCAACTAAGCGGACCGCACGCGCGGTCCTGCTCCCTCGTCGCAATGCCGGGATAAACGCTTGGGATTGCGGCGGTTTCCCGATAAGGAAAACCCGGAAATCAGCCGCGAAAATTAGCATCTTTCCGCAGGGTAATCCGATAAACGAAATAACCGCCGGGGGCACGTCCGGAGGTTTTTCATGGCGCCCCCAGGCTCTTACCGCAATTTTCTCTTAGGCCGCAGCGGCACCTCTCTCGAACACCGCGACATGGGCGAGGCCGTCACCCAGCTCCAGACCCTGGCCCGTCTCTCCGTCACCACCCAAGCCGGCACCGCCGCCCGCCGCGGCGACACCGCCATGCGCCTGCTGCTCAGCGGCACCGGCCGCGCGGGAGAGGCGATCACCTCCGAGGCGGAAGGCGCCGACGAGGCCGCGATTCGCGCCGGCCTCAACATCGTCCTGGAGCGCGCCCGCGGCGGAGACCGCCGCTCCTTCTACGACGCGATGCGGGCCTACTTCGTCCTCCTCCACCGCACGCTGAATAACGCCGAGACACGCTCCCAAGTGCCCGAGCTGCTGCGCGGCCTGCGCCAAATCACGACCGAATACACCCAATTTCTCGCCGACAGCGCCGGCCTGCAGCCCGAGGAGCGGCTGCGCTACCTCTTCGCCGCCGCCGGCGTCCTGCGCAATGCCCTGGGCCGCGTCCAGGTCGACGAGGCGGCGCGCAACGCCGCGGGCGCCGAGGAGGTCGAGGCCCTGCGCGCCCTGCTCCGCGATACCTATGTCGAGCTGACCGGCCATTACCGCCGGCACCTCCTGGCGCATCCGAACGGCGAGGCCTACACCGGCATCCTGCGTGAAATTCAAATGCGCGAGGCGATCCTCGCGGGCAACCACGACGTCGCCCGTCAGCGCGCCCTCGAGTTGACCCAATGGCTCACCGCCCATCCGCCGCCCGCAGAGGGCTCGGAGACCGACCGCTGGGACCATCGCGCCGCCCGCGCCCTCTTGGAAGACCCCGATTTCGCCGGCCTGGTCCGCGGCATCGACGCCCCCTCGACGCCGGAGAACACCGTCGCGCTCGTCAACGGCGTCTCCCTCGAGCTGGTGCAGACGGTCTGCGCCAGCATCGACCACATCAACGAGGACGGCGAGGCCGTCATCGCCGCGCGCTACCGCGCGCTTTCCTCCGTGGCCGGGATCCTCGCCTTGACCAGGCCCTCGCTCAACCTGGCCGACCTGCTCGCCGACCTGCGGAACCCCGCCCAGGCCGACGCGATCCGCCAGGAATTGGAGAACGCGGCCCACGACAGCGCCGAGGTCCAGAGCATGCTGACGGAGGCCCGCGGCGACGTCTCGCTGGAGCAGTGGATCACCCGGGCCCGCGAGGCCGCCGCCCACGTCGAAAATCTGCGCACGGGGGCCGGCAGCCGCCTGCTCATGGCCATCCTCGATGAGAATCGCCGGCAAAATCCCATCGCCTCCTTGGCCGAATCGCTGCGGTCGCATCCCGGCCTGCTGCGCACCCTGGGACTCGACGCCGCGCAGCTGCGCGACGAGCACGCCCTGCACCGCCTCGCCGCCGAGCTGTTCCGTCGCGGTCCCCTCGGTGTCTCGGTGGTGGAGGAATACGGGGCCGGCCATCCGGACGACTCGGTCCAAGGCATCCTGCGGCAGCTGCAAGCCGAGGCCAATCCCGCCCAGGACATCGGGGAGCTGCTCCAAGAGGTCCTCAACAGCTACCAAGACGGCCTGAACAACCGGCCCGACCACGAGCTGGCCGCCGCGCACGCGGTCTTCCAGTTGATCGCCCAGACCCAGGAGGTCTCCGAGGGCGTCCGCGTCCCGAGCGAGGTGAGCACCCAGGCGCGCAGCCTCGTCAACCGGGTCGAGGGCTACGACTTCCGCACCCGCCGCGTCTTCGGGCACCTGGGCTCCGGCTCAAGCCTGGCCACGCTCGGCGCGGGCATCGTCCTGACCGAGCTCTTCCCGGCCGCGCTGATCGCCCGCGCCGGGACCTCGGGCCGTCTGGCCCTGCGCGGCGTCAACCTGGTCAACGCCGGTCGACTGACCTTCGCCGGTTCGGCCTTGACCGGCATCGGCACCGGCCTCGCCATGTCCTTCGTCGGCACCGGCTTGCACACGATGGACCGCTCCCGCCTGGGCCTGACCACCCATTTTTGGCGCGACTTCGGCGAAAGCGCCGCGACCAACACGGTCGTCTTCGGCGCCACCATCCCCTTCTCCCACGGCCTCGCGCGCTGGCTGACGCCGGCCGCCGAGGATGCGGCCGCCATCGGCAACCTAACCCTGCGCCGTCGCGTCGCGCTGCACGCCGGCACCGCCCTGTTCGGCGGCACCCTGACCCTGGGGGCCGGCACGATCTGGCGCCGCCTGCACACCGGCCACTGGAGCGCCCCGTCCTATGAGGAGGTCGCGGAGAACTACCTGTCCATCCTGGCCTGGGAAGTGGGCGCCGCGGGATTCCGCCGCTTCCGCACCCGCGTCGGACTCGGCGCCGAGCTGGAGGGCCGGAGACCCTTCGAGCCCCGGGAATACCATCCCATCGAGAACACCGGCCGCTTCGCCGGGATCCGCAACCGCTTGAACCGGACCTACGCCTGGCTGAACAACTTCGCCGCCCGGAGGACTTCCTCCGCACTCAACGTCCTGTTCACCCAATTGGGACCGGCGCGGGCCGCCCGGGTCAACGAGGTCGCCGCGCGCCTCGTCGCCGACAGCCCGCAGCTGACCCCGCTTCGCCAATACCTGGCCCGCCAGTTGGCGCTGCAGGAGACCACGGCCCCCGGCAGCCTCGACCTCTACACGGATAGCTTCCTGCGGGGGCATCGCATCCAGATCGTCGGCCGGCCCGGCAGCTTCCGCATGCACTTCGTCCCCTCCGAGAACGTCCGCGTGGCTCCGGCGGGCTACAGCGCCCGCCTCCTCGAGGCGATGCGCCGTCACCATATCGAAAACGCGGCCTCCACCGACGCGGATTACCTGCCGCGTTTCCTCCCGAACAACCCCTACGAGATCGTGGAGGTGCGGGTCAGTCCCGAGACCGGACGCATCGTCGCCGTCAATACCCACTCCCTGGGCGACACGGAAGGCGCGATCACGCTGCACTGCTCCTACGACCCGGTGACGCGCCAACTGCGCCTGCCTCCCATCGGCCGGGAAACCGCGCCGCGCGTCCTCGACCTGACCCCCATGATCGAGGCGCACCGCAGCTCGCCCGTTCCCCTGCTCTGGACCCCCGAGCTCGGCGCCCGCGTGCTGCCGCAGCGGCTCAACCAGGCCGCACGGGCCCGAGTCAATCAGGCGATCGGCGATCTGAACCGCGACGGCAATTTAAGCCTCCTGATCAACGCCGACACCGGAGAAATCCTAAGCAACCTGATGTCCGTCGAGTCCCTGGCGGATCTCGAGGGCGCGCCGCGCAACATCCTGAGAATCGGCGCCCGCTACAACGGCAACGACAAGACCTTGACGATCCCGGCCCCCAGAGGGGTCGAGGGCGAATACGTCCTCGACATGGAGACCGGGCGCATCGAGCACCGCCTGCCCGAGAGGGAGGGCGCCGAGACCGGGGCCTCGCGGCCCGCGGAAGAACGCCCTCGCGGCGCCGAACGCCGTCGCACCTCGCGCCGCGAGCCCGCCTCCGACGCGGACGCCGACGACGCGGCGGACTCGTCGACCCGGCGGATCACCCGACATACCGTACCCAACGCCCACATGGGCGTCCTGACCACGCCGGCCCACGGCGAGACGGGACCCGTGCAAGTGACCGTGTACTTCGGCGGGAGATCCGGCAAGATCCTGGGAATCAGCGAGGGCCACCGACCGGCCACCGGCGAGCCCGAGCACGTCATCGCCGACAACCTGCCGGCCAGCGGCAACGTGCCCCGCAATCGCATCGCCCTGCACGGCGTCCACGATACGGAGGCCCGGCGCATCGTCCTCGAGGTCCCCGCTTCGGAGGGTCAGGAGGCCGGAACGATCACGATCGATTTAAGCAACGGCCGCATCCGCTTCGAGGCGCGCCCGACGCCACCCGAGGGCCCCGGCGGCGGCACGCCGCCGAGCGACGGATCTCCGGACGGAAATCCTCCGCCGGCCTCGGGGGAGGGAGACGGCGAGGGCAGGCCCCCGGTCGCCGCGGCCGACGGCGACGACTCGGAGACCACCGCGCCCCGAGCGATCGTGAGGGCGGACGAAACGGGCCCGCAGCCCGCGATCGATCCCGAGACCGACGTCCACGCCCCGCTGCTGATGGCCGAGATCCTCGATCCCGGCGATTGGCGCACGGTGATTTCCCCCAACACCCCCGGACAGCTGCGCGAGGGCCAGCATTGGGCGATAATCCCGGGCGTGGGAGAACTCTCCGCCTTCACGGAGACGGGCTTAAGCAAGCACGCGACGCCGCGCAATGAGGACGCTTACGGCTTTGCGGTCGCCGGCGACGGTTCCCTGGTGGCCGTAGTCGCCGACGGCGCGGGCGGCAGCTCGACGGGCGACGCGGCCAGCGCGCGTGCGGTCGAAGTCATTCTAGAACGTGCCTCGGATCCCGCGGTGAGCCTGGGCCAGGCCTTTCGCGACGCCCACCCGGTGATCCTCTCGGACCTGCAAGCCGCCATCGAGGCCGCGCGCGCCGAACGGGCCGCGGGCCGCGACGTCGAGATCCCGACCGACAGCTACACCGTCGCCACCGCCCTGCGCCTCGAGCCGGACGGCAGCGTCGAGGTGGCGACCGTCGGCGACTCCCAGGTCTGGATCGCCCGGCCCAACGGAGGCGGCGCCTACGACGTGATCGCGCCCTACCTGCCGGCCAGCATGGCGGGCCTGCAGCGCGCCGCCCGCACCCCGGGCGTCACCAACACGGTGGGGATGAACGCCGTGGGCGGCGGCATCTTCACGCGTCTCGGCGGCGGCCCGCGCGAGGCGGCGCCTCCCATCACCGGGCGCATGGAGAGCGGCATCCCCAGCGGCATCTTCAACAGCGAATTGACGATCCCGGCTTCGGACGTCTCCGGGGCCCGACAGCCCTTTATCGCCCAAGCGGGCGACCTCTTCCTGATGATGAGCGACGGCGTCCACACCCTGTTCAGCCGCGACCAAATGGCCTCCGTCATCCGCGGCCTGGAGGGCGCCGAGCCGGTGCGCCGCGCGATCCAAACCGAGGCCTTGGCGACGATGGATCTCTACCGCACCCTGGCCCGCGGCCTGGCCCACGACCAACGCGCCTTGATCGGCAGCGGTCGCTTCGCAGGTCATTACATCGACGCCGAGGGCCGCATCTACGACGCCCCGACCGGCGGCAACCACGTCGGCAACGCCAGCCCCGACAACGTCGTCCTGATGGTCGTGCGCTACGATCCCTCCGTGGAAGGCGTCGCGGCGGAAGACGGGACGCATTGAGAGGTTGAGCGATGACGCCCCCGCGCGAGGCACGAAATTTTTTCCTGGGATCTTCCCGTCCCCTCCCCGACCTTGACTTGAACCCCGAGGCCGCCGCGCGCCTGCGACTCGGCGCGGCGGCGGCGCGCGTCGAGGAAGACTCCCGCGATATCGAGAGGGCGGGCGCGGTCGACCGATTCGCGCTGGAGCCGGCGCTGCGCTACCGCCCCGACCTGGCGGGGAACTACCGGGAGATGAACGACCGCCAGCTGGAGATCTTCGTCCGCGACTCGCTGACCGCGGGCCGCCGCGGGGAGCGCGTCCGCTATTACGACGCACTGACCGGGCAATTCGCCCTGCTGCAGCGCGCGGCGGGCGACCGAGTCCCCGCCTTGACACGGATGTTCGTCGCCACGCTCGAGGAGTACTCCAATTTCCTCCAATACGCGCCCGACCTGGGCACCGAGGAGCGACTCCGCTTCCTGTTCGCCGCCGCGCGGATCGGGCATACCTACTTAAGCCACTTCCAAAGGCCTCCCGCCGGCGCCGCCTTGCCGGAAAACGCGGAGGAGCTCCGGACGACGCTCGCCGCCGCCCTGGACGAGGTCGACGCCCAGCTTCAGGGCTACCACGCCCGGCTGGCCGCGGAGTCCTACCCGCTGCTCCCCCGCCTGCGCGGGGTCGCGGAGATCCTCGGCCTGCGCCGCGCCCTCTACAGCGGCGACAGGGCCGCGCAGCGCCGACACGCCCTGGCCTTGGCCGATCACTTGAGCGCCCATCCTCCGACCGAGATTGACACCAGCTGGCATGCCCGGGCCGAACGCGTCCTTTTGGAGGACCCCGAAATCGTGGCGCAACTGAGGCATTTCGACGCTCCCTCCCTGCTCGAGGGGCGGGCCGTCTCCCTCAACGCCCAGGCGCTCGAGTGGCTCATCTTGGCCGCCGCCTCGCTGGACCGGGCCAACGAGGAGGAGGAGGCCGCGCTCCGCCTGCGCTACCGCGGCTTCAGCGCGGTCCTGACTGCCCTCGCGTTGCGGCACCCGGAATGGGGCTTGGAAGAATTGCTCCGCCAAATGCGCTCGCCCGGCGCGCAGGCCGGCCTCGTCGCGGAGCTGAACCAGGCGCAGATTCGGAACGCCGAGGTCGCCCGCATGCTGACCGAGGCCCGCGGGACGCTGGGGCTGGCCGAGCTCACGGCCGCCGCGCGGGAGACCGCCCTGCACGTCGACCGCCTCGGCTACGGCATCGGCCGCAACCTGCTTCCCGGCATCCTCGAGGCGAACCGCCGCCACCACCCCCTGCTGCGAATCGAATCCGAGATCCAGCGATTTCCCGACCTGAGCGCCGAACTGGGATTGACGGGCTCCCTGCCGGGGCGCGAGCTCCTGCGCCGCCGAGCCCAAGGCATCGAACAGCTGCGCGATTACCAGAGCCGGCATCCGGACCGTCCTGTCCAAGGCCTGCTCCGCCTGCTGCAAAGCGACGGCGACGCTCCCCACCCGGCCGCGGGCATGGCCGGCGAGCTCCTCGAGGCCTGGCAAGGACGGCTTCCGGAGGCCTCCGACCACGAGACCTTCGCACTGCACGCCTTGTTCGGCGCCGTCGAGGAGAGCCTGCCGGACGGCGGCGTCCCCGCCGAGCTCCGGGCCCGCGGCCGGGCCCTGCGCGAACGCACGGACGGAACAGAATTTCGGACCCGACGGATGCTCGGCCACCTCTTCTCCGCCTCCAACTTGGTCTCCTTGGGCGCGGGAATCCTCGCCGCGGAATTTCTCCCCAGCCTCCTGATCGCCCG
Organism: bacterium; assembly: GCA_048499175.1. Lineage (GTDB taxonomy): Bacteria > UBA10199 > UBA10199 > DSSB01 > DSSB01 > DSSB01. Next base: position 23,672 of record JASOAK010000025.1, read on the forward strand.
GGCCGGCGCCGGCGGCTCCCTGGCCCTGCGCGGCATTCCCTTGGTCGCGCGCGGGTCTTTGACCCCTTGGGGTTCCGTGGCGACGGGGCTCGGCGTCGGCACCGCCTTGAGCGCGTTCGGCGCCGGCACCCACAACCTGGATCGCTACGGGCAAGGACTGAACACGCACTTCTGGCGCGACTTCGGCGCGAGCGCGGGGATCAACCTCGTCACCTTCGGGCTCACCATCCCCTTCTCGCGGATCTTGCAGAACCGCCTGGCCGCCGGCGCGCGGGACCCCTTCCTGGTCGCCGACGGCATTCGCCCGCGGGAGCTCGCGGTCCACGCCGGCACCGTCGCCTTCGGCGGCGCGACCGCCCTGGGCCTGGGTTTCCTCGGCCGCGGGGTGTTCGGCGGCCAGTGGTCGCTGTCGGGCGAGGAGGTCGCGGAAAACGTCCTCTCGATCGCGATGTGGGAGTTCGGCGCGGCGGGACTGCGGCACCTGCGGGGCCGTACGCTCGGCTTCGCCGGCCAATTGGGACCGCACCGCGCCGCGCGCTTAAACGAGCTCGTCCCCGCCCTCGTGGCGCGCGAGCCGGCGCTCGCCGGGCGCGAGGCGCTGCTGTCGCGGCTGCTCGCCCGCGGGGAGGTCCGCCATCCGGGCATCCTGGAGCGCTACCATCGAGCCTTGGCGGAAGGTAGAATCCCGCAGCTCTTCGTGACGGGGCGCCGCGCCTCCTTGCGTCTGGCGACCCCGGAGGAAGTGCCGCCGCGGCCTCCGGTCGCCGCGCCCGAGCTCTCCGCCTCCGGAGCCTTCTCGTCCGGTCGTCATCGTTTTTTAGAACGCGAGCGTCCTCCGCCTCCCCGCGAACACCGCCAGCGAGGCCCCGCGTGACGCCCCCTGACCCCGCGTTCGACCGGCCCGGGGCGCATCCCGTGCCGATTTCCGCGAGGAATCGCCCCTTGCCTGACGGTCTTCCCGATCTTCGCGAACGCGGGCAAGGCGGGGCAACCGGGCGAATTGCCCCGGGGCCGGCACGCATCCTCGGCCGCGCGGACTTCCCTGTCCGAGGACCCAAAAGCCGCACCCTGAGCCGGGCCCATCTCGAGCTGCGCTTGGGCGAGGACGGACAGCTCTTGGCGCGCAACCTCAGCCGGGCGCGAACGCTGAACCCGGAGCTGCAGGACTTCCACGGCAGCTGGTACTACCGCGACGGCGAGTGTGGCACCCCATCCCTCGGAGGGGGGCGCGACGCCCCTGCAAGCGGGGACACCCTCGGGATCGGCAACCGGGTCGAGCCCGTCCACTTTCAAAATTGCAAAATCAGAGGCCGCCCATCCGCCGATCTCCTCGCCCCGGGGAAGGCGCGCCTGGCCCTGGGACGTTTCCGCCTGATCCGCACGGGGGAGGAGTCGCTGTTCCGCCTGGCGGGCCGGCGAGACGCCGGTCGGGGTGATCCGCTCGCTCGGGGACGGCGCGGGAGAACGTCGCTCCTCCGGGCCACGGTAACAACCCGGTCGTCGGAGATCGGCGAAGAGGGTCTTCGTCGCCGTCGGCGGGGAGGGCCCGGAGCGCACGCAGCTACCGCCTCTATCTGCAGCCGCCGATCGGCCCGCGGCGACGCCGGCGCTCGACCACATTACGACGGAGTGGATTGGCACACCCGCTTCCCGGGCCCGAGGGTTCCATCGACTTCCGGACGATCCACCAGCCGGAACTGTTCACCGCTCCCTTCATCTCGCGCAATCATTTCCGCATTTCCATCGGCTCGCACGAGGGCCATCCGCGCTACGTCCTCCTGGTCGAAGCCCCGCACGGCCTCGCCGTCGGAAACCGCCGTTTCGCCCACGGATCGCAGGTCCTCTTGATGTCGGGGGTTTACCAACTGAACTTTCCGATGGACAGCCACGGCCGAAGCTTTGCGCCGGGCCAGTTGCGCCTGTCTCCCATCGAGGGAAGCTTCGCCGAATGGCGGACCGGCCCCCTGCTCCCGAACCACGATCGGGCGGTGCCGCCGCCTCCTCCGCCCCCACCTCCGCCTCCCCCGCTGCCGCCCCGTCCGCAGCCGCTGGCCTCCAGCCCGCCGCAGGCGCACCCGGCCTCGCCGGCCCGCCGGCCCGGTTGGCGGAATTTATGGGGTTGGATCGAGGATTAAGCTCCCGCCTCCGGGAGGGAGCTGCGCTTGGAGGTATACCAATCCAACAAGATGGACTGGGAATCGATGACGGGCGCCTGCTCGGAATCGCGTACGACCTTTGCGTAATGCCCGTCGTAGTGCAGGCGGCTCGCGCGGACGTTGTCCTGCAGCATGACCTCGAGGACGTTCATCCGGAGCTGGTCGCGTAGCTCGGCGTTGAGGATGGGACAGAGGGTCTCGACGCGGTGGTCGAGGTTGCGCTCCATCAGGTCCGCGCTGCCGAAGAAGATCTCCTCCTCGCCTCCGTTTTGGAAATAATAGATGCGATGGTGCTCGAGGAAACGCCCGACGATCGAGATCACTCGAATGTTGTCGCTGATCCCCGGAAGGCCCGGGCGCAGGCAGCAGACGCCGCGGACGATCATGTCGATCTTCACTCCCGCCTGCGAGGCGCGGTAGAGGCTTTGGATGATGCGCGAATCGGCGACGTGGTTGCACTTGAGGATAAGCCGCGCCGGGCGGCCCGCGCGGGCGTGTTCGGCCTCGCGCTCGATAAGGGCGATCAGCCCGGAGCGCAGGTTGATGGGGGCCACCAGCAATTTCCTGAAATTCCGCTTGTTGGAGTAGCCGGTCAGGTAGTTGAAGACCTCGGAGACGTCCTCGGCGATCTCGGGATCGGCGGTGAAGAGCCCCAAGTCGGTATAGACCTGCGCGGTCATCCGGTTGTAGTTGCCGGTGCCGACATGCAGGTAGCGCCGGATGCCGTCGCCCTCCTTGCGCACCACCATGCAGAGCTTGGCGTGGGTCTTGAGGTTGACCAGCCCGTAGTTGACGTGGACGCCGACCTCGTCGAGCCGGTTGGCCCAGACGATGTTGTTGCGCTCGTCGAACCGGGCCTTCAGCTCGACCACCGCCGCGACCTGCTTGCCCTCTTCCGCCGCCTCGATCAGCTGGTCGACGATGGGCGAGTTGGGGCCGATACGGTAGAGGGTCATCTTGATGGCGATGACCTGGGGATCGTCCACCGCGGCGCGCAGGAAGGACTCGACGGAGGTGAAGGACTCGTAGGGGTGGTGCACCAGGTAGTCGCCGTAGCGGATCTGCTCGAAGAGCTTGTCCTTCTCCTCGTAGGGGAAGAGGACGCGCGGCGAGAAGGGCGGGAATTTCAGCTGCGGCAGGTGCAGCTTGGTAAGGGCCCACCAGTCGCCGAAGAACATGCGCGTCTCCTTGCGCATCAGGACGTCCTCGCGGATCTGGAAGTTCTCGAGCAGAATGTCCAGGATGCGCTCGGGCATGGCCGCCTCGACCTTGAGCAGCGAGACCGCGCCGTAGCGGATCTGCTTCAGGCTCTTGTCGACGGACTCGAGCAGGTCGTCGGCCTCGTCCTCTTGGATCACCAAATCGGTGTCGCGGATGACGCGGAACAGGTAGACCTCTTCCACCGAGATGCCCGGAAAGAGCTCGCCGATGTTGCTGCGGATGACGTCCTCGAGGAAGACGAAGCTCTGGCCCGGCTTGGTGCCGATCGCCTCGGGGATGGGGATGAAGCGCGGCAGCATGCTGGGGATCTTGACCCGGGCGAACTTGCGTTCCCCCTCGTGCTGCAAGCCCACCGCGAAATTCATGCTGAGGTTCGAGATGTGGGGGAAAGGATGCGCGGGGTCGAAGGCGAGCGGCGTCAGGACCGGGAAGATCTGCTTTTTGAAATAATCTTTTAAATATTCCTGCACCGCCGGCGTGTACTGCGGAATCTCGAGGAAATGGACCCAATTCTTCTCGAGCGCGGGGCGCAGGAGCTTTTCCCAGGCCTCGCTCTGGTCCTTCATCATCTTGAAGGCGCGGTCGCGCACGGCCCGGATCTGCTGGCGGGCGCTCATGCCGTCGAGGCTGACGTCCTCGATCCCGGCGCGGATCTTCTTGAGCAGGGTCGCCATGCGGATCATGAAGAATTCGTCGAGGTTAGTGCCGACGATGGCCAAGAATTTGATGCGCTCGAGCAGCGGCAGCGAGGCGTCGTAGACCTGATCGAGGACGCGCTGGTTGAACTCGAGCCAGCTCAGCTCGCGGTTGATGAAGAGGGCGGGATTGGAGAGGTTTTCCGGATCGAGCTTGGTCCAATCCACGGGCGGCGCCGGAGGGGCGCTGTCTGTGGAACTACTTGAAAGGACTCGCCATTTTTTCTTGCCTGGTTTCATAATAGGACGCGAAAGATTGTAATATAACGCCCCCCCATACGACTACCTAACAATGCCCCTTCCTGACCAAGACTATAATAATCCGGCCTCTCGCTTCCCGGGGACATATACCCCTGAGCGGGTTTCGAGAAGTCGAACACCTTAAAGCCTTATATATCTTCGACTTCTCGACCTTTCCCAGGACCGGCTATACACTCCGCAAACCCTGGCGGGTTTGCTGCGCGGCCAAAGCAAGTTTGGCCTTGCCGAGTCCCCGGGAAAAAAGCGAAGGGGTATATGTCCCCGGGAAGCGAGAGGCCGCACCTCACTGAATCCAACGACCGAAGCGATCCCAACGAAAACCCGCGATCCCCTCCTCCGGCCGATCGTTTTGGTAACGCAGCGAGAGCCAGATGAACATCGCCCGCCCCTTGACGTTGGCGATCGGCACAAAACCCCAAAAGCGCGAGTCCTGGGAATTGTCGCGGTTGTCGCCCATCACGAAGAGGTGGTCGGCGGGCACGACGTATTCCTTCCGCTCCTCGTAGTGCTGCGGGGCCTCCTGCTTCAAGTGGACGCGCTCGCCGAGCTTCTCGAGGTAGACGCGAAAATATTCCCAATTCTCGAAGGCCGGGATCGTCTTGAACTTGGAGGGTTCGCCGAAGGCCTCGACGGGCTCGAGGTCGAGCAGCCGCGGGTTTTTGGCGCTCTTGCCCAGCACCGGCACCTGGACGGTCGGGAGCTTCTCGCCGTTGACGTAGACGTCGTCGCCGTCGACCAGGACGCGGTCGCCGGGCAGGCCCACCACGCGCTTGATGTAATCGAGGCCGGGCTCCTTCGGGTAGATGAAGACGATGGGCTCGCCGCGCTGCGGGTCTTTGTATTTCCAGAGCCAGCGGCTGGTGAAGGGGACGCGGATCCCGTAGATGAACTTGTTGACGAAGATATGGTCGCCCACCATCAGGGTGGGGATCATCGAGCCGCTGGGGATCTTGAAGGCCTCGACCACGAAGGAGCGGAGGAACAGGGCGATGAAGACGGCGGTGAGCAGGGCCTCGACGTACTCGCGGGTCTTGGATTTCTCTTTGGCGGCCTTGCGGGCCGGGGGGTTTGCGATCGAGGCTTCGAATTTGTTTTCCATGAAATGCCTTTCCCTTAATCAATCTTCAACGCGGCCAGGAAGGCCTCTTGGGGAATCTCGACGTTGCCGACCTGCTTCATACGCTTCTTCCCCTCTTTTTGTTTCTCCAAAAGCTTGCGCTTGCGGGTGATGTCGCCGCCGTAGCACTTGGCCAGGACGTTCTTGCGCATCGCTTTGATCGTCTCGCGCGCCAGGATGCGGCCGCCCAGGGCCGCCTGGATCGCCACCTCGTACTGCTGCCTAGGAATGATCTCGCGCAGCTTCTCGCAGAGCTCGCGGCCCCGCTGGTAGGCCTTGTCGCGGTGCAGGATGACCGAGAGGGCGTCGACCACGTCCCCGTTGATCATAATGTTGAGCTTGACCAATTCGCTGCCGCGGTAGCCCAGGAGCTCGTAGTCGAAGGAGGCGTAGCCCTTGCTCAGGCTCTTCAGCTTGTCGTAGAAATCGAAGACGATCTCACTCAAGGGCAGCTCGTACTCGAGGGCGACGTGGGTCGGCGTCAGGTAATCCATCTTGATCTGGGTGCCGCGGCGCCCCTCGCAGAGCTGGATGATGGCGCCGATATACTCCACGGGGATGTGGATGGTCGCCTTGATGTAGGGCTCCTGGATGCTCTCGATGTCCTGGGTCGCGGGCATCTTGGCGGGGTTGTCGATCGTCAGCTCCTCGCCTTGCACCGTCTGCACCTTGTAGACGACGGTCGGAGCGGTGGAGATCAGGTTGAGGTTGTACTCGCGCTCGAGGCGCTCTTGGATGATCTCCATGTGGAGCAGACCCAAAAAGCCGCAGCGGAAGCCGAAGCCCAAGGCCAGCGAGGTCTCGGGCTCGTACTGGAAGCTGGCGTCGTTGAGGCGGAGCTTCTCCAGGGAGTAACGCAAGTTTTCGTACTCGGCCGAATCGGTCGGGTAGATCCCGCAAAACACCATCGGCTTCACTTCCTTGAATCCCGCCAGGGCTTGGGCCGCCGGCCGGCCGGCGTGCGTGACGGTATCGCCGATCTTGATGTCGTGGATGTCCTTGATCGCCGCGGTGAAGAATCCGACCTCCCCCGCGCCGAGCGACGCGACCTCGACGCCGTGGGGCGTGAAGACGCCCAGCTGGTCGATGGGGTGCTTCTTGCCCGTGGCCATGAAGAGGATCTCGTCGCCCTTTTTCACCGTTCCTTCCATCACGCGCATCAGGACGACGACGCCTTGGTAGGGGTCGAACCAGGAATCGAAGATGAGGCCCTGCAGGGGGTTCTCGGGACTTCCCTTCGGCGGCGGAAATACCGTCACGACGTGCTCGAGGATGTCCTCGATGCCGATGCCCGACTTGGCGCTGGCCTCGACGGCGTAGGTGGTGTCGAGGCCGATGACTTCTTCGATCTCTTTCTTGACCCGGGCCGGGTCGGCCGCCGGGAGGTCGATCTTGTTCAAGACCGGGAAGATCTCGAGGTTGTTGTCGATGGCGACGTAGACGTTGGCCAAGGTCTGGGCCTGGATGCCTTGGGAGGCGTCGACCACCAGGATGGCGCCCTCGCAGGCGGCCAGCGAGCGCGAGACCTCGTAGTGGAAATCGACGTGGCCCGGGGTGTCGATCAGGTTGAGGATGTAGGTCTGGCCGTCCTTGGCCTTGTAGTTGAGGCGGACGGTCTGGGCCTTGATCGTGATGCCGCGCTCGCGCTCGAGCTCGAGCTTGTCCAAGAACTGGTCCTGCATCTCGCGGGAGCTCAAGGCCCCGGTGAACTCGAGCAGGCGGTCGGCGAGCGTGGACTTCCCGTGGTCGATGTGGGCGATGATCGAGAAATTGCGGATATTCTTCAGGGCGGGGACTTCGGGCATGGTGGGCTCTCTACTTGCCTTCCGTCCGGTCGTAAAGCCCGAGTTGCTCCCCCGGCAGCTCGGCCTTGTGCTTGTCGAGGATCAGGTCGATCCCCTGGCGGATGTATTCGGCGATGGGGACCTTCGTCTTGTCGTTTAAGGCCTTGAGCTTTTCGTTCTGCTCTTCGGTGATATAGACGGTCGTGCTGATTTTCTTGCGCTGGGCCATGGGAAGCCGACCATAAATGACCATATACGTAGTGTCAATGGTCCTGAAGATTAGGCCAGGCCCAGTTCCTTGATGCCCAATTCCCAGGGCAAGGCCCACACCTGGTCGATTTTTTTTGGATGCGGGTCTCGTGACAAACAGTAAGCCTCTCCCTTTTTGAATTCAGGCAGAAAACGCGCCAAGGACTTGGTGTCGCGTTCATCCACGCGCTCGCTGGACTTGATCTCTACAAGCGCCGTGGACAAGCCCGGGCGTTCGACGATCAAGTCGATTTCGGCGTGATCCTTGGTCAATAAATAGGAAAAACGATAGTCTCGTTTCCGATAATCATTGAGGCGGTGCATCTCCAAGATCAAAAAATGCTCAAAGAGTCTGCCAAACCCATAGTTATTCGGAACCGGAGGCTGCACGATGGATCCATCCAAGGCGCGCTTGATCCCCAGGTCGAAGAAAAAAAACTTAGGGCTTTGCCGCTGTTGCTTGCGAATCGACCGGTGGTAAGGCTGCAGAAAAAAGCCGACCAAGGTGTCTTCCAATATCTCAAAATAGGACTGGGCCGTCTTAACGTCGACGCCGACGTCTCGCGCTATCTTCGTGAAATTCAGGATTTCGCCGCAGCTTTGCGCAGCGACCGGAAGAAACCTCCGAAAGGGATCGAGTTGTCGAACGATCTGCTCTCCCCAAATTTCCTCCTTGAGATAAGTCAAGGCGTAGGCGCGAAGGTAATCCCGCTTTTCCTCGTCGGCGGACAACTGGGTGACGCGAGGCAGGGTCCCCCAATGCAGGGCGGAAAAAAGATCGAAACTTTCCCCCATCTCAAGATGCACCAAGGGAAATATATAGTTCAGAAACGCCCTACCCGCCAGCAAGTTCGCAGCCCCGCGCTTCAGCTTCCGTGCGCTGGAACCGGTGAGCGCGAATTTAAGCGGCGTACTTTCGATGAGGCGATGCACGGAGTCCAGCAACCTCGGAACCTTCTGCACCTCATCCACCACGACCCAAGAGACCTGATGCTTGACCGCCTCAGCCCTCCGGTAAAACTCGGCAGGCTCGCGAGCTAGGGCGTCCTCTTGAAGGGGATCCAAGAGATCGATCCAGAGCGTTTTTTCCGCCGAAAAAAACTTCTTTAGAAAGGTGGATTTGCCCGTCCCGCGGGCGCCGAACAGGAAAAAACTATTGTTTTTTGATGGACTTAATAAGCGACAGTACATGGTCCATTTTTATACGATAAATATGGACCATATTCCAGTATAATTAGTCGAGGCTGAAAATTGCATCAACCTCGGGATTATAGGATTCGGCGACGCCGGTGGATCCACAGGCCGGAACCTCCCAGCAGGGCCAGCCAACCCCAGCCGCTCCCGGCGGCGACGCCATGAAGATTGAGCGCGCAAAAACTCCCGCCTTGCAGCGAGGCGTCCGACTTTTCCGGGGCAATATCTTTTTCAGGCCGCTCCGGGCGGGCCTCGTCATTGGGCGGGGGATTCGCGGGGGGTGGGACTTGAGTCTCCTTCGGACAGAGTTCGACCTTGCATGGGGTCTTGGCCGCGATCTTGGCGAGGCAATCGCAGGGCTCGAGGGTCGTGATTTTGACGGGCTTCTCGAGGCGGGTGACCTCGAGGGCCTCGATCAGGTCGTAGCTTTCATTGATCCGTCTCAAGACCGATCGTTGGTTCTGTAAATTCCCGTCGTCCCGCACGCTGACGGCGCCCAGCACATTCGCCGCCTCCGGATCGACCTCGGTGCAGGCCCTCGCATACAGAGCGTCCTTGGCGCCGTCGGGATCGGGGCAGGCTTTGCGTTTGCATTCGATAGCCGCGATAATTTCCTCGAAGCGGGGCGAGGCACAAAGGTCGGTGACCACGGCCTTGAGGGGCTCCTGTCCCCGGGCCGAGGGCGTGATCAGCAAGCAGGTGAACAACAACATCCACGACAGTTTGGTCTTGGTTTTCATCGTCCCTCCCGCTTCGTTCCGGCCCTCGTTTTATATCTTTTTACATCTTAGACCTTATCGGTCGCCTGTGCCAGCCATCTTCCATCCCAGGCGCGAAGGGATCCCCTCAAATATCTGGGGAGCCGGCTTTAGTCCTTCCGATAAAGCAGCAAATCTTCGAAATCCACAGTCCACGCGTAACGATCCTCAAGGTTTTCACCCAAGGAATCCCGATTCAAGCCCTGAAGAATTCTAATAGCTTCTTCTAGTTCTTCAATATCTTTAATATATTTCACCTTAATGAACTTTTTAGAGGAAGCGCCCACGCCCTCAAAAACCGCGTATGGCTCGGAATACGCCCCCAAAGCGGGAACGAATTTCACTCGGAAGGTATCCTTCCCGAGAAAAACGGGCCTTCCCAAATAGAACTGGAATTTTTTCGCCAACTCGTCCGCTGGATTGGACAAGAGGGCTAAATCTACCAACGACGACAAGGGATAGGCGATATTCGTCCCCTGCTCCGTAGCCTTCTTAAATTCCGCGGAGCCCAGTTGTTGGCGCAAAAAGTCGAACAATTCTTCGAGAAAGGTTTCCGTCTTAATGAGGGGACTCACGATATCCATCTTGGAGGCGGCGACGCCGGCGGAAGGGTCCGGCCTTTGTTGAATCAAGATGTGCTCCCCATCCGAGGCCTTGACGATCTCAAGCGCATACTTCTCAAACACCTCGGCGTTAAAGCCGCCCCAAATCGCGACATGCTTCAAGATCTCCTCCTGGGCGGACTTCACATCCCCAGGGAGCGCCTTATTTCCGATCGCAAGGAGGATTTGGTCGATCGTTGTTATTCCAACCCCCGGATGGAGGTTTTCCAACTCAATGACCAAGTTAAGGAGACTACGGAGTTCGCCGATGTCCAGAGAAACTCGATGGCGACTTGTCGCATCTTCCACGGATCGAAGAATCATGTCGCCCCCTCTAGAGGCAAACAACAGGAATATCTGAGTTAGCACCTTGATACCGTTTACCCCGTTTTCCAATGAGGTGTTCCCCACCGAAGCGGCGATCAAGGAAAAAAAACTCCTTAAGGTATCGAGTTTGAAAGACGCTACGTAGGCGTATTCAGGTTTCCGAAAACTGGTCGAAGAGATATCTAGCCCCGAAACGAGGCAATGATTAATAAACCCGACGATGCCTTCCGGGTTCCAGCCCAATTCGGCCCCTTTGTCTGCCATGCGACGAATGTCGGCGAATATCGATTGGTAAAAAACGGCCCGGCCTTCTTCCAGAGCCAGAAATTTTTCCTGAAGCGCTCCAAACCCCTCGCGAATCCGGGAGATTCTTCCACCAATTTTAAGCAATGCGGACTCGGTCTGGACAAATTCTGCGGCGATCGCCTCCGGCAAGCGCGAATAGAAACTCTCCGCCGGGATATCCAAAGCACCCACGGCCGGACTCCCCGTCGTCGGGTCCCCCGCCCTGAAGTTCAGCACCAACTCCGAAATCCGGATCCCGTCCAATTTTTTCACCGGGAAATTCTCGGGATCCACGGGAGTCTCGCCGTTGTGCCAAGGGTCCCTGCCCAGGGCCGTCGCCACCCATCCCTTGCCTTCCTCAAAACGGAATCTCAGCAAGGTCTCGGACAGGCCGCCGGCCATCTCGGGCTCTACGGCGGAAAGCTCCCCCTTGGCGTTTTTCCCGACAAAAAATTCCCGGGAGGATTTAGAGGGAGCCTCGACCAGGAAGGGGCCTTGGGAACCGGCCCGCTTCAAAACCACGGCGAGGGGAATCATGGCCGCCACAAGACCGGCGACTGCTTCCCCCGCGCCGCCCCTGGTCATCGTCTCGGTCGCTGCGAAGGCCTGCGCGGGATCCAACAAGACCGTCAACCCCGCGGTGACCCCCAACCAACCCAATGCCGTCTTCCATGCGCCGAACGAATTTCCCTGAGAAGCGCCGGAGAGCACGCCCTCGAAGAGTTTTTCCTTCCGCGCGACGACCTCCTCCATCACCATGAAAAGCATTTCCCGCTCCACCGTCTCGAACGATTCATAGCCGTACATGTCGAGGATCTTGCGGCCTTCGACCTCCAGCTCCCGAGCGACGCGCTCCTCGAGAGCCCCGCGTTGCTCCCGGCTCAGTTTCGCCCAGGCCTCCTTGGAGGCTGCCCGCGACGGTCCTTGCTGGGCAATGCTGACGTAGAGACTGTCCGATTGGGTCCCGGAGACCTGCGACCGGCCTCCCGATTGGGCCTTTCCGGAGAAATAGGACACTAGGTTTTCGACGATCTCAGGAAAACTTTCCGGATCGACGTTGTCGTTGTGACGCTGATGCCCCTTCTTTTTGTAATGGATAAATTCCTGCTCGACCTTTTTTTCGATGACCTTCGGGTCGCGCTCGATGCCGAAATCGTTCCACAACCGAGCCTTGATCTGGTCGGCGACCCATTTCGCCTGGCCATTGGCCCGGTCATTGCCGGGACGGATAAAATCTTCCTTCCGGACCTTGGCCATTCCCAGAAAAGGCAAGGCCCCGGCCGCCAACCAGGCCCACCAAGGCACCGAACCCATCCCGCCCGGCTGCTTCGCCATCGCTTCCGCCATGCCCGGGTACAGCAGCGCCAGGCCGCCGATCATTCCCGCCGCTCCCTGCAGTGCGCCGCGTTGGCGCGCCGCATCGGCCTTGATCGCCTGCATCAACGCCTGTTTCAGGAGGCCTGACTCGGCCTTGGCGATCGCCGCATGCTGCTTCATGCCGCCCTTCGTCATCGCCGGGAAGAATACCTCATTGAGCTTGCTCGCCGCCGGGAAGGCCCAGTAATCCACCAAACTCCGGCCTGCCGTCTCGCCGTCGATCCCGCCCTGCATCAGCCAGGCGCTGCCGGTCATCCCCGAATACGCAAAGAGATGGTGCATGCCCTTCGTCAAGGCCGCTCCGCCTCCGGTCAGGGCCCATTGGCCGTTTTGGACCGTCGCCAGCTTCAGCTTTGGCGCCACCTTGAGCCCCAGCGCCGTTCCCAGCTTTCCCATCAGCTCGATTCCGGCGATCGAGAGGATGCTCGAGAGAAGATTCCAACCCAAATGCTTCGGTTCCAGAACCTCGGTGACTTCTTTTCCCGCGATCAAGGCCTTGCCGACATCCGCGCCGGTATGGATCCCGAACATCGCCCCGCCCGCCACCGCGAAGCGCGTCGTCCACCCCAGGGCAATCGCCTTGCGGCCCGTAACCCCCCTCGCCCCCAGTGCCGCCAAGGCGCCCAACTGCGCCTTCCCCGCCAGGCGCAGAGACAAAGTGAGCGGCGCCACCTGGAAAAATGCCACCTCCGGCAGGCTGGTCGACCGAATCACATGGTACACACCGCGCAGAAATCCCGAGGCGAAACTCCCCCGCCCTTCCAAGGCCACGATATTCGAGGTCACCAATTCCGTCGCCTTCCCCTCGACATCCATCCTCTGGATCAGCTGGTACAGCTCGTAGGCCGTCCGCCCGAGGCCGCCTTCGGTCTGCAGCAACAAGGCCACGTGCGCCGGGGAGTGATAGCCCGCCTCCACGAAGTCGCCCGAATAGGGAAAATCCTTCGTGTACTCCAATAACTTCCCGATCAGTTTCTCGTCTTGGAGCTCCCCAAGGTAGGCCCGGGACGCCTCGGATAAACCCTCCGGATTTTGTTGGAGCAGCCCGACCGCCGTGGCCAGGGTCTGGGCCTTCCCCGTCACCACCAGCTCCGCGACCTTGCGCAGGACCGCCTGCTTTTCCGGCGTCAGCTTCTTGCGCTCGTCCTCGTAGCTCACCCAGACATCCAGGGCCTTCAGCTGGGTCTCCCGGATCAAGAGCTCCGTCGCCTCCGGCAGACCCACGGCGTACATTCCCTTCAGTATCTGGATGTCGTCGCTTCGCTTGCCCTGCAATTGCACGAAGGCCTTCTGCCGGGCCTCCTCATCGGCGATTTTGGCAACTCGGTCTTCTTCCAGGGTATTCTCGAGGCGATTTTTGAGGATTTGGTAATAACCCAGCCGGCGGGCCACTTCGGGATCGGCGCTCTCCTTGGCCTGGGCGACGACCACCTCGCCCAACTGTAGGGCCTCGGCGCGCAGCTGCTCGGGGCTCAGTCCGTAGCTCGCCAGGACCTCCGGCTTCTCGAAGGAAATCGCGATCAGCTCTTCGGCCTCGACGAATTGTTCGGCGTAATATTGAAGCAAGACCTCGGTCGTGGGCGCCTCGCTCACCGGGTCTTCCAGCAGGGTCTGGTGCGGCTCGGACGTTTCTTCTTGGATCGGACACGACGATCGCATCAGCCGAGAGGCATCGCCGAATAGATTCGACAGGCGGCTTTGGGCCGAGATTTTTAGAGATTCGGGAAGCTTGTCCCAAAGAAAGCTGAGACTGGACCCGGAGTCCTCGATCTTACCGGCGATTTCCTCAATAACGGAAGAATATGAAAAAGACACTCCACCGGCCTGAACGGCCATCGACTTCGAGCCCATGTGATGCCCCAATTCCCCACCCGTGGAGTGTTGCGGACGGGGTTCCCTACATTTTGGGGAATTGGCTCCCCAAAAGACCGGCAAAAACGCCGACGTTGGGGAAATAAGCAAGGCCTATGCCAGGAATAGAGGTTTCCGGCCAGGCACCACGAAAAGCAATTTTTCAAGCACCAACAATGAGGTGTGAAATTTCGGTGCTTGGCAAAGAAATTTCATACTAAACATTATTATTCAATAATATCAATATATTAAAGGGCTGAAAAACAGCGGAAGAAGATCTTGGCCAAGCTCGGAGCAGGCTCTTTCAAGGAAACTTCGCCGCGCGCGCCAAGCCCTACTCCGCCTGCACCACGCGCAACTCGACGTTCTCCTGGTTGCTCATCTTCGCCGCGAAGTCCTCGGCCAGCTTGCGGTCGCCGAAGCTGCCGACTCGGACGTCGAAGGAGGGCGTGGAGCCGCGCTGGTCGATGACCAGGTAGGCCTCGTAGCCCTTGGACTTGAGCTTGGTGATCTCGCGGGAGGCGAGCAGCTCGTCGAAGAACTGCGCGACCTGGATCGAGAACTTGCTGTTGCCGCTCGATTTGAAGCGCACCATCGTGTTCTTGTCGACGTTGGTGGCGATCAGGCTTTTATTGACGGCGAGATTTTCTTGGACCGGTTCCTGCCGCGGCGCGGGCCGGGTGGAGCCGTCGGCGCCCACATGATAGGTGGGGATGTCTTGATTCGCCTCTTCCCCTTCCCCGGGAACCGCCCCTTCGGCGCCCTCTTCCGTGTCGACCAGCTTGTCGTGCTGCGGCGGCGCCTTGGCCGCCTTGGGCGCGGGAGGCGCCAGGTCTTGGAAGGCCCGCTGCTGGGCCGCCAAGGGTTGGGCCGGCTCGGGGAAGATCGTCTTGCCGAAGCGGGCCCCCAAGAGGAAGACCAGCGAGAGCACCACCACCTCGACGCCCAACAATAAGATAAATTGGCTGAGGGAGAATTTTATCGGATATTTTTCTTCCATAGAAACCTCGGGAGAGCCCGCTTCTTTTCGTGGGAATCTATACGGTCACGGTCGGACCTCATGCGGAATCCGCAGTGGCAGCTTGCGAACGGCCCCCACGGGGGTTGCGCGGATCACCAATTTTTCAAGTCTTGTAGGGGCGAACCTTGTGTTCGCCCTCCCCAATCCGGCGAACGTGGGGCGAACACAAGGTTCGCCCTTACAGCTCTTCCTCCCTCGTCATGCTCTCCGGCGCCGAGACGCCCAGGATATTGAGACCGTGACGAAAGACCTCGCGCAAGGTCTTGACCAAGTACAGCTTCGCCAAGGTCGTCTCGCGCTGCGGGCCGATCACGCGGTAGCGGTCGTCGCCCTTGGCGCGGGTATAATAGTTTTGGAAGGTTTTGGCTAGATCCAAGAGGTAAAAGGCCACGCGGTGCGGCTCGTAATACTGTACAGCCCCCGCCAAGGTCTCGGGATAGTTCAGCAAGGTCTTGACCAAGCCGATCTCCTCCTCGAGCTGCAAGGGGCTTAAATCCACCTCGCCCAGGGCCTCGGGGGCCGGGTAGCCAGCCTCCTCCGCCTTGCGGAAGATCGAGCACATCCGCGCGTGGGCATACTGAATGTAGTAGACGGGGTTCTCCGCGCTCTGCTGCTTGGCGAGCTCGAGGTCGAAGTCCAGGGCCGCGTTGTGCGAGCGCATCATGAAGAAAAAGCGCGCCGCGTCTTTGCCGACCTCGTCGATCACCTCGTGCAGCGTGACATACTCCCCGGTGCGCTTGCTCATGTTGACGACCTCGCCGCCGCGCTTCAGGTTGACGAGCTGCATGAGCAGGAAGTGCAGCTTCTCGGGGTTGTGGCCCAGGGCCGCCACCGCCGCCTTGAGGCGCTGGACGTAGCCGCCGTGGTCGGCGCCCATCACGTTGAGGTAGACGTCGTAGCCCCGGTCGAACTTGTCCTTGTGGTAGGCGATGTCCGGCGTGAAATAGGTGTAGGTGTTGTCACCCTTGATCAAGACCCTATCTTTGTCGTCCCCGAATTCGCTGGTCTTGAACCACAGCGCGCCTTCCCGCTCGTAGGTCATGCCCTTGGCCTTGAGCACGGCCAAGGCCTCGTCGATCTTGCCCTCCTCGTAGAGCGAGGACTCGGAGTAATAATGGTCGAAGACGATGCCCAAGCGCAGCAGCTCTTCCTTGATGGTCTCGAGCAGCTCGACGCCCAGCAGCTTGCCCACCGCGAGCGGGTCGTGCTTGATCGGGGCGATGCGGTCCTTGAGTTCGGAGACGAGATCTTCGAGGTATTTGCCGCGATAGACGTCCTCGGGCAGGGCGACCTCGACGCCGCCTACCTGGGTCATCACCGTGTGGTAGTGGCAACCGGAATGGCCGAGGGTCTTGATCTGGACGCCGTGGTCGTTGACGTAGAACTCCCGCGTCACCCGGTGCCCGGTCACCTCGAGCAGCCGCGCCAGGCAATCGCCCACCACCGCGTTGCGGCCGTGCCCCACGTGCATCGGGCCGGTGGGATTGGCGCTGAGGAATTCCAGCAGGACGCGCCGGCCGCCGCCGAAGTCGAAGGACTGCAAGGCGTTCGGGCCCTGCCAGAGGGACTTGAGGGCCTCGTGGTAGGCCGTCGGCTTGAGGAAGAAATTGAGAAAGCCCGGGCCCTTCACCTCGACTTTTTCGAAGATCGAGGTCTCGCCGCGCAGGGCCTCGGCCAGCTGCTCGGCCAGCTTGGGCGGCGGGAGCTTGGCCGCCTTGGCGAGGGCCAGGGCGACGTTGCTGCTCAAGTCCCCGTGCTCTTTGACCTTAGGGGCGTCGAGCACAATTTCGGAGGGAGGCGTGAGCCCCAGGGCCTTGAGGTGTTTGATGATGAGTTCGGAAAGGATCGTTTTCATGGGAGTCAAAATTCGTGTTTCGGCCGCCAGTAGGGGCGACCCCCTGTGGTCGCCCTCCCAGCGGTGCGGGCGGGCGCGGAGGCCCGCCCCTACAGGTTACGGAGCTATCGGCATCACCCTCGCCCCCGGCATTGGGCCGATTTCCTTCGGATCCCCTACCACCAAGACCTGCAGGGCCTCCGGCCTTAAATACTGCTCGGCCACGCGCTGAATGTCGGCGAGCGTGACCTTCTCGATGTTCTGGCGGAACAGCTCGAGGTAGTTCGGCGGATAGCCGTAATAGGCGAAACGGGCCTCGTCCTTGGCGAAGTTGTACCTCGGCTCGTATTCCGAATAAAGCGAGTTCAACAGCGATTGCTTGTAAAAGTCCAGCTCCGCCTGGGTGACGCTGCCCGGGCGGCGGATCTCCTCGAGGATGCGGCGGCTCTCCGCCAGGACCCGCTTGGCGTTCTTCGCCTGGGTCTGGGCCATAATGAAGAAGACCCCGTAGTCGGTCTCCAGCCCGAAGCGCGAGTAAATGCCGTAGGCCAGCCCCAGGGTCGACCGCACCCGTTTGCCGAGCCGGCTGACTAGGGCCTCGCCGCCCAGGATGTCGTTGAGCAGCATCAGGGCGAACTTGTCGGGGTTGAAGCGCTTGTCCCCGAAGTGGCCGAGGATCAGCGTCGCCTGATCCGCGCTCTTCGGGATCAGGGTCTGCCCCGCGGACCAGCGCTTTTCGACGGGGGCGGGGACCGGCAGGGCCTCGGTCGCCTTGGGCCAATCCTTCGTCAAGGCCTCGACCCGCTTCACCAAGACCTGTTTCGAAAAATCCCCCGAGACGGCGAGGATGATGCGGTCGGGGAAGAAATGCTTTTTATAAAACCCAAGCACGTCCTCCCGGGTGAGGGACTTCAGCATCTCCGGCGTCGTGGTCCGCGCCCAGACGCTGTCCTTGCCATAGAGCAGCTTGGGGAACTCCCGCACGGCGATCTTGCCGGGGTCGTCGTTCTGCCGGCGCAGCTGTTCGAGCATCTGCAGGCGCACCAGCTCGAGCTTCTTGACGTCGAAGGCCGGCTCGCGGAGCATCTCGAAGAGCAGCTCCAGGACCTTCGGCAGGTCCTCCTTCAGGCACTTGAAGCCGATGGCGCCGAATTCCCGCGAGATGTCCGATTCGATATCGGCGCCGACGGCGGCCAGCTCGGCCTCGAAGCGTTCGGGCGGGCGCTTCAGGGTGCCGCCCTCGCGGAGCAGCTTGCCGGTCATCGCGGCCAGTCCCAGCTTGCCGGGGGGGTCGTAGATGGCGCCGGTGCGGACGTAGAGAAAGCCCCGCACCACCGGCAGCTCGTGGTCTTGCAGCATCAAGAGCTGCAGGCCGTTGTCCAGGGTAAGCCGATCGATCTTCGGGACGTGGATCTCGGGCAAGGGGGTTTTTTCGAGGGCGGCCCAACCGGACTCCGCCGCGTGCAACGTCCCGGAAAAAGTCGTTAAAAAAAAGAAAGATAAAGCGAAGTTGCGATAAATAGGTTTCATGATTTCTTAGTCGGTTTCAGGATCGCGGTGCGGCGCCGTTCGGGCTTCAGGTATTGCCGGGTCACCCGCTGCAGGTCTTGGGAGCTCACCGCCTGGATCCGTTTCGGGTGCTCCAAGACGTAGCGCCAGCCGCCGGCCAGGGCCTCGAAGTAGCTGAGCAGCTGGGCCGCCTCGTCGTTGCTCTGCATCTCGTAGTTCCAAGCGGCGAGCAGGTTCTTTTTGGCCTTGTTCAACTCTTCGGAACCAACCCCTTCCTGCAGGATCTTGTTCAGCTCGTCGTCCACCGCCTTCAAGACCTCGTCGGCGTCGTGCCCGGGGAGGATCGAGGCGTAGATAAAGAACAGGTTGTCCAGGCGGCTGCCCGGGGAAGAGGCGCTGCAGGCGACGTTTTGGACCAGCCGGTCCTGGACGACGAGGCGCTTGTAAAGCCGGCTGGTGCGCCCCTCGCAGAGCACCTGGTCGAGGATGTCGAAGACGTAGTCGTCGGGGTGCGGCATGGTGGGCTTGAGGTAGCCCGCCATCAGCGCCGGCGAGGCGTCAAAGGGGACCTCGGCGCGCTTTTCTTGTTGCGGTTCCAGCTCTCGGACCTCGACCTTCGGCGGCAAGGGGCCGGCCGGGAGCTTGCCGAAATACTCCTCCAGGATCTTGGCCGCCTCATCGGGGTCGATGTCGCCGACCAAGGTCCCCACCATGTTTCCAGGGACGTAATACTTCTTATAGAAGGCCTTCAGGTCGCTGGCGC
>JASOAK010000026.1:0-42014 GCA_048499175.1 bacterium
CGTCGCCGAGCTGCGCCGCGCCCTGCCCCGCGAGGGGGTCCTGCTGGTGGACTCGGGCGCGCACCGTGCCTTCGCCGGGCATTACTGGGAGGCCTACGGGCCCGGCCGCTACATCTCCGCCACCAACTTGGGCCCGATGGGCTGGGCGATTCCCGCGGGAATCGGCGCCAAGCTGGCAAGGCCCGAGCTGCCGCTCGCGGTGCTGACCGGCGACGGCTGCATGCAGATGCACGGCATGGAGATCGCAACCGCCGCGCGCTACCGCGTGCCGATGCTCTTCGTGGTGCTGAACAACCGGGCCTTGGGTAACGTCTACCTGCGGGCCCGCAAGATGGGGCCCGGCCCCGCGGATCTCACCGAGATCCCCCTCAAGGACTGGGCCGCCTTCGGCCGCGCGCTCGGGGCGGAGGGCCTCGTGGTCGAAAGGCCCGAGGATTTGTCCGCGACCTTCCAGCGCGGACTCGCCATGCCGGGGCCCTGCGTCGTCGACGTGCGCTGCGGTCGCGACTACGCGACGCCCGTCGCGCCCTGGACCCAGGCCAAGCAGGAATGGATGGACGACGAATAGGAGGCGCCCATGGCCCGACTGCCGGACCCCACCGCCGCCCTCGACCCCGAGGCCCGAAAACTCTACGACGCCATGGCGGCCAAGCGCGGCCGCATCGACGGGATGTACGGCGCCATGTTCAACCACCCGGCCTTGGTCGAGCACGTGGCCAACCTGGGCACCTACCTGCGTTTCGGTGCGACGCTGCCCGACGAGATCCGCGAGCTGGCCGTCCTACTCGCCGCCCGCCGATTAAACGTGCCCTACGAATGGGTCAAGCATGTCCCGCCCGCCGAGGCCGCCGGCCTGAGCGCGGAGGTTATTGAGGCGATCCGGCAAGAAAGAGAGCTCGGCGCCTTCTCGCCGCTCTACCCTAAAATCGCGCAGGCGGTTTCAACCGTCCTGGCCGAGCAATCGCTCCCGGCGGACCTGCAAGCGGGGCTGGAAAAGGAGCTCGGATTGAAGGGCGTCTTGGAGTTGGTGGTCTTGGTGGGCTTCTACCGGATGATCGCGGCCTTCATCCAGGCCTTCGACGTTCCCCTGCCTGAAGACTCCCGTACGCCCTTCTAACAGCGCATTTCCTCGAAAGCCTTGCGCGCCTCTAGGACAAAACGCCTCAGTAGCTGCGGATCCTTTCGCCCCCGAGAATTCTCCACGCCGGTATGAGCATCGACCCCCGCCGGGCGCACGCGGCGTATCGCCTCGCCGACGTTGTCCGGCCGCAGGCCGCCCGCCAGGATCAAGGGGCGAGCGACGCCCTCGGCCAGGCGGCGGCTGAGCTCCCAGTCGTGGGTCTTGCCCGTCGCGCCGCTCGCGCCGGTCGCGGGATCGAAGGTGTCGGTGAGGAAGTAATCCGCGAAAGGCGCCCAGGCACGCGCCTCCGCCTCGAGCGGCGCGATATCCTGGCCGCGAATCACCAGGCTGCGGATCAGGAGCCAGTCGGGTCGGCGGCGCTTCAGGGTCTCGCCCAGCGCGGGCGCGGCGGGTCCGTGCAACTGCACCGCGCGGGTTCCCAAATTGCCCCCCAAGGCGAGGATGGCCTCGAGGTCGTCCAAGTAGGTGATCAAGACGGGGAGGATCTTGGGGGGCAATGTATCGACGACGACCCGCGCCTCCGCCTCGCCCAAGTCCTCGCGGTGATGGTCCAGACGGAAGGGCAGGCCGATCCAATCGACGCCGCAATCAACCAAGAGCCGCGCCTCGGCAACGTCGTGAATCCCGGCAATCTGGATGATCCCCCCCTTCGCCATCAGTCGCCTCCGAAGCGTTCAGTCAGCCAGGCGTTGAATTTCTCCGCCTCTTCCCAAAAGGGCATGTGCCCGCTCGCGTCGAACCAAGCCAGCTCGTCCCGCGGCCTCAGGGCCTGCAGCGCGGGTCCCTGGTCGCGGTGGAAACCGTGCCGCGCCAGGAGGCTGTGAACGGGCACGGGGACCTTCGCGAAGGCCTCGCGATAATCCGCGTGGGCGATCTCGGCGTAATATTTCAGCGCGATCGGCGTCGGGGTCCGAAGGGAATCGGCGACCATGGCTTCCAAGGTCTCCGCCTCGGGTGGGTGATAAAACATGCTCTTGACGAACTTGCGCGCGGCGCGGGGCCGGTCGCGGTGAAAAGAATGGGTCACTCCCGAAACGTGGTAGCGCGCGGGATCGCCCCAGGGCACGGACTCGAGATTGACGAAGGCCGAGAAGGGAGCCGGGCCGTAGCGCCGGGCGTAGTCCCACAAGACCTCGGCGCCCATCGACCACCCCAGACCGATCGCGCGGTCGATGCCGGCCGCGCGCAGCAGCTCATGCAGGGCCGCGCTCGCGTCCGCCAGCGAATATCCCGCCTCCGATTTTTCCGAATCGCCGTGGCCCGGCAGATCCCAAAGCAAGAGTCGAAAGCGGTCGCGCAGGGCCTCCTGCCGCGCGAAACAGCGATGGGACATGGTCCAACCGTGGTTGAAGACCAAGGTCGGGCCCCGTCCTTCCAGCTGGGAAAAAAGTTCCATACCCCTCCTTTAAGCAAGGGCTTCCCGCGAGACCAGTTAAAAAAATCCGGCCGCCGCCAACGCGGCGCATCAAAATTTTTTCACAACCTTCCGAAAGCATTATCGAAAACAGGAACCGACTCATCCCAAGAGATTTCGCTTCCGTACCGGGAAGGGAGGGCACATGAAAGTCTCGTCGGGGATGAAGCTGCAGTTTGAGGGCTTCGGGAATCCAACGACTCACGAAGCCGGGAAAGGGGCCTCGGCAAATTCCAACCAAGACTTGTTTCTTCGGCGCCTGAGCTCCGCGCTGCCCGCGGAGTTCCGCGCGCGGGGCCGAGACGGCCCGGCCGAAGACGCAAACCGCCTGGAGGCCTGGCTGGGCGCGCCCGCCGTGGCCGAGCTGCTGGCCTTGCAATCCGAATCCGATCCGGAACTCTTCCTCCAAGGACATCTGCGCCTGGCCCGAGCCCTCGAGGCCGAGGAGAACTACGCCCCCGCACTGATCCTGTACGAGACGCTCGCCGCGCAAGGCGCATTTCCGGCGATCCAAGAGGCGGCCCGAGGCCACGCCGCGGCGATCTTGGGAACCGGTCCTGTCGGGGCGCGCGGCGAGTTCCTGCTACGGCGCTTCACCCGCGAGGCCACGGACCCGGCAAGCCTGCTGTCGATGGCCGTCGCGGGCGCGGTCTTCAAGGCCGCTCGCGCCGCAACCCTGGCCCGCCTGCTCTCCGCGCCGGGCGCCGGCGTCTTGACGCGCGGACAAGGGGCGCGCGCCGCGGCCTGGCTGGCCGGATTCTCCTTGGAAGCCCCGGCCTTCACCTTCAGCGCGCGAGGCCTGCATTATTTTTCCGATCGCGGGGCCGCGCAGGCCCCGCTCGGCGCGGAGCTGGCCTCCAGCTTCCTCTTCTTGGGAGGCCTCAAGCTGGGCGGCCTGGCCGCCGAGCGCCTTGTCGCGGGGACGGCGACGCAATTCTTCCTGACTCCGGGCCTACGTTCGGCCTCCACCCGGCTCGCCGTCCACGGAGGCATGCTGGGCGGAATCCTGCTCGGACGCCGGTTTGAGGAATGGGCGGGGCTCCGGCCAAAGCTCGACGGGGCGACCACCCTGACCGACTCTTTGGCCTTGCTGCTGCAATTCAAGGTCGCCGGCCCCTTGGCGGGCGCGGCGCTCGGCGAAAGATTCCGGCGCTACGAAGCCGGGTGGGAACTCCGGAGCCGCGCTCGAATCGAGGCGCCCCCGGGTCCCGCGGGGCTCCGGCTCGCCTCGCCCCTCCCCGCCGGACCGCCTTCGGGAGCCATGCCGAGCAAGACCGAGCCATGGCGGGCGGTTTGGCTCGCCGAGGGCCGAGCGGAGGGTTCGGGACGCGACCCCGAGGGGCCTACCCTGCAGGATTTCCCTAAGATCCACCGAAGCCTCTTTCCCCGCAACCGGCGTTTTCTCGACCAACACCCCGGGCTTGTCGCCGGTCTCGCCGCGCATCGCGAGGCGCTCGACAAGATCGACCGAGGCATTGGAAACCGCGAGACGCCCGGTGCCGTTCCCTATGTCGCCCGCCGCCTCGCCGAGAGCCTCTTGGCGGAAAAAACCCCCGAGCTCAAGCTCCACGACCATCCCATCGCGGTGCTGCTGGCCGCCTCCCTCGCGGCGCATTACGAGGAGCTGGGCGACTTGATCGGGCACCGTATCTACCGGGACCTACTGACGGTGTATCGCATCCTGCGCGACGGCGAGACCAACCGCCACCTTCGCGCCGAGGACATCATCCTGCAAAACCTCGAGCTCGATCCCTACAATCCCTGGTTTATCCACCTCGGTCTCCAAACCTCCCTCGAGCTGGGCGAGCTCGCCCGATTCAAGCCCTCGTACTTTCTAGGCCTGCGGGAGGCGATGGAAAAGGTCCCGGAAAAATGGCAGGCCTCGATCGTCACCCGCACCATCGAGAAAAAGCTGACCTACAAATCCCGCCGGAGCTATTACAAGGCCGCGCAGGAGACCAGCGGCGTCTACGCGGTGATCCTCGGCAGCCTGGAGTTTTTGGGAGGCCTGCTCAGCCTCGCCCTGCCTTCGCCCGGAACCTTCCTCAAGGGCATTTTTTATCTCCAGCGTCTGGGCCGGAAAGTGAAAGGCACCCCCTCATTTTTCGAGGACCTGAAGCGCCAGCTCTCCTTCGACATTTACCTCTACTATGGAGATTACCGGAACGCCGTCCCCCTCGCGGCGGAGGGCTCGAAGCTTCCGGTGGTTCACGAGCTCCTGCAGCGCCAGTGGACGGGAGAGTTTCTCGAAAAGGAAATCCGCCTCGAAGAAATTCCCCAGCTCCACCCCATGAGCGTCCCCCAAACCGAGGCGCTGGAGGTGCTTCGGAACCGCCTCGCGGCGACGCGCGCTCTAAGCCTGGAAGGCCTCTCCGGATCGGCCAAGACCTCGCTCGCCGCCCAGCTCGCGCACGAGCTGCGGGAAAAATCCGATCGCCTGGTCTTTTGGTACACATTCAAGGAGGGAAAGATTCCCGATCTGCCGCGCTTCTTCCATCACCTGGCCCATTTCCTCGAGACGCGCGAAGCGGCGACCGAGCGGGGACTCCTCGCGCGCGTGCAGGCGGAGACCGACCTCGCCGCCAAGGCCTCCTTGGTGCAGGCGGCGCTTTCCCGAAATCCGACGGTCTTGTTCCTGGACAATTTTCACCTGGTGGCCGAGCGGGCCGAAGCGGCCCGATTTTTCCACGAGCTGTTGGACGGCCCATGGATCGAATCCCGGGCCGTCATGATCAACCGGCGCAGCCACGACCGGCAGCAGAGCATCGAGGCCTTCGTGTTTCGCAAGGAGGCGATGACCTTCGAGGAGGCCGAGGCCCTCTTCGCCAACCTGGGATTGAAGGAAAGGCTGCGCCCGGAGCAGCTGGAGGCGGCCTACGTGGCCTGCCGAGGACGGCCCATGGCCTTGATGTTGCTGGGGGAATTGCTTCGCACCGCGGATGCCCGCCGGATCGAGGCGCTGCTCGGCGACCTGGCCGGGAAAACAAACCGGGCGGCAACCCTGAAATACCTCTTCGACGAGGTCTACCGGTCTTTGTCCTCCGGCGAGGCCTCGCTCCTGCAGTTTTTGACGATCTTCCGCGAGCCCGTTCCCAAGGGCATCCTCAGCTTTTACGCGCCGGGGGAGGAAGAGGCGGCCACCCGCGACCTGCTCGGCCTGAAGGAGTCCTTCCTGGTGGAAGAGCCGCAGCCCGGTTTTTACTCCGTCCACGAAAAGTACCGCAAGCTGGCCTCGATGCTCCCCTTCGCGCGGGAGGAATTCCACCGGCGGGCGGCCGAGTATTACCGGGCCCACGCCAAGTTCCCCAGCGACTATCTGGAGGCGGCCCATCACTACCTCCTGGCCGGGGAATACGACCGAGCCAGCAAGATGATCGCCGGCCGCGTCGAGATCCTCTGGCAAAAGGGCTATGGGGACCGTCTCGAAACCGTACTCCGGGAGTTGCAAAATCATCCTCATCTCTCCCCCGAGGATCAGGCCCAGGTCTCCTTGGAGATGGGAAATCTCCTGCTGGCGCGCGGAGAATGGGGGCCCGCCCTGGGCCGCCTGCGGGAAGGCTTGGCGATCCGACGCCGCCGCCGGGATACGCGCAGAATCCCCGAAATCTATGAGAAAATGGCCGAGGCCCACGCCGGGCTGGGCGATGCCAAAAAGGCGGCCGCCCTGCGCGAAAGGGCCGAGGACCTGAAGAAAAAATAGCCGGCTTCATCTTAATGCTCGTCCTTGGCTGGAGCTTTGCATTATGAGACGGGCATGGAAGCCTCCCCCTCTCCGGACAGCCCTGCCGACGCCTTGAGCGAAAGGCTCCAAGGTCTCCTGCGCGAGCACTTCGGCTTCCCGCATTTCCGCAAGGGCCAGCTCGACATCCTGCGCTCGGTGGCGGCCGGCCAGGACACCTTGGCGGTGATGCCGACGGGCGGCGGCAAGTCCCTCTGCTACCAGATTCCGGCCCTCGACCGGCCCGGCTTGGTCTTGGTCGTCTCGCCGCTCATCTCGCTCATGAAGGACCAGGTGAAGGCCTTGAAGGACCGCGGCATCCCGGCCGGCTGCCTGCATACGGGCCAGGAGTACGCCGAGAAGCTCGAGGTCTTCGCCGAGTTACGAACGGCCGAGCGCTTTCTGCTTTACCTCTCGCCGGAGCGGGTTCAGAAGCCGGCCTTCGGCGAGTGGCTGAAAAAGCAGAAGGTCTCACTCTTCGCGATCGACGAGGCGCATTGCGTCTCGCAGTGGGGGCCGGATTTTCGCCAGGACTACCATAAGCTAAACCTATTGCGGGAACTGCGCCCGGACGTGCCCATCCTGGCGCTGACCGCCACCGCGACGCCGCAGGTCCTGCGCGACGTCGCCAAGCAGCTGGGCCTGAACAAGCCCGACCGCCACGTCTACGGCTTCTACCGCCCCAATCTCTATTACCAGGTCGAGGCCTGCGAGAACGACTTCGTCAAGCGCGCCCTGCTACGCCGCGCCCTGACGCGGCATCCGGAGGGCCGAGTGCTCGTCTACTGCGGCACCCGAAAGCAGTGCGAGGAATTGCACGCCGAGCTGGCCCCCGACTTCGCCGGAACGGATTTCTACCACGCGGGTCTGGAAAACGAGCGCCGCCACGAGATCCAGCGCGACTTCGAAGAGGGCCGCGCCCGCATCCTGATCGCGACCAACGCCTTCGGCATGGGCATCGACCGTCCCGACGTGCGCCTGGTCGTGCACTACCAGATGCCGGCCAACATCGAATCTTACTACCAAGAGATCGGCCGCGCGGGCCGGGACGGCGCCGACTCCACCTGTCTGATGCTCTACGCGAAGCGGGACAAGGGCCTGCACAGCTATTTCATCACGCAGTCCGAGGCCTCCGAGCACCACCGCAACCTGCGCTGGCGCGGCCTGGAGGCCATCGTACAGTACGCCGAGGGCGGCGAGTGCCGGCACGGCGGCATTTTGACCTATTTCCGCGACAGCTTCCGGCTGGGCGCCTGCGGGCACTGCGACGTCTGCGCCCCCGATTCCTCCCGGCGCATCCCGAGGGAAATCCAAGAGGAACCCTTCCCCACGGCCGCCCCCAGCCGAAAGAAAAAATCCAAGACCCTCTCCGAAGCGCCCTTAAGCCCCGAGGCCGAGGCGCGCCAGGAGGTCCTCAAGGCTTGGCGCAAGGCTTATGCCCAATCGAAGGACATTCCCGCCTTCATGGTCTTCAGCAACAAGACCTTAAGCGAGCTGGCGAGGAAACGTCCCCAAAGCCTGGCGGCCCTGGAAGAAATTTACGGCCTAGGCCCGCAAAAAATCGAGACCTTCGGCGCCGAGCTCCTGGCCCAGATCCAAGCCCTGGCGGAATAATAAGCTCCCCGGCTTCCCCCAATTCAAATTTGTCGGCAAATCGAAAATGGTTTAAAAGGCCTCATGGCCATCCTGCTTCGCATCGTCGCCTGCTTTTGGATCCTGCTCAGCTTCCGCCCCGCCCTCGAGATCGTGAAGCGTCTGTTAAACCAGGGACTCCACAGCTCGTGGAGCGCGGGAGACCTGCTCACCCTAGTCATGCTGACGGGAGGGATCGGCCTCTTGTTCCTGCGGGAGTGGGCACGTTGGGTCCTGCTGGTGGGGGCAGCAGCCTACCTGTTGCTGAAGGCGGGTCCGGCGCTCAGCAAGTTGCAATTCACCGAACCCACGATCAAGCATCTCATTTTCTACGGAATCTTCATCGTCCTGCTCGCGATCCCTCAGGCCAGAGCGGCGACCCGAAAATAGGCAAAGGAAATTAAAAAAGCCGAACCAATCCCTTCCCTTTCCAGCACGAGCCCCTCGCCGGGGGCGATATGTCCCCAAGCGGGACCCTCGAAAAAGTCGATCACCTTGAGGCGTCCAATAATATCGACTTTTCCGCGGAGGCCGGCCCCCCGGGATTATTGCACTCCGCAAAGTCTGACGACTTTGCTGCGCGCCCGAAGCAAGTTCGGGCTTGCCCTGGGGGGCCGGCCGTGTCCCCGCTGGGACATATCACCCCCGGCGAGGGGCGGACGCGGCAAAACCAAGAGGCCACGCAAAGGCAAAACCTCAGCAAACGACAACCAAGCCGCAAAAAATCGCGAAAAATGTTACGAGAAATTCATTACGTGAGAATGAGCGAAGAACAGGGGCGTAAAAAGCCGCGCTAAAGATCCGAAGGCAAATCCTGCGCCTCTTCCGCCTTGCTAGGCTTGCTCTCCGGCTTGAGCGCCGGCGCCTTGCCCGTGAGCAGGTAGTCGAGCGCCGCCTTGCGCTGCAGGTCGACTTTCTTTTTCTCCTGAAGCTCGATCGGCGTAGGCACCTCGCCCTCGACGACGAAGTCCGGCGCCACCCCCACCCCGTCGATCGACTTCCCCGAGGGCGTATAGTAGCGCGCCACGGTGAGCTTCACGCCCGTGTCTTCCCCGAGATCGATGACCGTCTGCACGCTGCCCTTGCCGAAGCTCTGCGTGCCGATCAGCTTGGCCCGTTTGTTGTCCTGAAGCGCCCCCGCGACGATCTCGGAGGCCGAGGCCGAGCCCTTGTTGATCAAGACGACGATGGGAAGGTCGGGATACACCGCGTCGCCCTTGGCGCTGCGCACCTCGATGGGCCCCTTGCGGCCGCGGGTCGAGACGATGGTCCCAGACTTGAGGAAGAGGTCGCTCATGTCGATGGCCTGTTCGAGGAGGCCGCCGGGATTGTTGCGCAGGTCGAGAATCAGCGACTTCATCCCCTGCTGCGAAAGTTGCTCCAAGGCCCGTTTCAACTCTTCATAGGTGTTCTCTTGAAAGCTGGCGACGCGCGCGAAGCCCACGCCCTTGTCGAGCATCTCGGACTTGACGCTCTTGATCTTGATCTCCTCGCGCGTGAGCGTGACGTCGAAGGGCTTGGCCACGCCCTCGCGGTACAAAGTGAGGGTGAGCTTGCTGTTCTTCCCGCCGCGCATGCGCCTCACCGCGTCGGCCAGGTTCATGCCCTTGGTCAGGGTTCCGTTGATCTTGACGATCTTGTCGCCGGCGCGGATCCCGGCGCGGGCCGCCGGCGTGTCCTCGATAGGCGTGACGATGGTCAGCACGCCGTTTTGCAGGGTGATCTCGATGCCGACCCCGCCGAAGCGCCCGAGGGTGTCGACCTTGAGCTCTTTGTAGACGTCGGGGGTGAGAAAGACCGTGTAGGGATCGAGCGTCCCGAGCATGCCCTTGATGGCGCCGTAGACGAGGTTCTGTCCGTCGACGGATTCGACGTAGTCTTTCTCGACGATGTAGAGGACCTTGCTGAAGAGGTCGAGGGCCTTGTAGATTTTTTCGGGGAGGGCGCGGGCCGAGGGCAGGAGGGCGCCGAAGAGCAGTCCCAAGGCGAAGACCGGGATCCAGAAAAACTTGGAGAGCCGTTTCATGAAGCCAAACTCCGGGCGGCCCGAGGCGAAAGCTTAGCGGCCGGCCTTCTTCAGGGTGTTCACGGCCTGCTGGGCGATGTCTTCGGGCATCAGGCGGTAGTGCTTGAGCAGCGCCTCGGCGGGACCGGACTGGCCGAACTCGTCCATGATGCCGTAGCGGTGGACGACGGCTTTCCCGGATTCGGCGAGGAATTCGGAAACCGCGGAGCCCAGGCCGCCCAAGATAGAATGTTCTTCGACCGTGAGGATGTCGCCGCAGCGCTCGGCCAGGCGGGTCAGCATCTCGCCGTCGAGCGGCTTGACGGTGGCCATGTTGACGACCGAGGCCTGGATGCCCTGCTGGGCGAGGAGCTCGGCGGCCTTGACCGCGTGGTAGACCATCAGGCCGCAGGCGACGATAGCGATGTCTTTCCCCTCGCGCAGCTCGACGGCCTTGCCGATCTGGAACTTGTAATCCTCGCCCAAGAAGACGGGAAAGGCCGCGCGCGACAAGCGGACATAGACGGGACCGGGATAGTCGACGATCGCGTGGATCACCTGCTTGGTCTCGATGGCGTCCGCCGGGACGATGACGGTCATGCCGGGCAGGGCCCGCATGATCGCGATGTCGGCCACGGTCTGGTGGCTGGCGCCGTCCTCGCCGACGGTGAGGCCGGCGTGGGAGGCGCAAATCTTGACGGGCAAGTGCGGGTAGACGATCGAGTTGCGGACGATCTCGAAGGCGCGCCCGGTGGCGAACATCGCGAAGCTGGAGGCGAAGGGCAGCTTGCCCGCCAGCGCCAGGCCGGCGGCGGTGCCCATCATGTCTTGCTCGGAGACTCCCATGTTGAAGAAGCGCTCGGGGAAGGCCTTGGCGAAGTGGATCGTCTTGGTGGAGCCGGAGAGGTCGGCGTCGAGCACGACCACTTGGGGGTACTTTTGGCCGACCTCGACCAAGGCCTTGCCGTAGGCGTCGCGGGTGGCGACTTTGTCGGAGGATGTTGCGGTGGCTTGTCCCATTTCAATCCTTATCGCGGTCCTAATGTCGTTTTTCGACCGACGCTGGGCAGGCACGGGGGGCCTGCCCCTACTCTCCCAATTCTTTCAGGGCGATTTTCAACTCTTCGTCACTCGGTGCTACGCCGTGGTACTTCGGCAGGTTCTCGAAAATCGAGACCCCCTTGCCCAGGATCGTCTTGGCGATGATCATCTTCGGCTTGCCGGGCGTCTTTTTGGCCCAGTCGATGGCGTCGAGGATCTCGGGGATATTGTGCCCGTCGATCGATCGCACCGCCCAGCGAAAGGCCAAAAACTTGTCCTCGAGGGGCGAGACGTCCTTGATGTCCTTGTTGAAGCCATCGATCTGGATGCCGTTGAAATCCAAGAAGCAGATGCGCCGGTCGAGCTTGTAGTGGGCGGCGCTGAGCGCTGCCTCCCAGAGCATGCCCTCTTGGGCCTCGCCGTCGGAGTGCATCGAGTAAACCCAGTAATCCCTTTTGTCGAGGCGCGCGGCCAGCGCGATGCCGTTGCCCACCGACATCCCCTGCCCCAGCGAACCGGTGGACATCTCGATGCCCCACTCCACCTTCAGCTTGGGATGGCCCTGCAAGGGGCTGCCGATCTGTCGCAGCCGGTCGAGCTCTTCCTTGGGAAAATAGCCGGCCTTGGCGAGCGCGACGTAGATCGCGGGGCAGCAGTGGCCGTTGGCGAGGATGAAGCGGTCGCGGTCTTCCCAGCGCGGGTTTTTGGGGTCGTGGCGCATCGCGTGGAAGTAAAGCACCGCGATGATGTCCATGATGCCCAGCGGGCCGCCGGTGTGGCCGCTCTTGGCCTTGTGCAGCATCTTGAGGCAATCCACGCGCAGCTGTCGGGCGATTTCTTTAAGTTCTTCGATATTCGCGGTCTGGGTCATCTGGATAAAAGGCTCTTCAAAGGCTGGAAAAAACGCCAGAGGACGTTAGCATTTACCGTCCTGTAGTCAAGCTATAAGCCGTCATTCCGCGCCCAAATTCGTCAATTCGACGGGTCCCAAGTCGTGCCCCAGGAAGCGGGCGGCCAGCTCGCTCAGCTTTTGGGGGGCGTCGGTGGTGAAAAAACGGCGGCTCCCGGTCCCCGAGGCGGCCTTGAGCAGGCCCCGCCCGCCCAACAAGTCCTGGAGCGCCTTGGCGGTTGCCTGGGCCGAGTCGACCAGGGTCACCCCCGGCAAGACTTCTTGGATCAGCGGCTTCAAAACCGGGTAATGGGTGCAGCCCAGGATCAGGGTGTCGATGCCGTTGCCCCGCCACTCGCCCAGATAGACCTCGGCCACCTGTCGGGTAACCTCGTGACGGGCCCAGCCCTCCTCCACCAGGGGCACGAAGAGCGGACAGGCCCGACTGCGCACCTGGGCCTGGGGCAACTTTCGTTGGATGGCCTGGGCGTAGCCGCCCGACTTGATAGTCCCCTCGGTGCCGATGACCCCGATGACCTGGGAACGGGTGGCATCCACTGCGGCCTGGGCACCCGGCTCCAAGACGCCCAAAAGCGGCAGGCCGTAGTTCGGGCTCAGTGCCTCCAGGGCGAGTGCGGAAGAGGTGTTGCAGGCCACGACGATGGCCTTGACGCCCTGCTTCACGAGGAAGTCGCAGATTTCACGGGAATAGCGGGTGACGGTGTCGGCCGACTTGATGCCGTAAGGGACACGGGCGGTGTCGCCGACGTAGATCAGGTCCTCGGCGGGCAGGGCCCGCTCGATCTCGCGCAGGACGGTCAAGCCGCCCAAGCCGGAGTCGAAAATGCCGATCGGTGCATCCAACGGGCGGGCCTACTTCGCGTGCTTGGCGCGCGCGGCCTTCTTCGCGGTGCCGGCCTTCGCCTTGGCCAGGCGCGCCGTCATCACCTTGCGGTGGATGCCGTCGATCTCGGTCTCGAGGCGGGACAGCTTGCGCTCCATGGTGTTGATCTCGTCGCGGGTCGGAAGGTCGAAGATCCGCAGCACCGACTTCAGGTTGCTGCGCAGCGCCTTCTTGAGCTCGTACTTGGTGTTCATGAGGGCCGAGAGCGACTTGAGGAAGTACTCGTTCTGCAGCAGCTCGCCCATCGCCTGGGAATTCATGACGTCTTCGAGGATTTGGGCCTTGATCTTTTCGCCGCGGTGAAAAGCCTCTTCCATCGTCGTTCGGATACTCATAAAGCCTCCTAGGAATTTTTGGATGCACGAACGCATTGTACCGATTTGGGCTCTTTAGTGGGAGAGCCCCTTTCCTGTCAAGAAAGCCCGTGTTTTTGCCGAATTTTCTATTTTATGGGCTTTTTGACTGTGCTAGACCGGACATTCAGAAAAAACCTAGGACTTTCTGGCACCTTGGAACGTCTAAACCCGTACATTCGCGTCCCCTATCCATATATATAGGAGTTCGAGCCATGACCCTCCCCGGCATCCTGCTTCAAATGACCCCCCCGGTCGCCCCGGCAGAGACCCAATCCGTCCTGCACATGGTCTTTTCCAGCGACCCCCTGGTCAAGGCGGTCCTGCTCATCCTGATCTTTTTCTCGATCACGAGCTGGGCGATCATCTTTTACAAGTACGCCCAGGTAAAACGGGCCAAGAAGAGCGCGGACAAGTTCTCCCAGGCCTTCGACCAGACCTACACCATCGAAGAGATGCTCACCAAGACGACCCCGCAGGAAGGCAACCCGCTCTACGTCATCTTCAGCTCGGGCATCGCCGACATCCTGCGCGCGAAGCAGCAAAAGGCCAAAGACCCGGCGAGCCGTCCGGCGATCAACCTCGATCACATCCGCAAGAACATCCGCCGCGCCGAGAGCGACGAGATGGCTCGGCTTGAGCAGTTGACCTCTTTTTTGGCGACCACCGCCTCCGCCTCGCCCTTCATCGGGCTGTTCGGGACGGTCTGGGGCATCCTCACGGCCTTCTGGGCGATCGGGCAGCAGAAGTCCTCCAGCCTGGCGGTGGTCGGCCCCTACATCGCCGAGGCCTTGGTCGCCACGGCGGTCGGACTGGGCGCGGCCATCCCCGCGGTCATCGCCTACAACTACTTCGTCAGCAAACTGAAGGTGCTCGGGAAAGACTTAAACGACTTCTCCATCGACCTCGAGCACCGCATCGAGAAGGAATTCTTCTAGGAGGGCGCCATGGCCTTTACCGGCTCCAACAACGTCAAGGGTCCGCGCACCACGCTGGCCGAGATCAACATCGTCCCGCTGGTCGACATCATGCTGGTGCTCTTGATCATCTTCATGGTCACCGCGCCCCTGCTGCAGGAAGGCATCGACGTCGACCTGCCCCAGGCCAGCGCCTCGGCCGCGCCCTCGGGCAAGGACGACAAGATCATCACGATCAATAAGTCCGGCGAGATCTTCCTCTCCAACGACCCGGCCACGGTCTACAACAGCGAGACGCTCGGCACGCGCCTGGCGACGCTCTTCGAGGGCCAGACCGACAAGGTCGTCTACCTGCGCGCCGACCGCAACGTCCCCTACGGATCGGTCGTGCAGGTGATGTCGGCCTGCAAGCAGGCGGGGATCGAACGCATCGGGATGGTCACCGAACCCGAGATCGCAAAACCCTTGTAGGGACGAACCTCGTGTTCGCCCCGCGTGCAGGGATGGAGAGGGCGAACACAAGGTTCGCCCCTACGGAGTCCGCAAAGGCGCCGACCCCCAAGGCTTAGATTAAACGCTCAGGATAATTCCCCGTGGACTTCTCCGACTCCTACAAAAAATATTTCCTCTACTCGATCAGCCTGCATGCCGTCGCCCTGATCCTCCTGCTGCTGTTCGGCGACACCACGCCTCCGCCGCCGGTCCAGACCACCCAGGTCACGATGGTGCGTCTCACCCGCATGGGCGACCCGCGCGGCTCCCTGTTCGCCAAACCGCCGCCGGCCGAAAAGCCGGCCGCGCCGCAACCCGCCGCGCCCCCGCAGCCGCAGCCCCCCGTGCCCGTAGCCAAGCCCGCGCCGATCGAGCCGGTCGCTCCGCCCCCCAAGCCGGCCAAGCCCGCGCCGCCCGCGGAGCCCAAGCCGACGGTGCATCTCGGCCAAGAGAAGAAACCCGCTCCTAAGCCTTCGCCCGCGAAGCCCACCCCGGCGACGCCGGCCGCGCCGGCGGCCAAGCCGCACGTCCCTTCGCCGGACGAGGCCAAGATCTCCGAGGCCCTGGCCGGCATCCAAACCGAGCTGAAAGAGCGCGAGACCGCCGCCCAGCCCGCCGCGCCGGCGGGCGTGCCCGGCGGCACGGGCACGGGCCAAGTCCCCGCCTTCGGCAGCCCCGCCGGCGACGTCAACGCGACCGATCCCGGCTACGCCCAATACCAGTCCGCCGTCCGCTCCAAGATCATCCGCCAGTGGATCAGCACCGGCGGCGCGCCCCAGGGCGAACAGGCGATCCGAGCCCGCATCCAGGTGCGGATCAACGCCTCCGGCCAGGTGATCTCGAAGCACGTCGTGCGCGGCAGCGGCAACGAAAGTTTCGATCTGTCCGCCCTGCGCGCCATCGAGCGCGCCTCGCCCCTTCCGCCGCCGCCGGAAGGCATCAAGGCGGAGGCCTTGTCCGAAGGATTTGTTGTCGATTTCAGCTCCCGCATGCTAGGCAGGAGATGATTTTTCATAGGAGATATCCATGAAACGCCGCCTTTCCCTCGCCCTCTTCGCGTTCCTGCTCTTGCTGCCGCTCAGCTCCCAGGCGGCGATCTACATCCTGATCGACCAGTTTTCGCCCGAGCGGAAATTTCCCATCGCGGTGGCCGACCTGATCGAAAAGAAGAGCGGCCAGGCCGACGCCACCGGCGTCGAGGTCGCGGACATCCTGCGCAAAAACCTCAAGCTCGCGGGTTATTTCGACATCGTCGACAAGGCCCATTACGCCGACCGCGGTCCGGCCCTGACCCCCGAGGAGGGCCTGGATTTTTCGCAGTGGACCGCCACGGGCGCCACCGTCTTCGTCAAGGGCGGCTACCAGAAGAAGGGCAAGAACCTCGTCCTCGAGCTGAGGCTCTACGACCCCAGCCTCAAGCAGATGCTGGTCGGCAAGGAATACAAAGTCCCCAAGGACAAGGCCTACGCGGCGATCCACCGCTTCGCCGACGAGATCCTGCTGGCCTTGACCGGCGAGCGCGGCATCTTCAACACCAAGATCGCGGCGGCCTGCGGCCCCCGGGGCAAAGAGCAGATCGTGATCATGAACGTCGACGGCACCGAACGCGAGCCCATCACCAACAACATCGCGATGAACCTCTCGCCCAACTTCTCGCCCGACGGCGGCCAGCTCGTCTTTACCTCCTACGCAAAGTTCTTCCCCGAGCTGTTCTTGAGCTCGGTGAAGAAGAGCAAGCCGAAGCGCCTCACCTTCAACAACATGCTGAACATCACCCCGTCCTTCTCCCCCGACGGGTCGTTGATCGCCTTCTCCTCCAGCATGGCGGGCGATCCCGATCTCTACCTGATCGACGCCAAGGGCAACCAGGTGGCGCAGCTGACCAAGAGCCAGGGCATCGACATCTCCCCCTCCTGGTCCCCGGACGGCAACCTGATCGCCTTCGCCTCCGAGCGGGCGGGCAACCTGCACCTCTTCGTCACCGACAAGAACGGCGCCGAGCCCAAGCGCCTCACCTTCACCGGCTACCAGAACGACACGCCGGAGTGGTCGCCGCGCGGCGACAAGGTCGCCTTCGTCAAGCGCAGCGGCAGCGGCTTCGACGTCTTCCTGATGAATGCCGACGGCTCGATGCAGCAGCAGCTGACCAGCGGCAGCGGCAACAACGAAAACCCCTCCTTCTCGCCCGACGGGCGCTACCTGGTCTTCTCGAGCAGCCGCAACCGGGGCTCCAACCTTTATCTCATGATGTGGGACGGCTCCAACCAAACCGCCATCACCACCGACGGGCAGTGCAAGACGCCCGACTGGTCCAACTGGCTCGATACCGCGGAAAAGAAAAAGGAATAGATGAAGACTCTCGCCGTCATCGACATCGGCTCCAACACGCTGTTGGTCACGGTCGGACGACGACAGGACGACGGCTCGACGCGCATCTTGTGCGACGAGGGCGAGGTCACGCGCCTGGGCCAGGGACTGAGCGACGGCGGCGAGCTGCAACCTGAGGCGAAGGCCCGCGCGCTCAAGGCCTTGGCCCGCTTCAAAGAGCTGGCCCTCGCCAAGGGCGCCGAACGCGTCCTGGCCGCCGGGACGGCCGCCTTCCGCCGCGCCCGGGACGGCGCCGACTTCGCCGCGGAGATTCAAGACAAGCTGGGTTTTCCCGTCCGCATCCTGAGCGGCGATGAGGAGGCGCACTACTCCTTCGCCAGCGCCTGGCACGACTTCGGCGCCGGCCGCGGCTCCTTGGGCATGATCGACATCGGGGGCGGCTCGACGGAATTCGTCTTCGGGCGCGAGGGACCCCGCTTCAGCCTGCCGATGGGGACGGTCAAGCTCACCGAGCGTTTCGTGCGGGGACATCCGATCCGCGACGCGGAATGGAGCGCGGTGCTGGGCGAGATCCGCCGCCTACTGCAAGAAAACTTGGGAGATGTCCATGCGCGTCCCGAGGCCTGGGCCGCCGTCGCCGCGACCCCCGCCAGCTTGGCCGCGGTGCTGCAACAGCTGCCCGCCTACGATCCGGAGAAGGTGCACGGATTTCGCCTAGAGCTTCCCTCCTTGGAGTCCCTGGTGGAGTCCTTGCGCAACAAAGGGCTGGCCGAGCGCCGCGCCATGCCGGGCATGCACCCCGATCGGGCCGAGCTGCTGCCGGTCGGCGGCGCCATCCTGCTCGAGTCGATGAAGTTTTTGGGATTGAAAGAGATCCTGGTCAGCGACCACGGGCTGCGCTACGGAATCCTGTTCGAAAATTTGTAGGGGCGAACACAAGGTTCGCCCCTACTTCTTCTTAAAATCCAGCGGAATCCCGATCACCGTCGTCGGCCCCTTGTCGTCCTTCCCGCGCTTGAAACGGTAGCGGGCGTGGAAACGCTCGGCCATGTTTTGAAAAGCGGATTCGATCGCTTCCACGGAAGTCTTGCCCTTGACCTTGATGTCCTGGATCGACACCTCGACCACCTCCCCCGTCTCGTTGTTGATCTTCACGTTCATCTCGCATTTCAACTCGAACTCGGGGTCCTTGGTCTGCAGGGGATCGACTGCGGGTCGCAACAGAGCCATCACCGTCTTGACCAGCGTCATGTCGGTATCCTCCCGCTTGTCCTTCGCGGCGAAGGTAAACTTGGTGAAGGCATAACTCGCCTGTAGAGCCTTCGGCTTGACCTCTTCCTTGGGCTTCTCCGCCTCCTGCGGCTTGTCCGCGGGGGCGTCCTTGGGGGGCTCCTCCTTCGGCTTCTCGGGCGCCGGCTTTTCTTCCGGCTTGGGCGATGCCTTGGGGGGCTCGGGTTCCGCGGGCTTTTCCGGGGGAGCGGGGTTGTACTTGGCCCGCAGGGTCGCCACGATCGCCGCGACGCCCTTGTTCCATTCCTCGGAGCCGCCGGAGGCCCCCTCCAGCGCCTTGACCAGGTTGACGCGCGCCTGGTGCGGCACGCCGTCGGTCAGCAGGGCGTATTGGTTCAGCCAAGCCGCGATCTTTTCCTTGGCGGCGGTTGCATCGGAGACGTCTCCGCGGACGAACTTGCGGACCTCCATGAGGGCCAAGG
Organism: bacterium; assembly: GCA_048499175.1. GTDB lineage: Bacteria > UBA10199 > UBA10199 > DSSB01 > DSSB01 > DSSB01. The sequence continues at coordinate 18,547 of JASOAK010000026.1, forward strand.
TCACGTCGAGGTATTCCTTGTTGCGCTTGGCGTCGTAGGCCGAATACTTCTCGCCGAACAGCTTGGCGTCGGCGATCTCCGCGAGGACGGAGGCCGCGTCCTTGGCCTTCCCCTCTTCCGCCGACTCGGCGGGCTTGGCCTCGGCGGCCTTGGGGGCGTAATTCTTGGAAAGGGCCGCGAGCATCGCCTTCACGCCCTCGTCGATGCCCTTCTCTTTCGGCGCCTTCTTGAGGGCCTTGATGAGGTTGACGCGGGCCTGGTGGGCGACGAGGGTGTCGCCGAGCAGCCCGCCGTCGCTCAGCCACTCTTCGATCTTCTTCGCGGCGGTCGCGGTGTTTTTCTCGTCGCCGCGCAGGTATTTTCGAACCTCGAGAAGCGCGACCGTCACCTTCAGGTACTTTTTGTTGCGCTCCGGCTGGTATTTCGCGTTCGCCACCGCGCCGAACAGGGGCCCGTCCGCGACGGCCTTGAGCAGGTCTTCCACGGTGGGAAAGGTCTCGGCCTTGTCGTCGAGCCGAATGAAGGAGGAGCCGTCTCCGGAAATCACCCCCGGTTTGCTTTCGTCCGCTCCCGGGAAACCCGGGAAGAATGGATGCGGTTCCGCCGGATTTTGGACTGCCGTGGGTTTGCTGAAAATGGGCGGGGTCATAAATTCCTCATTGGCCGACGATGGATAAAGGGACCTTGATGAAGGCGAGCCCCGACTCGCCCATGGGCTTGAAACGAAAGCGCGCGCGGATGTTGTTGGCGATGGTCTCCAGCAGCTCGCGGGTATCCTCGGTGGAGATATTGGCGCCCGTCTTGATGTCTTTGAAGGAGACCGTGATCACCTGGCCGGTGGACTCGTCGATGGAGAGCGTCATCTGGCACTTCACGTTCAGGCTGTCGTATTTCTTTAGCAGGCGGGTCATCGCCGGCTTGACCGCCGCGGTCAGGCCCGAGCTCAGGCTGGAGGCGTCGTCCTCGCGTTTGCCCTTGGTCTTGCTCTTGGGATTGACGCTGAGCTCGGTCAGGCCCTTGGGGCCCGCCTTGGCCTTGGAGCCGGCATCCGGCGCCGCCTCTTCCTTCTTCGCGGGGACTCCGGCCGTCCCGTAGTTGGCCTTCAAGGCGGCGAGGAGGTCCGCGATGGCCTGATTGTAGGCATCCGTGCCCTTGGGAGCCGAGTTTAACGCCGCGATCAAACCCAAGCGGGCTTGATGTGCGACGGGATCCTTCAAGAGCTTTTCGTCCTTTAACCACGCGACGATCTTCGCCTTCGCCTCGGCCGGGCCGCTCGCCTCGCCCTTGGCGACTTTTTTAATTTCCAGGATGGCGATGCTGACCGGGGCGTAAGTCTTGTTGCGCTCCTTGTCGTAGGCGTCGAAGTGCTTGTCGAAGAGGACGCGGTCGCTCAAGGCCTCGGCCAGGGAGCTCGCCGCCTTGGGGGGAGGGTTTTCCTTCGCTTTCGGCGCCTCTTTAGGAGCCTCCTTCGGGGCCTCTTTGGCCGGCGGGGCCTTGGGCTCCGGCGGCTTCGGGTTGTATTGTTTCTGCAAGGCGGCGAGGACGTCCTTCACCCCCTCGTCGATGCCGGCGCCCTTGGGGGCGCGCTGGAGGGCCTTGATCAAATTCACGCGGGCGACGTGGGCCACGTTGGTGTCGGTGAGCAATTCGTATTTGTTGAGCCACTCGCCGATCTTTTTCACGGCCTCGGCGGAGGACTTGCTGTCACCGCGGATCAGCTTCTTGATCTCGAGGACGGCGACGGTCACTTCGAGGTATTTGCCGTTGCGCTCGGGATTGTACTTCGCGTAGCCGAGCTTGCCGAAGAGCGCCTCGTCGCCCAGCGCGGCGAGGAGGTCTTGGACGCTCTTGTATTCCGCCGTCGCGGAGTCGTCCATGGGGACGAATTTATCGACGGGGTTCAGCGGAGTACCGTCACTCGGGCCCAAAGGCGCGGGGTTTCCCTCAAGGGGCGCGGGGACTTCGGCGGACGGATAGAGTTTCGCGGCTCCTCCGAGAGGAGACGTCGGGAGAGGTGGCGTCATGGACACTCCCAAAAAATATAGTTAATTTGAGGGGTTAAATGAGGCGGGACGGGACGAAGCCCAGAAATCGTGTGCCCCCACCAGCCATTTTCCCGGTACGGGGGATCTTCGGAAAAAAGGCACTAAAGTTGCTACTTTAGGGGAGAAGTCCCTGCCCCGCGGGCCGGACCGAATCGCGGCGTGCTCGCGAGGCGCCGCCCCAAATTGGCGAAGCGCCTTGAGCTCGCGCTATTTTAAGGAAAGTCGAAGCGCAGGTTGTTCGCGTCGCCCACCAGCCGGTTGTAGGACTCGACCACCTCGTTCATGCCGCGGGCGTCGGCCTTCTTCCCCTCGGCCAGATCCCGCTTGAGGAACTTCGCCTTAGTGAAGAAGTTCTTCGCGCTGCTCTCGAAGCCGCTGTACCAGAAGGTCTTGCTCGTCTCCGGCGCGTTGGCCGCGGCGTAGGCGGTCATGGCGTCGTACTCCTTTTGCAGGCCCTCATAGGCGGCGAGATAGGCGGCGGACTGGAATTCCGCGAGGTTCTCCTTGGGCACCGTCCGCATCAGGCGCCGCGAAGCGATCATGAAGCTCTGCGTGTAGTACGGCAGCCGCTTGCCCTGCTGCTGCTCGAGACGCGCGAGCTCTTTGAGCTCGACGTCGGCCTTGATCGCGTCGACCTCGGCGGAGAGGCGCCGCTCGGCGTCGAGAAAGCGGTTGAAGGCCGACATCAGCTTGGGATGCATCTCCTTGGCCTTGGCGCAGCCGTCGTCTTTGTAATCCTGCTGCTGGTAATAATCCTCGGCCTTCTGCGCTAGCGGCACCAGCTCGGCATAGGCCGCGGCCAGCTCGCCGGCGGCCTGCTCGGCCTTGGGCAGCGAGGGCCCTGTCGTCTTGCCGCTGTCAGCCGCCTCGTTGCAGGTCTTCACGCCGTCTTCGTACAAGGTGTAGAGCCCGTAGGAAATGTAGGTTTCTTTACAGGTCGGGCCGCTCTGCTCGTTGACCCAGGAGAGATAGCGGCGGCGGCTGTCCGCGGTGCGGGAGGCCGTGCGGTTGAGGCACTTCACGTAGGCGTTGATCTCGTTGATCAAGGAAGCGTCGTCGGCCGCGGGGGCCGCCGGAGGCGGCGGAACGCCCGGAACGGTGGGCTGGGTCTCGGTCGGCGGCGGCACGGGGACCGGAGGCGGCGCGGGAGGCACCGGGGGCGGCGGGACGTCGTCCGGCGGCATGGGGGCCGCTTGCTTCTTGCCGGAAAACTCCTCGATCTTGCTGCGGAGAAAACTCCCGTCGCAGCCGGAGAGGATCAGGGAACAGGCGAGGAACGCGGGGAGCGCGCCCCGAATCGAGAGAAATCCGGTCTTCATCAGCAACCTCCTTCGAGGAAAATTCGGGCCCGAGCGTGGCGAATTTCTACCCAAAAGCGGGGCCGCTCACAACTGAATATTGCCGTTCGAACGAATCCGGCTCCATGCACCGCCCGCCGATCCGCCCACGGGCAAGGTTCTGGTTTTCGGAACCCAGCGGCAAATTCGAAGATTTATCGGAGTGCAAAAGGCTTGGCCCAACGACCGGTGATTTTCCGAAATCCAATTAAAGTATGCGATGGGCGTTATTTCGAGGGCTCGTTTTCCTCGCCCGCGTTTTTCCCCAAATCGGGACTTTGCTCCTCGACCTCCAGGCTCTGACCGGGGATGGCGTAGCCTTCGGAGGCCCAGGTGCCTAAGTCGATCCGGCGGCAACGCTCGCTACAGAAGGGCCGATGGGGATTTCCCTCGTAAGGGACCTCTTGATGGCATTGGGGACATCGCACGCGAAGGGGCATGATAAAAGAAGGGCCGGCCACAGCCGAACCGTGATTTAAAGAAGAGAAGCGTTCGAAGCCGGGGCCTGCTTGGCCTCGCAGCCGCTGCAAATGCCGTGAAAGATCACCTCGCCGCGATGGATGGTGCCCTTGCCGACCAGGGATTCGGGAGTGCAGGTCTCAAGGCAGTCCATGCGCATCTCGACGTCTTGGACCCCGCCGCAGGCGGAACAGAGAAAATGATGATGCCGATCCATGCGGGTGTCGTAGCGCGTCTTGCCGTCGGAGACGATGGCCACGCGGATCTCGCCGATCTGAACGAGCGTCTCGAGGGTCTTGTAGACCGTCGCCAGCGAGACCGCCGGGTAGCGCTTTTTGACGGCTTGGTAGATCAGCTCGGCCGAGGGGTGGTCGCACTGATGATGCTGCACCGCCCGAAGAATCTCGAGCCGCTGCGGGGTGATTTTGAGATTCTTCTGCCGAAGCTTCTCTTCTAGAACGGACATTTTCATTGGGTAAACTCGTCGGCTTTCGATGCCTGTTTTATTTATTTATCTTAGAAAACTCAAGCCTTTATCGTCAATTGCCAAAGAAAATTGCGATGTTTTTTTCCGTACAAAATTCTTTGAATTCGCCCCTCTAACTTGACAGCTTATGAATGGTTTTGCTAGTAGATAATAATAATTATCATTTAGAAGTAAATATCATAAAAGAGGGTGTTATGGAAAACAAGGCGCTCGTGGATCCTCCGGCCGTCAAGGTCTTCGGGGCCCCTTTGCAAAACCTCTACCGGGGCCTCTTGCGGACCCCCCGCGCCCCGCGGCAGCCCGAGCTGATCCGCGCCCTGTCGCAGTCGCTCGAAGGCCAGGGCCTGCACTATCATCCCCGCACGCTCAAACGGCAGCTGCTCGGCAGCATCGAATACATCCCGGAGCCCCTGGAGAAATCCCTCCTGCATTGGCTCGAGAAGCACCCCATCCCCGGCAAGAAATCCTTGCTGGAAAACTTCGCCCAAGAGAAGAGCGCCCTCGCGAAATCCCAAGACGACTCCCTCTACGTCCCGCCCGCCTTTCTGCACCGGATGGCGGACGGCTACCTCTTCCGCCACAAGGGCCTGAGCCGCCGCAAGCTGGCTCTGCTGCTGGGAGCCAGCCTGCAGGCCAAGAGCATTTCGATCGGATTGGAGACCCTGCAGGCCGCCCTCTCCGGCAAGACCCAAAAGGTGCGCAAGGTGCTGGAGGAAGAGCTGCTCGGCTATTTCGTCGCCGAAGGCCTCGCGGACCGCGCCGCGGTCGAGGCCTATCTCCAGGCCGCGGAGGGAGCGGGCCGGCAAGAGGTGCAAAAGATCGAGGTCGGCGACCTTTCGCACTACGCCGACGCCTACCTGCTGAAGCATCGCGGCCTCTCCAAGCGGCAACTGGCCCTGCGCCTGCAGCAGCGCCTCCAAGAGAAGGGCTACGCCTATCACTTAAGCTCGCTGCAGTCGGTCCTCGAGGGCAAGACCCACAAGACACGCAGGGTGATTGTCGATACTTTGCAGGAGCTGCTGGAGGCCGACGGCCTCGACGCCGCGGACAAGGTCGCCGACTTCGTGCGCTCCGCGGAAGGCGCTCCGCTGGAGTGGGCCCATTACGTCTCCGCGGAGGCGGTCCCCGGCCAAGTCGAGCGCCTGCTTCAATCCGTCCCGGGGCTGACGCGGCGCCAGATCGCCTTGCAGCTTCAATCGGATCTGAAGGCGCGGGAATTCCACTTCAGCTTGAGCACCCTGCAATACCTGCTGGCGGGCAAGACGCAGCGGATCAAGAAGGTGGTGGCGGAACTCTTGGAGGGTTACCTCCAGGCTGGAGGCATGCCGACCTTCGCGGTCCCGGCGCGCAGCGGTCTCTACACGCTGCACGGCGGACGCCAGGCCCTGCAGAAGCGGGTGGAAGAGAGCCAAGCTCGCTACCTCGCGGCCTCGGGCGCGGAGCGGGAAGATCTGCGGAGAATTTTCATCCAAGCCCGCTGGGAGCTGATCCGTCGCGTCTCGCTGAAGCGCAGCCAACCGGCGCCCGCGCGGCGGCCCGCCTTGAGCCGGGGGCGCGCCGACTACGAGGAGTCGGGGAACCCAGACGCTTTTTTTGAGGGCGGGGGAGATGCGGCGGAGATCCCGGTGGCTTACGGCGTGCGCGAATCGATCGACCGCCTGGTGTCCTAACCTACGGCTCGGTGGAAATCCGAAAATCGGCGTAGTCGCAGGCCGCGGGCTGATGCGTGGCGTTGCCGTCGGTCATCACCCCGATGCCGGAAGGCTTCCTCTCGAGCGGCTTGCCGAAATACTTTTGGTAATCTTCCTTCACCGAGACCGTCTCCTCGGTCCAACGGCCGACCGATCCCGAGCCGTTATGCTTGGCGATGATGTAGAACTTCCCGGGATTCTTCGCCCAGTAGGAGCCCTCGCCCAAGGAGGCGCTCCAGACGTACTTGAGCGCCGAGGTCCGCCCGAAGCCCACGTAGACCGCGCAGGCGCTGTCGTTGGTGGCGGGGCTGGTCTCGCGCGAACCGGCGGGGATCTTTTGCGCGCGCCACCGAAATTTCAGGTAGGGGTATTTTTGGACGTCCCAAGCGAAGTCCTTGAAGATCGGCACCGAGATATCCTGGGAATCGTCGGCGCGCAGGATCTTGCGGCCGTCGTCCTGCGCCACCTTGTAGACCTTCTCCGCCTTGCCGTAGTGAAAGGGATAGGTCTTCCAGTTTTTCGGGAAGGCGCCGACTTCGGAGGCGGCGAGGCCGTCCACGACGATCTCCTCCGCGGCGGCGGGGGAGGCGAGGCCCAGGCAAAGCACGGCCGCCAAGACGAAACCCAAAGCCCGATTTTTCGGAATCATAGCTCGACGCTCCCTAAATCCCCTACCGCCCCGACCCGGTGTCGCTCCCCAGGATCACCGGCAGGCCCGACGGGCCCGCGCCGATGATCACGATCTTCGAGTTTCCGCTCTCGGCGAGCTTCTGCGTCGCCTCGATGCCTTTCCACTTGAGGTAGGACTCGGTGAGGCCGTCCGCCACCCGCTTTTGGAAATCGGCGATGCCCTCGGCCTCGACGCGCTTGCGGTCGGCCTCCTGGCGCTCGCGGTCCAGGACGAACTTCATCTGCTCCGCCTGCTGCTCGGCCTCGAGCTTTTTGGAGATGGCGTCCGAGAGGATCGGCGGCAGCGTCATCGAGCGCAGCAGGATCTTCTCGACGCGGATACCGCGCGGCGCCAGCAGGGGCTCGAGATGCGACATCATGGCGCTGGCGATGACCTCGCGCTCGGAGGTGTAGAGCGCCTTCGCGTCGTAGCTGGCGGTGGCGCCGCGGATGACCGAGCGGAATTGGGGCTCGATGACGACCTGACCGTAGTTGGAGCCGATCGTGCGATAGACCTCGGGGGCCTTGTCGGGCACCAGGGAATACAGCAAGGTAACGTCGAGGTTGACCGAGAGCCCTTCGCGGGAGGGGACGATGGCCTCTTCGGTCAGCTCCTGGGTGCGGACGCTCATCTTTTCAATGCTGACGAGCGGATTGACCACATGGAAGCCGCTGGTCAGGACCACCGGATCGACCTTTCCGAACAGGCTCTTGACCCCGACGTTGCCCGCCGGGATGACCACGAAGCTGTTCATCGCGATGTAAACGACGGCGATGGCCGCCACGATGTAGAGGCCGATGCCGCAGCCTTTTTTCACGGGAATCGCTTCCGCCATAAGAACCCCTTTACGCCAAGCCCTAGAAGATCGGTTGAAAGATTTGTCGGGGCATCCTAAGTTTAAGCATCGGACCCGTCAAACAAAATGCGAGAGAAATCATGGCCCAAGAAAGAAACATCCCTTATTACCAACCCCGCGATTTTTTCGAAGCGGAGCCTTTTTTCCAAAACCTGATGCGGCGCTACCTGCCCGAGGGGGAATACGCCTGGGCCCGGGACTACCTCTCCGGCATGGGCCGCCTTGCGGCGCAGGAACTCAGCCCCCGGGTGCTCCCCAGCGACCGCCGCCGTCCGCAGCACATTCCCTACGACCCCGTCGGAAAGAGGATAGATAAAATCGAGTACGACGAGAGCTACCTGGCCATCGCCCGACGGTCCTACGAGTTCGGCATCATCGGATTGGGGCATTCGCCGGAATTCGCCAAGCAAGGCCGCGCCTACACCGCCCTGCTCAAGTTCGGCGTCGGATACCTCTTCTCCCAGGCCGGATCGGTGCTCTACTGCCCGATCTGCATGACCGACGGGACGCTGCAGGTGCTGAAGCGCCACGGCTCGAAGGAACTGAAGGAAAAGTGGATCCCGCGCCTCACCAGCATGGATTACGACGCGATGTACGACGGCGCAATGTACTTGACCGAGGTGCAGGGCGGCTCGGACGTCGGCGCCAACAGCTGCCGCGCGCGTCTCGAAGACGGCGAGTGGCGGCTCTACGGGGAGAAATGGTTCTGCTCGAACATCGGCTCGCGCACCGCGCTGGTGCTGGCCCGTCCCGAAGGGGCGCCGGAAGGCACCCGCGGCCTCGGTCTCTTCCTGCTGCCGCGCGACCTGGAGAGCGGCGAGCGCAACCGCATCCGCGTCGACCGCGTCAAGAACAAGCTGGGCACCTGCGAGATGGCCACCGCCGAGATCACCCTGGAAGGCGCCCTCGCCTATCCGGTCGGCGACCTCGCCAAGGGTTTCTCCTACATGACCGACATGCTGAATCTCTCGCGCATCTACAACGCCGTGTGGTCCATCGGGCTGATGCGCCGGGCCTTCCTCGAGGCCGATCATTACGCCCGCGGCCGCTTGGCCTTCGGCAAGCCGATCGCGGAATATCCGCTGGTCGCCCGCACCTTGAGGCTGATGGAGTCCGACGCGCAACGGGCCGTGGCCCTGGTCTTCGAGACGTTGAACTTCATGGACCGGCTCGAGCGCGGCAAGGGCGGCGCGAAGGACGAGGCCATGCTCCGGCTGCTCACGCCGGTGATCAAACTCTTCACCGCCGAGCGGGCCATCGAGGCAGGCCACCGCGCGATCGAGATCTTCGGCGGCAACGGCTGCGTCGAGGACTTCCCCGTCGCCAAGCTGCTGCGCGACGCGCAGATCCTGGCGATCTGGGAGGGCACGGCGAACGTCCTCTCCCTCGACCTGCTGCGGGTGCTGAAGAAGTCCGACGCCGGCGAGGTCTTCTTCGAGGACGCCGCACAAAAAATCTCCGCCCTGAAGGACCCGAAGCGTCAGGAGCACTTCCGCCGCGAGTCCAAGCAGCTGCGCGACAAGATCCGCGCGCTGCTCGCGGGCGAGGACGGCTGCGGCGGCGAGCTGGCTTGCCGCGACGTGGCCTGGGCGCTCGCGCTCTTCGCCCAAGAGCTGTACCGCGCGGCGCTTGAATAAGAGCTTTGCCCTCATCCACCGTGATGTGCGAATATTGTTCGCCCTCACCTTCCCATACGTCTGGGCACTCTAGAGTGCGAATATTTTAGTTTCTCTTTCAAAATGATAAGCGAAGTTGATTTTATCAATTTGATAAACAACTTTGCCCACCTCCCCACCGATCCTTTTAGGCAGCATGGAGATTCCGTAAACATTTCGGCACAGTACAAGGCCGCCTCGCAAAGGGGTGGCAAGGGCTTTACAGGATGAGCTTGGCATACTAATTGCTCAACTTCCTTATAGCCATGCAGGGATAAGGGATCCGGGATTTCTTTCGTTTAATCCGTAAGGAGAATCGTCATGAAAAAACTATGGCTTTATCGGCTGATCGCCGCCTTCGGCCTCACAGCCTGCCTCCACTTGGCCGGCGAAGCGCGGGCGCAGGATCTACTGGAAAGAAAGGACATCGCCACCAACCCCGCGGGAACCTTCGGCGCGGAATACGGCATCATGTTCACGTTCGTCGAAAAGATCAAAGGGGCCCTGCAAGGCAGCACGGACAACGAGTCGACCGCGACCAACCTAACCGCCTTGCCCCAATCGGTCGACGGCAAGGTCGAGGCGGACACCTCCATTCAAGCCTCCGCTAAGGTCCGCGAGCAGGGCCTCCAAAAGCTGACCGTCGACCGGGACATCAAGGCCCAGCCCATTCTGAGCTGGTTCCTTTCCAAGGATTTCAATCTCGACGACCCCTTCGAGGCCATGATGGACTCGAAACGCCTGGTCGGGGCGACGAAGCTGCGGGACCGGGACGGAGGCGAAGTCGATGCCATGACCGAGGCCATCGCCATCCCGCAATTCACGTTTTTGGCCGGACTCACCAACGCCCTGGACACCATGATGAAAGCGAAGGACGCTGATTTGACGTCGTCGCGAGTGACCGCCGCCAAGGACGCCAAAGACTTCGATCCCCTCACCTATCTGCTCAACCCGAGCACCACCAAGGAATAACGAGGTTCGCCATGAAGACCATCTCCATCCAACGCCTTTCTTATCTCTCCGTGGCCCTCCTCTTGGCGGGCTCCTTGTTGGGATTGAACGCCTGCAGCGACAAGAAGGGAGCCGCCCCCGGCGGGGACGGCTCGAACATCGGCGGCCAGGCCGGCGGCGCCGGCTTGCAATGCGCCGAGGGTGAATTCGCCGACGCCTCCGGACAGGCCAAAAAGGGCCTGAAGCTCCAAAAGAGCCTCTACCACGCCCTGCAAGACCAGGTGAGCAACGCGACCCTGCTCTCCGCGCAGGACGTCTTCATGCGGGGCAACGACATCTACTACGCCCGCTCCGTCCCTTCCAACATCGTCGTCACTCCGGGGGGCGGAGCCGCGATCCACCGCGCGACCGTCCAGCCGACGCTTTCGCTGAAATTTTTCGAAAAGGACGGCCAGCTGATCCTGGCGGCGGGCAATTTCGCCGGCATCGATTATTACACCGTGTCGGCCTCCGAACTGACCCCGCTAGCCTCCAACCATTACCTGGGCGCGGTCACCGACCTCTCCGCGCGCGACGGCATGGTCTGCGCCGTCGCCGACGGCGGCAAGGCGGTCGTCAGCACCTCGCCGGACGCCTCCGGCGCGGGGCCCTGCTCCTCCATCCTCTACGAGGCGACCGACCACACGGCCGCCAACGGTGCCGCAATGGAGGCGACCCACGTCGCCGCCGTCCCGGAGGGCTGCCTGGTCGTCACCCGAAACCAGCCCAAGCTGCAGATCAAGCTGATGGAGCTCGTCGATTTCATCCGCTCCTTCATCAACAGCACCCCGCAGCGCATCGACCTGCGGGGCATCGAGGAGAAGCTCATTCTCCTCGGCAAGGACGGCAGCAGCCGCGAGATCAAGCCGGTGGTCGGCAGCTACGACAAGCTGGTGATTTCCGACCTGGACATGACCTCCGACGGCGCGGTGGCCTCCTACACGGCCTTCAAGAAAGACAACTGGGACGGTTTCTCCTCGGTCGACATGACCGCCCAGCCTCTGCGCAAGATCTGGATGCTGCTGAAGCTCTTCGCCGAGGTCCGCGGCGGCGGCCTCTTCCTCGTCAACGGCGAGGTGAAAAAGAACGCCGAGCTGCAGGGCGCCCCTGTCACCTTCAACCTACCCTACCCGGGCGGCACGGTGACCCTCAACGAATTCCCGCATTTCTCGCTCCCTTGGTTCCCCGAGGGCGCGGTGGACGGGAACCGCTACGGCCTGAAATCGATCTTGTCCTTCAGCATCTTCGATTTCAGCGGGCTGAACGACCCCAACGTGGCCAGCCTTCCTGTGGAGCAATACACTTGGAACAACACGCCCGGGAACCCGCTCTCGCAGCCGGACAATCCGAAGGGTCTGTTCACCAATTTCGGTTTAGGGCAAAAGAAGCTCTTCACCAATGGCCTCAACTCCGGCGGCCTGCAATCCAACTATGATTACGACGCGGCCGCGAAGACGGTGATGAACAGTTCCCCTCCCTATCCGGCCACCTATAAAGACCTGCCGGCGAAGTTCAATACCCGGGCCTTCCCCCTGGGATCGCTGCGCAACGGTTATTTCGGGCTCAAGATCGGCGGCGGAACGGGGCTGTTCTACAAAAAAGCCGACCCGAGCGCCCCGATGCCGGCGCCCTTCCTGCCGGGGGCTCATTTCGGCGGCTTTCCCGGTTATCCCGGAAATTACAAACTCGCCGGCCTCCCGGTGACTTTCGAGAGTCCCGCCGGAGAGACGGGCGACATGTTCGTCCTCGCCTACAACGACAAGACGAATAAAAAGCTGCTTGTCGAGGCCCTGAAACCGGACGGAGCCCCCGCCGCCATCTCGGCCGCGGAGGTCGAGGTCGATCCGGCGCCCCTGCTGGGCGCACCCTTGGCCCCCGTCGCCGTCTACGAGGACGCGGTGGTGGTCGCCATGAACGTCCTGAACGGCGCCAACGTGGAATGGCGTCTCTTCGCCTGGAGCATCGACGCGGCGGCCCAGAAGCTCAACTTCCTCGGCGACACGACCCCGCCGGGAGCCAACGCCCACTTCACGGCCGGGACCGGAAACACCGCGGCTCTGTCCATCAAGCCCCTCGGCAAGGACGCAAGCGGCGTCTACGGCGTCTTGGTCCTGCAACGGGGCTCGGGTAACGACAAGATCGTCCGCGTCAATTTCAAGCATGACGGTTCCTTGGCGTCTCAGGTCGGCGTCCAAGAAGCCGCGATTCCCGACGTCGTCGACTTGGTGGTCGGCGGCGGCAAGGCCTTCGCGGTCAATAAGGACGGCGACGTGATCCCGCTCGACGTGAGCGGCGGCAACATCGCCGCCGGCGCCTCACTCGGCAAGATCGTCGACGGCGCGAATCCCAAGGTCTACCTGACCTTCTGCGGGATGAACGGCGGCTCCCTCTACTGTTCCGGTCTCTTCAAGGGCTCGCTCTTCGCCCTCTACAAGTTCGACACGGAAAACAAGGAGCAGACTACCTTCAAGTACAATCGGCCGATCCTGCTCTCCTTCACCGGCAGCAAGCTGTTGGTCAGCTACTCGCTGGACGGCGCCGGCATCGAGGCCTTCGACGTCACCAAGCCGGCCCCCGAGCCCGCGGCCGGCGGCGCCGCGGGCGGCAACATCACCACCGGTGACGGCTCCGGCACCCCGGGCACCGGCGGTTCCGGCGTCGGCGGCATCCCGGCGGGCGGCGCGGTGGGCGGCGGCGGTTGCAGTCTTACCACGCGGGCCCAAACCGCCGGCATCGGCGCCCTCTTCGTCATGGCCTGCCTGATCGGCGGCGCCCTGACGGCGCGGCGGCTGCGCAGACTGCCGGCACGTCGGTAAACCGAGCTTCGATCTTCCATGGCCCCCGCGGCTCCAAGGCCCGGGGGCTTTTTTTTTGCTGCCTTCGCCCCGGTAAATCCCGTATCCTGGGACCATGGTCCATGTCCTGAACCGAAAAATCCCGGCAACGATGGCGACCCAGCACCCGGACAACGCCTTCAAGCCCTATTGGAGCACCAAACCCTTCATCTCCACGTCCAAGGAGGTCGAGGAGTGCTACCGCTCCTACTCCGACCTGGGCTGCCAGGAGTACATGTGGGACTGGGAGGGAAAATTCGTCGACGAGGCGGTCGTCGACCGGCTCTACCAAAAATACTACGACTACTTCTCCAGGCACCAGCTGGGGCGGGACAAGTTCCTGACCTTCCGCGTCCCCAACATCCAGCGGGAGGGTCAGGCGCGCCTGGCGCGGGCCTTCGCCGGCATCCTTTCCGCCGCCTACACCGCCCACGAGCTCAAGCTGCACACCCCGCCGCTCTTCGAGGTGATCCATCCGATGACCACCTCGGCCCAGGAGCTGATCACCTTGCAGCGCAAGTTCAACGAGACGGCGCAGTTCCAGCAGAAGATCCTCGAGTCGAAGCACCTGAAGCCGGAGCACCTCGACATCATCCCGCTGATCGAGGGCACGGGCACCCTGCTCAAGAGCCGGAGGATTTTGGAAAAATACGTCGACTTCATGGAGAAGATGAACGGCAAGCGCCCGCGGATGATCCGTCCCTTCATCGCGCGCAGCGACCCCGCCTTGGACGGCGGATTCCTCGCGGCGGTCTTGAGCGCCAAGGCCGCACTGTCGGAGTATTTCCACTTTCAGAAGGACACCGGCATCAAGGTCAAACCGATCATCGGCGCCGGCTCGCTGCGATTTCGCGGCGGCCTGAGCCCGCAGACCATCGACGAATTCATCGCCACCTACCCGGGCGTCGCCACGGTGACCTTGCAATCCAGTTTCCGCTACGACCATCCGCTCGACGAGGTGAAGAAAGCGGTCGCCAAGCTCAACCGCCGCCTGGGCAACGTCGATCCTGTGCTATTGACCGTAAAAGAAATGCAGCAGATCGCTAGGCTCGACGCGATCTTCGTGAAGTACTACCGGAAGACGATCGAGGGCTTGGAGGGCTTCATCAACCAGATCGCGCGCTTCATCCCCGCGCGGCGCGAACGCATGCAGCACACCGGGCATTTCGGCTATTCGCGCCAGGTGGGCAAGGCGGGGCTCAATCTGCCGCGCGCCATCACCTTCACCGCGATCTTCTATTCCTTGGGCCTACCGCCCGAGCTGATCGGCATGGGACGAGGTCTGCGCGCCAGCCGCCAGGCGGGGTTGCTGGGCCCCCTGGAGAAGCTCTATCCCGAATTGCGCGAGGCGATCGTCGGCGTCGGTCGTTACTTCAACCGCGAAAATCTCGAGATCCTTTCCAGGCGCTTCCCCCTCTTCAAATTCGTCAAGACCGGGGTCCAGTACATCGAATCCTATCTCGGCGAAAAAATGGGACCGAGGGAGCCGGAGGACTTCATCCACCGCAACTATACCTCCAACGTGCTTCAAAACTGGCTTCGCGAACGGTCTCCGGAAGAGGACATCGTCAAATCCGCACAGATCCGGCGCAGCCTTGGATGAACCGGTGGGGACTTGTCGCTCTTGATTTCTTGCCTCCCCTTTGGACTGTCCGTAGCCTTAGCAACCTCCGCCCGTCAGGGAGGGGAGGGATACCCCCTCTGAAGACTAGGCCCGGTCGGGCTACTCGCGAAAAAAAAGCCGGTTCGCTTCGAAAGTTAGGGTCTTCCTTCGTCAGCCCCTAACTTTCGAGCTCTCTCGGCTTTTTTTCCGCTCCTACGCCCTCCCTCCTGCCTAGATGTCTTCAGAGGGGGTATCCCTCCCCTCCCTGACGGGCTCTTGCTAGATAAGCTGATCAGACGTTCTTCTCTACGAATTATTGGAGATGATTGGCTATGGCTCGTGCCCTTTCCACTTCTTCTCGCTTCTTCTCGCTTCTCCTCATTTTTCTCACCTCGCTTCTTACTCCTGTTTGGCGGTGAGTTTCTTTCACTACAGTTTTCTGCATCTTGTAGGTGGAATCCTGCACGAGCCCCTAGTCGGGGGCGGACGCGGCAAATCTCCCCCGTCACTGCCGGAGCGCAAAATTTCCTGCTAAGGGCAAAAGACATCGCGGCGTAGCGAAGAGAGCACAGCCAGTCCTGCAGCGGTGTAGAGAGAACCAAGGACGACGTCGCTGGGATAATGGACCCCTAAGTAAACGCGTGAAAAGTCGATGAGCAAAATAACAGCTAGGCAAAAAATAGAGACAAGAACTCGTGAGAAAGTTCCAGAAAACCGGCGCCAAAGAAAGACCCAAAGGACGCCGAATATGAAGACCGTATTGGAGGCGTGTCCGCTGGGCATACTGAAGGTCGTCAGCGCCTCGATTCCGTCGGGAGGTCGCGGCCGCGCGATGGCGATCTTGAGCAAGGGTCCGGAGAGCTTGAGCAGCCCGACGCCCACGAAATACCAGGAGGCCGTAGCAAAGCGCCGTCGCAGCAGAAAATAAAGGGTGGGCAGGAGCAAGACGACCAGAAATCCGTAGGTGCTACCGATATCGGTCACGACCCGGAAGAAATCATTCCAGGCCGGGCTGCGCAGTGAGGCGACCGCCTGGATCGCGCCCTGATCCCAAGCGACGATCCAAGGCACCCGCGGCGCCGCGAAACAGGCCCCGATCAACAGCAAGAGCAGGATGAGACGACGCGTCATCTAAAATTTGGAGAAGAGGCGCAGGAAGGTCCGCACCATGATCCCGGTGCCGCCCTTCGGCGCGTAGGCCCAGGGCTTGTTCGCCCAGGAAGGCCCGGCGATGTCCAAATGCACCCACTTGGCCTTCTCGTCGACGAAGTTTTTGAGAAAGAGCGCGCCGTTGATGGTTCCGCCGTAGGGCCCGCCGATGTTCTGGATATCGGCCACCTGACTCTTCATCTCCTCGACGTACTCCTCGGCGAGCGGCAGCTCCCAGATCTTCTCTCCGCACTCCTCACCGCATTCCTTCAACCGCTTGACGAGGTCGGGATCGGTGCCCAAGGCCGCCGTGTAGAGATCGCCCAAGGCGACCAAGGCGGCGCCCGTCAAGGTGGCCACGTCGATGATGTAGTCGACCTTGCGGTGCTTCGTCAGGTAGCTCAAGGCGTCGGCCAGCGCCAAGCGGCCCTCCGCGTCGGTATTGAGGACCTCGATCGTCTTGCCGTTGTAGGCCTTCACGACGTCGCCCGGCCGCTGCGCGCCGCCGTCGGGCATGTTTTCGGCGGAGGCCACGTAACCGTAGACCTCGACCGGGAGCTTCAGCGCAGGCAACAGTTTCATCACCGCCAAGATCGTCGCCGCTCCGGACATGTCGTCCTTCATCGTCTCCATGCTCTTGGCCGGCTTGAGCGACAGCCCGCCGCTGTCGAAGGTGATGCCCTTGCCCACGATCGCGATGCGCTTCTTGATGCGGCCCCGCGGTCGATAGTGCATCTCGACGAAGACGGGGGGATTGGGCGAGCCCATCCCCACGCCGTAAAGCGCCCCCATGCCGAGACGTTGCAACTGGCGGTGATTGAACACCTTGGTCCGGACGCCGCGCGTCTTCTTCGCCTCGCGGCCCAAGAACTCGGGCGGCTTGTCGCGGGCCGGCGTGTTGACCAGGTCGCGGGCATAGTTCACGCCTTGGGCGATGTGCTCGCCGACCTTGTGCCCTGCCTGGAAGGCCTTGGCCGCCTTCGCGTCGCCCACGAGATAGCGCACCTCGCGAAGATTTCCGTCCTTCTCCTTCTTGCTCTTGTACTTCTCGAAGCGATAGAGCCCGAGCACGACGCCCTCGGCGTAGGCCTGCCCGGCCTCCTGCGCGGAGGTCTTCTTGTCGAGCGCCAGCGGCAGCAGCGAGACCATTTTTTTTACCTTCATGCGGTCGGCGGCCTGGGCCGACTTGGCCGCCGCCTTGCGAAGGGTCTCGAGATTCAATTTTTTCGCGGAACCCAGCCCCATGAACAGGACGTAATCGAAGGGCAGCCTGCCCTGCACGGCAAAGGCGCGCGAATCGCCGGCCTCTCCCTTGAACTCTTCTTTTTTAAGCAGCTTCAGCGGCGTCGGCCCCAGCTTTTTCAGCACGGCCTGAACGGCGGGATGAGCGAGCGGCTTTTCATCGAGATAGGGCAGGACCAAAAGGTCGCCGGAGCCCGTGGAAGAAGGTCGACTTTCGACGGAAAATTTCATAGCAAGACACACTCCTATGGAAAAAAAGACGGTTTAATCCCAAGACTATAGCAGAGGCCCCGATGAAGAACCAAATGATTCTCGAAGAAACTCAAGGGCATTGCCGCACGCTCACCCTCAACCGTCCCGAGGCGAAGAACGCCTTTAATTTCGAGTTGGCCGCCGCGATCCCGGCGGCCCTGACGCGGGCGGCCAAAGATCGAAAATTGCGCGTCGTCATTCTGCGCGGGGCCGGTGGGGTTTTTTCCGCGGGCGGAGACATCAAGCTCTTCCAAAAAAATCTCAAGACCAGCGATCAGGCCTTCCGCAAAATCAGCGGGCACCTCAACCGCGCGATCCGGACCATTGCCGCGATGCCACAGCTGGTGATCGCCGCCGTCCAAGGCCCGGCCTATGCGGCGGGCTTCGGGCTTGCCCTCTCCTGCGACCTGACCGTCGCCTCGCACCTGGCGAGGCTCTCGCCCTCTTTCGTCAACATCGCCCTGGCCCCCAACGCGGGCTCCACCTATTTTTTGCCGCGCATGATCGGCCCCAAACGGGCGCTCGAGGCCTTCCTGACCGGCCGGGTCTGGGCGGCCCCGGAGGCCCACGCCCTGGGCCTCGTCAACCACGTCTGGCCCGAGGAGAGCTTCGAATCGGAGCTCGCCGCCTATGTCGCCGACCTGGCCTCCCGCCCCACCCGAACCCTGACGCGGATCAAGCGCGTCGTCGCCGCCTCGCTGAAAAATCCCCTGGCAAGGCAGTTGGAATTGGAAAAGCGCGAGATCGCGGCCTCGTCGCTGAGCCGGGATTTCGCGGAAGGCGTGAACGCCTTCGTCGCGAAGCGAAAACCCGTATTTTGCGGATCGTAGGGGCGAACCTTGTGTTCGCCCCGGGACGCCGTGGTTTGCAGGGAAGGGCGAACACAAGGTTCGCCCCTACAACCGGCGACATTGTCTAACACCGATCAAATCTCATAATCCGCGAACACCAACTTTTTCATCCCCTTCCCCTCCCGCAGGTTCACGTAATGGAACTCCTCGATCTGGTAGGAGATGGCCGCGCCCTCCGCCAGCTTCTCGTTGTAGAAGACGTGCTCGGGGATGATCGCGATGAAGCGGAAGCCGTGCTCCGCCTCGATCTCCAGCTTGATGCTGACGCCCAGGAAGGACCGCCGCACGATGCGGGCGTGCATCGCGTAGGCGTTGCTCGCCCCGGAGATGTAGATATCCTGCGGGCGGAAGAAGACGCGGATCCGGTCGCCCTCCGCGAGCCCGTTCCCGCCGTTGCCGGGGAAGCTGTAGGGCCCGATGGAGAGCTTGCCGTCCCTGACCACCGCGTCGTGGATGTTCATCAGGCCGACGAAGTTGGCGACGAACTCGGTGGCCGGGCGCTTGTAGATCTCCTCCGGCGTCCCGCCCTGCTCGATGACGCCTTGGTTCATGACGTAGATGCGGTCGCAGATCTCGAGGGCTTCCTCCTGGTCGTGGGTGACGAAGAGGCTGGTGACGTGCATCTCGTCGTGCAGGGTGCGCAGCCACTCGCGCAGCTCCTTGCGGATCTTGGCGTCGATGGCGCCGAAGGGCTCGTCGAGCAGCAGGACCTTCGGTCTCGGGGCGAGGGCCCGGGCCAGGGCCACGCGCTGGCGCTGCCCTCCCGAGAGCTGATGGGGGTAGCGGCGGCCCAGGTCTTTCAAACCGAGTAATTCCAAAAGCTCCGCCACCCGCCGCTTGATCTCGCCGCGCGGCGCGCCCTGGACCTGAAGGCCGAAGGCGATGTTCTGGAAGACCGTCAGCTGCTTGAACAGGGCGTAGTTCTGGAAGACGAAGCCCACGCCGCGTTTCTGCGTCGCGAGCCGCGTCACGTTCTCGCCGCCGAGGAAGATCTCGCCCGAATCCGGCTGCTCGAGGCCCGCGATCATGCGCAGGATGGTGCTCTTCCCGGAGCCGCTGGGTCCCAGCAGGGCGACCAGCGCCCCCTCGTCCACCTCGAAGCTGACGTCGCGCACCGCCGCGAAGTCGGTCTTCTGGCTCTGAAAGGTCTTGGTGAGATTTTTGACGACGACGGCCATTTTTGTTTCCTCAAACGTTGCTTCGCTTCTTGAACCATTCCATGCCGAGCAGCAGCAGGAAGGAAAATCCGATCAGGATCAGCGAGGCCGCGTAGGCGCCGCCGAACATCCGCTCCTCCATCGCCCGGTACACGTAGATCGTCGCGGTCTCGGTCGAGCCGCTGACGCCGGCCCCGACCACCAGCACCGCCCCGAACTCCCCCAAGGCCCGGGCCAGCGTCAGCGAGACGCCGTAGAGCAGGCCCCACTTGATCCCGGGGAGCGTGATCTTCCAAAAGATCTTCCAGCCGCCGGCGCCCAGGGTGCGCGCGGCCTCCTCCTGCTCGGTCCCGATCTCCTCGAGAACGGGCATCACCTCGCGCACCACGAAGGGAAAGGTCACGAAGAGCGTCGCGAGCAGCATGCCCGGCCAGGCGAAGACCCAGGGGGTGCCGGTCAGGTCGGCTACGCCCTGCAGCCAGCCCGACTTCCCGAAGAGCAGGATGAACATGTAACCCACCACCACCGGCGAGACCGCGAAGGGCAAGTCCAGGATGGCATTGAGCAAGGCCCGGCCGCGGAAGCGCTGCCGCACCATCACGTAGGCGACCAGGGTGCCGAAGGCGCTGTTGAACAGGACGGCCCCTAAGCTCAACATCACGGTGAGCGCAAAGGCCTGGGCCACCTCCGATTGCCAGAGCTCCTGCGCGATCCGCGCCGCCCCGATCTCGACGGTGTGCCGGATCAGCGTGAAGATCGGCAGGCCCAACAGCCACAACAGGTAGAGGGCAACCGCGCCGATCAGGGCGTATTTTACCGCGGGATTCTGGCGGTGTTCCGGGTTCAGCCTAGCCACGGGCCCTTCCCTTTCTTCGCTGCAGCCAATCGACGACGAGCACCAGGGTGAAAGAACAGGCGAGCAGGACGATCGACATCGCGCTGGCGCCCAGGCGATTTTCCGACTCGATCTCGCCCCAGACGTAGACGGCTGCGGTCTGGCTGCGCAGCGGCAGGTTGCCGGCCACCACCACGATCGAGCCGAACTCGCCCAGGGCCCGCGCGAAGCTGAGCAGGACGCCGCTCAACAGCGCCGGCCGGATCGCGGGAAAGACCACGCTCCAAAAGGTGCGCCAAGACGAGGCCCCCAAGGTCGCGGCGGCCTCCTCCTCGGCGAAATCCAGCTCCTCCAAAACCGGCTGCACGCTGCGCACGACGATCGGGTAGTTCACGAA
Source organism: bacterium (assembly GCA_048499175.1). GTDB lineage: Bacteria > UBA10199 > UBA10199 > DSSB01 > DSSB01 > DSSB01. The sequence goes on from JASOAK010000026.1 coordinate 39,057, forward strand.
GAGCAGGGCCAGGACGATGGCGGGCGGCGCGAACAGGATCTTCCAATCGAAATGATGGTAGAAAAATCCGCCGAGCAGGTCGCGCGGGCCGTAGAGGATGACCAGCATGACGCCCGTCACCAGGGTCGGGATCGCGAAGGGCAGGTCGACGACGGCATTGAGCAGCGATTTCCCGAAGAAACGGTAGCGCACCAACACGTAGGCGGTGAGCGTGCCGACCACGCCGTTGACCGCCGCCATCAGGGCCGAGGTCCAAAGCGTCAGCTTGAGCGCCGCCCAGGCCGTCGGCCGGAAGATGTTGGAAAAGAAGACCGCCGGGCCCTCGCGGAAGCCGTCCTGCACCAGGGCCGCCAGCGGCAGCAAGAGCAGCAGGGCCAGGTAGCTCAAGGCGACGGCGCGCAGGCCCCAGCCCTTGACGTCCCAGCTGCGCAGCGTCGGTAGGGAAGCGGCCGCGCTCATTTTTTCACCGTCCGATCTTGCTCCGAGAGCCGCACGAAGAGCCCTTCCTTGCCGAAGAACTCCGGCACCGCCCGCGCCCAGCCGCCGAAGGCGGCGACGGTAAAGATATCGGGGGGATCGCGGAACTCGCCCGCCGTCTCCCGCCGCACCTCCGGATTCACCGGGCGAAAGCCCCACTTGGCGAAGACCCGCTGCGCCTCGGGGGTGAAGAGGTAGTCGCGATAGGCCTCGGCCAGGGCTCGGTTGCCGTGCCGCTCGATATTCTTATCCACTAGGGCGACGGGATTCTCGATCAGGATCGTCGAGCGGGGAAGCACCATCTCGTAGGGGTAGCCCAGGCTCTGCGCCGCGCCGACCTTGATCTCGTTCTCGTAGCTCAAGGCCGCGTCGCCCAGCCCTTTCTCGAAGGTCAGGAGGGATTCGCGCGCCCCCTTGTCCATCGCGATGACGCGCTTGAGCAGGGCCGCGAGGAATTCCCGCCCGCCCTCGGCGCCGGCCGGAAAGCCCGCCACGCGCCCGCGCTCGGCGGCGCCGTAAGCGGCGAGGATGTTCCACATCGCGCCGCCGCTGGTGCGGGGATTCGGCGAAAGCACCTCGACGTCGGGACGCGCGAGGTCGGCCCAGTCGCGGATGCCCTTGGGATTGCCGGCGCGCACCGCGAAGGCGACCAGCGAGCGCGTCAAGATCCCGCCCTGCGGCGCCTCCCGCCAAGGATGCATGATCAGGCCCGCCTTGACGATCCGCTCGACATCCGGCTCGAGCGAGAGGACCACGACGTCCGCCGGAAAACCGTCGACCACCGCGCGCGACTGGGCGCCCGAGCCCAAGTAGGATTCGCGGATCTCGATCGCCTCGCCGTGACGTTCCTTCCAGACCCTCTTGAAGTCTTGATGGATCTCGCGAAAGGCCTCGCGCGGCGTCGTGTAGGCGCCGAGCGTCAGGGTTCGGCTCTCGGGAACCCCTTGCGAGACGCAGGCGCCCGCCGCCACCGCCGCCAAGGCGGCCGTCAAGATGTGTCGGAACTTAGATCTCATAGTAGAGGGGCGGCTCGGGGCTGGCTTGAATCAATCCCAGGGTTTTGACTTTGATGTCCTCGAAGCTGGTGCGATCGACGATCCGGGAGACCGCGTCCCGGACCTCGCGAAACACCGAATTCAATCCGCAACGCCCCTCGAAGTCGCAGTAGGTCTTGGCGGTCTCGCTCACGCAGCCGATCGGCGCGATCGGCCCCTCGATGAAGCGGATCACCTCCCCCATCGAGATCTTGGCGGGCGGACGGGCCAGGGCGTAGCCGCCGCCGGGACCTTTTTTGCTGCGGACGAAACCGCCGCGCTTCAACTGCAGCAGGATCCGCTCGAGGAATTTTTTCGGGATGTCCTGGCGGCGGCTGATGTCCTCGATCTTCACGGCTTGACGGCCGTAGAAAAAAGAGAGGTCCAGGATGGTCTTCAGCGCATAGTCGCCTTTATAGGTGATCTTCATGGGGCGCTCCAAAAGTCGACCGAATCAGTAGACTATTTGGAAACCCGGGTCAATCCGAAATCGCAGGCCCCAAGACAAGCCGAAAAATTAAGCAATGCCTAAAATTACGGCGAATCGAGGCCGCCAAATACGAGGGGTGAATGATAAAAATTAAATAATTTCAATTAATTAACACTTAAGTGTGTTTGGAACCCCGATTGCATCCCCAAGGCCTAGAGCGCCACCATCTGATCTCTTCGCGGCCAAGGCCAGGAAGGTGTCCCATGAAGAAAATCGAAGCCATCATCAAACCCTTCAAGCTCGACGAAGTCAAAGAGGCCCTGCAAGGCATCGGCATCCAGGGCATGACCCTCTCCGAGGTCAAGGGCTTCGGCCGGCAGAAAGGCCACACCGAGCTCTACCGCGGGGCGGAATACAAGGTGGACTTTCTTCCCAAGATCCAACTCGAGGTCGTGGTCAACGACGCGGACGCGCCGAAGGTGCTGGAGACCATCCAAAAGACCGCCTCCACCGGGAAGATCGGCGACGGAAAAATCTTCGTCAGCAACGTCGAAGAGGTCATCCGCATCCGCACCGGAGAAACCGGTTCCAACGCGATTTAATCCCAGGATAAAATGGAAATCCCCTCGCTCCCGGTAGGATGGGTCGTGGGGATTTTTATTTTTCCTTGATGGGGCGATTCGGCTTCGTCCAGGTCGGAAATTCCGGCGGCGGCCCGAATTCCTTCGGCATCACCAATCCCTTCAGGTCCTCGGGCACCTTCCCCGCCCAGCAGACCTCGAGGATGCCCTTCATCCCCACGCCCTCCAGGGCGGTCCCCTTCAGGATGGAATCGCCGGCGGCGAGTCCGACTTGAAAGCGATAGGCGTTGAGCTTTCCCAGCTTGAGATCGAGGGCGGGCACCGCCTTTTCCCACTCGCTCTTGAGCTCGGCCTGTTTGGGACAGGCGGTCAGCAGCATCTTGGTCCAAGGGGCCATGCGCATCGAGTCATCGAACTTCTTGAGGGCGATACTTTC
>JASOAK010000027.1:0-39669 GCA_048499175.1 bacterium
CCAAGCCAACTCTTGCTCGGCCTTGTCGATCTGGCCGATCTGGTAGAGGCAACCGATGCGCAGGGCCAGGGCCTCGAAGAGGCGGGAGTAGTTGGGGTAGCGTTTGATCAGCAGCGCCAGGGCCTCGGCGGCGCCGCGGTGGTCGCCCATGGAATGCATCCGCAGGGCCTGTTGGTGGGCGAATTGCGCGACGGCGTTTTGCGCCTCTTGCTCGAGGCCGTAGATCTCTTCGTAGGTCCCGCCGGGCGCTACGGCTTGAGGATAAGCGGGGCTGGGATAGGCAGGCGCGGTGTTTCCGTAGCTCGCGAAGGAGATCAGCCCGTTGCCGAAGCGGGGCTGGCGCCAAGAGGGCTCCGGCATCGGCCGGGTTTGGGCGCGGGCCAGGGAGAGGTCGCGGAGGCTGATCTCGCCGCCGCCCCCAAGGGGGGCCGTATCGGGGGCCAAGGCGGCGGGGGCCGAATCGGCGGGGGCGCTTTCCGCGACCTGCGGGGGGGCCTCGCGATGCAGCTTGTATTGGTAGAGGCCGGCCAGGGTCAGGGCCATGACGAAGGCCCCGGTCAGCGCGGGCCGCCAGAAGGAGGCGACATCGAGACCGAACCAGGCGAAGCGCCGCTTGGGCTGGGGCACCTGGACCAAAACTTTTTGCAAAAGAGCCGGCGGGGTTTGAAGGTCGGGAAGCCGGTTGCGATAGATTTGGCCGACGCGACCGAAATCGCGGACCTCGCCTGCGAGCTCGGCATGGGCGCCGACCTCGGCCTGGAAGGCCGCGCGGGCCGCGGGGTCGAGGTCGTCGTAGAGGAAGTCGATCACTTTGTCATCGAAATCTCGGCGATCCATCATGCTAATACCATCCTGCCATTTTAAACGCTCAATCCCTGTCGAGCAATTCACGATATTTCGACTGTTTCAGGCTGCGCCGCAGGGCCTCGAGGGCGTAACGCATGCGGCTTTTCACCGTGTTGACCGAGACGCCGGTCACCTCGGCAATCTCTTCGAACTTCAGCCCCTCCTTTTCGCGGAGCAGGAAGACCTCGCGTTGGTCTTCATTCAGCTTGGCCAGGGCCTTCTCGAGCACCGCCGCGATCTCGTTGGCCGAGGACACGATGTCGGCGGGGATTTCGTCGCCGGCGATGGTGTCGGCGAGGTTGCGCTCGCCGTTCTCGCCCCGGTCGTCGAGGCTGACCGCCTCGCGGATCTTCCGTCGCCGGAAGGTATCGACGCAGAGGTTGCGCACGATCGTATAGAGCCACGTAGTAAACTTGCCGTTCGGCAGGTAGCGATCCGCCGCCTGGTGGACCTTGAGGAAGGCCTCTTGGAAGACCTCCTCGGCCACCTCGCGGTTCCCCAGAAAACGGACGATGAAGTTATACACGCCGTTCTGGTGACGCCGGATCAGCACCTCGAAGGCGGCGGTATCGCCGGCCTGAAAGGCCACCATAAGTTCTTCGTCGCTGCGCATGGTCCCCATAAACGGGACCCACCGTAATGTCAGAGACCCGAGCTGGTCAAGATAACTGTTGGAACGGACTTGAGAAAATAAGGTTTTAGGTATTTAAATTTTTTCTTGGGTTGAAAATGGAGAATAGAATCCGGATCGCCACCTCTTATCCCTTACGCCTCCATTACTTATTGCATAGGTATTGCCTATGGACCGCTCCGTGGTCCTTATGCCCCGCCCGCCCCTAGCCGGGGGCGATATGTCCCAGCGGGACACGGCCTGTCCCCCTCAGGCCGGGGGACAGGCCTCCGCTGAAAAGCCGATATTAATATAGGCCTTAAGGTGATCGACTTTTCAGAGGGTCCCGCTTAGGGACATATCGCCCCCGGCTAGGGGCTCGTGCTTGTTAACATTTGGGATGGGGAGTCTGGAAATGTTCCAGAATTAGGAAGAAGCCAGAAGACAAGTAGGTCTGGTTATCCAAAAAAAGATAACAGTAATAATGATTAAGTTTTATATAGTTAAAAACTATATTGAATGGACAACTTTAGCTATGGACGCCGCCAACTTTTTTGCCTTTTCAAGCCCTACTTGAGGTTTTCCGTTGGCAAAGCAGTCGACCAGGGCCGACCCCACCACTACCCCGTCGGCCAGCTTCGCTACTGCCCGGGCCTGCTCGGGGGTCTTGATCCCGAAGCCCACGCAGACCGGCAGGCGGCTACCCTTCACGACTCGAGCGATCTGCTCCTTGATTTCAGGCTGGGCATGGATGGCCGCCCCCGTCACCCCGGTCAGTGAGACGTAGTAGATGAAGCCAGAGCCCTTCTTTCGCACTAGCTCGATGCGCTTGCGGTCGCTGGTGGGCGCCAGGAGGTAGATCAAGGAAACCCCGGCCTTGCGGGCGGCCTGGCGGGTCTCCTCCCCCTCTTCTGGCGGCAGATCCACCAAAAGCGTCCCGTCGACCCCCGCCCCCTTGGCATCGCGAAAGTAATCCGAGATGCCGTATTGCAAGATCGGATTAAAGTAACCCATGAGCAAGATCGGGACTTGGCTCTTCTTGCGGATGGTCTCGACGGCCTTGAAGATCCCCGGCAGCTTGGTCCCCGCCTTGAGCGCCCGCTCGCTGCTCTTTTGAATGACCGGGCCGTCGGCCATGGGGTCGCTGAAGGGCATGCCCAACTCGACGACGTCCACCCCCGCCTCTTCCAGGCCCCAGACCACCTGCGGCGTGAATTTGAGGTTCGGATCCCCGGCGGTGACAAAGGCCACCATCGCCTTCTTCCCGGCCTTTTTGAGCTCGGCGAATTTCCTCTCGATGCGGTTCTTCACAGGCTCACCTTCTTGACCTTGGCGATGGTCCCCATGTCCTTGTCGCCCCGTCCGCTCAGATTGACCACCAAGAGCCGGCCCTTCTTGGCCTTGCTCAAGTAAGCCACGGCATGGCTGCTCTCGAGGGCCGGAAGGATGCCCTCGTAACGGGTCAGCAGGTCGAAGCCGGCCATCGCCTCGGCGTCGGTGACGGGGACGTAGCGCGCCCTTCCCAGCTCGTGGAGATAGGCGTGCTCGGGTCCGACGCCGGGGTAATCCAATCCCGCGCTGATCGAATGGGTCTCCATCACCTGGCCCTCGGCGTCTTGCAGGAGGTAGGACTTCTGCCCGTGCAGGACGCCGACCTTGCCCGCGACCAAGGTCGCCGCGTGCTTGCCGCTCTTCACCCCGCGCCCGGCGGCCTCGACGCCAACCAGCTCGACCCTCGCGTCTTTAATGAAGGGATAGAAGATCCCCATCGCGTTCGAGCCGCCGCCGACGCAGGCCACGACCTCGTCCGGGAGCCGCCCCTCGGCCTTGAGGATCTGCCGGCGCGCCTCCTCGCCGATGACCTTTTGAAAGTCCCGAACCAGCAAGGGATAAGGGTGCGGCCCGGCGACCGTACCGATGCAGTAGTAAGTGGTGCGGATGTTCGTGATCCAGTCGCGCAAGGCCTCGTTGAGCGCGTCCTTCAAGGTGGCCGAGCCGCTGGTGACGGGGATGACCTTGGCGCCCAAGAGCTTCATGCGGAAGACGTTCAGCGACTGGCGCGCGATGTCCTCCTTGCCCATGTAGACCTCGCAGTCGAGGCCGAAGAGCGCGCACATCGTCGCCGTCGCGACGCCGTGCTGCCCCGCGCCGGTCTCGGCGATGATCCGCTTCTTGCCCATGCGGCGGGCGAGCAGGATCTGACCGAGGGTGTTGTTCACCTTGTGGGCGCCGGTGTGGCAGAGGTCCTCGCGCTTGAAGTAGACCTTGAGCCCCAGCTTCTCGCTCAGGCGCTCCGCGAAATAGAGGGGCGTCGGGCGCCCGACGTAGTTCTTCGCGTAGTAGTCGAATTCCTTTTTAAAGGCCTTGTCGCGACGTACCTTCCGGTAGGCCGTCTCCAGCTCGAAAAGCGCAGGCATCAGCGTCTCGGCAACATACTTTCCGCCAAAGTCGCCGAAGTGGCCGCGTTTGTCGGGACCTTTGTATTTCTTAAAATCCAGCTTCGCTTTCATCATTTCACCCGCACCAGGGCCGACTTGGCCTTGGAGATAAAGACTTCCATCTTGTGCCGGTCCTTCTGACCCGGCGAGGCCTCTACCCCGCTGGCCACGTCGACCATGAAGGGCCTTACCGTGGCGATCGCGACCGCGACATTGTCGGGATTTAGCCCGCCGGCCAGGACGATCTTCTTGCCGAACTTCTCCGCCTCGTGGACCAAGTCCCAGTGCGCCGTCAGCCCCGTGCCGCCGTAGGCCTTCTCGGAATAGGCGTCGACCAGGATCCAGTCGCAGTGGTACTTCGGGATCTCCGCCAGGTCTTCAGGGGCCTTGAGGCGGAAGGCCTTGTACCATGGGCGCCCCAGGGCGTTGAGCGACTCGGGCGATTCATCGCCGTGGAACTGCAGCATGTCAAGCCCGAGTTCGATCGCCACGTCCACGACCTTGGCCAAGTCCTCGTTCACGAAGACGCCGACCTTCGGGATATTGGTGGGGATCTCCTCGAAGATCCGCTCGGCGACCTCGTAGTCCACGAAGCGCGGCGAGTCCGGGTAGAAGTTGAAGCCCAGGTAGTCCGCGCCCAGCTCGACGGCGTCGAGGGTGTCGTTCAAGTCGGTGAGACCGCAGATCTTGACCAGGGTCATTTCAGAAATCCTTTCAGGGCCTCGCCCGGATGAGGCGCCTTCATGAAGGCCTCGCCGATCAGGAAGGCCTCGGCCCCCGCGGCCTTCAGGCGCTTCAGGACCTCGGCGGAGTCCAGGCCGCTCTCGCTGACCTTCACCGCGGCGGCGGAGAGCTTGGGCAAGAGCGCCTCGGTCAGGCCGACGTCGACCTTGAAGGTCTTCAAGTCCCGGTTGTTGATACCGACGATCTTGGCACCGATCGCGGCGGCGCGCTCCGCCTCGGGGGCGTCGTGGACCTCGACCAAGACGGAGAGGCCCATCTCCTCCGCGAGGCCTTGGAGGTCTTCCATCTGCCAACGGCCGAGCATCGCGGCGATCAATAAAATCGCATCGGCTCCGGCCTCGCGCGCGACATAGATTTGATAAGGGTCCCAGACGAAATCCTTCCGCAGCAGCGGAATCGCCACCGCCTGCCGCACCTGCCGCAGGTGATCCAGGTGTCCGCCGAAGAAGTGCTCGTCGGTCAAGACGGACAGCGCGGCCGCGCCGGCCTCTTCGTAGCCGCGCGCGATGGCGACGGGATCGAAGTCGGCGCGCAGGACGCCCTTGCTGGGCGACTGTCGTTTTATTTCGGCGATCACCGAAAAGAGGCCGGGCGCCTCGCGCAAGGCCTTGACCAGCGAAAGGGGCCGATAACCGGAGTCCTTCGCCCGCTCCTTGGCGTCCTCGGGCCGGAGCTGGCGCTTGTAATGTTCCAACTCCTCCAACTTATATTTGTAGATCTTCTCCAGGATCATGGCTTCCGCACCAAACTCTCCAGCTTTTCCGCCGCCGCCCCGCTCTCGATGGCGTCCTTGGCCTGGACCGCGGCCTCCTTCAGGTCCTTCGCCTTGCCTGCCACCACCAGCGCGGCGGCCGCGTTGAGGACGACGCCGTCGCGGATCGGCCCGAAGAAGGTCTTGTCGAAGATCCCCCGAAGCAGCTTGGCGTTGTGCGCGGCGTCCTTGCCGAGCAGAAACTTCGGGTCGCTGGGGCGCAGCCCGGCGTCGGCGGGCGTCACGACCTTTTCTTCCAAACCCTCCGGCCTCACCTCGGTCACGTAGGTCGGCCCGCTGGGGCTCAGCTCGTCCAAGCCCGATTCGCTGCTCACCACCCAGGCCCGCTCGGTCCCGAGCCGGCGCAGGGCCTCGCCCATGACGGGCCGCATCCCCGGGGCGAAGACGCCTACCACCTGGCGCTTAACCTGGGCCGGATTGAGCAAGGGACCCAGGAAGTTGAACACCGTCACCATGTCGAGCTGCCGGCGGACCTGCTGCACCCGCTGGGTCGCCGGGTGGTAGCGCGGCGCCAGCATAAAGCCGAAATGATTGGCTTCGATCGCCGCGGCCACGGCCTCCGGCCCCAGGTCGATGGGAATGCCCAGCGCCTCGAGCAGGTCGGCGCTGCCGGACTTCGAGGTGATCGCCCGGTTGCCGTGCTTGGCCACCGGCACGCCGCAGGCGGCAACCAAGAGCCCCGCCGCCGTCGAAAAATTGAAGGAGCCGCTCCGGTCGCCGCCCGTCCCGCAGGTGTCCACGGCGCCCGCGACCTTGAGCCGCACCGGCGTCATCTTTTCGCGCAGCACCCGGGCCGCCTCGGTCAGGACGTCGGCGTCCAGGCCGCGCGTCGAGAGCGAGGTCAGGAACAAGGCGATCTCGGAGTCGCGGGTCTCGGGACTCAAGATCGCCTCGAAGCCGCCGCGGATCTCTTCCGGCGCCAAGGGGTCTTCGGCGATGATTTTTTTCAGCAGTTCTTTCATGCCGCCCGCGCCGTCTTCACCCGCGTCAGAAAATTGTTCAGGAGCTGCTTGCCGGACTTGGTCAGGATGGACTCGGGATGAAACTGCACCCCCTCGACCAGGTATTTCTTGTGTCGGAGCCCCATGATCTCGCCCGCGTCGGTCCAGGCCGAGATCTCCAGCGAATCGGGGAGCGATTCGCGCTCGACGATGAGGGAATGATAGCGCGTGGCGACGAAGGGGTTGGGGAGTCCCGCGAAGAGCGTCTTGCCGTCGTGATGGATCTCGCTCGTCTTTCCGTGCATGACGTTGCTCGCCCGGATCACCTTGCCGCCGAAGGCCTGCCCGATGGCCTGGTGGCCGAGACACACGCCCAAAATGGGGAATTCCCCCTTCAGCTGGTCGATCACTTCCAGGGAGATCCCCGCCTCGTTGGGCGTGCAGGGCCCCGGCGAGATCACGATCGCTTCGGGCTTCAGCTCGCGGATCTGCGCGACGCCGAGCTCGTCGTTGCGCTTGACCAAGAGCTCGGCCCCCAGCTCGCCCAGGTACTGGACGAGGTTGTAGGTGAAGGAATCGTAGTTGTCGATCATCAGGAGCATACGGATTTAAGTGCCTAAGTGCCTAAGTGTCTAAGTTTTTTTTGCCATATTTGTTTTCTTTACGTCGTCAGTGCCGAAAAACTTAAGCACTTAGGCACTTAAGCACTTCGACACTTCTTTAATGCCTCCATCACGGCCTTCGCCTTGTTGTTCGACTCGAGGTACTCTAGCTCAGGACGGGAGTCGAGGACAATGCCTCCCCCCGACTGGAACCACACCTTGCCCCGCGCGAAAGCCATGCTGCGTATGGTGATCGCGGTGTCCATATTGCCCTGGAAGTCGAAATAGCCGACCGCGCCGCCGTAGGGCCCGCGGCGCCCGACCTCGAGCTCCTCGATGATTTCCATCGCGCGGATCTTCGGCGCCCCCGAGAGCGTGCCGGCCGGGAAGGTCGCGCGCAGCACGTCGATCGCGTCGAAGCGCGGGTCCAGCTCGCCCTCGACGTTGGAGACCAGGTGCATGACGTGGGAATACTTCTCCACCGCCATCAGCTCCGTGACCTTGACGCTGCCCCGCTTCGCCACCCGCCCCACGTCGTTGCGGCCCAGGTCGACCAGCATGATGTGCTCGGCGACCTCCTTGGGATCGGCGAGCATCTCTTTCTCCATCCGAATCTCGTCGGCGGCGTCGCGGCCGCGCCGCCGCGTCCCGGCGATGGGCCGCACCGTGACCTTCGAGCCCTCCAGCCGCACCATCACCTCGGGCGAGGAACCGGTCAGCCCCTGCCCGTCCATCTCGAGGTGGAAGAGATAAGGCGAGGGGTTGAGCTTGCGCAGCTCGCGGTAGACGCGGAAGGGCGGCACCTTGCAGGCCGCCTCCCAACGCTGGGAGAGGACGACCTGGAAGATATCGCCCGCCCGGATGTACTCCTTGGCCCGCTCGACCATCGCGTGGAAGGCGGCCTCGGGGGTGTTGCTCTTCGGCTTGCCCGGCGCGACGCGCGCCTTCTTCTCCTTCGGCAGGGCGCGTTTCAGGCGCGCGGAGATCGCCCGCAGGCGCCGTTCGGCCTGCTCGTAGGCCTTTTTCACGGTGTTCTTCCCGCCCAGGTGGGCCATCACCACCACCTTCAGCTCGTGCTGGACGTTGTCGAAGGCGATCAGCGAATCTTGCAGCATCAGTTGGCTGTCGTAGAGCGGCAGGCCCTTCTTCTTCCGGTCCGGGAGCCGCTCCATGAAGCGCACCATGTCGTAGCCCAGGTAGCCGACGAAGCCGCCGGCGAAGCGCGGCAGGCCCTCGACGTGGACCGGTTCGAAACCTTTCAAGGTCTCGCGGATCGCCTCGAGGGGATTGCCCTGCAGTCGGTCGACGCGCTTCCCGCGCAGGATCTCGATGCGGTCCCCCTGCGAGCGCAGCACCAGGTGCGGCTCGGAGCCCAGGAAGGAATAGCGCCCCCACTTCTCGCCGCCCTCCATCGACTCGAGGAGAAAACGATAGGGCCCCTCGGTCATCTTGAGGAAGGCGGAAACCGGGGTCTCGGTGTCCGCGTTGAGGCTGGCCGTCAGCGGGACCATATTGCCCCCCTCGGCCAGGCGCTTGAATTCTTTGAAGGAAAGCGAGGACATCCCTTGGCGTTAGCACAGGGCCGGGACCGCGGTCAAAGTCATTACATTTCGGACTTCACCGGTGAGACTTTCGCCACTGAAACCCTCATCGCCCCTTCAAGGCGTCCTCGACGATCTTGGCGATCTCGGTGTTGTCGATGAAGCCCCGCACCCGCTCGGCGTAGCGCGCGGGCCCCATCGCCATGGCCTGCACCGGCGTCGAGGTGTGCGTACCGGCGGCCCAGACGGCGTTGTTCTGGGTCGCCACCTCGCGGCCCATCAGGTCGGGGTGGATGGAGGAGTGGACGTAGAATTCGGGAAAATCCTCCGGCTCGGCGTCCTTGGCCCCCGGCTTCCGAACGAGGACGGCCTTGGCCTGATCCGGAGTCAGCTCGTAGGCGGTGTGCGCCTTCATCGCGGCCGTCAGGTCTTGGACGGCCGTTTCCATCGTGTAGGGCAAGGTGTCCGGTTGGACCTCCTTCGGATAGAGTCGCTTGGTGATGGGCTCGAGGATGGCGCGAAAGGATTTCTTCTGTTTCATCAAAAGATCGAATCGGTCGAAGGGCGCGAAGTCGTAGGGCTTGTGGTAGTGCAGACCCGAAGGCAGGGTCTGCTCGATCCCCGGGGATTTCTGGTAGGCGAAGCCGAAGCCGCCGGTCTCGTGGTCGGCGGTGACAATCAACAAGGTGTCGGGGTGCTTTTCGACGTATTCCATCGCGACCCGGATGGCCGCGTCGAAGTCGAGGGTCTCCTGCAGCATGGTCCCCGCGTCGTTGTCGTGGCCGGCGTAGTCGATCAACCCGCCTTCCACCATCAAGAAAAACCCGTTCTTCTTTTTTCCCAAAATCTCGAGGGACTTCTTCGTCAGGGCCTCGAGGCTGGGAATCGTCGCAATCGCGCTCCGCTCCTGCACCATCGGAAAGACCGAGGCGCTGAACAGGCCCAGGACCTTGCTGTGCTCGGCGATTTCGAGGTCCGCCAGCTGCTCGGCGGTGCAGACGAAGGTCATGCCCTTGGCGCTGGCCGCGGCGATCAGGTCTTTTTGGTCGCCGCGCTTGCTGAGGCCGTCGATCGCGGGGTCCATGCCGACGCACTCGGGGAGGTCCGAGGCCTTCATCGGGGTCTGGGTCTTCTCGAAGCGGTACTTCGGAATCAGGTTGGCGATCCCGCCGCTCAGCATCACGTCGATGTCGTGCTTCTCGATCATGTCCTCGGCGATCTCGTTCTCCATGTCGCGGAAAACCTGGTGGGCCGCGAAACTGCCGGGCGTGGCGTGGGTGAGGCGCGTGGTGGAGACGAGGCCGGTCGCCTTCCCCAGCTTGGCGGCCTTCTCGAGGACCGTCTCGCAGGGATAGCCGTTGACGTCGATGCCGACCGCCTCGTTCAGGACCTTCTGCCCGCAAGCCATCGCCGTCGCCGCGGCCGCCGAGTCGGTGACGATGTCGCCGTAACTGGAGGTGCGCACGAGGCCGTTGGGGTGGCCTTTCAGGAGCTTCTCGAGGGCCAGCTCGGGGTCCTCCGGCTTACGGAGCTGCCGGTACAAGACCGCCTGGGAGACCTGCTGGACGCCCATTCCGTCACCGATCATCAGGATGACGCTCTTCACTTCCGGCCGGGCCGGGGCCGCATGGGTGTCCGAGGCCTCCTCGACGACGGGCGCGGCGGCCGGGGCGGCCGGCTTGGGCCCAGGGTTCATCTGTCGGGCGCAAACGATACCCCAGAGAATCAAGGCGAAGACGAGCGGGCTGATCTTGCGGAAGGGATGCGACGGATAGTCTGCGGACATTGGCGAACCTCGCGGTGAATACCCCCTACCCCGGCGCCGTCTATAATCCCGCGGCGACCGGATCAAGGAATATCCTGGAATTTGGAATTTTTCCGGCGGAACGGCGAGGCGATGAGGCGATTAAAACTTGGTCTGCAGGCGCAACCGCCACTTTTGGGCGGTCTGCACGCCGTCCTTGGTGTTGGTCGGAAGGACGGAATAATCGGTCTGCATCTTTAAGTATTGCCCGAGGATGAAGTAGTTCAGCCCCGCCTGGAACTCGCCCTTGTCGTTTTGGATGCCTTCCAGGAAGACCATCGAGGCGCGGGCCGCCAGCTCCAGCTTCTTCTTGACCACGAAATACCCCGCCTGGGCGTAATAACCGTAGTCATTGGTCTTGGTCAGGGTGGTGTCGCCGGGCTTGGTGTTGCGGTAGAAGAATTCGCCCTGAAGAGACAAGCCTTTCCATTTCAACCCGGTCTCCGCCCCGAACTGCGTTACCTTGTCGTTGGTCAGGTCCGAGACGAAGTAATTGCCGGAGGAGCCGAAGTAGAGAGCGGGGTCCTCGGTGAAGGCGTAGTCGCCCTCCTCGTAGCCGGCCTGGCCGCGGATGTTGTAGACCGCGCGGGCCGCGTAGACCATGTGGTTGTTGATGTTGACGCTGTTGGTCCCGCTGCCGTTGAAGATGCCGGCTTGGTACTCGAGCTTCTTGTCGAAGGGCTTGCCGTGGATCATGAGGCCGATGTCGCGACCGTTGCGGATCCGCTTGTCGGGCACGCCGTCCTTGTCGGAGTCGGTGTCGTGGAAGATCAAGAATTCGTTGGAGGCCAGTGAGCGGTCGACGAACTCCTGGTTCGAGCTGGAGATTTGATGCTGACGGATCCACGGCATGGTCTGCTGACCGAATCTCACCTCCAGCGAGGGGTAGAATTTATAGTTAATATAGGCATCGAGCAATAAATCGGTCTTGAAGTTGACCAAATCGATCTGAAACTTATAGGTCAGGTTCTTGCCCGCAAGATTCCCAGACCACGCTAACCGAGCCCGACGCACGCGAAAGCCGATGTTGTTCTTTCCCTCTTCGCGGTCGTACTCGAGGTGGAATTGGGCATAGCCGTTGAAGACAATCTTGTATTTGCCGTCGGGGCTCTGGATGAAGAAGCCCTTGTCGTAGCCCGCGGTCTTCGGCTCCTTCGGGGCCTCGGCCTTGACCTCGGGCGTGGGCGCCGTGGCGGGGGCCGGGGGCTCGGCCTCGCTCTTCTTGTCGGCCTTCAGGGTCTTCTGCCCCACGACCGACTGCTTGGCCGTCTTGGGGGCCTCAGGACTCGGCGCCGTCAGGCGCTCGGCGGAAGACGCGGAGGGCTCTTCGACCTTGAATCCCACGACCGAGTCCTTCGCCTGCGCCGTCGTGGCGGCCAGGCAGCTTCCGATGATCATGAGCCCCAGAATTTTGCGTCGCGACATAGACCCGTCTCCTTTTCCAAGCGGCCTAATCCGTTGTGGGTTTGACGGATATTCGACGCTTTGAAGAAAAAATTGCGAACTTTGTCGGTGACATTGGGGTGAACGGCTCCCCGCGAGGGCCGCATTTCATTTCATGAAATTTCCGATTTTGCAGAGTCCGCGGCGGCTTATGGAAGATTATATAAAAAACAACAATACATTCATGTAGTTAAATTAAGGGTCCTTCCGGCGTTCCATGGCATCTCCCCTGCATTTCTCCAGGACACGGGAGGCCCGACGCCTCCCCCAAGGAGATCGTCGTGAGCCAAAGCCTGCCTAAAAACGCCCTCTATTTAGACCGCTATTTTCCTGTACAAGAGCCTCTCGGCCCTCAACCCTCCGAAAGTTCCTACCTCCCCGAGGAATACGCGGGCTTCGACGCCGAGTACATGGAGGAGTCGGATTTCGGCATGGAGACCGATCCGGAGGCGGGGGCGGACGCCGTGGCGGAAACCGATTTCGGCGAAGAGATCCCGGAGGGCCCCAGCCCCGAGCAAGCGAAAGAGATCGAGTGGCTGGAGCAAAACGGGGAGAAGTTGGCGGAGGCCTACCAAGAGGCCCAAGGGCAATTCGAGGACTTACAGGACGGACTCCAGGACCTGGCGCCGGAGGAGAAGGCGAAACGCCTGCGCAACGTCGAGGACGCCCTCGCCGAGATCGAGAACGACCTGAAGAGCTACCGCGATCACGAGCAAGCCCTGCAAAACAGCGGCCTGGAGGAAGGCGTCGAAATGCCGGATACCGAGGTCGACGGCGAGGAGCTCGGCGAAGGCCTCGAGGACTTGAAGGAGGGACTGGAGGCCGAGATCCAGAAGACGGAACAGGCGGCGGCGGAGGCCGAAGAGCAAACCGCCAAGGCCGAGGCGCAGGCGGAGGACAACGAAAAGACGAAAGACCAGCTCCTCGAGGCCCTGGGTTACCTCAACGGCTCCAAGGGAGAGCGCTACTTCACCGCCAAGGTCTGGGGAAAGAAGCACATCAAGGATTACCACGAGGACGTCACGGAATACGCCAGCCGCATCATCTCCGAAATGGCCGAGGCCGCAGTCTCCGGCGATTGGGAAACCGGCGTCGGGACCTCGATCGACTCCCTGTCCGGCGGCAGCGCGGACAACACCCTCGCCCTGGTCTACGTGGTCTTGGAGAAGCAAAACCCCGAGCTCTTCGAGAAAATCCCCTCGAAAATCCTCGATGCGATGTCCGACGCCATCCGCCGCGGCAACAGCCCCGGCGACAAGAATATCTACTACATCCAGCAGGACGGAAAATACGACGGCCCCAAGGACGACCGCCGCCGCAAGGACATGCACCACGAGAATATCTCCTACGCGGAGGCCGCCGAGCGCCTGCAGGCCTACGCCGAGACCAAGCGCCAGGTCGAGGAGGCCGAGGCCGAAAGCTCTCCCGCAGCCGACGAGGGTTCCGACGAAGGCATGGACGACGCGGGCCTTTGATCTCGGACGGCGCTTTCGTTAGGATGGGGGCATGCGCCTCTTCGTCGCCCTCGATTTCCCCCCGAGCCTCCGCGAGGCCCTGACCCCGCTTTTTCGGGAAAAGATCCCCGGGGCGAAGTGGACCTCCGCCGAGCAGCTGCACCTCACCCTGCGCTTTTTGGGAGAATGTCCGGAAGCGACCTTCGAGGTCCTGCGCTCCGGCCTCCGGGAGATCGCCGCCCCGCCCTTCCCGCTGGCCCTGCAAGGCGTCGGCACCTTCCCGAATCCGCAAAGGCCCCGCGTGCTCTGGGCGGGCCTCGAGGCCGGACCCGAGCTCTACGCCCTGCAGAACCAGGTGGAGGCCCTCGCGCAGGCCCTCGGCCTTCCGCCCGAGACCAAGGCCTTCTCCCCTCACCTCACCTTGGCTCGGCTGAAATTCCCCGCGCCGGCCGAAACGGCCCGTTTCTTGATGAAGTTTCACGGCTTGAACAGCCCGCCCTTCCGGGTCGAGGACTTTCACTTGTACTCGAGCCGGCTTTCCCCTAAGGGTGCGGAGCATCGCAAGGAGGCCAGCTTCCCCTTGCGACAGGGGTCATCGCCATGAAGTCCTTCCGCAAAGAGATCTGGATGAACGTCCCGACCCGGCGGGCCTTCGTCAACATCACCCCGCAGGTCGAGGCCGCGCTGCGCGAGAGCGGCATCCGCGAGGGCCTGCTCCTCGTCAACGCCATGCACATCAGCGCCTCCGTCTTCGTCAACGACGACGAGTCGGGCCTCCACCACGACTTCGAGGTCTTTTTGGAAAAACTGGCCCCGCACGCGCCGGTCTCGCAGTACCGCCACAACGACACGGGCGAGGACAACGCCGACGCCCACATCAAGCGCCAGATCATGGGCCGGGAGGTGGTCTGCGCGGTGACGGAAGGGCGCCTCGACTTCGGCCCCTGGGAGCAGATCTTTTATGGAGAATTCGACGGGCGCCGCAAGAAGCGGGTCTTGGTCAAGATCCTCGGAGAGTAAGCGGCGCCCCTGGCGCCGGCGCGTCGCGGTCCTGGCGCTCCTGCTTGCCGCCGTCTTGGCCTACCAGGCCTGGCGCACCGTCTCTTTCGCCGAGTCCATGATGCCGCCTCCATCCGCCGACATCGCCATCGTCCTGGGCGCCCGCAGCGCGGGCCCGGAGCCTCTGCCCGTCTTCCGGGAGCGCATCGAGTATGCGATCCGCCTCTATTCGGAAGGCAAGGTGCGCAAAATCCTCTTCACGGGCGCTCCGGGCGATCCGCCGCAGGCCCTCGTCGCCCGCGATTATGCGATGGCGCGCGGGGTGCCCGAGGACGCGATGCTCCTCGAGACGCGCTCGCGGATCACGATCGAAAACCTGCGCTACGCGAAGGAGTTGCTGCCCAATCCGGCCGATGCCGTCCTGATCGTCAGCGATCCGTTGCACCTGCGGCGGGCGATGCGGATGGCTCAGGATGTGGGCTTGAACGCGATCCCCGCGGCGGTGCCCGGGACGCAGGTGCGGAGCTTCTGGAGCCGCGCGAAGATGACGCTGCGGGAGTCGGCGGCGTATGTGAAGTATATTATTATGAATTGGTTGTAGGGGCGGGCCCCCGCGCCCGCCCAACGGCGGCTGCGTTTTCGCCAAGGGGAAGGGCAGGCACGGGGGCCTGCCCCTACGATCTCCGCGCCAAAAAATACAAGCCCGCATAGACCTTCGGATCCACCCGGCAACCCTCCCGCCGCTTGGCTTCCAACCAGGTCTCGATTTCTTCCTCCGGTATCTCGTGCACGAGGATCGTCTCCGTCGCGTCGCCGCCTCCCTCCCCCACCCGCTTCAGGTCGCGGGCGAGGAAGATCGCGATAGCCTCGGGGCTTAAGCCCGCGGAGGGCGGCCCCTCCGACAGAAATTCCAAAATCCCTGCCTCGTAGCCCGTCTCTTCCAAGAGCTCCCGCCGGGCCGCGGTCGCCAAATCCTCGCCGTGCCCGGCGCCGTCGCCCACCAGGCCCGCGGGAAATTCGATCACCGGGGCGCCGACCGGGATGCGGTACTGCTCGACCAGCAGGATCTTCCGCTCGGGCGTCCTCGCCACCAGCATCACCACGCCGGTGCAGTTCACGCGCTCCACCCACTCCCAACCTTGCTTCTCCTTCAATTGAAGGAAACGGCCTCGATACAATACGCCGGCATCGCTCATGATTTTTCCTTGGTTCGGGTCCGGTCGCGGACTATAAAGACCCGCGATGTTTCTCGACAGCTTATCGCACGGATTAAAAATCCTCGTCCACCCCTCGGTCGCCCTCGCCTCGCTGCTGTGGATGGCCGCGCAGGTCCTCTACCTGCGCCTGATCCGGTGGTCCACCGGGCAAAAAGAGATGGGCGACGCCTTTTCGGCGGGCTGCCTGACCCAAATCGTCGGCGTCCTCTTCCAGGCCCTGGCCTTGGGCCTGCTCTTGCTTTGGATCCTGCCCGTCCTGCTGGGCCTCGAGCCCCGGGCCTCCTGGACCGCCGTCGAGGGCTTCGCGATGCTGGCGACCCGAGCGGGCCTCGTCGCCGCCCTCGCGATCGCCCTGCTCTCCTTCCTGCCCTGGCTGGGGCACTTTCTGGCCGGCTCTCCGGGTCTGGAAGTCCTCATCGGCGGCGGTATCCTGTTCCGCCTGCTCTCCCACCCCTACCTCGAGGCGAGGCTCGGCCGCAAAATCCCCGCCGAGTCCCTCTACCCGGGTCTCTGGGAAAGCCTGGGCTACTTAGCCCTCGCCTTCGTCGCCGGACGGCTGCTGATGCTGGCCACGCTCAAGCTGCGCCCGGCCGCCGGACAGCCGCCCAACGCCTTCACCCGCCTCTGGGGCCCCAGCCTTGATACCCTGGTCGGGATTGTGGTTCTATATATGTACGCCCAGTCCGTCGCCTTGCGCCTGTACCCCGGGCTCTGAGGTCCGAGATGTCCGTTCACGACCTGATCGAGAATTACAAGCGCTCCCACACGCATCCCTTCAACCACGCGATGCACGCCGTCGGCATCCCGATGATCTTGGTCAGCCTGGCCTGGCTCTTCTTCGACTGGAAGGTCGGGCTGATCCTGTTCGGCGTGGGCTGGGCCTTTCAGTTCCTGGGACACGCGGTGGAGGGAAAACCGCCGGCCTTCTTCTCCAACCCCGCCTACCTCTTGATCGGGCCGATCTGGCTGGCCAAGAAGATCGGCGGTCTGTTCTCCAAGCCGCAGTCCGCTGGTCCCGATAAGCCGGTCCGAAGCTAATCCTAAGAAATCCCTTCAAAATTTTCCCGTTCTGGCGTAGAGCAGGCGCCTTCCCCAGAGGAGCCTATGAGACACACGGTCAACCCCAAATCCTCCGCCACCACGCGCGGCATCCAAGTCGACGTCGAGAGCGAGTTCGACCCCGAGCGCAGCGATCCCGGGAACGGCTACTACTTCTTCGTCTATCACGTGAAGATCCGCAACCACGGCGACTCGGCCGCCCAGCTGATCAGCCGGCACTGGATCATCACCGACGCCGACGGACAGGTGGAAGAGGTGCAGGGCCCCGGCGTGGTCGGCGAGCAGCCGCGGCTCGAGCCCGGAGAGTCCTTCGAATACTCCAGCGCCTGCCCATTGAAGACCCCCACCGGCAACATGCGCGGGACCTACCAGATGGTCTCGGAGACCGGCGAAAAATTCGACGCCGAGATCGCCCGCTTCGAGCTGGCGCCGGGCTACACGCTGCATTGAATCGTGCTAAAATGATTTTATGGTGAAAATCGACCTGCAATACCAAGGCGATCTTCGAGTCGCGGCCAAGCATGCTCCCTCCGGCACGCGGCTGCACACCGACGCCCCGGTCGACAACCAGGGCAAGGGCGAGAGCTTCTCCCCCACCGACTTGGTGGCGACGGGACTGGGCTCCTGCATGGCGACGATCATGGGCATCGTCTCGCGCAAGCACGGCATCGACTTGAAGGGGATGGAGATCCGCGTCGAGAAGATCATGTCGCAGGAGGGGCCGCGGCGCATCGCCGCCCTCGAGGTCGACTTCCAAATCCCCGTTAGGCCCGACGACGAGAAGGTCCGCCTGCTCGAGGAGGCCGCCCATACCTGCCCGGTCGCGCTCTCGATCCACCCCGAAATCCAAGTGCGGACGCGCTTCCGCTGGGGAAACGATCCGCCGTCCGAGCGAGGTTGAGCGAAGGCGGGATTTTTTCGGTAAAAATAGCCCCGTGACCGCGCCGGCTATCGGGCGCGCAGGCGCAGCGCGCGCCATTCCGCCTCTTCCAGCTGACGCTCGAGCGCGCAGGGCTTGAAGGCCCGCAAGACCTCCGCGAACTCGCCGGACAAGATCCCCGACAGGACAATCCGCCCTCCCGGCTTCAGGCGCGCTAAGATCGCGTCTCCCAGCGCGATCAAAGTGGGACTGAGGATGTTCGCGACGACGACGTCGTAGCGCCCTTCCGTCTCTGCCAGCTCCGCCACGAGGACAATACCGCCCGTCCCGTTGAGGAGGAAATTCTCCGCGGCGTTCTCCCGGGCCTCCGGGAGGATCTCCACCGCCGTCACCGCCGCGGCGCCCAGCTCTCGCGCCAGGATGGAGAGGATGCCGGTCCCGGCGCCCAGGTCCAGGAGAGAAGCCCCCGTCAGGTCGAGCTCTCCGATCAATTCCGCCGCCAGCCGCGTCGTGGAGTGCGCCCCGCTGCCGAAGGCGGGGCCGCCGCGCAGCAGGATCGCCCGCCCGAGCAAGGAGACACGGACCGGCGAGGCTCCGGGGTCCCCCGCCGCAGGCAAGCGGATGCGCGTCTCGCCCTCCCAGCGCAAGGCCGGAGCGTGGCGCTCCAGGTCGCGGCGCAGGTCGGACAAGGGATAATCCGCCTGGAAATACGCCCGCGCGGCGAGGCGGCCGGCCTCGGGGGAGAATTCCAGGCCCAGGCAGGGGTGCCGGTAGATCCGGTCCCGCACCTCGCCTTCCAGGTCGGGCGCAAGATCCAGCCTAACGATGCAGTAGTCGCGCATACGGAGAGCGAAGCATGGGAGTAAGGGAAGCTCAAGTCGTTTTCCGAAAATCAACCGTCCGCCAGGTCTGGCGACCGACGACTGGTGGGCCGGCCACGAAAATGCAACGGAGGATCCGGCGGTCTCAAGAAGCCGTTATTTTCCGAGCCCTACTCGGCGTCGAAACGCAAGATCTCGATCAGATTGGCGACGCCGTCCGCCTCTTCGTTCAGGCCCATGCGGCGATAGGTGATCTCGAGGCCGCGCAGGGCGTCGATGTCCTCGGGGGCGCGGTTGTTGATCTGCCGGAAGGCCGCCTCGGCCTCGGCGTACTGCTTGGCCTGGAAGCGCTCCCAGGCCCGCATCCGGAGGTTGGTCAGGCCGCTCACCTCGGTCGGATGGAGGGCGTGGGCCCGCCGGTAGTGCTCGAGGGTGGCGCCGAAATCGCCCTGCCGCTGGGCGGCCTGAGCGAGAAAGAGATCCGCGCGAGGGCTCCGGGGCAGGATGTCCCTGGCTCGCAGGAAGATCTGGCGGGCCGTGGCCAGGTCGCCCCGCTCGAGCAAGTCCTTCCCGAGATTGAGCAGGTGCACGCCCGTCAACGCGTGAGCCCCCAGGGGCTTCGCCTCCGGCTCGATGGCGCGGTGGCGATACGGCATCCCCGAGGCGACGCCGAAATCCAAGATGCTCTCGATGGCCGCCCCTTCCCGCCCCAGCAAGTAGACGTGGCGCGGCAGCAGGCCGACCTGCAAGGGCCTCCCGGTCTGCGCGGCCAGATGGGCGAAGAGCAGCGAAAGCGTCACGCAGTTGCCGTCGCCGTGGAGCAGCAGGTGCGAGAGGTAGCGGCCGTCGGGATTGTTCTCGTCGACCCGGTTAAAGCCGCGCTCGCGCAGAAAACCTCGGACCAAGGAAAGATCCAAATAGTAGTCGGCCAGCTCCGGATTGTCCCGTACCCGGTTCTTGATCCGAATTTCGCCGCTCTTCATCGCGGAGACGTCCGAGATGCCGATGGAGCGTAAGCGCTGCTGGAGCTGCAGGAAGCCCGCCATCCCTTTCGGCACCAACTCGTTCTGCCAGGCGCGGAACTGCTCCCAGCGGGTCGCGATGGGGCTGCGCTCGCGCCCCTCGGCCAGGTAGCTCCAAAAATCCCGCTCCAAATCCCTCAAGACCTCCCGAGCCCGGACCGCCTCCTCGGCCTTAAGGCCGGGACGCAGGCCTTCCGCCTCGAGGGCCAGGGCCAGGTGGGCCAGTTGCCCCCGCTCGTGAAGCCCCTTCAGCAGGCGGTCGACGCCGGAGGCGGGAATCTCGCGGAAGGCCCGCAGCATGGCCTCGGCCTCGTGTTCCGGAGGCCGCTCGCCGACCCGCGAGTCCACGGGCTCGGGCGCGACGCGCCGTCCGCGAGCGGCGCGGGCGCGCTCCGGCTTCAGCTCGGACATGGCGAGGATCCAGACGCCCCGAGGGTTAATGCCCGATTCCACTCCCAGCGAGGGCGAAAATGGACCCGCGGCGAGCGCCGGCCGCAAGCCGAGCGGCGCCGAGACGCCATCCCCGGTCGCGGCGGGCACCGGCAGATTTCTCAGCTCGGTCCTGCGGCCGCGGTATTCCAACTCGCGGACGGCGGAGGCGTAGCGAGGCCCCAAGGCGGAGGACGCCAAGCGCCCGCCGACGTGGAATTGCAGCAAGGTCGCGGCGGAGTCGAAGAGCCGCGAGGTACCGTCGCCGGCCGGACGCCAGCCGAGGCGTTCTTCCAAAAGGTGATCGGCGTAGATGCCGCCGAACATCCCCGCCTGGGTAAAGAGCGGTTGGGAGAATCGAGTGAAGGGCGCCAGCCGAGACACCTCGACGCCGAAGGGTGAGATCCCGTGGACGCGGCGGAACGTCGCTCCGGAGGCCGCGCCGCCCACCTTGAGCAGACCGAGCATCAGGCCAGTCGAGGCCAGCTCGCGGGTCAAAGTGGCGCGGTCCCAGGCGAGCGGCGTCTCGGAGCTCGCCGCATGCAGGGCCCGGGTCGTCATCCAGAAGGCCGGGACCTCCGCCGCCCAGGCGGCGGTGCCTGCGCTAAAGGAGGCACCGACGCCGCGCGTGAAAAAATTGGCCGTGCGCGCCGAGGCCAGACGCGACAAGACGCCCAGACGCACCGCGCCGGCGACCAAGCTGCCGACGCCCATGCCGGCGATCATCGCGGGATCGGCGGCCTGCCGCGCGAAGCCGCGAGCCAGGTGCTCGAAACGGGCGCCGAAGCTCCCCTCGCCGCGCAGCGCGCGGGCCTGGGCCGCGGCGCGGGCGCGGCATTCCGCGTCGAGCCGGGCGCCGAGGGGTCCCGAAGATTGGGAGACGAAATCGTAGAGCAGGGTCGCGGTGGCGACTTCGCCGGAGCGCGCGGCGGATCCCGCCAGGAGGGACAGCCTCTCCCCGAACAAGGCCGGGTCGGATTCTTCGGACAGCGCCAAAAACTCCTCGACCCTGAAACCGAAGCGATGCCGCAGCGCCGCCTGCCGGGAGGCGCCCAATTCCGAAAAGGCCGCGCGCAGGGATCGGCCCTCTCCCTCAAGACAGAGGTCCGCCCATTGGCGCAAGGCGGATGCGGAGCTGGACAAGTTAGGGTCGGGATCCGCCGCGGCGAGCATTTGCAAGATTCCGGCGACGGCCCGCGAGGCCGAAAAACCGGTATCAGGCGACGCCGCGTGGCGGAGGCTCCCTACCCGGAGCGCTGGAGACGTCATGAGAAAATACCCTATATTTCCAAGGCTTATCGCCCGGGATTCCAAATAGTTGTGAGGGAATGTTCCGCGGGGCTTTTTGCACAACTTTTTACTGGCCTCACCGAAAAGAATGCCTGTAATTCTTTACCCTGCTGTCGAAAAAAAACAGGTTTTAGGGCCAAGCCGCCGCAAGCGGATTGGCGGGCCCCGAAAATCCGAAGGATTTTTGGGCGGTTTATGGAGCCGGATTCACTCCGGCGGGAATAAAATCTTTTTTCGACAGCGTGATAGAAGCGGCTTGGGGAATCGACAACCATTGGCTTAATGGAAAAGGGGCAACGTGACCTTAAGCCGGCTCGCAACGGTGTCGAAAGACGCAGGTGCGTCTTTCGACCGGAAACAACCCAACGTCCACCGAGATCCCCTCGGCAAGATCTTGCTCAACGCCCTGCTGGGCGGCGAAGCGGCCCGTGCCGACTTCGAAAATCGCCTCTCCCCCGCCGCTCGCGGGGCGTGGGAGGCCCTCGCCGCCGAATCCAATCCAGATCTGTTTTTTGACGGACTGATCTCCCTGGCTCAAGGACTGCAAGAGCGGCAACCGCAGGAGGCGGCTCGTCTCTATTCGGCGACGGCGGAGTTCCTGTCGGAATCCCGGGGAAGCCTAACAAGCGCCCGGCACAAGGCCCAAACGCATTATCAAACGCTGAGCGGCCGCGGCGGCTTCGGCCCGCGCGCCGAGTTCCTTTTATCCAAGTTTGTCCACGAGGCCGCCGATCCGGCCGCCCTGTTCGCCATGGGTCTAGGCACCCAGGCCTTTCGCTGGGGCCGCCTGGGGACGGCCCTGCGCCTTGGAAGAAGCGGTTTGGCAACCCGGGCCGCCGCCAATGGCGCCGGTTTCTTCCTGGAGACGGCGGCCTTCACCTTGGGCTACAAGGGCGCGGCGGCCGCCCTCGGTCGGGCGCAGGATTTCGCTCCGGACGCCCTGGGCAGGGACTGGGCATCCAACGCCCTCTTCCTCGGCCCCCTCAAGATCATGGGAGCGGCAAGCCGCTTCGGACTAAGCCGCACCCTCGGGCGACCCCAAGCGGCCGCCCTGGCCCAAGAGCTGGGCATCCATCGCCTGCTCGCCGCCGCGTTGCCGCAGGGCGGGATGTTTTCGGGCATTCTGATCGGACAGGATTTGCAGCGGCGGTTCGGCTTGCGCGAGGCGCAGGACGCGCCGGCGCGCTTCGCCGATGCCTTGGCCACTTTGCTGCAACTCCACGCCGGCAACGGCTTGTTCGCCGCCGCTTTGGGGCCCGGCTTTCAACGCGCTCAAGCGGAGGTCGACGGGGCCTACCGGAATTGGCGCTCACCCGGAGGCGGGCCGAAGGTCGCGCAGGACAGCATCTTCGACGCCTACGCCGGGGACGACGCTCCCACGCTTCCCTATTCCCGCCCCGCCTACGCGGGGGGCAGGCCGTACCGCGAGGCGCCGGCGCCCCACCAAGTCTTGATGATGGCGGGCGAGAACGCCGGCGGCCCCAAGCACCGCTGGACCGTCGAGGATTTCCAAAGCCTCGGCAAATTCCGCGCCGGCCTCAGCATCATCGAGGCCGAGGCCATCGCTTCGACCATCCATCCCGACCAGCGGCACATGCTGCTCTTCTCCCGTCTTCTGCAGAAGATCGAATTCCCCGACCGCGAGACGCGGACTCTCGCCTACTGCAGACTGGGACACATCATGAAGCATTCCAACGAAGGGGGCGAGGCCGGAGGCTACGCCAATTGGCTGACGCGCAAGGTCTTCAACAGCTACCTCGAGAGGCAACCGGTACCGCAGGCCTCGGCTCTGCTTCAATTCCTGGTCGAGGGCGGCCGGCTGCTGGAATTCGAAAAGCTGATCGCCGAAACCGTTCCGCCCGCCCGTTTCGCCTTCGTCCCTCCCTGGATCACCGTGGGCCGGCGCGCCCAGTATCCCTACGCGAGCCGCATCCAAGAGCTGCGCATCCCGGAAGACGCCAAGCGCATCCTCTTTCGCTGGATCTATACCCAGACCAAGGCGAAAAACCGCGAGGCCCACTTCCTCCCCGAGGATCAGTTCCTCGACCGGATCGGAGAGGCGCTGTTTTTTCCGGGTTACGGCGAGTTGATCGGCCGGGCGCTCCGAACGGCGGAGGCGAGCCCCCTTCCCTTCTACCGTCTGCAGCGGCTTTACAGCCTGCTGAAAAAGAGCGACGCCCTGACGACCTCGAAATTGTCGGAACTGGGGGATCCGAACTTTTACTTGGTGGGGAAAAAGGTCCCAAAGCTTCCGGTGCCGATTTTTTGGAAAAACCGGCCGTCGCAATTCAACGCCTATTTGGGTGAGGAAGCGCCGTTGGAACTCTTGGCGGAGCTCCAGCATCGGAAGTCCGCCCTGCTCGATCCAAAACTGGCCGAGGAGCGCAGGGCGGCCCGCATGAAAATTTTGGAATCGATCGAAGCGGCCCACTCCCGACTGGATCTGGAAAACCCCGCCTTTTGGGCCTATGCCTTCAAGCTGTTGGGCGATCCCTTTTCGAAGCGCATTGCGGCGGACATCGAAGCGGGAAAGTTCGAACTGAAGGTCCTCGACGTCCAGGAATTCGCCCGCCGTTGCCGGGAAATGGACCTGGAGGAGGCGGTCGACGACAACGCGTTTTTCCTGCACAGCGGCTTCACCGGCGGCAAGCCGCTCATGATGGTCAAAAAGATCGCGATCGATCATTACTCCTTCGAAGTCCGCGGCGACCCCATTTTCGCCGCCTTGGGCAAGATCGTTCACGAATATCAGCACTTCTTGGACATCGACCCAGCCCAGAGCCGCACCCAACCGGTGGTCTACGTCCAGGAAATGCGGGCGCACCTGCGCGAAGCCCTGTGGCGGGCCAACTACGGCGACACCACAAAGCTCGCCTCCTTCCATCGCGACGGCAACAGCGGACTGGCCCTGCATTGGCGGGACAAGTTCGAATCGCTCTACGGACATTATTTTAAGAGGGATTGAAGGTCACCTCGACGCCGCCCATAAAGATCTTGTCGCCCGGGCGAATCGGAAAAATCGACTTCATCATGTCGGCTTTGCCGCGGGAGGCCCATACCATCTTGCCGTCCCGCCACACCTGCGTCCCGTTGGAGGAGATGGAATCCTCGATGAAGGTGGTCCCATCGGCGCGGAAGATGCGCACGTGCTTGCCCGAGACCCCTTCCGTCCCACTTTCTCCCATGAAGGAATCCCGCCCGAGAAGTACCTGAGGCTGGCTGGGATCCATGCGGTAGACCCACTTGCCTTCGGTTCCGGAAAGTCCCTGGACTTGGCTTTGCACCACTTTGGGGGTCTGAGGAGGCGGCGGAATTTTCGGGACAGGCGGAGGAGTTTTTGGCGAAGGCGGAGGAACCGACGCCGGCGGCCCTTTAGGAAGCTCGGGATTCGGCAGCCCACGCGAGGCGCGGTAGTCGCGGATCGGCTTCAGCATATTCAGCGCCGGCGTGATGTCGACGTACTGCCCGTTGAAATCGGGCCGGTACTCCGCGGGCAGCTTATAGCTCTGCTCGGCGTATTCCAAGGGCTTCGAGGTGATGATCCCGGAATCGATGACCTCGTCGTAGACGCCGTAGGAATTCACCTTGGAATCCGTATAGCGGATCGACTTCACCCAGGTGCGCCCGCTGCCGTCCTCGGCCATGGTCCAGATCACGGGGCGCTTGCGGCCGGTGCCCTTCTCGACGAGATAGCCGCCCTGGAATTCCCGGCAGCTGATCTTGCCCAAAAGCGTGTGCGTCTCCGTGTAGGTCTTCGCTGGGGCTTGACCGAAATCGGGGACGAAGCCTTCCGGATAGGTCAGGTTGGCCAACTTCGGCACGATCGCCGGATCGCTGGCCCCCGAATATGCCCCGGCCTTGAAGGCCGCTCCGGGCTGAAGCGCCCCGATATTGGTCATGCCGACATTGGAGGGAAACATCACCTCCTTGCCGAAACCCGCGAGCATGGTGCCTTGGGCGTCTTGGTTGAGCAGTGGGCTTCCGACGTCGATGTACCTGTCGAACTCCGCTTCGGTCATCCGGACCTTGGTGACCCCGCCCGCCGCCTCTTCCAACTTTTGGAAATGCGCGTTCAGCTCGGGGATGGGCTGAGTCTCTTGGGTATAGTGCCGCCCCACGCCCTTCGCGTACTTCCCTCCCAAAATGTAGGGCGAGGCCCGCCAGCCGCCGTCGGAATTGGATTTGTAAAAAAAGCGCCGCTTCAGGACCGTCTGGCCGTTCTCCTTGACGGGCACCAAGGCCAAGACATGGGGCCGGACCTCGCCGCGCTCGTCGACCGTCTCGATGACGCGGCTTAAGTAAAAGGTCTGGTCCCCGACGCTGACCTTGGTGACCGGGCGCAGGGTGGGATCGTGCAGGATCTCTTTGACGTGCGGGCGTTTATTCAACTTATCCAGGCCCGCCAATTCGTCCTGAGCGAGCAGGTTTTCCGGCGGCAGGGACTTGAAGTCGATGTCGTTCTCCGGTTTGACCGCCTCGATCTTGGGCGCCTTTTTCGCGCTCGGCGGCACAGGCGGAGGCTTCAGACGGACGCCCGACTCCTTCACGCCGCCTCCGGGACCCGACTTCACGGGATCCGAGCCGCCGGCCTTGGGGTCGTGGAAGTAGACGTGCACCGTGGCGTTGTCCGCCTTGTAGTGATCGACGACCTTCTCGCCCGGCTCGGACTTGAGGGACTTGTAGATATTTCCCTTGTTGTCGACGTAGGCGATCTCGCCGTCCGCCCGCACGATCGGGAGCCGCTTGCCCGGGGGAAGCTCGGCCATGGCGTCCTCGAGGTCCGCCATGCGTTCGAGGGTGCCGTCCAGGATCCGATCGGAGGCCTCCTTCGCCGACTTCGACTCGTGGGCGACCTTCGCCAGGTCGGCGGTGGCATTCGCGTCGCCGACGCCGTCGGAGAACATCACCACCTTGTCGCCCGGCTCGAGGCGGAACTTCTGCACAATCGGTTTGGGATCGCCGCTGGTGCCCAGCCCGCCGCTGACGATGTTCGCATAAGGATGGGCGCGGATCTCCATCTCCATCCGCTCCGGGTCCTTGCCGTGTTTCTGGATCGCCTCGTAGAAGGGCCGGAGTTTGGGGTAAAAGTTCATGTAGGCTTCCACGGCATCGCCTTGCAGCTCGCCGGACATGACCTTCTTGTAGAAATCGTGCAGCAGGGACTGATCGGCGGTGCGGTGCTTGACCTTGCCGTCCTTGCCGACCACGATGGCGCCCGCGTCGCCGACGTGAGCCAGGTAGACGTCGTGGCTGCCGTCGGGGTTCTTGACGACCAGGTGCACGACGCCAACCGCTCCGGGTTTTTCTTTTTCCGACGCTTGCTTATAGACGTCCGAGGCCTTCACCGCCCGGTCGCCCTCGAGCAAGGCCTTGGTCAACAGCTCCTCGGGGGGCATCTTTCCCTGATTCTCGGAGATATATTTGGCGATGGCCTCGCCGGAGATGCGGCTGGCGACGTCCCCGCCCTTGTGTCCGCCCATGCCGTCCAGGACGACGGCGAAGTTGTCGCCCTGCACCACGGCGTCCTCGTTCTTTTCTTTATAGCCGATGCCCTCGTGGGTCTTGCCGGCGGAGGTGCCGTAGACCTCCGTCGCCTCTTTCTTGCCGACTTCGCCGCGTCTCGGGGCGCCGGGAGCGTTGTCCGCCCAGACGCCCTGAACCTCGCCGGGCGCGCCGGGCTTCGGCTTGGGCGCCGCGATCTCCGCGCCGGGCATCGCAATTTTCAGGCCCCTCGGGCTGCCTTCCACCAACCTGCCTTGGGCGTCCAATTTCAAGCCGAGGCGGGCGGCCTCCTGCGGGGTGACGCTGAAGCTGACGGTCTTGACCGGCGAGTCGGGGCGAAGGTCCGGACGAATCTCCACCACCATGAAGAGCTTGCCACCGGAGTTTCCGGGCAGGGGCTCCAAGCGCGTCACACTGCCGATCAGCTTGCCCGGCACCAAGCCCTCGGTGACGGGGGCGGCCTCGAGTTGGTAGGCCTGACCGGCGCCGTCCTTGAGATCCACCGGCCCGCGTCGCGCCGGCGGGGGCGGCGGTTGAGGCCGCGCCCGAGTCAGGACGGCGGGATTAGGATTGGCGTCCGCCGCGAGCGCCAGGGGCTGAGGCAGGATTTCTCCGAAGGAGAGATAGGGCTCCTTAGGTCCCGGCTGAAGCGTCCCGTCGGGCCGCAGTTTGATATTCAAGGCGGCGGCCTCGGCGGGCGTCATCTCGAGGGTGATGCTCCCCTCCTCCGCCCCCATGCCGCGGCGGGTGCGCACGTCCAAGCGGACCTTGCCTTGCGGGTCGTTCGGCACGCGCGAGGCGGAGACAATACGACCGAGGTACTGCGTCCCCATCTCCGTCCAACCTTGCTGCCAGGGGCTGACGGTGAAGGAGCGGCCGCCGAGGTTGATGGCCGGACCGCCGTGCGGACCGGCCTGCAGGACGGCGGCGTTGCTGGGAGCCGCCGGCGGTGGCGGAGGCACGGGCTGGGCCTGAAGGGCCGCCTGGGCCGGCTCGCGGAACTGGAAGGTGGCGCCGTTGATGACGAAGTATTCCCCGTCTTTAATCGGATAGTATTTCGGCATGCGGCCGCCCATCACGTAGACCCCGTTGGTGCTGACCTTGGACGCGTCGCCCATCGGCCCGTCGACCAAGTACCACTTTCCGTCGGCCTGGTTGCGGACGATGGTGGCATGGACACCGGAGACGCTGGAATCGGTGAATTGCAGATCGCCCTGCCCCCTCCCGATGACGAAGGGAGAACCGTCCGACTTGGGGACGACGGTGCGGGCCTCGCCCACCGGGAGCTTGCCCGAGACGGCGACCGGCAAGGCACCGCCGGAGGCCGCGGACGGCGCATAGCCCTGCACGCTGCCGTCCGGCATCTGGTATCGGATCCAGGCCTCCGCCGGCGCCTTGAAAGGCACCACGTTGTTTCCGACCTGAAAGAGGTCGCCGTCCTTGACGGGTTTCCAGTAGCGCCGTGCCACCGGATCCGCTTGAGCCGCGTACAAGTCCATCGAAGGCTTACCCTCGAAGACGTACCACTGCCCCTTCGGTCCCCGTTGGAAGGTCAGCAAGGGCGGGCTGACCTGCCCCATGTACTGGTTGACGACCGGCCGGCCTTGCGGATCGGCCATGATTTGGAAGTAGGTCGTTCCCGCGCTCACTTCCAGGGGCGGGTGGTTCGCGACGACGGAGCCGCCGCGCGGACCGGCGTCGGCGGCGACGCCGACGTTCGCCGGAGTCCCGACGGCATATTGCTTCACCACGAAGCCGTGGTTGGGCACCTCGACGACCTGAGTCCCCTTGGCGTCGAATTGGACGCCCAGACGTTGGGCCTCCGCCTTGCTCAAGTAGACCTTCGTATTCGCCGTCACGGCCCCGCTGGAGGGATCGGTGACGCGGTAGACCAGCTCGACGCCGTCCCCGTGGACCTTGGCGCCCTCTTTCGAGAAGGTTCCCACGAAGCCGTCGACCACCCGGCCGCCCTGATAGTCCCGCGTCTCCAGGGGGCGTATCGCCGTGACGACGCCGTTGTGCTCCAGGCGCACCGGGTTGTCCCGAGTGGCGGGAGATAGATCGACGGAGGGCTTGGAGGACGAGAGGAATCTCCGGACCACGGGGATGGCCAAGAGGGTGCCGATCCCGACGATCATCGCGATCTCGACCGGGCCGATATTGGGGCCGCCGCGCATCACGCCGTCGGCGGCGCGGGCGGTCTCGGGCGCGACCAGGGCGAGGAGCCCCATCAGCAGGCCCGTGCCGGTGGCTAAGGTTCCCGTATTGCTGTCGCGTCCCGATCCTTTGGGGCCCTGGCTATCGGGTCCCTTCTCGACGTAGAGCGGACGCACGAAGTCGGCCAGATCCTTGGCGGGGAAGTCCTTTCCGTACTCCAAGGGACCCCGCAGGGCGGAGTCGAGGAGAGCTAGACGCTCCACGGCGTCTTTGTACTCGGCGCTGTCCTTTTCGCCTTTCAGGATCGTCTCGCGATCGGCGCGCATCTGCGCCGCCAGCTCGGGCTCGGTGGCCTCCAGCCTCTTTTCGATGCCGGCCAAGGGCTCGAGCGCCTTGTTGGGATCCGCGTCCTTGGTCTCCAGACGGGAGACAAGGCCCTCCGGATCGGAAAGGCTGGCGGCCTGTTTCTGCGTGCCGGTGTCGGTGTCGCTGTCCGACTTGGCCTTGGGGCGGAAGGGAATGACGTCGGCGCCCTTTCCTTCCTTGGCTCCCGGCGCGGGACCCACGGACTTGTCGTAGACTTCCTGCGAGGCCTTAGCGAATTCGGCGAAGCCGGCCTCGCTCATGAAGACCACCGGCTGCCGGAAGCGGGGATCGCCGTGATTCAGCGCCAGGACGTCTCCCAACCTTTCAACCGCGGCCTTAAACTGCGGGGAATCCTTGTCCCCGGTCATGAGGGTCTTGTAGTCGGCGTCGAATTTTTCCAACAGGGCCTGGTGCCCCCCCTCGACGAGGCGCTCGCGGATCATGTTGAGCTCGCCGTCCAGGTCCATGTTTTTCAGGCCGGGACGACCCACCGGCTCGGGGAAAATGCGCTCATAGAGGCCGGTGAGGTAGGCGGCCTTGCGGTTGATCCCCTCGGCGTCCGGCGCCTTGGGGGCCTTGGGAATCTGGAAGACCTGACCCCCGGCGGGCTCCGCTTCGGAATACTTTTTCATCAAGGAGACCATATCTTCGAGACCCTTCTGGATCTCGGCCCGGTTGGGGACGTCCGCCGGCAGCTCCGGCGGCTTGGGCATCTCGGGAAGCTTCTCGCCGGGCTCGCGGTGCGTGACCTTCGCCAAGTAGTCGGAGGCCTCTTGGCGGAATTTCTTGATCGGGTCCAAGACCTCGGCCGGCAGGTCCTTGTTTTTATAAACCAGCTTGTGCTCGATCTCGCCCCACTCGTGCATGGCCTCGGTCTTGATTTGGATCTCCACCGGCTTGCCGTCGACCTCGACCACGATGTGCAGCGCCCGATAACCGCTGGCCGGGTGGCCGTCGACGAGGCGGTGGATGCCGTCTTGGTCCAGCTTGGCGTCGATCCAGACCACCCCGTCCTCTTCTTTGATTCCCTTGGATTTCATCTCCGCGGGCGTCATGAGGTCGGCCTCCATCGAGCCGTCCTTCATATAAGCCTCGCGAATCTTGTACTTCTCTTGGATCCGCGCGATGACCGCCTCGGCATCCGCGTTGCTGCGCACCACGATGCGGGTGCCCGCGACGTCGGTGAGCGGGGCCATGTCCTGCCAACCGCGGCGGACCAATTTGGGGGCGATGTCGTCGGCGGCCTTCATCCGGCCCTTGGGAGGAAATTCCTGGCTGACGCCCAAGGCGGGGTCTTTGCCGATCTCCGTGAGGAAACCCATCACGTCTTCGTAGGCGGCCTTATGGTCTTCGACCATCTTCTCGGCGACTTGCTTCTGCCGCGCCCGGTATTCGGTCAGGGTGATCTTGCCGGCCTGGAGATCCCTCGCCGCTTCGGCGAAAGGCGTGTCGCCGGCCGCGAGGTGATCGACCTCGGTCTTGAGCTCGCCGGTGGTCTCTTCCGGCTTGGAACCCTTGGGACGAACCCCCGAAGGCGTCAAGGCCTGCTTGTCGCCAGCCTGGGCCTTGCCCGGACGGACCGTCTCCTTTTCGGCCGGGGTCAGCTCTTTGGGCGCGGCGGCGCCGGGGCGCACGGTCTCCTTGAACTCCGCGGCCATCTTGTCGCTGGCGGCGGTGAAGGCCTCCTCGGGCTTCTTGCCCTCCTTGAGCGCGGCCTCGAAATGGCCGCGGGCCTGCTCGGCCAATTGCGCGGCCTCTTCCTTGTTGCGGCCGGCGCGCAGGGCCCGGTCGTAGATCTCGGACTCGAGGCGTTGACCCGTCTGCTGCACCACTGGATCGACCTTGGGCCCCTTGGGCTCGACGCGCGGGCACTCCTTCAGGACCCGGTCGACCAACAGCATCTTGGCCGCCTTCATGAAATTGGCGTCTCCGTCCAGCCCGTATTCCTTGGCGAGGGCCTCGACGACGGCCTCTCGGTTCGTCTTGAACTTGGCCTCGATCGCCGGATCGCCGCCGCTGGGCAAGCCCGCCGCGTCCTGGCTGAGGATCTTGCCCAAGTCCATTTTGAATTTTTCACGCTTGGCGGGATCGACCTTGGCTTCGAAACCCTTGGCGAGTTTCAGGCCGTAGCCGCGCTGCCGCTCCATGAAGCCCGTCAGCTTGGGATCGGCGGGCGCACCCTGCTTCGGCGCCGCGCCGAAGCGGACCTCGGCCTCGCGCAAGTTGTCGACGACCAGCCGGCCGAGCAGCTTTAGGAAGGCGGGATTCTTGTCCATGCCGTAGCGTTCGGCCAAGGCCTTGGCTTCTTTAGTCCGCTGGCGCAGCAGGGCCTCTCGGCCGGCCGCATCCGGGGCGCGACCGCCGGAGGCGACGTCCCGCAGCACTAAGGCGTTCAAGTCCTTCATGAAGTCGGCATTCTTCTCGAGGCCGAAGCTCCGCGCCAGCTCCAGGGCGAGGCCCATCTGCTCCTTCGCCAGCTCGGCGCGGGACGGCGTCACCGTATCGGGGCGCACGGGATCGCCCACGCCCTGCACGACCAAGGTCGTGTTGTCCTTCTTGAAGTGGCTCTGGGTCTTGTCGCGCGGCACGCCCCGAAACTCGAAGCTCTGCCCGTCCGCATAGGTCACCTGCACGCGGCCCAGATCCTTGGCCTCGCCGACGTTGCCCATCATGTCGAGGACCTTCCCCTCCCACATGCCCTTCCAACCGGCGGGCGGCTCTTGGCCGGTGACGGCCTGATAGGCCTTCGCGTAGGCCTCGGGGGTGAGGGTCATATTTTCCTGACCGCTCTTCTGCAGGGTGTCGGCGAGCTGCTGGCGGATCAAGACCTCGCGCATCAGGACGTCGCGGACCTCGGCGGGGCTCTTGGCGCCCGACTGTTTGATGAGGAAGGCGATCTCGGCGTGGGAGCCGAAGTTTTCGAAGAAGCCGTCCGAACCGTTGAGGACGATGTCGCCCTTCTCGACCGTCACGTCCTTCGTCCGAATCTGGAGGGGGCCGGAGTGCCCGCCCAGGGATTGGTCGACGATGTTGGCGTTGGGATCCGAGCGGCTCTTGAGGATGTCGGCCTCGCTGCGGCCGTAGGCGTCGAGGATCTCCACCTCGCCGTTGGGCTTGAAGCGGATGACGGCGGCCTCGCAGTCGCCGACGCTGCGGAAGCGCGCGTTGTAGGTTCCGTTGGCGTTGCGGCTGATCTCGGTGCCCATCGCGACGGCGCCCGGCAGCATGTACTTGGCGTAGTGCTCGGCGGTCGCGCGGTCGAGGTTCTGCTCTTTCATCAGGCGATCGGTCAGGGCGGGCAGCAGCTCCTTGCCGTAGGCGGCGACGGCCTCGTTGGCCAGCTGGATGCCGGTTTCCACGGACTTGCCCTCTTTGACCGCCTTCTCGAAAGCGGTCTTGGCCAGCTTGGCGGCCATCTCGCCGCCCTGGGTGCCGCCCATGCCGTCGATCACGAGGGTGACGGTGCGGCCGTTCTCGAAGGTGACGACGACCTGGCGGTCCTCGTTGTATTCCTTGTAGCCCACGCCCTCGTGGCTGGCGCCGGCGATACCGCCGCGGTCCGTGACCTCGGCGCGATTTTCGGTGGTGGCCAGCTCGACGCGGACCGAGAAGACCCTCCCGTCGGGCGTGGTCGCTCGACCGAGCGCACCTGCCGTCGGCGTCCTTGACGAACTGGACGCCCAATTTCTCGCCGTGATTTGAGCCGCGCCTGCGCCAAGACGGCCTGGGCGTCGGCCTCGGTGCGCACGTGAATGAGGACCTGGTATTCACCCGTGGTTTGCCCGGGCCGGCCTGAGTCGTCGCCGTAACCCGGTTGCCGGAAGGGAGACGATCCAGGATACCTTGCCCTCAGGGCCTCGCCCAGGCCACCGTGCCCCTGGCCCTGGATGGCCCTTTCGAGGAAGGGAAAGGCGGCATCCCGCAAATGCCCGGTGACCTTGGAGCGCTCCTTCGGGTAATCCTCCCATTTTTGAATGACATCGAGATTTTTGCGCAATTCACCTTGTAATTCGTCGACGCGCTTCTGCGCGGCGGTGCGCTCGGGGCTGCCCTCGGCATGCTTTTTCAGCTCGGCCTTGGCCTTGAGATACTCGCCGCTCAAGGACTTGACGTTGTCCGCGGCGGTGCGCACCTCCTTGGCGGCGGCCTTGTCCTTGGGCGTGCCGTGCTCTTCCGCCTGTTTGAGAGAACGCTCCCATTGGGCCCTTCCGGATTGAACCTCGAGGACCCGACGCACGCCCTCTTCCATGACGGGATCCTGGGGAGAGGCCGCCTGTTTCTTGCCCTTCGCCCCGTCGCGTTGGGTAGGAGGGCCGGCGTCGCCGGCATCTCCCGCTCCCTTCTTGGCGGCGGGGTCGGTCTTGGTCACGTCGTCGGCCTTCGGCTTGGGGGCCTCCTTGACCTTCACCTCGTAGCCGTATTCGGCCTTGGCGTTGGGGACGATCTCGGCCTCGCCCTTGGCGACCTTGGCGGCCAATTCGACCGCCTGCTCTTTGCTCAACTTGCCGTCGGCGAGCTGTTGCAGGAGGCCTTCCTTGACCGCTTCGCGCTTCGCCTTGGGCAGGCCGTCGAGGGCCGGCTGCAGGGCCTCGAGCGATTCCAGGTTGCGCTGAACGACCTGGGTCAGCTCTTCGGTCGTAGGCGGCTTGCCGGAACGCATCGCGTGGTCGAAAGAAAGGTCGAAGGCGCGGCCGGCGTCGGCGGCGCGGGTCATGGCGGGATCGGCGTCCGCGGCCTTTTTCTTAGGAGCGGAGGCGCCCGGCTGGCCGCTATCGGCGGGCGGCTCGACCGCCTTGAGCACCACCACCTTGGCGGCTTCCTTCTTTTGGCCGTACCAATGCTGGTAGGCCTCGTGGTCGTCCTTGGATACGGGAGGACCGTCGATCACCTTTCCTTCTTTATCGACCTTTTCGAAACCCATGACCTCGGGAGACCTTCCGGCCTTGATGTCGCCGATATCCTTTTGATTCAGGCTTTCCCGCGTTCCGTCGGGCTTGACCTTGACATAGTAAGTGACTTTCTTGCCGGCGCCCTCGACGGGGCTGGCATTGGGATCCCGCTCGAGAGTGGTGACTTCGTATTTATCAACCTTCTCGCGGATTTGAACGCCCGTTTCGAACTCGGGAGCCAGGGTCTCGGCGCGTTTGCCGATGGCGACCTCGTGCTCTTGTTTCTTCGTCTGAAAATCCGAAAACAGCTTCTGTTCGGCGTCGGTCGCGACCCGCAACTTCTTGCCCTTGGCGTCCTGCAGCTCGTACTTGCCGGTGTCGGCGTTGAGGACGATCTGCTGCTCGCCTTTGCCAAAACCGTCCACCAGCTTGGCCTCGGCGTCCGCCTTGCGCTTCGCCTCGGCCACGCGGGTTCTCTCCTGCGTGACATGGGCGCGATAAGCCTGAAACTGCTCGGGGGTCGCCCAAAGCTCGCCTTTCGTCTTATCTTTGAGAAATAAATCGGCGGCGGGCCCCTCGGCGCCCTTAACGCGATATCCGAGGATCTGACCCTTCTGCTTCACCTCCTCGATCGTCACGCCTTTACCAAAAGCGTCGGTCCATTGAGCCCGCTGCTCTTCCCGGGCCTTCTCTCTCTGTTGAAGGGCCATTTCTCGAGCGTCCGGTTCGACCTTGGCGGGGGCGGCGCCCTTCTTGTCGTCGGCCGGCGGGGCGGCGGGTCCGCCCTTGAGCTTGGACTCTTTGCCGGAATATTCGACCCACTTGCCGAGCCAATCGTGGCTCTCTTTCCAGGTGGCCTTCTCTTGCTCCGTGAAGACCTTCAGGCCCTTGCCCTTTTCCAGTTGGCCGGCGACGTCCATGGCCTCATGGCCGATCTCCATCAACTTTCTCGCCTCGCCGCGCAGCTCGGGGGTCATCTCGAAGGGCTTGCCCGCGAGCGCCGCCTTTTCCATCTCGGTCTGGAGGCGCGTCTCGAACTGTCCCTTCGTCTTGACGAAGAGATCCAGCTTGATCTTCTGCGAGGCGGCGACTTGGGTAGAGCTCTGGTAGCGCGCGATGATGGGATGCGTCCCGAGGCCGCCCAGT
This sequence comes from bacterium, assembly GCA_048499175.1. GTDB lineage: Bacteria > UBA10199 > UBA10199 > DSSB01 > DSSB01 > DSSB01. The sequence goes on from JASOAK010000027.1 coordinate 34,973, forward strand.
TTGAGGCCGACTAGGGTGGCAATGCCGTGCTCGATTTGCTCTAAGGAATTCGCCTGCTCGAGAGCGGCGGTGTATTGCTTCCATTCGAGTTTCTTACCGTGAGCCACGCGCTGGTAGAGCATGTCGAGGCCGATCTGGGCGTTGCTCCAGGCCTGCATCCCGACCGCCTCGGCGGTGAAGGCCCCGACGTTGTAAAGGGCCTTGCCGCCCATGCTCAACTCGGCCATTTCCTTCTGCAGCAGCTCGCGCATCATGGCGCGGCGCATGCCGACCGCGGTGGCGTCCTCCAGCAGTGCGGTCGCGCCGGCGCGGGCCAGGGCCCGCTCGCTTAGGGTTAAGATCTGATAACCCTCGCCGACCACTTTAAGGGCCTTGAGCATGGCGGCGTTGGTGACGACTTTCCACCCGAGGTCGCCGACCCCGTGGATGTCGCGCCAGGGATCCTCGACCGTGCTCATCCCGAAGCCCTTGAGTTGGAATTCTTCCTTGGCGGCGTAGAGGGCCGAGCGCATCAGCATCTCGTAGCCGACGAAGACCGCTCCCTCCAGCAAGATAAGACCCACCTCCGTCGCGATCGCGGCGGTCCCCGCGGCGGCGGCGGCTCCGGCCACCGGAGCTAGGGCGCCCATCGTCACCGCGGTGGCCGCGGCGGCGGCAGTGATGATGGCGACCTCGAGGGCGATCATCTTCCACTTCTGGTCGGATTGGAAATTCTCGAAATCCTTATGCACGCGCGACTGGCGCTTGCTCTCGGTGGCGACGCGGAACAGGGCCAACGCCTTTTCGACGTTTCCGGCTTTCAGCGCCTTTTCCGCGTCCTGGTATTTCTCGATCAGCGTGTCATACTCGCGGACTTCCTCCCCGGCATCCAGCTTTTGCTTGCGCATGGTATGCAGCTGACTGAGCTGCATCGAAATCCCCTCCTGCACCGTGGTGGGGAGATCCTTGAACATCTGCCGGTCGGTCTCCTTCAAATAAGCCAAATTGGCCGTCAGCAGTTTATCGATGCCCGCTGCGTCGAAGGAACCGCCTTCTTCAAATTGCTTGTCCAGCTTCTCCATCGTCGCGGTCCACTTGGGATCGGCCTCCCACCAGGTCTTAACCGTCGCCGGCTTGGAGCTGGAGTGGTACTTCATGTCCTCGCCTGCGAAATCCTCGACCTCGACGCGCTTCTCGCCCGGCTTGAAACCCTGGAGGTTGGAGGTGTGGACCAGCGTGACGCCCTTGAGCAGCGTCGATTCGGCGCGGGCCAGTTCTTGCGCGCTGCCGATCATCGCGTCGAGGACCTGTTCGGGATCGGCGTCGGCGGCGAGGCCACTGAGTCCGTCTCCGGTCGTCTTGAGCTTGCCTTGCGCCGCCAGCAGGGCGTCCTGATAGGCGTATTTGCCGCCCTCCCCCACCTTGCCCAGCTTCTTGCTGTGGGCCTCGAACTGCGTCAGGTCGGTGTTGAACTCCCCGACCTGGGCCTGGAAAACCTGCGTGTAATTCGCGCGCAGCTCCGCGACCTGTCCCCGGAGATCCTCCAGGTGCTTCTTATGGATGGCCGCCTGACCGGCGTTGCCGGCCTTCTCCGCGGCGGCCAGCTTTTGCTGGGTTTCCTTGTAATCCTTGCGCACCGCCTCGAAGCTGGCGAGGGTCTTGCCGATCGCGCCGAGGTTTTGGCGATATTCAGTAAGGTTGCTCTGCATCCAGGCTTCGGGCTTGTCGCGCAGGTCGATCTCGGTGGCGTCCTGAAACCAAGCCCCGAAGGTCTCGGTGGGCTCGAAGATCCGGGAGCCGGTCTTGGGATCCACCGGCAGTTTTCCGTCCGCCCCCGTCTTGAAAAGCGTCTTGGCTACGGCGTCGACCTCGGCATTGAATTTTTCCAGATCGGTGGCGGCCTCGCCCCCGGGCACGAGTCGGCCCCTGCCGAAGACCTCGAGGGAGGCGCGGATCTGCTTGGCCTGCTCGGGATTCTTTTCGTCCCACTCGCGGAGGGCCTTGAGGACGGGCATGTCGTTGAGCTGCGCGGGATTCCAGTCCTCGGGCAGGTGATCGCCTTCTTTGTAGGAGGCGCGCAGCACCGACCAATCGTTGGTGCGTTTGATGTATTCCTGAACCTGGGGCGGCAGCTGGGGCAGGAGGGTCTTCTTGCGCAGCGAGTCGGCCATCTGCAGGGTTTCGGCGTTTTGGATCTGCCGCTGCGCCGTGGTCATCAGCTCGTCGAACTTCTTCACGTCGCCGGCATGTATGGCCGAGATGATGTCCTCGCGAAGATTGCGGATCCCGGGCATGTCGTTGGCTTCGATAACGGGCGGAAACTGCAGGCCGCAGAGCCGCTTGAGGGTGTCGTAGCCCTTTTCCATGCGCTCGAGGTCGGCCTTTTCCTCGGGGGTGAGCTTGCCCGCGTTTCGCTTTTCCGTCAGGGCGGCCTTGGCGTCCATGAAATCAAGACCCAGCTTCTCCTCGACCTCCGCCATCTTGTGGCAGTAGATGGAGGAAAGTTTCAGCCGATCCAGCAACCCTTCGGGCGCGTCGTCGTGCGAGCCGAAATATTGGATCAAGGGCTCTTGGGCGGAATCGTAGATCGCCTTGGCATCCTTATAACGGCCCACCTCCATGAGCCCGTCGCCCATCAGCTTGAGCGCCTGCGGGTCGCGCAGCGTGGCCTCGCCGCCGAACTGAAGCACCGTCGCCCCTTTGAGGAACAAGTCGCGGGCGGCCTGCTCGTCCCCGCCCTGGCGCGCGATATAAGCCGCCTGATAGAAGCTCTTGGCCGAGGTCCGCATGAAGCGCCGGTCGCCGGTCAGGTCGTAGCTGCGCTTGAAGGCCTCGCCGGCCTGTTGGTAATACTGAAAGGCCTTTTGCACCCCTCCCGGGCCCTGGGCCTTGGCCTCCTCCGCGGCGGCCTCCAACATGACTCCTTGGACAACGTTGTAGGCCCCCGCCTTGTCGATGTAGCTGCGACCCGGATTGCTTGCGTCGTTAGGCGCCAGCAAGGTCGTGTAGGCCTCGGCGAGATCGTCCTTCTGCTTCAAGGTCGCCTCGACGGCCTCTTTGAATTCGGGCGTATCCGGCTTCAAGCCCTGCTTCGCGGCCGCGTCCTCGGCCCGCTTCTTGCGCCCGTCGAGGTAAGTCTGGGCGGCCGTTTGCAAGCTGGGGTTGAGCTTGCCTTCCTTGTCGTAGGGCAACTTACCGTAGACCTGCTCGAGCTCGCCGCGGAATTGGTCGAGGTGCTTGAGGGCGTATTCCAGGTACTGGTCCCCGCCGACCTTGTCCTCGGAGGTCTTCAGGACGGTGAAGGTCTTGTTCCACCACTCCGTCACTTGGGAAGCCGTCACCCCCTTGCGCATCATGGCTTCCGCCAGCCGGTCGCGGGGCTTGACGTCCTCGGAGTAGAGCTCCTTGCCCATCGCCTCGGCGCTGCCCTGCATCGCCTTTTGGATGGACTCGCCCAAGGGGGTGTAGTTCAGCTTCGCCTCGGCGCCGCCGGGACCGCTCATCGCGATCTTGTCGTTTAAGGAGTATTCAGGCGCGCCGGTCTGCTGGGCCAGGCGCAGCGCCTCTTGCAAGAAGCTGAGGGCCTGCTTGGGATGTCCCGAGGCCAAGAGCAGGTCTCCGGTGGCGTGCAAAACCTGCCACTTGTTAGGATCTCCCTCGGCGGTGTAGCCGAGGTTTTTCGCCGCGAGATCGAAACAATATTTCTGGAGCCGCTTGTTGCCCGCCATCTTGCCCATGGCGGTCTGGGCCCGCGCCAAGCCCACCCGCGCCATCGTGTCGTCGGGGTTGAATTCCAGGCTTTTTTGGTAATGCGCCACCGCGGCGATGGGCCCGCCGCCGCCCTGAGCCATCAAGCGGTCGCCTTCCCTCTTGAGCCAAAGGCCTTTACGGCCGGCGTCGGTCGTGAAGAAATCGTGGCGATAGGGATACCATTTGTCTTTGTACACCTCGACCAAATCGTAGGTGAATTTCTTCCCGTCGTAATTGGCGCTGAAACCTTCCTTTAAGACGTCGGCCTGCTCCTTGGTGGGAAGCAGGTGGTATTCGGTCTCCTGGCTCAAAAAATGCGTCAGTCGGCGGTTGAACTCCTCGCTGCCGGGACGCAGCTTTTGCATTTCGGGCGTCTCGACGAATGCTTGGGCCTGCTTCTGCACGCGCGCCTTGGCGTCCCCCGCGAAGGCGGACTTGTAGCGCCCGTTCGCCTCCAGCATGCCGTCCATCACGCCCTGATAGGATTCCTGCCACGCCGAGAACTTGTCGTAGTCCGGCTTGGGATCCAGGTGTTGCGCGACGATCTGGGACTTTTCCTTGAAAAACTTGGAGGCGGTGGGATCGGAGGTCTCGGTGTCCCGGGCGGCCATGTCGTAGACGCCCTTGGCGTCCTCGAAGCGCACCGCGTCGACCAAGGCGTCCGCGAAGAAGTCGTAGGGATTGTCGTATTTCCCGTAGACCTCGGGGTGCGGGTGTTCCTTAAAACCGTTCAAGAGCTCGATGAGTTCGTGGGGCTGGCCGCTGCGGACGGCTTGGTCCAGATAATAAGTCGCTTTTTCGAAATCTTTCGTGGTTCCGATATGACCGGCGCAGAGGCGCTTGGCGATCCGGAATTTCTCGCCGGCCACCACCGGGTCGACGGCCGGGTCGACGTCGACATCCTTCAAAAACTGAAAGGCCCGCTCCAATTGGGCCGTCCGCACATTCTTATCCTTGGTCTTATCAGC
>JASOAK010000028.1:0-35215 GCA_048499175.1 bacterium
CAGGTCTACGAGCGCGAGCTGGCGGAGGGCCAGACCCGCGTCATCGAGAGCTTCACCCGCGACGGCCAGGGCAACCTGAAAAGCCTCACGGAGAGCTCGGCCTTGAATTTGACGAACAAGGATCTCTACGCGGTGTATAATGCCCAGGGCATCCTGACCGAGATCCCGCGCCTGAACACGCGGACCTTCGTCTTTCCAGCGCGGATCGACGTCTCGGGCGTCGCGAAATACCAAATTCCGCCGCTGCTCTATCCGGGGGTGAAGCTATGATCAAAATCACGATCGACCGCGAAGCCTGCATCGGCGCCTCGGCCTGTGTGGCCGCGGCGGGGAAGACCTTCGCCTTGGACGCGGAGGGTAAGTCCACCGTCATCGACGCCCAGGGAAATGCTGCGGAAGACATCCGCGCGGCGGCCGACGCCTGTCCGACCGGGGCGATCCAGCTGGAAGAGTCTCAGTCATCTAAAAAGAAAAAGTGAACAAAAGGTCCTCAACCCGGCTGCTGCTGGGTGACGCAGTGGATCGCCCCCATCCCCCAGACCAGGTCCCGGCAGTCGATGCCGACCACCTTACGGTTCGGAAAGAGGCCCTGGAGGGTCGCCAAGGCGCGCGCGTCGTTGGCGCGGGCGTATACCGGGACCAGGACGACGCCGTTCGCAATGTAGAAATTGGCGTAGGAGGCCGGCAGCGGGCCCTCGTCGGATTCGACCCGGCCCGGCATCGGCAAGGTGATAATTCGGAAGGACCGGTTCGTCGCATCGGTCATAGCGCGCAGGCGCAGGAGGTTGTCCTGCAACGGCTTGTAATTGGCGTCCGCCGGATCTTCCTCCACCGCCGTCACGATCGTGTCGGCGGCGACGAAGCGCGTGATGTCGTCGACGTGGCCATCGGTGTCGTCGCCCTCGATGCCGTCGCCCAGCCACAGCACCCTCGACACGCCCAAAAAGTCCCGCAGATATTTTTCGATCTCCGCCCTGCTCAGACGCGGATTGCGGTTGGGGTTGAGCAGACACTGCTCGGTCGTCAAGACGCAGCCCGCGCCGTTGACCTCGATCGAGCCGCCCTCCATCACGATCCCGGGCTCGAACATCGGCAGGTTGATCAGATGCGAAAGGCGCTGCGGGATGCCGTCGTCCCGCATCAGGGTCTCGTACTTGCCGCCCCAGGCGTTGAAGATCCACCGGTTGTAGGCGAGGCCGCGCGGGCCTTTGAGGAAATTGGGGCCGTAATCGCGGATCCAGGAGTCGACGGTGGGAATACGGTGGAACAGCAGATGCTCGGCTCGGATATCGCGACCGGCGAGCTTCCCGCGGGCCTGCGCCTCGGCCTCGGCGTCGTTGACCAGCAGGTGGACCTTCTCGTGGGGCGTCAGGGCCTCGATCATCCGCGCGAAGGTCTCCTGCGCCTGCGGCACGCGGTCGGGCCAGGTGATCGGGTCCTTGGGCCACGACAGCCAGGTCGCCTCGTGGGGCTCCCACTCGGCGGGCATGCGGTAGCCCAGCTCTTGCGGTGTAGCGAAGCGGCTCAGAGGCGGTACTCCTCGGTGCGGCGGCAGGTAAGGAAGGGCCAATCCTTGCGCACCTCCGCGATGGTCTTCAGGTCGACGGGGACGATCAGGTTTTCCTCGCGGTCGTGGGAGGCGCGCTTCAAGACGCGGCCCAGCGGGTCGGCCGCGAAGGAGCCCCCCCAAAAATTGAGATGGTCCTCGCGGCCCGTGCGGTTGGCGGCCGCGACGAAGACGGTGTTGGAGATCGCATGGCCACGCTGGACGGTCTCCCAGGCCTCGTATTCGGCCTTGCCCAGCTCCTCCTGCCCCACCACCTGCCAGCCGATCGCGGTGGGATAGAAGATAATCTCGGCCCCCTGCAGAGCGAGCGAACGCGCGCCCTCCGGGAACCACTGGTCCCAGCAGACTTGCACGCCGATCTTGGCGAACTTGGTCGCGAAGGGTTTGATGCCCAGGTTGCCCGGCTTGAAGTAAAACAGCTCGGAGTAGTAGTTGCGCGGGTCGTCAGGGATGTGGACCTTGCGGTATTTCCCCAAAAAGCGGCCGTCGGCGTCGAGGACGCAGGCCGTGTTGTAGTAGTCCTTGCCGTCGCGCTCGAAGAGCGAGGCGACGATCGCCACGCCCAATTCCTTGGCGAGCTTGGCCAGCAGCTCGCTGGTCGGGCCGGGCACCGGCTCGGCCAAGTCAAAAAATTTGAGGTCGTTGGTCTGACAGAAATAGAGCGAGGGAAACAGCTCCTGCAGGCAGACGATCTGGGCGCCGTCGCGGGCCGCCTGCCTGGCCTTCTCGACCGCCTTTTCGACGTTGCGGCGCGGCTCCTCGACGCAGCTCATTTGGATCAGGCCCAGCACCACCTCGGGCGAAGGTTCGGACATAGGGACTCCTTCGGAACGGATGAAGCCTCGAGATAGGAAATGGCGGAGAAAAATGCAAGCCCGCTAGAACTTGGCCTCGACCTCGCGGGTGGTGTTGGTGACGATCCAGACGTTGTTCGAGGTGACCGAGGAATCGCCGAAGCGGATGCGGACGTCGTAGTAGCCCGTGGGCAGCACCTTGACCTGCTTGGCGGGAAACTTCGCGACCAGGCTCTGCGTGCCGGTCTTGTAGACCTCGACGGTGCTGCCCTCCGGCGAGATCACCTTGAGGTTGCCGTAGCCCGGCACGATCACCTCGGTGCGCTCGGTACCACCGACCTTGACCTGCTGCTCGTAGAGGTAGTCCTGCATCTTGACGCTGACCGAGTAGTCCCCGATCGGAACCTTGATCTCCTTTTCGGATTCGAGGCTCTGCTTCTTGCCGCCCTCGACGGCGGTAAGCGTGATCTGGTCGGAGCCCGGCTGCGGCGTCTTGACGTAGATCATCCCGAACTTGCGCTCGGAAATCGGGGCGACCGGATCGAGGGCGAAGGCCGGCGCGGCGGCCAGCAGCAAGGCGGCAAAAATCCATCGAGAAAGATATTTCATGACTTCCCCTTTACTGCTTGGTGACTTCCAGGACGCGGGTCGTGTTGGTCACCACCCAGACGTTGTTCTTCACGGCCGGCAACATGCCGGGAACCTCGACCGTCACCTTGTAGTGACCGCGCGGCAGGATCTTGGTGTCGGAGGCCGGAAAGGTCGCCACGGTCTGCCCGGTTTTATCGCTGGTGACGGTGACCTTGTCGGTGGCGTTCGGCGAGTTCACCTTGAGGCTGCCGTATCCCGGCACGACCAGGAAGCTCGTCTCGGTCGGCGCGACGTGGAAATTTTGGTGATAGGAGTAATCCTGCATCTTCACGTGCAGCTCGTAATCGCCGACCGGGACGGAAATAGTCTGGCCGGGCTTCGGATTCCAGGAGCCGCGGTTCTTCAAGTTGGTGACGGTGACCAGGTTGTCGGGTTGCGGGGTATGCACCACGACGCGGCCTTCGCCGCGCTCGGAGCGGGGCGCCAAGGGGTCCAAGCCCCAGGCCGGGGCGCTGAACAGGACCATCGCGAGTAGGACAAGAATTCGGGAGCGCTTCACGAGAACCTCCTTATTTGGGGACCGAGCCGGATTCGGGGAAATTGTAAGAGAAGCCTCGGTAAATGCCTAAGAATTTTTCCTTAAAACTCCCCATGACGGGGTTTAGACGTGCCGCCGCCCGCTTTGGTTTAGTCTTTTTGCCTCGAAGGAATAAATTATTGATTTAATTGGAAATTTTGCGATAATGCGACGAGGTTTTTATGTCCGATCCCGTCGTCTGTTTCTACCACGCCAATTGCACCGACGGCGCGGCCGCCGCCGCGGTGGTCAAGCGCAAGTACCCCGGGGCCGAACTCCACCCCATGAACCACGGCGACCCGATCGAGGCCCAAGTTCGGGGCAAGAAGGTCTTCATCGTCGATTTCAGCTTTCCCGCCGAGATCCTCGAAAAGTTGAAAGCCGAGGCGGCGGAGGTGCGCTGGTACGACCACCACAAGACCGCGCTCCCGATCCGCGACCGCATCGGTTGGGGCGTCCTCGACTTAAGCGAGTCCGGCGCCTCCCTCACCTGGAAGCAGGAATACCCCGGCGAGCCGCTCCCCAAGATTTTGGCCTACGTGAAAGACAAAGATCTCTGGGAATGGAAGCTGCCCGACTCGCGCGCGGTCAGCATGGACCTGCGCAACACCGTCGACATCCTCGATCCCGCCTCCGAGACCTGGCGGCGGCTGATCGACGGCCTGGACGAGGCGGCCTTTCGCAAGATCGTCGAGCGCGGCGAATACGCCCTGCAGAGCCAGCGCCTCAATATCCTCAGCGGCGTCAAGAACGGCTTCGAGCTCGACTTCCACGGCCACCGCGCCTTCGCGGTCAACTGGAGCCTCGAGGCCAGCGACATCGGGGAATACATCTACAAAGAGATGGGCTACGCCGTCGCGATCCTGTTCTACTACACCGGCAAGGTCTGGAGCTTCAGCCTGCGCTCGCCCACCGTCGACGTCAGCGAGCTCGCCCAGAAGTACGGCGGCGGCGGGCATCCGGGGGCCTCGGGCTTCCGGCAGGATGCGATCGACTGGCTGTTCAAGATGAAAAAATAAAGGGCGGATCGCTCCGCCCTTCATCAGAATCTCAATAAAATTTGGAGCTACTTCGCCGCGGGCTTCTTGGCCGGTGCGGCCGCCGGCTTCGCCGCGGGGGCCGCGTCCTTTTGCGCGGTGGTCACCGGCTGGGCGGCAGGCTTGGCGCCGGCTGGGGATGAAGCCACGGGATTTTCCGACATGCAGAATTGGACGATCTTCTCGTACTTGCCGTCCTCGAAGGAGAAGGTCGACTTGGTGCCGCTGCGGTGCGAGGCGACCGCCGCGACCGGCTGGCCGCCGGCGCCGAAGGTGTAGCCGATCAGGCAGCCGGTGTCGCTGAAGTAGGTGTAGCGGGTCGGCGCGCCCTCTTGAAAGGTGTTGATGGTCAGGTAAACGAGGTTGTGGCCAGTGCCGGTGATCGTGTCTTTGCCGTTGGGCAGGCCGCCCTTGCAGGTGACGGTGACGCCCTCTTTGCCGCAGACGAAGCCGTTGGCCGAAAAGACCGGCGTGGCGGCCGAGGCGGGGGCGGCGGCCAGGACGAGGGCCGCGAAGGCGAGGGCGATAAAGGTATGCTTCATAGAATCTCCTATAGAAAGAACCCGAGGGACGGGGTGAAGCCTTAATGGAATCCAGGCGTCTTACGCAATAGCCTTTCCTTTAGGTCGTTTTATTTCGCAAAGCCTGCAATATCTTTTGGTGAATCCCGCCGAAGCCCCCGTTGCTCATGAACAGCAGGACGTCGCCGGGCCGGGACTCCTCGGCCAGGGCGGCCACTATGGCCTCAACCCCCGAGATATGCCGCGCCTTGGGTTCCGGCGCGGAACGGTTGACCGCCGCGGCCACCGCGTCGACGTCGAGCACCTTGCCGCCCTTCACCTTCTCGGGCATGAAGACGTCGGCCAAAAGGATTCGGTCGGCCTCGGCGAAAGCGGCGGGGTAATCCTCTTGGAAGACGTCCCGCTTGCTGGAGTTGCTGCGCGGCTCGAAGATCGCCCAGAGGCGCCGGCCGGGGTACTTTTTGCGCACCGCGGACACGGTCTCTTTCACCGCGGTCGGGTGGTGCGCGAAGTCGTCGATCACCAGGACCCCGCCGATCTCGCCCAGCACGTCCTGGCGGCGCTTGACCCCCTGGAAGGTCGCCAGGCCTTGGCGGACTTCCTGCCAGCTCAATCCCAAATTCAGACAGAGGGCGACGACGCCCAGGGCATTGCTGACGTTGTGGGCGCCGGGCATCTCCCAGGAGACTTCGTGGTGGCAGCACTCCTTGCCGTGCTCGCGGGAGGCGATGCAAAAGCTCGTCTTCTCGCCCGTGGCGAGGATTTCGCCGAAATAGTCCGCCCGATCGTGCAGCTCGGGAGTCATCGCGTAGGTGATCAAACGATGCGGAAAGTCGCGGACGAGCTCGGCGACGACGGGAAAATCCAAGTTGGCGACCAGGCTCCCCTCGACGGGGAGGATCCCGAGCAGGCGGCGGAAGGCGGATTTGACGTGCTCGAGGTCGGTGTAGATGTCGGCGTGGTCGAATTCGACGCTGGTGAGCAGGACCTGCCGCGGCCGGTAATGCAAAAACTTCGGTCCCTTGTCGAAAAAGGCGGTGTCGTACTCGTCGCCCTCGAGGACGAAATACTCTCCCCTTCCCAGCTTGAAATTGCTCCCGAAGTTTTTCGGCAGGCCTCCGATGAAGAAACTGGGGTCTTTCCCGGCGGATTCGAGCACCCAGGCCAAGAGCGAGGCGGTCGTGGTCTTGCCGTGGGTCCCCGCGACGACCAAGGGCGTCTTGCCCTCGAGGAAAAAACGCGAAAGCGCCTGCGGCATCGAGACGTGCGGGATGTTTTTCGCCAGGACCTCCTCGGCCTCCGGGTTGCCGCGCGAGATGGCGTTGCCGACGACGACCAGGTCGGGCGGAGATTTCAGATGGTCGGCGTTGTAGGGAGAGAAAATCGGGATCCCCGCCTGCTCGAGGATGGTGCTCATCGGCGGGTAGACGTTCTGGTCGCTGCCCTGCACCTCGTGCCCCGAAGCCTTCAACATGCCCGCCAGGCTGGCCATCCCGGTGCCGCAAATGCCGATGAGGTGAATCTTCATGATTTTTTCGCCTTGGAAACAATGTCTTGCTGGGGGTTGAAGGGGGAGGGCCAGCCAGCTCGGAAAAGACTATTAACTACCGCGCAGTTTGCCCGGCCACAACGTGGCCGGTTTGCCTGCTTGCTCCCCCTGAGCTTTAGCCAGCCCGAACTTGCTTCGGGCTGGCGAATCACCCCGCAGATGCCGATGAGGTGGATCTTCATAACTTGAGGGTCCTGGCATAATTCCAGGGCTTTGTCATCGGATAAAAAAAATTAAGACCTTGTCATGGGACCTATTTTTTTTAATAATGGCGGCATGATCACGATTACCCTCCAGCAAGCGAAGGCGCGGCTCAACAACCTGGTCGAGAAGGCCCAAGCCGGCGAGCAGATCGTGCTGCTGCGCGGGTCGAAGGTCGTCGCGACCATCCTCCCCATCACCGAGAACGACCTGGAAATTAAAACCCGCCTAACCGACCGGCAGGCCGAAAAATTCTGGAAAGAGGTTTCTTCCACAAAATCCGTGAGTTTTCGTTCCGCGAAGTCCGCCGCGAAACACCTAAAAAACCATTCATGAGAATCACCCTCACGGAAGCCTTCCAACGCGATGCGAAAACGCTAGCCGCTCCCGAGCAAGCGGCTCTCTTGGAGGTTCTGTTGAAGATTCCAGCCTCGCTCAAAGACCTGCATCGCCACCAAGGGCTCGGCTTGAGGAAAATCCACGCTTCCGGCGTCTTCGAGGCGAGGGTCGGACTGGGCCTGCGCATCGTTTTCGGCTATCGGGAAAACGAGATATTCTTGCATCGCGTGGGGAACCACGAAGATATCCGCCGGTACCTAAAATCGCTTTAACCAAAAAACAGGTCGTGGATCCGCGGCCGGAATTCCTTGATCGCCTCGTTGTTCCGGGAGGGATGGACGCGGTTCGTGAGGAGGACGGCGTATTTCTCGTCGGAGAAGTCGATCCACAGGCTGCAACCGGTGAAGGCTAGGTGTCCGATCGAGCTGTTAGGCGCAAAATACCTCCCGGCCTGGCTGCCGGAGGGGCTGACCGTGTCCCAGCCCAGCTTGAGCGGGGCCTCGCCATCGAAGAAGGCCAAGAAGGCCTCGCGGCGCAGCAGCCTCCCAGCGCCGCTCCGGGCGGCCAAAATCTCCCGGGCGAAGATCTCCAGGTCCAAGGCGTTGCCGAAGAGCCCCGCATGGCCCGCCGCCCCGCCCAGGACGTGGGCGTTGTCGTCGTGGACCTCGCCCCAAAGCAGTCGTCCCCGCCAAGGGCAGAGCTCGGTGGCGGCGATGTCCTGCGGCATGACGCGGTCGGGGTGGTTGAGGGGATGGAACATCGTGCGCGTCATCCCCAGCGGCACGGCCACCTCGTCCCAAAACAGGCCCTCCAGGCGCCGGCCCGAGAGCTCTTCCAGCAGGAAGCCTAAGAGGATGAAGCCCAGGTCGCTGTAGATCCGTCTCGTCACCGGCGCCGCCTCGAGGGGCACCTCGGCGATGCGCGCCAGGTAAAACTCCCTTACCTGCTCGTAGCTCCAGCCCTTGCCGCGCGCCCCCTCGAAGAGCGGCAGCCAGGCAGGCAGGCCGGAATCGTGCTGCAAGAGCTGACGCACGGTCAGGGCCTCCTTGCGGCGGAACTCAGGGAGGTAGTCCTGGAGCTGCGCCTCCAGGTCCAGGCGGCCCGACTGCCAGGCCAGCATGCAGAGCGTGGTCGTCGCGACCGGCTTGGTCAGCGAGGCGATGTCGAAGAGCGAGTAGTCGCCGACCGGCCGCGCGCCGGGCTCATGGCTCAAAGACCCGAAGGCCCCGCGGTACAGGGTTTTCGCGCCGCGCCCCGCGATCCACTGCGCCCCGCTGAAGGCCTTGCCGGCGATGGCCTCGTCGAATGCCGCCGCGATCTTATCCATCGGAAAGCGCGCTTTCTTCGAAGATCAGGGCGGGGCGACCCGCGTCGAGGCTCACCCGCGTCCCGAAGGGGATGGTCCAGGAATCGTTGATGTGGCCGGAGGGAAAGCCGAAGAGGATCGGCACTTTTAGGTCGGCCAACAGATCGAGCAGGAGGTCCATGATCACCGCGGGTAGGTCGTGGGCGTCTTTCAAGGGCCCGAAGACGATGCCGCGGACTTGATCCAGCAGCCCCGCCAACCGCAGGTGGGTGAGCATCCGGTCGATCGAGTAGAGCTTCTCGCCGACGTCCTCGAGGTAGAGGATCGCCTCGCGGGTGTCGAGCTGGTAGGGCGTCCCGAGGGAGCAGACGATGAGCGAGAGACAGCCGCCGACCAGGCGCCCCTCGGCCCGGCCGGGGTGCAGGGCGGCCAGGCCCTCGGGCTGCAGGGCGCCGAGCGGCTTAGGATCGCCCAGAGTGCGCAGGAGCGAGGCCTCGCCCGGCGCCGCCATCCGCGCGCCGATGTCCTTCGCCACGACCGGCCCCTGGAAGGTCACCCAGCCCCAGCGCTGCTGCGCGAACATCAAGAGCGAGGTGATGTCGGAGTAGCCCATCAGGATCTTGGGCGGCAGGTCTTGGGGCAGGGTCTCCAAGAGGGGCAGCAGGCGCATCGAGCCGTAGCCGCCGCGGGCGGTGAAGACGGCGCGCACTTCCTCGTCGCTGAGATATTCCTTGAGCTCTTGAAAGCGCCGCGCGTCGTCGCCGGCGAGGAAGCGTTTTTTGGAAAAAATGTCCTCGCGGAAGCGGACCTTGAAACCCAGGCCTTCGAGCCGGGCCACCCCTTGGAGGAAGGCCTCGCGGTCGAAGCAGCTGGCCGGGGCCGCGACGGCGAGGGTGTCCCCCGGGCGCAGGGGCGGGGGTTTTTTGAGGGTCCTGAAGGGGGACATTCGCCGGATAAATAGCGCGAAGCGCGGCCCGCATACAGGAATATTTATTTGGTGCAGGGCCGAAGCCCGGCGTGTTAAAGTTTTCGACGATGAAGGTCTATCTCACCCTCCTCTTTCCCAAGACCGCCGCTTCGGGGGCCACCCTCGAGCGTTGGCTGCACAAGACGGGGACGGAGCTTAAGGCGGGCGACGCCTTGCTCGCCTTTCACGCCAACGGCCGCTCCGAGACCCTCCCCTGCGCGGCCTCGGGCACCCTCAAGGTCACCCTGTGCCGGGAGGGAGAAGAACTCCCGCGCGGCGCGGGGATCGCCGTCCTCAACAGCCCCGAGGCCCAAGCCCGCGAGATCGAAAAGCGAGGCCTGGGAAAGATCCTCACCCCCGACGAATACCAAGACGCCCTCGCCCACGCCGAGGCCGCCAGCATCCGCCTCCCTCCCGAGGAACTTTAATCTAGACAGCCCCAGGCCGGGGTGCTTGACTGAAGGGCATGGACGGTCGCCCCGCATGAAACCCGCTTGGCTCAAATCGAGGATCCCCTCCGGGCAAAACTACCTCCAGCTGAAAGGCATGCTGAAAGAGCTGCGGCTCAACACCGTCTGCGAGGAGGCCCACTGCCCCAACGTCGCCGACTGCTGGGAGCGCCAGACCGCGACCGTGATGATCATGGGCGACATCTGCACGCGGAGCTGCGGCTTCTGCGCGGTGAAGACGGGCAAACCCTTCGAGCTGGACGCGCAAGAGCCCGAGCACGTCGCCGAGGCGATCGCGCGGCTGGGACTGAAGCACGTCGTCATCACCTCGGTGGACCGCGACGACCTGCCCGACGGCGGCGCCGGGCACTTCGCCAAGACCATCCGCGAGGTCAAGGCGCGCTGCCCGGAGACCCAGGTCGAGGTCTTGATCCCGGACTTCCGCGGCAAGGGCGACAGTTTGCACCGCATCTTCGAGGCCGAACCGCACATCCTCAACCACAACCTCGAGACGGTGAAGCGGCTCCAAAAAACAGTTCGCCCCCAGGCCAGCTACGAGCGCTCGCTGGAGGTGCTGCAACTCGCCTCGCACGCGGGGATGGTGGCGAAGAGCGGCCTGATGCTGGGTTTAGGCGAGAGCGACGCGGAATTGCGCGAGGCCCTGCGCGACCTGCGCGAGGTCGGCCGCGTGACGATCCTGACTTTGGGGCAATACCTGCGCCCGACGCCGCAGCACCTCGAGGTGCAACGCTACGTTCCGCCGCAGGAATTCGAGGCCTGGGGGAGATTCGCCGAGGATCTGGGCTTCGAATACGTCGCCAGCGGGCCGATGGTCCGCAGCTCCTACCACGCCGACGAGGCGGCGCGTCGTTTCGCGCCGACGGTTTCCTCAACAGACAAGTCGCCCCTACCTGGGCTTACCTTGAAAACGCCTTAAGCGAAGCGCCGAATCGGCTTCGGATACTTCGAACCCGTCCGACACCAAGGCCCGTTTGAGTTCCGAAAACCGACCCGCCGGAAGGGTGATGCTGAGATAACCGTGCCCTCGCTCGACCAGCACCGGCGGGAGCGGATCGGGAAAACTGAGCGGAGCAGGGGCCAACAAGGTGACGGAAAAATCCGATTTAGGCTCCGCCAAACTTCGGAGCGCCTCCCACACGGCGCCATACCAAAACCGCCTCCGTGCCTGGATGCCCAGGAAATCTTCCGGCGTCGGCAAAGAGACAATCTCCGGGTTGGCGTAATTCCACACGCGCTTGGCCTCCACAAGCCCGCGCTCCCGCAAAATTTGCAGGGCCAGCGTCAGCTGGGGATTTCGGTAGGTCCCGTATTTATGAATTTCTTCGGTGACGTCCCGTGCCAGGGTCCAGTCCATCTGCTTCGGGTAGCGCTGGGCGAGCCCGGCGATGCCGGCCAAGACGTATTCCTGCGCGACCTTCCAAAGGTGGTGATCTCTCGGCAGGTTCAGACGACGCAACAATAGGACCGCATCCAAGATCAATCCCGGCCTTTCGAGGGCTAACAGCCTCAACAAGATCGGCTCAACCATGGGCGGATTTGCCTCGAGTATTCCTGACAACTCCTGCCAAGCCGCCTTGTCGCCGGCCTCGACCCGCTCGATCAAAGGCAAGTGCCGACGAATGTAGGAATAATTCTCGGAAATCGGTCCCTGCCGTTCTAAGGTCCGGATGTGGGAATAATTTCCCGACGTAGGCCCTTGTCGCTCTTGGACCTCCGGCACCGGGAGCCCTCCGCGCCGCTCCAAGGCCTGATTGACGTCTTGCAATACGAAATCACGGAGGACTCCGAAGCGTCGAAAAAATGCTCCGGTCAGGGCGCGCAGGTCCCCCAACTGGGTCAGGCCGTATTCCGACATCAACCGCTGGGTGACGGTGGATAGACCGAGGCTTCGGAGGGGCGTGGCCATTTCCCCCTCCCAACTTTGCCGATGGAACGGATCCGCCGGATCTTCCCGGTAAAAGTCACGGAGGTACTGGCTCAAGGACGGATGCCGCAGCTTTCTTAAGGCCTCCAGCTCGTGCTGCCGGACCCCCTCGACAGTCGCCAGGCCGACTATAGCCGCTATTTTACCGAGAGTCGCCGGATCTGCCTCGCCCAGCCCATAGCGCATCTCCAGCACTCGCCTTTTCTTGCCGGAAAGCTTGGACAACACGCCTTGAACGCTTTCCGCCAATCTTTCCGCGTCCAATCTCTCGATCGGCGTCTCCGCCTCCGGAGGCAGGCGCGGCTGTTCGGCCCCCCAAAGGGAAGACAGCTTGACGTTTCCCGCAACGTCCAGGGCGTCCAAATAGTTGGGATCGAAGCCCTCTTCCGCTCCCTCGACCGTCGTCTGGCGATCCTTGGCCCCGCCGCCCCGCTCGACCATGTAGGCGCCGATGGCGTTGCGCAAGGCTACTGAGTCGGCAACGCCGGAGTCGAGTAGCCAGCGATAGACTTCCTCCAAACTTTGAGACTGAAGGGAAAAGTTGCCTCGAAAACGTTTCAGCATCGTACCGTATTGCGTTTGAGAAATCGCGCCGCTCTCCACCAAGGAGAGGAGGCTTCCACGGCTCGCCTGGAGCAGGACGGCCTTTCGAAACAGGCGCGTCAGGTGCCGCTGGGCCTCGCCCATCCCCGCCGGCAGCGGATAGGTCGCCTCCAATAAAGCCGCCTTGTCCTGGAGCCAGGCCTCACCCAAAGCGGTCGGAGAAATTCCCAAGCGCTTGGCAAGCAGAACCGCCTCCAGATGGGTCTCCGGGAGGATACCGTGCAGCAGGGCGTCGCACTCGGCGAGCCGCAGCTTCGCCTGCTCGGACATGCGGAGGACGTCGCCGCCAAATTGCTCCCGCAAGACCTCCCAAATTTGCCGAGCGAAGGAGTCCGTCTCCACTCGCAGCGGCGCCGCCGGCTTCGAAGCGCCCGGTGCCAGGAGCGGCTTGCGGCTCCGGGGCGGCTTGGCGGAGGTTCGTCCCCCGGCTCCCCCCTCGGTCTCCCCGGGGCGGTAGACCCGGCCGGAGGGCGGTTTGCGATATACGCCCAAGAGGGTGGCGGCGCTCTGCGCCCGCTGCAGGGGCATCGCCCTGCCCTCCATCGTGACGATCAAGACGTCGCGCTGCGCCTCGCCTTCCTGGCGGGCCAGCGGGCGGCTGGAGCGCTGGGCGAAGAGATTCCAGGATGAGGTCTGGTAGCCGTGGATCACGCCGTGGACGCCCAAGGCGCGAAACGAGGCGGCGAGGCGGCGGACGCCGATCAAGACCTTCGCGCCCTCCCCGCTCGAGAATCGCTGCGTATGCAGGTCAACATTTCGGTCGGCGGTCTCGCGCGTCACCGCCACGGCATAAGCCGGACCCAGGCGGGCGTTGAAATCCGCCTCCAAATCCTTCGCGGCCTGGACGGACTGGACGAAGACCATGGCCTTCTTCCCGCCCAAGTACTGCTCGTAGGTTTCCAGGATCCTGCGCCGATTTTCCGGGGTATTGCGCATCGCCACGAGGGACTCCGCCCCGTCCTCGACCCGCTCCGAATCCTCCGCCGTTTTTCCGTAGGGAACCTCAAGGCCGTAAACCCGGTGCAGGTAACCCTCTTGGACGAACCAATTCAGCCCGCGACCGGCGAGGAAGGTGTCGCCGAAAAACTCCCGCACGTGACGGCCGTCCTCGCGCTCCGCCGTCCCGCCCAGTCCCAGGGCGAACTTGCTCCGGCTCCGCGTCGGACGCCCTTCGCCGTCGACGAAGCCCAAGGTGCCCAGGATGCGCCGCCAGCTGTCGGCCAAGACGTAGGTCAGCTCGTCGACGACGACCAGGCCGAAACGCTCCGGTTGAAAGGGAAGGTCCTCGGCCGCGACCCGCTTTAAATACCTCGCCAGGCTGTAGACGCTCGCCACGACGACCTCGCCGTCCAAGTTTTTTTGCTGGGCGTCGAAGACGCTGACCCGGCCGCGGAAGGTGGTGGCGAGGTCCCTCAAGACCTGGGACTGGACGATCTTGAGGGGAGAGAGGACCAGGATTTGCTTTCCGGGGAAGACGTCGCGGGCCGCCTCGGCCAAGGGGCCGATGATCAGGGATTTTCCGGTTTGAAAGGGCGAGAGGATGTAGCCCCGATCGTGCAGAGCCGGGGCAGGCCCCCGGCCGCCCTGGCTCGCGGCCTTACGCATCGCCTCGACGGCGGCTTTCAGATATTCGCCTTGGTAGGGCCGCAGGCGCAGGCCGGCCGCTTCGGGAGGCGCAGGGGATTCGGCGGAGACCTCACCGCTCGGCTCGACGGGCCCCGCCGCCTCCGCCTTCTCGGCAGGGGATGCGCCCTTGGCCTTCGGATCCAGGCTCGAAGCCAGATAAACCGGGGACCGCGGACCGGGATCTAGGTTGGGGACGGCGACAGTCGGCGCGTGCCCCGCGCCCGCCATCGCCAAGGAATGGGGCGACTGGAGGCGACTTAGCGTCGGGACAGCTCCAGCGGCGCGCAGATTCAGCGCCCGTTGCAAGCGTGCAAACCTCTCGCCTAGGACCCGATGGCCGAGCCGGCTGCCGACGCCCAAGCTGAACATCGAGGCCAAGGTGTCGGTGACTGCCGTCGCGCCGTCGACATGGGGGCGCAGGCCTAAGTCCGCCTCGACCCGATGAGCGGTCATCAGGCCTAGGAACATCGCGACCTGCGGCAGCGCCGCGTGCTGAAACTTCTGCATCCTCCCGCCGAGGGCGGGCACGCCCTGCAGCGCCCGCTGGGCCAAGTATCCGGAACCCTTCAAGGCCGCGAGGGTGATCGCCGCCCCCGCCAAGTCCTTGGCGACGCTCCCGCCGTCCCAGGAGACCGCTTCGCCGCCTAGATGCCGCAGGCCCCGGCTGGACAGCGCGAAGACCGGGACCTCCGCGGCGTAACCGAGCAGCCCGGCCGAGAGACGGGCGCCGAAGCCCCGCCGGTGCCAGGCGGCGCTCGCGCCGGAAAGCAGGCGGCCGAGGCTCGCCGCGCGCACCGACTGAAAGACGACCGAACCCGCGATCATGGGGACGATCATCCGGTAGTCGGTCGCATCCCGCACGAAGCGCCCGGCCAAGACCTCGAAGCGGGCCCCGAAGGCGCCTTGGCCCTGCAAGGCCTCGAGGCGGGACCGGGCGCGCGAAACCGCCTCGGCGGCGGGGCCCGGCGGCGGTTGCGAGTCCAGCGCGGCGATCGCGGCGTAGAGTTCGGCGGCCGACGCGAGCTCACCGCCCTCGCGCAGCCGGTCCGCGAGGCCCAGCGCGCCTTGAAAAAACAAGGCCGGATCGGTCTCCAGACCCAGCTGTCGCCATTCGCGCGCGTAAGCGGGATGGGCGAGGCAAGGCAGTTCTCGGAACGCCTCCAAGAACTGAGACACGGAGTTCGACGGCGCGGCCCCCGGGAGGGGATCGCGGTGTGCATGGCCGCGCGACAGACGCGGGCCGGCCCCGACATGCATAGACACCTTCAAATCTTTGAATTTAAGCCTTAGGTAGGTAAGCCACGACTTATCGAAAGGGGGACCGAAAAGTTGCGCCCCGCTAGGACACCCGCTATTTTCCTACGATCCGCAGGCCCATTTGACGGGAGAGATGCCGGACATAGGCAATTTCGATCCGTTGCGAAGAGTAAAGCTCATAAATGATTCGGTAGTTCCCGCACAATATTTGGCGATAACCTTGGTAGGCCTGGTCCATTCTCGGCCCCATCTCGGGGAACTCCGACAGTAATTCAATTTTTTCCAAAATATCCTCGACGGCTTGAGGGGTGATTTTTCGGATGGCGTCGAGATCTCGCTGGGCCTGGGGCCGAAGGATCAGCGCCTTATTTTTTTCGGCCATAACTTCGCTTGCCCTTTTTGAAGTCGGCCAAGGAAACTCCCTTGCCTTTTTCCGCTTTGGCTCTGGCGAGACGTTTTTCCCAATCCGGATGGCTCATTTCGTCTTGGGTCGCGACGTGCCCTTCATAGGTCTCGTAATCGACCAAAATGGCCGCCGCCCGACCTCGTTGGGTGATGATCACGGGTTCGCGCGTTTTTTGGACCTGTTCGACGAATTGTTTGGCTTTGGACTGGAGGTCGGAAATGGGAATCAATTTTTCCATAAAAGCAACCTTATATTTTTCTATAGGTTAAATTATAAGTAAAATTTGAGGGCGTCAAGCAGGGATCCCCCCGTCAGGCAAGGCTAAACTTTGATTGCAGGGGGGCGAGAAAGCCCCTGCGAGAGGGGTCTTGACCGATGGTAGCCGGGAAGCTTTTCCCAATGTGCGGCGCGTCATTTCGCCCCGATGACCCGATCTCTCCAGGGCATTCGACTTTTTCCTTTAGTCATCGGCGCCTCCCGCCTCCTCGATAACCACCTCCACCCCCGCCACCGCCATAGCTTCTTCCCCCGCCGGAGCGTTGGTAACTATTAAATTGAGTGACCCGCTGGTCCCCACGGGAACGAGCGTAGGCATCTCGGTCCAATGTACCCCCTAGCCCTTGACTCGTATCGTTGAAACGGGGCTGAGCGGCGCGCTCCGCTCGAGCCGTATCTCGTTGGGCGCTGGAGGCAGGCTCCCCGCTTTTGGAAAAGGCCTCGGAGCGCTCTTTCGTCCATTGCTGGCCGGCGGGCTTCTGCCGGTCCGAAGGCATCGTGCGTACTCCACCCGCCTGAGCCTTTTGCGAAGCCGGTTCGCGACGAGGCGCACTCGCGGCGGACGAGCTTTGGCCCAACTGGGAAGACTTGCCGTCCACGTTCGACCACCCCCCATTCTCATACTGCTGCCAGCCTTGATCGGTCTTGCGATACACGTTTCCATTCTTCCCGGCATAAAGGTCGTCGCCCTTCGCAACGAAGCCGCTTTGCCCGCCGGAGGTTTGAAAGCCGGCCAGGGCCTTGTCTCCATGGCTGTACCGCGCCGTCCGCGCCCAGTCGTCGCCTTGTTGCACGTAGCTCGAACCCCAAGACTGGTAGGCATTACCGCCCTGCCGGGTCTGGGCGTAAGTGTTGGTGTAGGGGTTATAGGCCTGCGCGGCAGCCCTGCCCCCATAAGGGCCGTAAGCGGCCGCGCCGCGGGCATAGGTTCCGGTGTATGGATTGTAGGCCGCGCCGTACCCCACTCCTCCATAAGGGCCATAATACCTCGCGCCTCCATAATAGCCGCCGGTCCAAGGGTTATAGTAAGCCGCGGCGCCGTAGGAATAAGGGCGCGCGTAATAAACGCCCCCATAGTAATACGGCGGATAATACCATCCGCTCCCATAGGTGAGGGCCGCGCCCATCGCCGTCCCCAGGACGAAGGCGCCCATATATCCCGCCGTGTAGCCAAATTCGACCTCGTCGTCATCGGATTCGTAAACCTTCACGTAGGTCACGTTGTACATCGAGGAACTCGGCGGAATGTTGTAGATCTCCTTGGGGACCTGGTCCGTCACATTCCAAGGTCCCTTGGGATTATCGGCCGTGAACCAAACCCCGTCCTTCACCAAATAATATTTGCCCTTATACTCGAGCACCTGATCCTGGGTGTTCGAGGCGTATTTCAAGTCGGTCTGAGCAATCGGCTGAAATTGCGGCTCCCCGGCGTATTCGACCTTTGCCGTGGCATTTTTCTTAATCTTGGCCTTGGTGGGAATGTTCGCCGCGATCACTGCCTCCTCCGCATCTGGAGTGCCGGGGACGGAGGCCAAGACCGAGGCCTTGGTGTGGTCTTCAGGGATCCTTTTGAAATCTTCAGGAAGCGACGCGGAAGCAAACGACCAGCTCGCCCCCGGCAGACCGGAATGCCGGAACCATCGGCCCGAGACGAGGTAGTAGTAATTCCGGTCGCCATAATCGAAAAAGAAATTACTGTCGGTATTGGTGGCCCAACCCAGCCGTGTGCCGGGAATCATCTCGAATTTTGGAGCACCGTCGGTCACGATCATCTCGGCGGGGAGGGTGCTCACAAAAACCGTGGGCACCCGCTCGGGAAGGATCGGCTTTCCGGGAAGGGCCGCCAAGACGTCCGTCCAATTGGGATTGTTCGGGGGGAGCTTCTGGAAGGAGGCCGGCAAATTGTCGACGGCTTGCCAAGGTTCGTAGATATTTCTCGCCTTCAGCCAGGAACCTTCGTTGCGCAAAAAAAGCGTCCCGGTGGAGGTTTCCAGAAAGAGGTCCCAATTGGTGTTTACCGCATATTTCAAGTCCGTGCCCGGGATAGGACTCCAGATCGGCTCGCCGTCGAGAATCACCAGGATGGCGGGCTTGGCGCTAAAATAGATGGGCGGCGGGTCGTTTTTTAGTTCCAAGGTTTGAGTCTGGGGCGCTCGTTCCAAATTAGCCAGGATTCGATCCAAGGCGATCACCAAATCGTTCTTGGGAATGATCTCTTGAACGGCCTTGCTAAATTCCGGCAGGAGTTTCGGATCGAGGGTGGGAAAATTGATCTCCGACAGCTGGACGTTTTTAACCCGCACCTTTCGAGCCCCCTGATCGACCTCCGTCGTCCCCGTGAGTTGAAAAGTCCCCAGGACGGGGGGCTCCTTGGACCCGGGAGGTTGCACCGCGCCCGCCACCCTGGCTATCAGATGGCTGTAATGGTCCCAGCTCTCCAATTGCGGCTGGTAGACCACCAAGCGCCCGCCCTTCTCCCCGATGTACTCCCTCGGCCAAGAATCAACCTGGGCGGAGGCCGTCGCGGAAAGGATTGGCGCCAAAAATACGGTTAATAAAAGTGAGCAAAACCATTTCATAAGATCCCCCGGTACTAAATCCAAAGATCAATGAACGGCCTGCGGCGCGGCAGCCGGCATTTTAGGCAAGGGCCAAACGAAGGCGAACTTAAACCACACCCAATGCCCTTGCGTTCGATTGGCCACCTCAATTTCCGGAAGCCACTTGAGTTGCATGGCAAACACGGCATCCTGTCCCAGGAGGGTGGAGTAGGAAATCTCGGGTCCGACTCCGATAGTGCGGCCCTTGAAGCCGCCCAATCTGGCGCCCGTTCCGCCGTCGTCGGTGATTTGTTGAAAGAAATATCCGGTGGCGCCGAGGCCCAAACCGTTTTTCAGGCGCTTGCTCACGGTGAAGTCGAGAAAGTATTCGTGTCCCGACTGATAATCCGTCGCGTTGTTTTTCGTGTTGAAATTAAAGCCGGTAAAGACCGCCGCCTCGAAACCGATCCGCTTGTTATCGTAGGTGAAGGCGGCCTGGGGCGTGAAGGTCCAGTAGTTTTTTCCCAAATTCGCGAGACGCCCCACCTCAAAGGCGCCGCTGGGCGCGTAAATCCCGACCAGCGTCTGATAGGAGAAATTCCCCTTTTTCCAAAACAACGTGAAAGGCGAGAAATAGATATCCCCCAGGCCGGCTCGGGAGTCCTGGACCGTGAGGGTGTTGCCCTGCGGGCCCGTCACATTGGCCTTCACATCCAGGCTTAACACCGGAACCGCCACCGAAAAGGCGTAATGACCTCCCAAAACCTCCATTGGCGCATCGTATTGAAAGGTTGGAGAGAATGCGAAGGAATAGGCGTCGACATCCAATGCGATTTGGCCCGCGATGGGAAAGGCACGCGCGGCGGAAGCATTGCCGGTGTACCAGCTTAGAGGCACGGCGACATTGTACGGCAAGCCGGATGGAAAATCGATGATCGAAGCCGCCGCGCCGGGCGCATAATGGCTGCTGCCGGCCTCGCTGCCCCAGAGAGGCGGCCTCATCGCGAAAATCGCGGCAAGCAAGGCAAGAAACGTCCATATATTTCTTTTCATCTTCCTTCCTTTCTTGACTACCCCTGCATCGAAGGCAGGACCTCCATTTTCAAAAGGCCGCCAGACGCTGAAGCAACCAAAACATGGCCATTCCCCCGATGGCATAAGGAGGCGCCCAATCCGTCCATCGGGGCAAGTGAATGCGCCGGCGCAGTAGGCTGACCGGCAAGTACAGCAGGCCGATGAACAAAAGTTGCCCTAGCTCCACACCCAGGTTGAACATCAACAAGGCCAAAGGGATCTCTCCCGCCGGCAACCCGACCTCGGAGAGCGCGCCGGCGAATCCCAGGCCGTGCAGCAAGCCGAAGACGAAGGCCACGATCCAAGGGCGCCGCTCGGTGAGGCTCCATCGTCCTTGCCGGGCATGGACGATCTCGACGGCGACAAAGACGATACTGAGGGCGATCACCGCCTCGACCGGAGGCAAAGGTATGTGAACCCAGCCCAGGCTCGCCGCCGCCAAAGTCAGACTATGAGCGAAGGTGAAGGCGGTGACCGTTCCAATCAGCCGACGCCCGCCTTTGACGAGGATCATGAGCGCAAGGACGAACAATAAATGGTCGAAACCCAAAAGGATGTGCTCTGCTCCTAGAACCAAGTAGGTTTTGGCGACATCCAGAGGTCCTGGGGCCGATGCCGCCACGAAGGAGGGACTGAGCGGGGTGAGGCGAGTCACTTGGGAGGAGCCGTTTTTGCCCTCCAAGCGGACCAGTACGTCGGTCATGGTGGCGGATAAGCCCTCCACGTGAATTCTTTTGCCTTCCACTCCCCCGGGGCACCGGGCGGACCAGCGCTCGACTCGGGCCTCGGCAGTGGACCGCACCGACTTGGCGCCGGCGCTGCACTCCGGGGGCAGCCGAGCCTCGAGGGACAGCCGCAAGTCCCCCTTTGCGGGTACCTTCCATAAGACTTGATAAGTCTCGGCGTCGCTTTGACGCAACTCGAGGTATCCGGGACGCAATTCATGGGCCCTCGCCGGAGCCGCGCCGGATGCGATCGTCAGGGCGACAAGGAATAAAATTGCGGTTCCGCCTGGCATTTCCCCCCCAGATTACTTGGCCCGTGCCCAAACCGGCAACTCGACCTCGACCGTGTATTTTTCGCTCAATCCTTTCAGCCAATGGTCCAAAAATTCGCGACGCTTTTGCGCCGACCATTCGCGCTGAACCGCTTCCTTGATTTCAAGAAAATCCGGGGCCACACCCGCTTGCCTCTCCTGGATCTTCACCAAATGCAGGCCCAGACCCGACTGCAAAGGCCCCCGCCAGGCGCCCGGCTCCACCTCCAGCAGGAGTTTCGCGAATTCGGGACCGAATTGTTTTTCCACCTCGCTCAAGCGAAGGTTTTTAAACGCGGGAGGAAGGGCGATGGGATCGCCCAAGGAGAGATTTTCACTTTCACCCTCCGAGCCATTCAATTTATTCAGCAGACGCCGGGCCTCCGCCTGCGGATCGCTTCGGCTCGTCGGGTTCAAGTAAATCTGCGAAAAAGTAATTTGAGTCTCCGGCCGGAAAAACTCCGACCTGTCTTGAAAGAATTTTCGCAGCTCGGCTTCGCCGGGTTGCGCTTGCGCCGAGAGATCCTCGGGAAGAAATTCCATCTTCTGCCGCAAACGCCGGCGAATGATCGGATCGTCCTTTTCGAGCCCCAGGAGCAAAGCTTCGCGATAAAGCACTTCCTCCTGGACGGCATCCCGAATCAATCCTTCCAGCTCTTCCTGGGTCGGCGGACGATGCCAAGTTCGCTTCCAGCCTTCCGCAAGCCACTCAATCTGGGCGGAACTGATGACGATTTTTTTCGAGGCTTCCTGCTGAGGCCTTCCCACTAACCCGTAAATGAAAAAAATGGCCGCGCCAATGAACAGGAAATGGACGAGAGGTTCGCGCAGAAGTCTCATTTTTGGGATTCCTCTCCACCAAATTAGATCGTGGGGTTATACCAGATCGGAGAGGTGTAGGCCCGCTGTTGGACGGACACGGGGACCTTGGGGTCCATTTTTACGCCGAATCGCTTCGCGTCGTAGGTGGTCCAGCGAGGGGTCGGGATCTCCAAGACCCGGAGGTAGTAAAAGGCCCGGAGGCTCGGATCGTAATCCGGGTCTTTCCAAACCGTCGTCAAGGAGGGCCCGCCGATACTGTTACTGTAACTGGCCTTAGCGGCGTCGACGGTGTTGCCGACCGGGGGTACTTTGCCGTCCGCCCCGACTTTGCGCCCTCCCGACCAGGCAACGTCGTATATTTTTTCGGCCACTTGGCCGTTTTTATCCAGCCACCCCTTGATGACCTGCACGCGGTCCAGATTGGCGCCGACCGGGTCCTTGAGGGCGGAAATCAAAAAAACCGGAGCTTTTCCGATCACCCCTTTACTTAAGTCACCCCCCATGGGAACACCCTTCGCGTATCCTATTGACGCAATATCAGCGTTTTTCGCATCTTGCGGTTCGTAATCCCAGCCGCCGAAAAACCGGACGGTCATCCGCGGACCGGTGGTGGCATAGACTTCCCTGCGTTCCATGGCATCGAACAAGGCCTCGCGCGTGTTTTCGTGGGCCCAAACCCCCGCGTATCCGGAAGCGGTCTGCTCCCAATCCATGATGGTGCCTTGGGGGGTCTTCAAAAAAACGGCGCTCAATCGATGCGCACTGGGCTCTGAGGCGGTGGTTTTGCCGAAAAAATTGTCGCTGTCGGCGGTCGTCAAGCCCGTGTGGGCGTCGGTGGACCCGATCATCCCAAATTTATAGGGATTGACGCCGATTTGCTGTTCGATCTTGAGCCCGTTTTTCAACGCGGACCGTGCGTATTCAAATTCCAGCATCTCCGGTTTTTTCGATTGGCTTAATTCCAGGTTGCCCTTGTCCCAACGCTCGAAGTTGGCGAATTCGTCGTTGGGAGAAAGAAAGGGATGGGTCTCCCCGTCCCCCTTGATTTGCGTAGCCTCATAAATGCGTTCCCACTGAGCCCGTTCCTCGGCATAGGCGCGATCGATCGGTTTGCCGCTGAAGGACTCGATCAGCGGGAACATACGGCCGTTGCTGACGTTGCCGTTATGGGGGATGGCCAGGACATTGCCCTTCGTCTTTTTTTCATATTCCGCCATCCACTTCCATAAATCCCGCGGATTATCGCTGCCGAGGGGTTTAAGGGTGGTATAGGGCTCGACCTTGGCCGCCTTGCTGCCGTCGTCCCGAAAAATCACATTGCGATGGAGGTTATTGCCTCCGGTGGTGGAGGTCCATTCATAGCCGATGAAGGCGGTGAAACGTCCGGGGTCGTTGGCTTCTTCAGCGGCTTTGATCGTCTCGGTCCAGGCGCTTCGGAAGGCCGGAGTTCCGGGCAAGGATTCAAGCGCCTTGGGAAAAGTGCCCTGAGAAAAACGTTGGATGATTTCCACTGCGGCTTCCATGCCCTTACCGCTTTGAATCATGTCATACCAACGCTTTCCCGTAGGATCGGCGAGCATGGCGGGATCCCCGGCGAGCAACTTCGGAAAGAAACCCATATTGTCCGAGTGATCGGAAACTACGAGAAAATCCAGCGGCCGGGCCAGTTTTGCCTCTTGCCCACTGGAGGCTTTGACTTGAATTCCCTTGGCGAAGCGATAGGCATCCGCCGGTGACAGCCGACAACCGGCGGCGCCGGCGTCCATGGAAAAGCCGGTATGGAGGTGGGTGTCGCCCCAATAGACTCGGTTGGCTTTGGGGGGCGCTGGATTTTGGGAAACCCCGCTCGCCCCGGTGGGCTGGACTTGCGCTTGAACGGGAAAAAGCCCACAAAAGGAAATCAAAACAAAGACCGTGCCACAAGACCCCATGCGTTTCATGCACCACCTCCCTCGCGAAACAGCACCGATTTTAGGCATCAAAAAAGGGCGAAGTAAGATAGTGTAATTCTGTCATTCGTATATTCACAAGGAATTTAATCGCCAACAACTGTTCCCGTCTCCAGCCGATAATCTCTCACACCTCGGGGGCCCCGACGGAGCCCCATGTCTCCCCCGTTTTTCAACTTCAACCGCCGCCTGCCGGGCCTCGCGACCCTGGCCCGCCTGCAGCCGACGCCGGTTAGGCCCAGCGAGCCCGACGCGTCCTATTTGGACGCCCGCCGGGAGGCCTTCCGCGACAGTTTCGCCCGCGCGGGGGAAGCGGATCCCGCCGCGCCGGCGGGCGACCTGGAGGCGGCGATCGCCCTGGCCGAAAGCATGGCCCGCGGCGGCTCGCTCGGGGAATACGCTGCGGTCCTCAACTTCCGCGCCCTCCAGCTGGAAAGGGCCCGCGAGCCCGCGGAGCGCGACCGGATCCGCGCGGCGGCGCTGCGTTGGGCGGAGGAGGCGCTTCAAACCATTTCCACCGCGTCGAGATTCACCCGGGACCGGGTCCGCGCCCTCTACGACAACGCCCTGGCCTTGAGCGCCGTCCTCGCCCGCGAGGGCCGCGCCGAATTGCCCGAGGCCGAGCGGGCATTGCTGCGGCGCTTCTTCGTCCAGATCCGCGGCGGCATCGAGCAGCACCGCCTCGAACGCGAGGCTCATCCCGAGTACCCGCCCATCCCCGAATACTTCGAGAGCTACGCCCGCGCCGAGCAGGCCCTGCTGGAAGGCGAGGCCGAGGCGGCCCTGCGGGCCTTCCTCGAGACGCGCGGGCATATCCGCGACCTGCCCGGGGCAGGCCTGTTTCGCGGCCGCGTCGACCGCGGGACGGAATACGCCATCCGCGCCTTGCAGGGCGACAGCTCGGGCACCTTGTTGGAAAACCTGCGCAGCCGCTCGAGCCTCGACGCGCTGCTGCTCTTCGACCAAGTCGACGGCGGCGACAGCTCGGACCTGCAGGCCTTGAGCCTGGCGGCCCTCGCCCTCGCGGAAGGGGACTGGCGCGGCGCCGGCGCCCGCGGCCTCTTGGAATTTCTGCGCGGCATTCCCCGCTACCCCGAGGGCGAGGCGACCGCCGTCCTTCAGGATTTGGAGGCCCTCTACGCCGCGCGGCCCGAGTTTCGCCGGGCCTGCGAGGCCGGACGCTTCGTCTCGGCCGACGCCTCCTCCGAGGCCGTGTGCCGGGCCCTGCTCCAGCGCGCCTCGATCGCCGCGCGGCGCATCCTCGAGCGGCAAGACCGCGAACCCTACGCGATGGTGTTTCGCCACGACGCCGAGGACCGGCCCCTGCGCCAGGCCGTGGAGCAATTGCAAGCATCGCCGGAGCTCGCGCGCGAAATCCGGAGCCTGCTGAACGTTCCCCCCGCCCTGCCGCACCGCCTCTTGGTGCAGCAGTTGGTGGAATACGGTCCCTTGGCCGAGTCGATGCTGGAGGGCCTGCCCGCCGCCACGCGCGAGCAAGCCGCTTATGCGAGCTTCTCGCGCGCCATCCTCCAAGTCGCCGGCGCCGACTCCGACCGTCGGCGCCGCCGCCTCGAACAACCCTTGGCGGACCTGGTCGAATCGCTGGGCGCCCTCTCCCGCGACGACGACCGCTACGCCCCGGCTTATGAGTATTTCTTTCGCAGCCTCGCCGAGACCGACAGCGAGATCGCGCCCGGCGTAACGCTTCCGGAAAGTCTGCGAAACCGGGCCACCGCGCTTCGCGACGCGATCACGGATTTCAACGGCCGCCGTCTCTTCCGCCATTTGAGCTCCGCCGACTCGCTGCTCGGCCTCGCCGGCGGCATCGCGCTGACCGAGCTGATGCCGATCGGCATCCTGCGCTGGGCCCGCAACGGCGGGACCTGGCTGCGCGCCGGGCGCGTCACCTGGCAGTCCGAGCTGGCGGTGGGCCTGGGCGTCGGCCTCGCGATGTCGACGGTCGGCGGCGCCCACCATTTGGCGACCTCGCCGCGCCCCTGGCGCGAAGAGTTGCCGCGCGCCCTGCCCGCCCTCGCCCTCGGCACGCTGTTCAGCAGCCTCGGCATGGCGGGGACCATGGGCCTTGGACATTTGAGTCGCCGCGCCTTCCTCGCCGAGGGCGTGCCCGGTCCCGCGGCGCTCCGCTACTGGGGTGCCCGCGGCCTGACCTTCTTGACCGGCGGCGGGCTGATGCTCGGCGCCGGCGCCCTGACCGAGGGCCTGACCACAGGCCATTGGCGGCGGCCCACGGCCGAGATCGCCGCCGAGACCTACCTGCACTTCCTGATGTGGGACCTGGGCGCCGCGGGGCTGCGCCGCTTGGGCAACCGATTCTGGTGGCGCGCCCAGCTGGGGCCGCAGCTCCTGCGCGCGCGGGTCGAGCCGATGAGCGCGCGCCTGCAAGAGCGCAATCCCTGGCTGGCGCAAACGCCGAACGAGACCGAAGCATTGGAGGCCCACCTGGGGAGGCGGCTGATCTCGGGACGCGACATGGGCGACCTCGAGACCGGTCTCGCCGGGGGCCTGGAACCTTACTGGCACGAGGGAACGATTGCCTTCCGCGCGCGCCCCGAGGCTCTGCCCCGCCGGGCGGAGCCGGCCCGCGGCGCGGCGCCTCCCGCAGCACCGGCCGAGGGCGCCGACGAGGTCCGCGGCCCCGACCGGGCCCTGCCGGTAGAACGGCGCCCGATGGACGCGATCCACAACATCCCCTTCGAGACCCTGCAGGCCCTCTGGAACCTCCCGATGCGCGCCCTGCCCCGCGAGATCCTGAGCAGCCCCCTGCTGCGCCCGATCCACCAGCTGCGAGTCGGCGGCCATGATTTTTACTTAAGCCGCGTGATCGAGGCCGTGCGCACCCGCTCCAACGGCGAGACCGAGCGGCGCCGCTACGTCCTGGCCCTGGTGCCGGTCGAGGTCGAGGGACAGAGGGTCTTGAAGCGCCGGATGTTTTACGTCTCGGCCTCCGACGCGGGGGCCTGGCGGGCGAGCCCCTATATGGCCGGCGACGCCCACCTGGTCAAAGGCGTGGGCCGCCACTACACCCAAGAGACGCAGCCGGTGTGGGAGATCGCCGAGGCCCTGATGCGCCTGGAGCAAAACGGGCCGCAACCCCACGAGATGCCCTTGACCCAACTCCTGCGCTACATCTCCACCTCCAGCGAGGCCCTGGGCCCCGCGGGGGTGCGCACGATGACCTTGGGCTTCCAGGAAGAAGTGGACTTTCCCCACCCCCTCGGCATCAGCAACCTGCGGGCCATGCAACCCGGCAACATCTTCGCCCTCCCGCCAGGCTGGGGCTGGGGCTCGACCCACAACATTCAGAACACCCTGCGGCAAATGATCAGCCTCTCCTGGCCCGACGGTTTCATCCCGGATTTCAACGGCTCCCCCACGCGCGCGATGGCCCAGCCCAACAGCCTGCTGGGCCCCTTGGTCTTTCGGGAGTTCCGCGGCGCCACCGCCGTCGACCGCAACACCGGCCGGACGCGACCCTTGGTCTGGATCATGGGGGAAGACGCGGAGGGCCGCGCCTGGGTGCGGCACATCCACTACGGCGACAGCGAGGTGAATTCCTACGGCGTCTACGCGGACGTCCTCGAGTCCGGGATCCTCACCTCGAAGCCGTTGGAGTATTACGAACAGGCGGGGCTGTTGCCGGAAGCCCTGCGCCGCCCCTTCAACGGGGAATACGTCGACATCAGCCCGGCCCTCACCCTGCTCGAGCCGATCCGCCGCTACCGCGAATCCCGCGGCCTTAGGCCCATGCTGCGAGAGGAAGACACGCCGACGGTCCTGAATCCCGAACGCTAACCGTAGAGGCTGTAGAGGTTGTTGGCGAAATGCGCCAGGATGCACAGCGCCAAGTTGTTGCGCCAGTGCCGGAGCCAGCCGAGATAGGCCCCCAGCAAAAAGTAATAGACGAAGTACCAGGGATTGACGTGCGCGATCGCGAAGAAGAGCGCGGTGAGCAAGATTCCCTTCGCCACCCCGAAGCTCGAGACCATCATCCCCTGCATGAGGCCACGGAAGAAGAGCTCCTCGCAGACCGCGGGCACCGCCGCCAACACGAAAAACTTAAGCAGGGTGTCGAGGAAGGTCTCCCGCCGCATCAAGGTCTCGTAGAAGGCCTCGATGCTCTCCGGCAGGGGCCAGACCTTCGTTTGCAGCTCCACCAAGAGGGCGATGGGCACGATGACGAGGGCGGTGAAGAGCAGGACCCAGAGCACCTCCTGGAAGGGCGGCCGGCGGATCGGGAAGGTCTTCTTGAGCGAGAGGCCCGTGAGCTGGGCGTAGGCCACACCCGGCAGGGCGAGGATGAAGATCTCGTTGATGCTGATCCCCAAGAGGCCGAACTTGTACTGCAGGAGCCCGCCCACCGACAGGTAGACGGCGACGAGGAAGCAGTAGAGGGCGAAGGCCTGGGTGGCGCGGGTGCCTTTTTCCATGGGGGCCAAGAGATCCAAGGCCGTTCGGCCGTGCTAAGGGTGCGAGGGCGAAGGCCACGTAAGCGCCTGCTTACGGGCTCCGAGCCGACCCCCAAAGTGCTGAAAAAACCCGCTCCCCTCAAGGGATATTTTTCGAGGTGACAGATCGGGTGGTTTTGGTAAGGAGCTAGGCCCACGTCGGGAAAGGCAAAACTTATGAAAAAAGCCCCCAAAATCGAGACCCCGCAGCTGCGCTTCGGCTTCCCCAAGGGGAGCCTGCAAGACTCGACCTTCCGCCTCTTCCACAAGGCCGGCTACAAGATCTCGGTCGGCTCCCGCTCCTACGTCCCCACGGTGGACGACCCCGAGCTCTCCGGTCTCTTGATCCGCTCGCAAGAGATGGCCCGCTACGTCGAAGACGAGGTCCTCGACGCCGGGATGTGCGGACGCGACTGGGTGTTGGAAAACGACGCCGACGTGGTCGAGGTCTGCGAGCTGAAGTATTCCAAGCAGACCAATCGCCCGATCCGTTGGGTAGTCTGCGTCCCCAACGACTCGCCCATCCAAAGCATCAAGCAGCTCAAGGGCAAGCGCATCGCCACCGAGCTGGTCGGCTACACCCGGCGCTACTTGAAGAAGCACGGGGTCACCGCCAACGTCGAATTCAGTTGGGGCGCCACCGAGGTGAAGCCGCCGGTCTTGGCCGACGCCATCGTCGAGCTCACCGAGACCGGCTCTTCGCTCAGGGCCAACAACCTGCGCATCCTCGAGACCATCCTCGAGTCGGTTACCGTCCTGATCGCCAACAAGAAGGCCTACAAAGACCCCTGGAAGCGCCAGAAGATCGAGAACATCGCCATGCTCCTCCAAGGCGCCATCCTCGCCGAGGAGAAGGTCGGCCTGAAGATGAACGTCCCCAAGAAGAGCCTCGACACCGTCCTGGCCAAGCTGCCGGCCCTCAACTCCCCGACCATCTCGCACCTGACCAACCAAGAGTGGGTCAGCGTCGAGGTCATCCTGAACGAGCAGGTGGTCCGCGACATCCTCCCCGAAATCAAGCGCGCTGGCGCCTCGGGGATCGTCGAATACCCCTTAAACAAGGTGATTCCCTAGGCTTGACAGGCCTTCCCCCTAGCCGCTAAGGGAGAAATCCGGTAAGGTATTGATCTATGTCCGAAAATCCCGAAGTTCCAAGCGAAACGCCCGCCGACCCCAATGCCTGGGTGCCCAATTTCACGCTGCCCAAGGCGGCCGAGGGCAAAGAAGTCTTAGTGGCCTCCTGCCCTCCGGAAGAGGAGTACAAGAAGGTCAAGCTCAAGAAGAAGCCCAAGACCGTCG
The DNA here is from genome assembly GCA_048499175.1 of bacterium. Classification (GTDB taxonomy): domain Bacteria; phylum UBA10199; class UBA10199; order DSSB01; family DSSB01; genus DSSB01. Next base: position 29,198 of record JASOAK010000028.1, read on the forward strand.
CGGTGGTCGACGAGGACTCCTGCGTGGGCTGCGAGTACTGCGTCCACGTCTGCCCCATCCCCAACTGCCTGGCCCTGGTCTCCCGCGAGGACAACCCGGCCCAGATCGAGACCACCTGCGTGGTCAACGAGGACACCTGCATCGCCTGCCGCAACTGCGAGACCGCCTGCCCCTACGACGCCATCCACGTGGTCAAACGCGAGGAGATCGAGCAGTGGAAGCACTCCGTCAACCTGCCCAAGCTGGCGGTGGGCGAAGAATAACTATTTGATTTTATTAGATTTATAATATTGTTTGGAAATACTTCGCAACGGATCGTCGAAGCCCTCGATAATAGGTACAGAATTCCAAAACGATCCTCCTTTTAAAGGGCCCCTTCGGGGGCCCTTTAAGTTTTTATAACCCCCCGCCCTTTTTCACCACCAAGGGATCCAAATAGACGTCGGGCACGCAGACCCCCACTTCCTCCACGCGGCTGAGGGCCGGGGTGTAGGTCGTTTGATGAGTCTCGCTGATCCAGCCGCCTTCGGCCGCCTTCACGTAGTATTGAAACTTCACCGCGCGGGGATACCAAAACATCATCGGGATGTAGATGTCGGTCGGCTCGCGCTTGCGGAAACCGACGAAGGTGATCTGAAAGTCCTTCTGGCCGAGCGGGAGGTTGATCTTCAGGTAGGCCGGGTGCTTTTGAAAATTCATCTGGTAGGCGAGGGTCAGCTCGAGGGGGCGCTCGGACTTGTATTCCGGCGGCGCCTGCACCTGGCCGTGGAGGCGGATGGTCTGGCAGGACTCTTCATAAAAATTTCCGCGTGCTGAAGACGAGGCCAAGGCGGCCGCAAGGCACAGAACGATGGCAAAGGAGATCTTTAGCAAGCTCCGTCTCATCGGCGACCCACCTTCAAGGTCTCGAGTTGAATGGCGGTCTGGCAGAGCACCTTCCCTTCCTTCTTGACGCGCTCAGGATGATAAACGCTACGATGGTACTCGCTGCGCCCCCTGCCGCCGGGCAGGGTCGCAAAATACTGGAACTCGATCTTTTCGGAGAAGAAGAACATCGGCGGGACGAAGATCGCGCCTTGGATATTCTCTTCGAAGCCCGAGAGGACGAAAAAGAACCGCGAGCCTTCGATCGGATAATTGGTCAGCAGGGTCGCGGGCGCCGCCTGATCCGGCGACTGATAGGTCACGGTGAGCAGGACCGGATCGCCCGCCTCCATGCCCGCCGGACGCTCGATCGCGCCGCTTAAGCGCAGCCACTGGCAGGCCGGGCCGTAGTCGTCCCAGGGAAAGATCCGCGCTTGGGCGGCGGGCGCAGCCAGACACCAGCACAGCGCCAGGAGCCAAACTTGTCTCGCCCTTCTCATCCCGATTATCCTATATAGAGAATCCCCGCTATGTCCACTTATGCCATCGGCGACATCCAGGGCTGCTTCCTCACGCTGCAAAAGCTGCTCGAGCGCGTCGCCTTCGACCCAAACCGCGACCGCCTCTGGCTGGTCGGCGACCTCGTCAACCGCGGCCCGCGCTCGCTCGAGGTGCTGCGCTGGGCCCGCGGCCTGGGCGACCGCGTCGTCGCGGTCCTGGGCAACCACGACCTGCACCTGCTGGCCCGCGCCGCCGGCGTCGCTCGTCCCCGGCGCCGCGACAGCCTTGAGGAGATATTGAAGGCGCCGGACCGCGAGGACTTGTTCGATTGGCTGCGGCATCGGCCGCTGCTGCACCGCGAGGGAGAGCTTTCCCTGGTCCACGGCGGCCTCGATCCCTCCTGGACCCTGGAGGAGGCGGAAGGCCTGGCACGCGAGGCCGAAGGCGCCCTGCGCGGCCCGCGCAGTCGCGACGCCCTGGCCGCAGTCTACGCCGGACGCCCCGAGCGTTGGGAGAGCTCGGCCTCCGGGACGGAGCGCCTCCAATCCATCCTGCACATCTTCACGCGGATCCGCGTCTGCCGCCCGGACGGCCGCATCGACTTCGCCTTCAAGGGCGAACCCGAGGCGGCGCCCGAGGGATTCCTGCCCTGGTACGAGATCCCCGGCCGCAAGAGCCGCGGGAGCACGCTCGTCTTCGGCCACTGGGCGGCCCTGGGCCTGCGCCTGATGCCGGGGGCCCTCGCCCTGGACAGCGGCTGCGCCTGGGGCCGGGAGCTGAGCGCCCTGCGCCTGGAAGACCGCGCGGTCTTTCAGCAGCCCTGCCTCGACCTCACCACTTCTTGAAGATGCAGAAGACCGCGGCGACCAGGCAGGCGAAGCCGACCGCGTAGTTCCATTTGAAGGGCTCTTTCAGATAAGGCACCGAAAAAATCCTTTTGGCCTTTTTAGGGCAATTTTGCTAGCTCCCCGCCATCCGCAAATCGACCCCTTCCCTGTTTCGAGGAGGAAATATGTCGCTCACCGCGAAGGAATGCGTCGCCGAGATCCTCGGCACCTTCATCTTGGTCTTCTTCGGCGACATGGCCGTGCATATGGCCGTGCACACCGGCGGCATGGACCTCTGGGGCGTCTCGATGCTCTGGGGACTCGCGGTGGTCATGGCCTGCTACGCGGTCGGCCCGGTCTCGGGGGCCCACCTCAATCCCGCCGTCACCCTCGCGATGGCCTGCTACCGCGGCTTCTCTTGGAAAAAGGTGGTCCCCTACATCGTCAGCCAGGTGATCGGGGCCTTCGGCGCGGCGGCGCTGATCGGCTGCCTCTGGCGCGGCTTCATCCCGGGCCTCGCGGAGAAGCTGGGCGTCGTCGTCGGACAGCCCGGGTCGCAAAAGCTCATGATGGCCTTCAGCTGTTTTTTCCCGAACCCCGGCATGGTGGGCGTCGACGCAGCTTCCTGGGCCAAGGTCACGCCCAGTCTCGCCTTCACCGTCGAGGCCGTCGCCACCGGAATCCTGGTCTTCATGATCCTGGCCTTGACCGAGGACCGGCACGAGGGCGCGCCGAAGTCCAACCTGGTTACCTGGTTCATCGGCCTCTTGGTCGCCGCCTTGGTCGGCGTGAGCGCGCCGCTGACCATGACCTGCCTCAATCCCGCGCGCGACTTCGGCCCCCGCGTCTTCGCCTACCTGCAAGGCTACGGCTCCATCGCCTTCCCCGGCCCCCGCGGGGTCGAATGGTGGCTCTACATCGTCTCGCCCATCGCCGGCGCCATCATGGGCGGCGCGGTCTACGAGCTGGCCCTGCGCCCGCTCTTCGGCAAGGTCGACCTGAAGCCCAGCCAGGGGCTCGACCTGCCCAGCGGCGGAAGCAACGTCAAAAATTAGCTCCACCCGAATCCGGCCTTGCAAATCGCCCCGGCTCCGCGAAAATATCCCGGCACGCTTTTTTCCGGGGCACGCATGCAAAAAGCCGCTGAAATACTGAATACCCTGCTCAACGCGCCGGAGGTCATGATCTGGATGACCGACGAGCGGCACCTCTGCACCTACGTCAATCCCGCGGTGACGAGACGAACGGGCAAGCAGGCTCACGAGATGATGGGACTGGATTGGATGAGCATCGTCCACCCCGACGATCTCGCGATGGTGCGAAACAACAACCAGGAGGCGAGGCAACGCCCGCACAATTTTCGGCAAGAGTACCGGTACCTCGCCGGGAACGGAAAATTCCGCTGGGTCCTGGAGGTGGTCACCGCCCGCTTCGACCGGAGAAAGAAATTCCTCGGCTATATCGGTTTGGCCACCGACATCACCGAACAAAAACACGCCGAGCTCGAGCTGCGCTCGCAGCGTCGCGAGCTCGAAGCGCAACTCCTCGAGATCAGCGACCGCGAACAGCGCCGCCTGGGTCAGGACCTGCACGACGGCCTCTCGCAGCGGCTGCTGGCGATCGCCCTGAAATGCGGCCTGCTCGAGGAGAGGCTCGCGAGGCTTCACCCCCGGGAAGCGGCCGCGGCCGGCTGGATCCGGGACGAGGTCAACCGCGCCATCCAAGAGACTCGCGAGGTCTCACGAAGTTTGGCGCCGATCCTGCTCGGCACCGCCGGGCTCGGCCCCGCCCTGCTCGAGCTCTTCCATTATGTTCGCCACCAATTCCGCGTCGCGCTCCGGGTGCGCGGACTGCCCCGGGACTTCGGGCTCGACCTCGAGGCCTCCATCCACCTCTACCGCATCGTCCAGGAGGCCTTGACCAACGCTGTCCGCCACGGGCGCACCAAGCGCATGGAAGTTTCCTTTCGGCGGGGAAAGGGCCGCCGTCTCGAGCTGAAGATCCGCGATCACGGCAGGGGGCTGCCGCGGCGGCCGACCGGCGGCGGAATGGGGCTGGCCACGATGCGCTACCGGGCGGAGCGGCTCGGCGCCCACCTCGACCTGCGGCGCGCCACAGGGGGCGGCACGGAGCTGCGTTTGGAGATCCCGGGAAGGGAGCAAGGAGCCAAGCGATGAGTCCGAGACCGAAAACCGCGGCGCCCCGCGACCGGGCCTCCGTCTTGGTCGTCGACGACCACCCCATCGTCCGCCAGGGCCTCGCGCAAGTGCTGCGCCGCAGCCGCGAGTTCAGGGTCTGCGCGCTGGCCGCCGACGCCGAAACCTGCTGGAAGTCCCTCGAAGCGGAGCGCCCCGACCTCTTGCTGCTCGACTTCTCGTTGAACGGAGGCCTGGCGACCGACCTCATCTGCCGCGCCCGCAACGCCTATCCCGAGCTGGGGATCCTCGTCATCTCGATGCAAAACGAGGCCTTCTACGCCCAGCAGGCCATGGACGCGGGCGCCGACGGCTATATCGTCAAGGAGGAGGCCACGGCGCGCATCCTCCACGCCCTGCGCCGCGTCCGGGAGGGCAAGACCTACCTCAGCTATCCGGTGATGAAGAAGATGCTCTACCAATACGCGGAGAGCGGGGCGGGCAAGGATCCCGTCCGCAAGCTCAGCGCGCGCGAATTTCAGGTCTTCCGGATGCTGGGCGAGGGCCGCAGCACCCGAGAGATCGCGAAGGAGCTCGCCGTGGGGGTCAAGACCGTCGAGACTTATTGCGCCCGCATGAAGCAGAAGCTCCAACTGCAAAGCGCGAAGGAGCTGCTGAAGCACGCCCTGCGCTGGCAGCCCCGGCTGTAGGGTTTTCACCGACAGCCGGTTCCCGCCCGTTTCGCCGTTCCCCATCTCAGTGTTCTCCACGGGCCCTTTTCGAAAAAAAAATTCCGCCGCCGCCCGTGTCGGGTTTTCACGGACGCCGTCCGGCCTTCCTTCACCGCTTTTCGGCGCGCGATTTTCTCCGTCGAGGGATTCGCCGCGTCCGCCGCGGCTCTCCGCCGGCAAAATCCCCTTTACAGGCCCGGAAGCGCCCCCGACCGCGGCGCCGGGCGGCGGCAAGGCACCCTCACCGCCGCTCAACGCCGCTTGACCCTCGCGGGGACTCCTCAAAAATGGCCGAAACATCCAATCACGGGGAGGTACAAAATGCTTAAGCGAAAATTCGCCGCGCTCCTATCCGCACTCACCCTCACGCTCGCCGCCGGCACAGCGGCGGCCTCGGGCCTCCAGACGCCCCTGCCGCCCTGGGGTCCCGACGATGAGGCGGGCAACAGCAACACGCAGGGTTACTCCACCTATTTCCGGGCAGCCCTGCAGATGCTGCGGCCCGGCGCCAAGGCCTACCGATTGGCGCACCTCTTTTCCGGAAACATGCCCCAATCGCCCTTCGCGGCGCCCTGGGAGCAAACTTCCAATCCCACCGCCTTCATCCCGCCCTTCCTGCACGCCGCCAACAGCGAGATCATCTCCGGCGACATCGGGAACCAGGGCACCCAAATGGATTCCCTCGGCCACTTCGGCTACAAGCCCGACGCGAACAGCGACGAGGTGCTGTACTACAACGGCTTCACGCAAGACGAGGTAAAGGGGTCCGACGGCCTGCTCAAGCTGGGGATCGAGAAGAGCAAGCCGATCGTGACCACGGCGATCCTGCTCGACGCGCAGAAACACCTGAACGGCGGCGTGCCGATGAGCGCCGGCCAACTGATCACCGCCGACGACATCGAATACATGATCGCGCAGCAGCGGCTACGCCCGCTGCTCCCGGGCGACGTGCTCTTCATC
>JASOAK010000029.1:0-31382 GCA_048499175.1 bacterium
GCTGCAAGAGTCGCGGCCATAGCTGAGCCGATCGGGGGGGGAGGCGCTCACCTGGTCGGGCCGCAAGAGCCGACTCAAATCGCGAAGCAGCTCTGGTTTGACCGTGGCGAGTTCCATCTTGGCAACATTTAAGGTTTTTCCAGGGCGGCGGCTAGGAATTTTTCGGAAAAGGCGCCCGGCCTCAAGCCGCGCCGCGGGAGGTTTCGAGGGCCTTGGCCTCGAGGAACTCGAGGGCCTCCTTGACGGGAACGCGATTGGGGCAGACGCTCTCGCAGTTGCGGCAGCCCTCGCACATGCCGAGGTCCACCCCGGCCGCCCAGAAATCGCTGGTGGCCCGCGTCAACGTGGTCACCAAGGCGCTTGGGCCGGGAAAGGACTCGCGCGGCAAGGTCCCGAGGGCGGGACAGGCCGCGTCGCAGAGCCCGCAGTTCAGGCATTGGGAAAAACGCATCAGCCAGGTCTTGTCGACGTGGCTTAAGGGGACGAGGCGGTCGGCGCGGTAGTTGTCCAAAAAGGCCCGGTAGCCGTTGTCTTGAAAGGGACGTTTGATAAAGTGCAGCAGGAGGGCCCAGGCGAGGTTGAGTTTGGCGAGCAGGGAACGCATCTGGACAAGATGCTAAACCGCGGGCAAAATCCTTAAAAGTCAAAAATTTATATATAGTTACGCTTCAGCTCCAAAAGGATTGACTTTGCCGATTTCCTATGGCTTTATCCGCACCTCTTTTCGAAGAGCAAGCCGATTAATTAAAGAATCATTAGGTTTTTTATGGGTTTAACCAAGAGCTACACCAAAGAGAAATCGCCCCGAAACTGGGTCCTCGTCGACCTCCAGGACCAGGTCCTGGGCCGCGCCGCCAGCCGCATCGCCATGATCCTACGGGGCAAGACCAAGGGCCAATTCACCTCGCACGACGACGTCGGCGACTTCGTGGTCGCGATCAACGCGAAGGGCGTCCGCCTCACCGGCAACAAGATGCAAGAGAAGATGTACTACCAACACTCCGAGTACATCGGCGGCTTGAAAGAGTTCACCGCCGAGAAGCTCCTCGAGCGCAAGCCCGAAGAGCTGATCCGCCGCGCGGTAAAGGGCATGCTGCCCAAGACCTTCCTGGGCAAGAAGCAACTCAAGAAGCTGAAGATTTATCCCGGCGCGGACCATCCGCACCGCGCGCAAACCCCTGAAGTGGCGAGCCTCCCCAGCCGCCAGTACAAGAAATAGCAGAAGGACGATTCCATGGCCTCGGTCAAAAAGTTCAACGGAACCGGAAAACGCAAAAGCGCCGCCGCGCGCGTGATTCTCTCGCCCGGCGACGGGGCTTTCACGATCAACGGCCGCGAGGGCCTCGACAACTACTTCGGCCGCGCGACCAGCCGCATGGTCATCCTCCAGCCCTTCGAGGTGACGGGCAACCTGGGCAAGTTCAACGTGCAGGCGACCCTCACCGGCGGCGGCCCCCAAGGCCAGGCCGGCGCCCTGCGCCACGGCATCTCGCGGGCCCTGCTCGCGATGAACCCCGACTACCGCAAGCCCCTGCGCAAGGCGGGCTTCCTCACCCGCGACGCCCGCGTCAAAGAGCGCAAGAAGTACGGCCTGCGCGGCGCCCGCAAGGCGACGCAGTACTCGAAGCGTTAGTTCGCGTATATTTCTTCCTTCGAAAGAGGCGCCTGCACGGCGCCTCTTTTATTTCTGGGCACGTGTCGGAATTTCGTCTCCGGCGATTCTGCGGCGGCTGTAGGGGCCGTTCGCGCTTGTCCCCCGACTGAGGGGGGAACGGCTCCTGCGGATGCCGCGCCAAAACCGCGTCTGTAATCGACCTTTACTATCCGCAAATTTTAGGATTTATTGACCCCATGCCACTGAACGTCGCCATCGTCGGGGCCACCGGTTACACCGGCGCCGAGCTCGCGCGGCTCCTCCTGCGCCACCCCCAGGTGAAGATCACGGCGCTCACCAGCGAGCGCTCCGCCGGCGAGCCCTTCGGCAAGGCCTTTCCCGCCTTCCAGGGCCGCCTCGACTTGGTCCTCGAGGCGTTGAATCCCGAGGCCGTCGCGCGGAAGGCCGACTTGGTTTTCCTCTGCCTCCCGCACCACGAGTCGATGCAAGCCGCGGCCGCCTTCCGCAAGCTGGGCCGCAAGGTCATCGACCTGAGCGCCGACTTCCGCCTGATCGACGCCAAGGTCTACGAGGCCTGGTACGGCCCGCACGTGGCGAAAGAGCTCCTCGAGGACGCGGTCTACGGCCTCCCCGAGCTGCACCGCACCGCCGTCGCCCAGGCCGACCTGATCGCCAACCCCGGCTGCTACCCGACCAGCTGCATCCTGGGCCTGGCGCCGCTGCTCAAGGAAAAGCTCGTCGACTTGGACAGCATCGTCTGCGACTCGAAGTCGGGCGTCTCCGGAGCGGGCCGCGGCGCCAAGACCGACATCTTGTTTTGCGAGGTCAACGAAAGCTTCAAGGCCTACGGCGTCGGCAAGCACCGCCACACCCCGGAGATCGAGCAAGAGCTCTCGCGGCTGGCCGAGCAAAAGGTCGCGATCACCTTCACGCCCCACCTGGTGCCGATGGACCGCGGCATCCTCTCGACGCTCTACGCGAAGGCGCGCGGCAAGATACAGCCGAAGGCGTTGCACGATTTGTATCTGGAATTTTATGCGAAGGAACCCTTCGTCCGGGTCCGCCCGCTCGGGGCCTTCCCGGCCACGCACGAGGTGCGCTTCAGCAACTACTGCGACTTGGGCGTGCACTTCGACGAGCGCACCGGCCGCGTCGTCGTGGTCAGCGCCATCGACAACCTCACCAAGGGCGCGTCGGGCCAGGCGGTGCAAAACATGAATATCCGCATGGGCTGGGAGGAGACCCTCGGCCTGCTCGACACCGCGCCGGTGCCTTAGGCCACCAAGGACGCGACGCTCGAAAACGGCAACATCGTCAAGGCCCCCTCTTCATCAAGCCGGCGACGTCATCGTCGTCGACACCGAGAGCAATTCCCACCCTCGAAAAAGTCTAAATATTACATAAGTATATGAATTCTCGAGGAATGACTTCCCATTGAAGAGCTCAATGCCTCCTTGACAGGTTGGCCCATATATGGGCCAATTGGCCCGAAATTGGGACATATATCCCGGAAATGGACCGATGATGAATTTTCACATGGACCTCATCCAAGAATGCCTTCGAAGCTGGGTGCATTTGAAGGTTCTCGAATCCCTGATGCAAAAACCTCAAGCCATGTCGCAACGCCAGCTAGCCAATGTGTTGGGGATGCCTCGCGTGACCATCCAACGGGCTCTTCGAGACCTCGGCGAAACGGGTCTTTTAAAAGCAAGCAAAGTGGGCAATGCAACGTTCTGGGACCTGGATCGAAACGGTTTCCTCTATGAAAGTCTGAGCCCAGCTCTGGAGGGATTGCCCAGGATCACGCCTCCTCTTCTCTATTTGAAGAGACTCATCAAAGATCACCTTACCGGCTTCGATACTTTCCGTTGCTTCATCTTTGGATCGGTCGCCGCGGGAACAGATCAAGATTCCAGCGATATCGACATGGCAGTCATCTTGCGCGGAAAAGCTAAGGTCGTCAGTCCCAAACTAAGTAAAAAAATCGAGGAGCTGGAAGATCTGTGCCGGCAAAAGTTTGGGAAACGGTTAGCGGTGATTTATCTACATGAAGACGACCTGAAACAGCGGCAAAAACCTTTGCACCAAAAAATACTAAAAGGCCTGGAGATCAAATAATGACTCGAAAGTATAAGACGGTGTCGGGTGGACAACCCGAGATCAGGACTTATGTCAAGCGGGCCAATGAGCTCTGGCGTCACGCAACCAATGCCTATCAAGAACGGGATTTCGATGCCTTTGCGATCATGGCGATCCATGCCTCGATTTCCTTGGCCGATGCCGCTTGTATCGCGCACGGCGGCGCACGCTACGCCGGCACTTCCCACGACGAGGCCGTTCAATATTTCTATGACCTGGGAATTTCCGATGAAGGATTCAAAAAAGCCTGTCGAAGGCTCGGCCAAATCATCAGCGAAAAGAGCGCCGCTGAATACGGCGGAAGCAACCTAAACGCCAAAGCCGCCAAGGCTATCTGGGACAATAGCGAACGTTTTCGAGATTATCTCTTCGAAACCCTGCTTAAAAAATATTTCATCTAAGCGATATGATTTAATCGCCTCCATTGTCCCGCATATATTTTAAGATCCCGATAATGGGAATCGATCCGGCCTCACTCCTGCGAATCCCGACGATGGTGCAGAAAGGTCAGGCTGTGCTCCCCAAGCCGGTTTTCCCCCGGAATAAAGTCGCTGACGTTCATGCTGTCGCCGGGACGGATCTCCACGCGCTGGGAACCGCCCCGCGGCACCACCAGCGGCGTAGGATCCCAGTTCAGATGGACGATCAAGGGCGTGGCGGGAGAGGCCAATTCGTAGCTCCAGGGCGCGCCGCCCTGGAAGATCCTCAGGGTCGCCTCCCGCAGACCGCCGATCCGGCTGATCAAGTCCGAGCGGCCGGAACCGCGCAGCAAGGCGCCGAAGGATTGGGGATAAGTGAGGTCGGTCTCGCCAAGCGCGTTCATCGCGAAGGTGAAGAGCGTGGGGCGGTTTTCGGGATAGGCCGGCGGGACGACAGAGGCCGGGGCTTCCTGTCCTTCGGGTTTCAGGAAAGCCTCCGCCGTGCGCAACCGCAGATATTCCAATACATCCCGCAGCTCGGCGGGGATCTCCCCGCTGAGCGGCCGGTATTCGAATCTTGAGCGCCAGAAGCGGATGTGGTGACGCCGCAGCGAAAGCTCCACGGCGACGCTCTCGCCCTCGAGCGGAGTCTCGCTCAGCACGTACCCGTCGCGGTCGCGCCCGAAATGAACGGTCACCGTCGACGCATCCGGTCCTCCCTCGACAGATCGACCCAAGTTGGCCTCCAGCAGTTGATAGAGGCGAGGAATCAGGCGGCCCGGATCGCGTTCCAGGATCAGGTCCAAGGCATAGGGTTGCTCGGCCTGGAGGCGCGCCAGTCCTTCCCGATTTTCCGGCGAGAGCCGGTAGGCGATCAGGGCGGCCTGCTGGCGCTCGTTCAAGCCCTCGTGGGGTTCGGCGTGCAGCAGCGTCCCGTCGCGGGCCACCACGACCTCGACGCGTTCCCCGCCCAGGGCCACTCCCGAGCGATAGCGCGTCCCGCGGGGCGAGAGGAAGTCGGGAAGCCCGAGGTTCGCGGCGAGGATTTCGCCGTTCGGGCCCAGGGTCAGATCTCCCACGTAGATGCCGGCGGGGTCCGTGACCCAGCGCAAGCCGCCTCCCATCAAGGAGGTCATCGCGCCTTCGCGAAGATTGTTCAGCAAGTGCTGCAGACCTTCCCGCATCGAGACGACGAAGGCGCGCGGCACGCCGGGCAAGATTTCGACGGCCCCTTCGCCAGCCGAGGCGGCGAGCGCCGCGGGAGTCGCGGGGATGGTTTCCCGCGGGACGATGGCTTGGCCGTGCAAGCCGCGCAGCGCCTGGAGGACGCTGCCCACCCGGGCGCCGTCCTCTTCCGAAAGCCCCCACGAGCCCATCTCCCTCTGGAAGGCGTCGATAGAATCGTTGTCGACGAGGATGACGTTGCGATCCGCCTCGGCGACGATGCGCGTCCGCAAGATGTGGCGGTGCGGATCGGCGTGCTCCGCCGCGACCACCTCCCCCGTCGAGGGATCGATCGCGATCTCCACGCGGACCGTATTGAGCTGCGCCACGAAGGGCGAATCGCGGTGGGCGCGTCCCTGCGCCGCCTGAATCAGCCGGTCGCGGACGCCGGCCTGCACGCGCGCCATGACGTCGGGCAGCAGCGCGTCCCCAAGGGTCGCCACCCAAGTATCCGGCACGGCGAGCGCGGCGGGCCCCTCGGGCTCCGCTCCCGTTCCCGGCGGAACGAGCGGCCGGACATGCGCGGAGTCTTCGGCAGCCCCGACAGGAGCCGGCCCCGCTGCCGACTCTGCAAGCGGCGGGGGATTTGCCGTCTCTTCCGTGGAAGCGATGGGGGCCACCACCGGCGCTGTTTCGGGCGTCGCTTCAGAGGCCGTGCGGGGCGATCCCGAACCGTCCGGTCCCGGAGGCGGGCTCGCGGGCTCCGGGGCCCGAACCGCGGGGTCGTAGCGCAGGGCCACCAGCACGACGTTGTCGGGCGAGACGTGGCCGATGCGCGCGCCGCCGGTCGCGGCGGCGTAGACATCTCCCGCCCCGTCGACGAAGGCGCCTTGGAATCGCCCATAAGGGATCGACCGCCGCTCGCCTTCGACACCGGGCGCGCGGCTAAGCCGGAAGATCTCCAGCCTGGCCTCGATCTCCCGCTGCAAGGCGTCGCGGATCTCGCCCGCGCCGCGCAGGCCGCGCATCACCTCGCCCATCTGTTCGCGGGTGAAAAGCTCGTGGACTCCGTCGCTCATCATCAGGAAGACGTCGCCCGGACGGGCCTGAAAGGGACGATGCGCCCCGCCCCCGTCCGGCCGCTCGGGCAGCGTCAAAGGGGCGTTGTAGATGCCCTGCGGGTGGAAGTTACCGGCCGGGGTCCGCGCCAAGGCGGTCGTCACCGTCATGTTGTGGCTGCCCAGGGCGCCGAAGACCCGCGAGGCGCCGGGATGCGCGTTCATCTCCAGGGTGTTCGCGATCTCGTGGCCGCTGGCCCGAATCACGCCCGGGAGGTTGTGAGGAAAATAGGGACGGATCACCTCGTAGCTCCCGTCGCCGCGCGGCCGGGCCACGAGCAGTTGGGTGTCGCCGACCGTCGCCACCTCGACGTGCCCATTGGGATGCACGCGGATGCCGGTGGCGACCGTGTAACCGCCCCGCCCGCTCTGCTGGATGGTCTGGTGCGCCGCGAGGAAGGCCTCGCCCAAGGTGACCGGCGACGGCAGCATCCTCGCCATCACCGTTTGGATGCCGAGGGTGCTCGCCAGATCCCCCGCCCCGCTGCCGCCCGCGCCGTCGAAGGCCAGGGCCACCACCGATCCGTCCGCAAGCCGAAGCAGGCCGTAGGCGTCCTCGTTGCGCGGAGGATGGTGCTTGCTGACACCTTCGTGGGTGAAGGCCGCGACCTCGCCCAGACCGGGGGCGGCGAGGAAATGTTCGCCCCGCCGCGTGCGAGCGTCGTTGCCCTCGACGACCATCAGGGGGACGCCGGGCTCCAAGACGCCTTCCGCCGGAGGCAGGGGGGCATGCGGTTCGACGGAGAGCGCGGGCACGCCGCGCGGAGGCGTCTGGGCGGTCTCGTCGACATCGTCCGCGGCGGTCGGACGCGGCGGCTCCACGGAATCCCGACCCTCGCCGGCCGGCGCCGAGGGATCGGAGGCCTGGGGATCCAAAATCGCGTTCCTCCGCTGGCGGACGTCCGGGGAATTCCCGCCGGCGCCCGGCGCTTCCGCTGGAACCGGGGACGCGCGCCTCACCATCAGCAAGCGCCGCTGCCGCCCCGACCCGGAGATCCTCGGCTCATAATGTTGGAACATGGCTTCGTTGAAGGATTCCAAGCTGCCGGGCGCGTGGGCCTCGTGCAGGCCGAGCTGGCGCAGGAGAAAGGGCCGGTCCCGCGTCAGGGCGGGATTTTCCTGGATCATGCGATCGGCCACCTCGCGCGCCCTTACGGCGCGATGCTCGCCCAAAACGGAAGGGTTACGCAACAGCGGCAGGCGATTCCAGAGCCGGGCGAAGCGTCCGGCGTCGGGCAGGCCCAGCTCCGCGTTCAGGCCCGCGGAGCGGCGCAGGCCGCGCAGACCCGCGGCACCGGTTTCCCAGAGCAGCATGGTGGCGAAGTTTTCGGCGACCTCGTCCCAAGACGTTTCCCATCTCCCGTTCTGCAGGCGCCGCGCGGCGATGCCCAGGCCCATTCCCATGAAAGTCCCGAAGACCGCGTTGCCGCCGTGCAGGGCCAGGCCGCGGGCGAGGCCCATCTCGCCGATCCCCACGCCGTTGGCGGCGTTCGGGCTCAAAAGGCGGTTCCAGCCGCGCGCGAACAGCAGCGTCGATCCGAAGGTCAGGCCGTTGATGACGCCGCTCGTGCCGAAGTCGCGCCAAAAATGCGTCCGAAGTCCCAGGCCGTGCCGATGCAGGCTGTGCAAACCCGTGCCCAGCGCGGCCATGCCGACGCCGCTGCAGAGGCCGGTCAGGAAGGTCCCGCGACGGCTGAGCGTCCCCGCCCGCACCAAGTCGCCGATCAGAGGTGCAGCGAGGCGCCCCGAGGTGCCCGCGCGGGCGATCAGCAGGGCCGGCGTCAGCTCGGTCGCCAGGATGCCCAGCCCCAAGGTGGCCAAGCTCTGCGGCGCGACCAGGTGGCGCAGCACGCGATAGCCGCGATATCCCATACCCTCCATGCGCTGGGCCAGCGAGCGCGCCTGGACGGCGACCGCGGGACTCAGCGTGCGTTGCGGGGCGATCTCCCCGCTCTGGGCGACGCTTTGGAACAAGGCCTGGACCATCGCCTCCTCATGGTCCTCGTGGGAACCCAGGTCCTCCTGCAAGACCTCCAAGAGTCGCTCGGCGAAGGCATTGGCCGGGGCGTTCGCCCCCTCCGCCGGCTCGAGCAGGCTCAATAATCGGCTGTAGGAGACGTCGGGATGGGCCTCGGCGAAGGCGCGCACCTGACGCAAGCCTTCCTCGCCGCGACGCAAGAGCTCCAGCGCGTTGTGCATGCGCGAAGGCCCGGGGCCGCCGTCGGCCTCCAGGCCCAAGGCGACCAAGAGCCCCGGATGTCGCGCCAGCTCCCCGGCCAAACGGGCCACCGGGTGCTGCGCCTCGTTGCCGGACAGCACGGCCTCCAAGGCCCTCCGCCCCGGGCCCGCGCGCAGCGACTCCACGTGAGCGGCCGCGTCGACGGCGCGCCGCCACAAGTCCTCCAGCGATTCCTCGCCCGCCACCTCGCGCAGGTAGGTCGCGATCTCCGGGGAGGCCGCGGAGATGCGGCGCAGCGCGGCCCGGTGGTCCTCGGCGGAAGGACCGTCCCGCAACATCGCCAGGAGCGATCGCAGGGTCGCCGCCGGATAAGCGAGGGCAAGCACCGTCGTCACCGCCGACAGCGCCTGATAGCGCGAGCGGATCGTCGCCTCGGAATCCTCGTTGACCTGGTCGAGGGTCCCCGCCGCGGTCGCCAGCCATTGCAGGGCGACGCCGTTGAGGATGCCGCCCTCCTGCTCGGCCTGCGAGGGGCCGTCGAGCTGACCGATCAGGTTGAGGAAATCCGGGTCGGCCCTCAGCTCGCGGCCGGCCGAGTGGTAGAAGCGCAGGCTTTCGGGATCGGCCTCGTTTTCCTCGAGCGGGGGATGCTCGCGGTAGAAGGCCGCGAGCTCGCGGGCGCGCACCCGCGCGCGGTCGGTTTCGCCTTGCAGGATAAATTGGCGCATCTCGATCTGCAGGCGGATCCCTTGCAGCGCGACGGTCCGCGGCTCGGCGCGCTGGGCCTCGCCGACGTAGCGCTCCAAGGCGACGTGGAAGCGCTGCAGGAGCCCCTGAAGCGCAGCGACCTCGCCCGATAACTCGGGCGCCGATCCCGCCTCGGCGTCGCCCAGCCGCCCCAAGAAGAGCCGCGCCACGCGGGCGGCGGCGAACAAATAGGTGAGACGTTGCAGCGGCGAGTATTCGGGACGCTCCGCGATGTGGCGGGCGTACTCTTCGGCGATGTCCGAAAAGAGTCGCGCGAGGCGCGGGATCTCGGCGCGCGCGCCGGCGTCGCCCATCTGCCGGTGGAGCAAGACGTAGCAGCCGCGCATCGCGTCGAGGTAGCCGAGGCGGTTGCCCTGCCGCGCGGAGTCCCAGAGGGCGCGGACGGCGGCCTCCATGTCGGCGGGCGTCGTCGGCCCCTCCGCCGTCGGACCCAGGCGCGGATAACCCAAGGTCAGCAGGCGGCGCAGGGCCTCGTCCTGGCGGAACAAGCCGGCGTTGCGTGAAGCGGCGGGTAGCTCGAGGCCGGGGCGCAGGCGCGCCAAGGCGCGCGGGACCTCGGGAAAATCGAAGGGGCTTCCGCCGCTGCCTGTGAAGAAATTTCTGCGGGAACCAGGGGGCGTCATGCAAATCCTTTGCATGTGCCCCCGGAAAAAAAGTGGATTCGGTAACCTATCGGTGAATTAGGCCAATAGTTGCCTCCCTGAGGCCCTTAACTCCGAATTATCCACAAGTTTTTTGCCCCAGCGGCGGTTTTGCTTTTGACGGGCTCGAAGCGCTTTTGTTATACACGGGTTCAAGTGTCGGAGTGCCTAAGTGTCGAAGTGCTTAAGTTTCTTTTGCTAAATTTTGTATCGTTCGCGGCTTTTGCGCTTAGAAACTTATACACTTCGACACTTAGGCACTTCGACACTTAAAGGAATGTTGATGAAAACGAAGTTTATCTTCACCACTGGCGGTGTTGTCTCATCCTTAGGCAAGGGTCTCGCCACCGCCAGTATCGGGGCGCTGCTCGAAAATCGCGGCCTCAAGATCACCGTCCTCAAGCTCGATCCCTACATCAACGTCGACCCCGGCACCATGAACCCCTTCCAGCACGGCGAGGTCTACGTCACCGACGACGGCGCCGAGACCGACCTCGACCTGGGCCACTACGAGCGCTACACCCACGCCAAGCTGACCAAGCTCAACAACGTCACCACCGGCAAGATCTACTACTCCGTCATCCAAAAAGAACGGAAGGGCGAGTACCTGGGCAAGACCGTTCAAGTCATTCCTCATATTACCGACGAGATCAAAGCCGCCATCCTGCGGGTGGCCGAGGGCGTCGACCTGGTCATGGTCGAGATCGGCGGCACGGTCGGCGACATCGAAAGCCTCCCCTTCCTCGAGGCCATCCGCCAGTTTCGCTACGACGTCGGCAAAGAGAACACCCTGTACATCCACCTGACTTTAGTTCCGTACATCGCGGCGGCGGGCGAGCTGAAGACCAAGCCCTCTCAGCACAGCGTGCAAAAGCTCCGCGAGATCGGCATCCAGCCCGACATCCTGCTCTGCCGCACCGAGCAAGACTTAAGCAAGGACATCAAGTCGAAGATCGCCATGTTCTGCAACCTGGCCCCCGACTGCGTCTTCACCGCCAAGGACGTCGGCTCGATCTACGAGGTCCCCCTGCTCTTCCACGAGGAGGGCGTCGACGAAAAGATCGTCGAGCTGCTCAACATCTGGACCCGCACCCCCGACCTGCTCGAGTGGAAAGAATTGGTCGAGAAGATCCACCACCCCCAGCACGAGGTCACCATCGCGGTGGTCGGCAAGTACGTCAACCTGACCGACAGCTACAAAAGCTTGAACGAGGCCCTGAAACACGGCGGTTTCGCCAACGAAACTAAAGTAAACCTTAAATTCTTCGACAGCGAGGAGCTGGTCCCGAAGGACCTCGCCAAAGAGTTCGAGGGCATCGACGGCATCCTTATCCCGGGGGGCTTCGGCGACCGCGGGGTCGAGGGCAAGATCAAGGCCATCCAATACGCCCGCGAGAAGCAGGTCCCCTTCTTCGGCATCTGTTTAGGCATGCAGCTGGCCTGCATCGAGTTCGCCCGCAACGTCTGCGGCATTGCCAACGCCAACAGCCGGGAATTCGACGAAAATTGTCCCGAGCCGGTCATCGACCTGATGGAAGAGCAGAAAAAGCTCATCAACAAGGGGGCGACGATGCGCCTGGGGGCCTATGCCTGCTCCATCGAAAAAGACACCTTGGCGCAGCGCATCTATCAAGACCGCAATATCTCCGAGCGCCACCGGCACCGCTACGAATTCAACAATATCTACCGCGACCGGCTCCAGGACCGCGGCTGGGTCTTCTCGGGGCTCTCCCCCGACGGCGTCTTGGTCGAGATCGTCGAGCTGCCCAGCCACCCCTATTTCATCGCCTGCCAGTTCCACCCCGAGTTCAAGTCCCGGCCCATGCACCCCCATCCGCTGTTCAGCCATTTCGTCAAGGCCAGCCTGCGCAACGCGCAGCGGCAGCAATGGAATTCGCGCAAGACCGACGAGAGTCCCTCTTCCGAAAAAAGCAACCAAATTCTCGCCGCCGGCGAGGCAAAATCTTCCTCTTAAAAAACGGCCCAAAGCTTGCATCGCCTTGACAATCCTTTCGCGAGCCTTCTATGATTTTGCATGAGATGAGGGCCGATGTGCAGGCCCGAGATTGGTTCAGGGAGCGACTCGATTCATGGCTTTGGAAATCCGACAGAACCTCAAGCTGACGCAATCGCTCGTCATCACCCCGCAACTTCAGCAGGCCATCAAGCTGCTCCAGCTCTCGCAGATGGAGCTGGTCGAGATGGTGCAAAACGAGATGCTCGAAAACCCCCTCTTGGAGGAAGGCCAGGACATCGAAGAGGCCACCCACCAAGACCCTCCCGAGATCGTCGCCGAGCGCGAGGGCCTGGAGGGGCAGGCCGAGGACAAGCCGTTGGAGAGCCAGGAGGTCGGCGGCAAGGAGGGCGATTTCAAGGAAGAGGCGCCCGATTTCGACTGGGACAACTACCTCAACACCTACAACGCCCCCGAAAACGTCCAAAGCCACATCGAAGAGCTGCCCTCCTACGAAAACACCCTGGCCAGCAAGACCAGCCTCTTCGACCACCTGATGTGGCAGCTGCAGCTGTCCAACTTCGGCGAACACGAAAACAGGATCGGCACCTTCATCCTCGGCTGCATCAACGACGACGGCTACCTGCAAGACCCGCTCGAGGACATCGCCGCCAAGTGCGAGGCGAGCGTCGAGGAGGTCGAGGGGGTACTGAAGAAGATCCAAGAGTTCGACCCCCCGGGCGTCGGCGCCCGCGACCTCAAAGAATGCCTGATGATCCAGCTCAAGCACCTGGGCCCCGAGCGCGAGATCCTGGCCAAGATGATCGACAACCACCTGCCCCAGCTCGAACGCAAGGACTACCTGCGCATCGCGAAAGACCTGAAGATCTCGCTGGAGCGGGTCCAAGAGCTCGCCAAGATGATCCACGAGCTCGAGCCCAAGCCCGGGCGCGAATACAGCAGCAGCGAGCCCCAGTACATCACCCCCGACGTCTACGTGAACAAGATCGGCAACGAGTGGGTCGTGGTGCTCAACGAGGACGGCCTGCCCAAACTCAAGGTCAGCCACCTCTATAAAAACGCGATGGAGGGCAACGGGGCCGCCGCCGCCACGAAGGAATACGTCCAGAACAAGCTGCGCTCCGCGATCTGGCTGATCCGCAGCATCCACCAGCGCCAGCGCACCCTGTACCGCACCGCCAAGACCATCGTGAAGTTCCAGCAAGAATTCTTCGAAAAAGGCATCAATTTCCTCAAGCCGATGATCCTGCGCGACGTCGCCAACGAGATCGAGATGCACGAGTCCACCGTCTCGCGGGTCACGACCAACAAGTACATGCACACGCCCCACGGGATCTTCGAGCTGAAATACTTCTTCAACAGCGGAATCGCGACTTCCGACGGCGATTCGGTCGCCAGCGAGACCATCAAGACCAAGATCAAGGGCCTCATCGCCCAAGAAAATCCCAAAAAGCCCCTCTCCGACCAAGAGATCGTCAAGCTGTTGAAGGACGGCAACATCGACATCGCCCGCCGTACGGTGGCGAAATACCGCGAGATGATGGGCATCCAGCCCTCGTCGAAGCGCCGGCAACTTTATTAAAACCGGCCGTCCCCTTCGGTCGTGTTTGTTAAGTTGGACCTCATGACCAAAGTCCTAAATCTATTTCATCCTCAAACCTTGAAAGGAGCCTCCGCATGAAAACAACGGTGACCTTTCGTCACATGCCCGCTTCCAACGCCCTAAGAACCCACGCCGAGGAGAAGGTTCAAAAGTTTTTGAAATACCTCCACGAACCCGTCGATATTCACGTCATCCTAATGGTCGAGAAGATCCGGCAGATCGCCGAAATCAACGTCCAGTCCAAGAATTTCACCGCGCACGGCGTGGAAGAATCCCAAGACATGTACACCTCGATCGACAAGGTCACCTCCAAGGTCGAGGCCCAGCTGCGCAAGCACAAGGAAAAGGTGAAGGCCCACAAGAGCGAGACCAAGGCCTATCAGGCCCTCGAGGCGACCATCCCGGTCGTCGAATGACGGCGTTCCGTGGGGGCGAAATCGTGTTCGCCTCCCCTAAGAGCGATCGTGGCTTCGCTACGGACGAGGTCTCTCAAGCCCCGGCGCAAACGGGTTATCGGTCCCAAGACCGCAAGCCATCTTTGCATCGGGGCTCTTTTATTGCCCGAAATTCCCCCACGATTTCGCTTCAAGCCTGCAAAATTTCATTGTAATTTAAAGGGGTCTATCTTAAAGGCGCATGCCAAAGGGGCTTGGCTTTCGTGGGCCGGCGGCAAGCCGGCTCGTTGGTAACTCCACCGGTTCAGGTATTTGCTATGAAAATTACCAACATCCTGCGCGTCGAATCGATCATCCCCGAGCTCAAATCCCAGGATAAAAACGGGGTTATCAAAGAGTTGGCCGAGGCCGTCGTCCGCTCCGAGCCCTCGCTTTCCGCCGATCGCCTCTACGAGGTCCTGCTCGAGCGCGAAAAGCTCGGCTCCACCGGGATCGGCAGCGGGGTCGCCATCCCGCACGGCAAGCTCCCCAATCTCGAGCGCATCGTGGCCGCCTTCGGGCGCTCCCACCCCGGGGTCGATTTCGACTCCCAGGACGGCGAGCCGGCCCACCTCTTTTTCGTCCTGGTCGCCCCCGAAAACACCGCCGGCCTGCATCTGAAGGCCCTGGCCAAGCTCTCCCGCCTCCTGAAAGACGCCCAATTCCGCCACAAGCTCATGGAGGTCCCCGACGCGGCCGCCATCTTCCGGGCCATCGAGATCGAGGACGAGAAGGCTTAAGCCCCCGTTCAGCAAAGGCTTGGAGAATCCCGAAAATCCTGTTATTTTTCCCCCATGATCTCGATCCAGGTCGCGGAACTGATCAAGGACAGCGAATACCATCTCAACCTCGAACTGGTGGCCGGCAAGCAGGGGTTGCTGAAAAAGATCACCATCCCCCGCATCCAAAAACCGGGCCTGGCCCTCACCGGCGACACCTCCAACCTCCACTCGGGCCGGCTGCAAGTCCTGGGCAAGTCCGAGATCAGCTATTTGAGCGGGCTCCCCGAAAAGAAGCTCCGCTCGGTGGTCGAGAAGATCTGCAAGATCGACCTCTCCGCCATGGTCATCACCCGCGGCAACCCGGTCCCCGACATCTTGGTCGAGGAGGCCGAGAAGAATTCCATCCCGCTGTTTTCCACCAACCTGCTCACCAGCACCTTCATCAACCGGATCACGAAATTCCTCGAGGACAAGCTCACCGCCTCGACCAACGTCCACGGCGTCCTGATGGACGTCTTCGGCGTCGGCATCATGATCATCGGCAAGAGCGGGATCGGCAAGAGCGAGGCGGCCTTAGACCTCATCCTGCGCGGCCATCGCCTGGTGGCCGACGACGTGGTCGAGATCAAGAAAAAGCCGCCCTCCACCCTCTCCGGCATGTCGAGCGAGATCATCAAGTACCACATGGAGATCCGGGGATTGGGCATCATTAACATTGAGGATTTGTTCGGCGTCGCCGCGATCCGCGACCGCAAGGTCATTGACATCGTCGTCGAGCTGGTCGACTGGGACCCCAAGGCCGAATACGACCGGCTGGGCATGGAAGAGCAGACCTATCCCATCCTCGACGTCCGCGTGCCCTACCTCAAGATCCCCGTGCGGCCGGGCCGCAACGTCACCACGATCATCGAGGTCGCGGCGCGCAACCACCTGCTCAAGCAGCGCGGCCACTTCAGCGCCCAGGAGTTCGACGACAAGGTCTCCCAAGACCTCCAGCTCCGCGACAAGCTCAACAAGACGCTCTGGAATTCCCTCGAGTGAAGTCCAAGTCCGGCCATCGACCGCGTTGGATCCTGGTCACCGGGCTCTCGGGCGCGGGCAAGACCACCGCCCTCAAGGTCCTCGAGGACGAGGGGTATTTCAGCATCGACAACCTGCCCCTGGCCCTGCTGCCCCAGCTTCTGGCCATGCTGAAGAAATCCCCCCGCCACTTCCCCAAGGTGGTCCTGGGCATGGACGCGCGCGAGCGGGGCTTCCTCGACTCCTACGCCGAGGTGCTCAACGCGCTGCGCGAGGCTGGGATCAAGCCGGAGATCCTCTTCTTCGAGAGCCGCCCGGAGGCCCTGGTGAGGCGCTATTCCGAGAGCCGCCGGCCCCACCCCCTCAGGAGACGCGGCTCGCTCTCCAGGGCCATCGCCGAGGAGCGGCGGCGCCTGGCGCCCCTGCGCGAGATCGCCACCAAGGTCTTCGACACCAGCGAGCTGAACATCCACAGCCTCAAGCTGGCCCTGCGCCGCTACCTGCACGGCTCGC
This sequence comes from bacterium, assembly GCA_048499175.1. Lineage (GTDB taxonomy): Bacteria > UBA10199 > UBA10199 > DSSB01 > DSSB01 > DSSB01. The sequence continues at coordinate 16,311 of JASOAK010000029.1, forward strand.
TGCGGAAGGCGCGGTTTTCGGTGCAGCTGCTCTCCTTCGGCTTCAAGAACGGCATCCCGCCCGAGGCCGACCTGGTCTTCGACGTCCGCTGCTTCCAAAACCCCTATTTCGTCCCGGCCTTGAAGAGGCTTGACGGTCGCTCCCGGCCCGTTCAAAAATTCGTGCTTGAACAAAGGGCGGCGAAGGTGTTCTTGAGCCACACGCTGCGTTTGTTGAAATTCTTGTTCCCCTTGTATCAAAAGGAGGGCAAGGCCCAGCTCACCGTCGCCGTGGGCTGCACGGGGGGGCGCCATCGGTCGGTGAGCGTCGTGGAGGCCCTCGAAAAGAAATTGAAAGACCGTCGCTGGGACCTGCACAAGTCCCATCGCGACGTCGCCCAAGGTTAGCCATGCTCGGATACGTCATCGTCACCCACGTCGGAATCGGCCGCGAGATGCTCCGCGCCGTCGAGGAGATCTTGAAAGAAAAGATCCCGATGGCGGTGATCGAGGTCGATTCGCAGCGCCCGCCCGCCGAGGCCCACGACCGCATCGAGGCGGCCATCGCGGGTTTCCGCGACAAGGACGGGGTGCTGATCCTGACCGACATCTTCGGCGCGACGCCGACCAACCTCTGCCGCGACCTGCTGGCCCAGGGCCGGGTGGCGGTGGTGACCGGCGTCAACCTGCCGATGGTGCTGAAGGCCGCCACGGCGGGCCTCGACAAGAGCGCCGCCGACGCCGCAGAATTCTTGAAGAACTACGGATGCGACAATATCCGCACCTATCCATAACACCCGGGAAGAGCAACGCCGCATGGTCGCCGAAAAAGATCTGTTGATCAAAAACAAACTAGGACTCCACGCCCGCGCCGCCGCCCAACTGGTCAAGACGGCCAACCGCTTCTCCAGCGAGGTCAAGGTCGAGAAGGACCGCAACTCGGTCAACGGCAAGAGCATCATGGGCGTCCTGACGCTGGCCGCGACCTGCGGCAGCACGGTCAAGGTGAAGTGCGAGGGCTCCGACGCCGTCGAGGCCCTCGCGGCCATCGAGCAATTGATCGACGCCAAATTCAACGAGGCCGAATAGGTCGTGAAAGGCGCATGAAGACCGACCGCAAAAAGCCGAAAAAGCCCGCGCAGGGCCTGGAGCTGGAAGGCATCGTCGCCTCGCCGGGCATCTGCATCGGCGAGGCCTTCGTCCTCGAAAAGACCAGCCTCAACCTGCCGCGCTACTGGGTCAACAACAAGGAGATCCAGACCGAGATCGACCGCTTCCAAAAGGCCCTCGCCAAGGCCAAAGGTCGAGATGGAGCGCATCAGGACAAGCTCTGCAAGTTCGACGGAAGGAGCAGATCCACATCATCGAGGCCACCGGCATGATCCTCAGGACGAGATGCCAGCCAGGAGAACACCATCCAGTCGATCAAGAACGAGCACATCAACGCCGAGTGGGCCCTCTACAAAAACTTATCGAAGGTGAAGGCGGATGGCCTTCCCAGGACGTGGCCGAGGGGCACTTCCGCGAACACCAACGACCTCGACTACATCGGCAGAGCGCATCCTCAGCCACTTGGCCGGCAAGTCCGAGACCTGTTCAAAAACATCCCGCCGGCTTCGATCATCGTCGCCCACGTTTTCGCCCGCCGAGCCGCGCGAGCAAGCCAGGATTCAAGATCCAAAGGGCATCGTCACCGAATCGGCGGCAAGACCAGCCACACCGCGATCATCGCGGGCCGCCAGATCCCGGCGGTGGTCGGCTGCCAGCGTCTTAACGCGCGCCCCACAGCGGCGACAAGCTGATCGTCGACGGCGGCAACGGCATCGTCATCCTGAATCCCCAGCGCGCCAAGCAGGAGAAGGAATTCGAGGCGAACCGCCTGCACAGAGCCGGCCACGAAGGTCCTGCTCAAGGACATCCACCTGCCGGCCAGACCCGCGACAGTTACCGCGTGCAGCTCGCCGCCAACATGGAGAGCTCACCGAGGAGAATCCACTCGATCAAGAGGAGCACGGGGCCGAGGCGTCGGCCTCTACCGCACCGAATTCCTCTTCACTCAGCCGCAAGCAGCGCCACCGACCGAGGGGAGCACTTCGAAAACTACAGAAGGTGCTCAAGTCGATCTACCACTACACGACCATCCGTACCCTCGACATCGGCGGCGACAAGATCCCGACCAACCACAACTACGAGGCCGAGACCAACCCGGCGCTGGGCCTGCGCGCGATCCGCTTCTGCTTCAAGGAGCGGCAGATCTTCAAGACCCAGCTGCGCGCCATGCTGCGGGCCAGCGTCTACGGCAAGCTCAAGATCCTGCTGCCGATGATCACCGATCTCGAGGAGCTGCGGAAGGCGAAGAACATCCTCGAGGAGGTGAAGCACGACCTGGAGCGCGACAAGGTCGACTACGACCCGAGGGTGAAGGTGGGGATCATGATCGAGGTGCCCTCGGCGGTGATGGTCGCCGGCGAGCTGGCGCGGGAGGTGGACTTCTTCAGCATCGGCACCAACGACCTTATCCAGTACACGCTGGCGATCGACCGGGGCAACGAGAACGTCGCCTACCTCTACCGGCCCCTGCACCCCGCCGTCCTGCGCATGCTGCGCATGGCGATCGACGCCGCCCACCGCGAGCAGATCGAGGTCAGCGTCTGCGGCGAGATGGCCGGCGAGCCCCTCTTCATCCTGATCCTGCTCGGCTTCGGCTTGAACGAGCTCTCGATGAACGCCCTCTCCATCCCCAAGGCCAAGAAGATCATCCGCTCGGTCGATTACACCGCCGCGCGGGCCCTCCTGGAAAAGACGCTGCTGCTGCGCACCGGCACCGAGATGAGCGCCTTCGTCAAGCGCGAGCTGCACCAGTTATTAGGCGAAAACTTTAAGGAATATTCCCTCCAATCGCCTTGACAAATCCGACGATTTGACTAGTTTCGGCCCCGATTTGGGCAAAATCCTCAATTCCATCAAAAAATGGTTCGGCCCTTCGGCCGCCGCAGTGCAAAAAGGCGAATTCATGAATAATTCCAGATATTTATTTTCTTCCGAATCCGTGACCGAGGGCCACCCCGACAAGATCGCCGACCAGATCTCCGACGCCGTCCTGGACGCCATCCTGGCTAAGGACACCAAGGCCCGCGTCGCCTGCGAAACCCTGGTCAAGACCGGCTTCGCGATGGTCGCCGGCGAGATCACCACCACCGCCACCGTCGACTTCTCCGAGATCGTCCGCAAAACCATCAAAGAGATCGGCTACGACGACAGCCGCAAGGGCTTCGACTACGAGACCTGCGGCGTCCTGGTCGCCATCGACAAGCAGTCGCCGGACATCTCCCAGGGCGTCACCGAGGGCGAAGGGCTCTTCAAAGAGCAGGGCGCCGGCGACCAGGGCCTGATGTTCGGCTACGCGACGGACGAAACGCCCGAGTTCATGCCCGCGCCGATCGACCATACCGCCTCACCATGAAGCTCGCTGGCTGCACCACGGCACCCTGCCCTGGCTGCGGCCCGACGGCAAGTCGCAGGTCACCATCGAGTACGACGGCGACAAGGTCGTCCGCATCGACACCGTGGTCTTGAGCACCCAGCACAGCCCCGAGGTCGATCACAAGACGATTCAAGAGGCCCTGATCGAGCAGGTCGCCAAGAAGTGCCTGCCCGCGGAGCTTCTGGACAAGAACACGCGCTTCCTGATCAACCCCACCGGGCGTTTCGTCATCGGCGGTCCGCAGGGCGACTGCGGCCTGACCGGCCGCAAGATCATCGTCGACACCTACGGCGGCATGGGCCACCACGGCGGCGGCGCCTTCAGCGGCAAGGACCCCTCGAAGGTCGACCGCTCGGCCTGCTACATGGCGCGCTACATCGCCAAGAACATCGTCGCGGCCAAGCTGGCCAAGCGCGCCGAGGTGCAGATCGCCTACGCGATCGGCTTCCCCGATCCGGTCAGCGTGATGGTCAACACCTTCGGCACCAGCGAGATCCCGGGCGACAAGCTCACTCAGGCGGTGCGCGAGGTCTTCCAACTGAAGCCCGCCGGCCTGATTCGCGAACTGAACCTGCTGCGGCCCATTTACAAAAAGACCGCCGCCTACGGGCATTTCGGCCGCAACGACCCCGACTTCCATTGGGAGAAGACGGACAAGGTAGCGGCCTTGAAGAAAGTTTTGAATTTCTAAATGTAGGGGCGAACCTTGTGTTCGCCCTCCCCATCCTTGCACCGAGGGCGAACACAAGGTTCGCCCCTACATAAGGACCCCCGCATGAACTCCGACATCCGCGACAAAAGCTTAAGCAACAAAGGCAAGCTCCGCATGGAATGGGCCGAGCTCGACATGCCCGTCCTGCGCCAGATCAAGCAGCGCTTTCATCAAGAGAAGCCGCTGAAGGGCCTCAAGATCGCGGCCTGCCTGCACGTGACGACCGAGACGGGCAACCTGATGGTCACGCTCAAAGAGGGCGGCGCCGACGTCACCCTCTGCGCCAGCAACCCGCTTTCGACGCAAGACGACCTGGCCGCGGCCCTGGTCGTCGAGTACGGCATCCCCGTCTTCGCGATCAAGGGCGAGGATAAAGAGACCTACTACAAGCACATCACCCAGGCCCTCGAGTTCGGCCCCCACATGACGATGGACGACGGCGCCGACCTGGTCAGCTACATCCACACCGAGGGCGTCGCCCTGCTGCCCAACATCCTCGGCGGCACCGAAGAGACCACCACCGGCGTCATCCGCCTGAAGAGCATGGCCCGCGACAAGGCCCTCAAATATCCGATCATCGCGGTCAACAACGCCGACACCAAGCACTTCTTCGACAACCGTTACGGCACCGGCCAATCCACGCTGGACGGCATTTTGCGGGCGACCAACCGGCTCTTTGCCGGCTCGTCCTTCGTCGTCGCCGGCTACGGCTACTGCGGCCGCGGCCTGGCCGAACGCGCCCGCGGCATGGGCGCCAAGGTGATCGTCACCGAGGTCAACCCGCTGCGCGCCCTCGAGGCGGTCATGGACGGCTACCAGGTGATGCCCATGGAGCAGGCGGCGGCGCTGGGCGACTTCTTCGTCACGGTTACCGGCAACAAGGGCGTGATCCGCAAGGAGCACTTCGAGGTGATGAAAGACGGCGCGGTGGTGGCCAACAGCGGCCACTTCAACGTCGAGATCGACATCCCGGCCCTGGAAGAGCTGGCCAAGGGCAAGCGCGAGATCCGCGACTTCGTCGACGAGTACAGCCTGCCGGGCAACCGCAAGGTCTACCTCCTGGGCGAAGGCCGGCTGATCAACCTGGCCAGCGCCGAGGGCCACCCCAGCCAGGTCATGGACATGAGCTTCGCCAACCAGGCCCTCTGCGCCGAGTACATGGCGAAGAACCACAAGACCCTCGAGAAGCAGGTCTACGACGTGCCCAAGCCGATCGACACCGAGATCTCCCGGCTGAAGCTGAAGGCCCTGGGCGTGAAGATCGACGTCTTAAGCCCCGAGCAAGAGCGCTACCTCGCCAGCTGGCAAGAAGGGACCTGACGTTAAGTGTCGAAGTGCCTAAGTGCCTAAGTGTCGAAGTATCTAAGTTTCTTAGCGCGGAGGTTGGATTATTTTCAAATTTTGCAAAAAAAACTTAAGCACTTCGACACTTAGGCACTTCGACACTTGAATCATATCCCTTTACCTCCGCAATAAAACTCCGCATAATTTAAGGGTAAGTTCCGGAGGTAAAGTGACCCAGTTGCACCGCAAGCTCTTCGTCGCCGCCCTGATCGCCGGCATCGGGCTTTTGCACTATTCCTGCCAGCTCTACCTGGTCCAGCACACCAAGCTGCACAACGTCTTCCTGACCTTCCTCTACGTCCCGATCCTCCTCTCCGCCTTCTGGTGGGGCCTGCGCGGGGGCGGGATCGTCGGTCTGGTCTGCGCCGCGATCGACCTGGTCGAATTGGCCCGCTGGTGGAACCCCAACGACGACTACCACTACAACCGCCTCGCCCAGCCCGTCCTCTTCGTCTTCCTGGGCCTGTTGCTCGGCGCCCTGGTCGACCGCGAGCGCCGCGCCAAGCACGAAAAGAGGCTCGCCGAGGAGCGCGCCCAGCAGGAATTCCAAAAGGCCATCCAAGACCCGCTGACCCTGGCCTACAACCGACGGCACCTCGACAAGACCCTGGCCGAATTCTGGAAGATGGCCCGCGAGGGCGGTGCCCCTTTCTCGCTGCTGATGATCGATCTGAACAACTTCAAGACGATCAACGACCGCTTCGGCCACGCCGTGGGCGACCGGGTGCTCCAGTCCACCGTCCACAACGTCTTCAACAACACCCGCAAGACCGACATGGTCTTCCGCTACGGCGGCGACGAGTTCCTCCTCTTGCTGCCGATGACCCGGGGCGAGTTCGCCCTCAACCTGGCCAACCGCCTGCGCGAGGAGTTCTCCAAGCTCACCTTCCGCGGCGCGGACCGCGAGACCTTGAAGGCGGATTTCAGCATCGGGGTGATCGAGTACAAACCCGAGCTCCAAAGTCTCCAAGAAATGTTCCAGAAACTGGACGAGGCCTTGTACCGGGCCAAAAAAGAAATCTCTCGAATTTCGCTGGCCAGCTGAACTCTCCGCGCGTAAATCTGAAATTCCCATGATCCCTATCTGGTATCGATGCTTGGGCTTACTGCCGTTTTTCAGCTTGGCGTGGATCTTTCTTTCTAACATGGATACTTTCCGCTCCGCCTGGCGACGGCTCCCGGCCTCACTTACCTTGGGAACCGCATTTCTAATCGGATTCACAGCCCTTTCCGGAGAATTCACCCGTCATTTGGCGACCTCATATTGGTTAGGATCTGGAGCGGCCCTGTTGGGAATCGCCTTCTTAACGCTCTACCGTCGCAAATTCACTTCGGCGGAATGGAAAATTGCATGGGATCCCTGGCTGACCGCGATCTTTTTCGCAATTTTATGTATTACCATCACTGTCACCCGCATTGCGTGGCGATTTGCCTTCCATGACCAAATGTGGATCCAAGCACATCCACCACTTGTGGAATCCTTGCTTAGGGACAATTTCCCCCCGGACCTTATGGCTTTTCCTGGGATCCCCCTCAAATACCATTGGGGAGCGGATCTCTTCGGCGCCCTGATGAGTTATTGCCTGGGATTGGCCGGCTACCAGGCCATTGACGTCACAATGGCCTTCGGAATCCTACTTTGGCAGTGGAATATTTATCTGTTCTGCAGGCTATTGGGATTAAGCCGTGCCTTCTCTTTAGTCGGATTGCTATGGGTAGTCCTTGGAACGGGATGGGGATATTTGCTTCAACCTTGGTTGCAAACTCAAGGAGGGGTTTCCATACTCTGGCCGGGCAGCCAAATAGTATTCGGCAGGCATCTCAGCCCCGGCAATCTTTACAATTTTTTTATGACACCCTACAGCCTCGGCATGGGATTTTTCTTCGGGCTTCTGTCCATCGCCCTGGAAGGGTTTCGATCCAAAAGCATCGCAGCATGGACGGCGTTTTCCTGGCTGCTAGGGGTTGTCTCTTTCATCCAGGTGTCGTTTTTTCCCACTCTCCTGTGTGGAATTCTTGCGGCTATCGTCCTGGAAGTGCTTTTCAGACAATCCTCGTGGAAACAGGCCTTGCTAAGGGTATCTCTGGTAACAATAATTTCCGTAGGCCTTGCCTATTCCCTGGGGGGATTTTTTACACAGTCCAACAACTACGAGAAAGGCCTGCTCCTCTTCACCTGGCCTCCCGGCTACCTTTCCAATGCGACGGTCGGTGGACATCTCCCGATCGATTTTAAACAGGCTTCTCTTTGGTATTTGGCAAGCATGGGATCGGTACTTATCCTTATCTTTCCATGTTCGGTTTATTTGGCAAAGGATTCTTGGGAAAAACGAGAACCGATCATGTTCTTGCTATTGGTCGTCCTGCTCCAATCCGCGTTGATTCCTCAATTCTTTCGTTACAAATTGTCCTGGGATATCATTAAATGGTTCATCAGCCTTCAAATCGTTGCCCAAACCCTAATCGTAATTACCTGGAGTAGATTGGCGGGACGCTTCCGTATAATTGGAGCTGCGTTCATTATTTTCTTGCTCTTAGATTGCATTCCTACCGTTCGGTTCGCCTACACGCTTGCTTTTGCCACCCCTCAACAGGCGGGAACAGGTTACAAAGCATGGTGGAGTCGAATGATTACCGCCCCTTCACATGGATTGACGCAATTAATTTCGCTCCTCAAATCCGGGTCTTCGAAAGAGCTGCTCATCGGACCCTACGAGCTGGTGCAAGCCCTAACGCGTCATTCCGGCCAAGCCACCGCCTGGTTCGATCAAAACACCTACATGTTTGGAGTCAAACAAAGCATCCTCGATGCTAGAAAGGCCTTGACCGCACCCGGAAAGGGCGATCCTCCATTGGAGGAATGGCGACGTTTCGGAATTTCTTGGTGGATCTTCCCCTGTAAAGAATCCGGGACCTGGCCCGATACAGCCAAGACTAAGCTGGCCAAATGGATTGCCAACGCCGAAGTCCAGAAATACGTGATCCAAGAAGGCAGGATATGCTGGGAGGCCTACCGAAGCAAACCCCTGAATTTTAATGAAAAATAATGACGTTTTTTTAGCAACTCTTTGTAAAAATATCCGAATTTTAATTCCAGGTAAGGAAAAGATTGGAAAAGCTCCATGTCACCTCCACATCTCCGAACCACCTCCCCCAGACCCGAACTATCTCAAACTCTTCAACGGCAAACTGATATTCGTGATTATGGCACCCGTGATGTCGAGACCTCACGGGATCGATTCACCCAAGAGTTTCGGGAATCCCTTCTGAGAGATGCCTTCGGCGACTCTCCCAGACAGAGATCAAGTATATTCGACGAATCTCCATGGAAATATTCCTTATTGGCATTACCGGGAGTTCTGAGTGGGTGTAGCAACCATCCACCCTTGATTGGGGAAGGGTCTCCGAGCTCGGACGGAGGCGGTCCGCCGGATTCTGGCAGGCCCCCTCGCGATGCGGGCGCTCCCGACGCGGAGATTCCCGACGCCGGGGGAAACGCGGATGCCGGGCAGCCGCCAACCTGCCAGGTACGACTGCCGATGGCGGTTCTATTCTATGATTGCGTCGACATGGCTGCGGAAGGCGAAGAACCTACTCGGGTTTGCCTGTCCGAGCAAAAGTTCGGCGGCGATATCGCCGCTACCCACAGTTTCATCGAGGCGGGGATGGCGTCGCTTCGTCACTTATACTCTTCGGGATGCTCGCCCTTCGCCCTAGACCCCGTCATTTTCTACCCGGAGCGTGTCTTAAACGCGCGGCTCGGTTCTCCGGAATTGGAATTCAGAGTAACGGCCTTTGGCACGGACGGGACCCCTTTGTATAATTACACCCACTCGCCGCACAGACTGCGTGACGATATCTCGGCCTTGGGAGATGACCCGTCACGATTCGGCATTTACACTGTCTTCAACGGCTGGAGCAACGCCATCCTGCCTTCCGCCCAGCCGGGTACATACTATCTGCATACCCAACCGACTCCTCCATACGCCGTCACCAGCCTCAACCTCCACGAAGGCACGATGCCAGACGTTCCGGCAACCCTCAAATGGACCTTGCGGCACGAGGGATTTCACGGCGCCCAAGCGGTAGCCCTGCGTCACGGTTTCACGAGACCGCTGCAGGTCCATGATCGAGCTCCGATTTGCGAGGGCGGCGGCGACAGCTCATGGTTGTGCATGTCCGAATACGATACGGACGGAGTCCCCATGCATGTAGAGGATTGGCAAGAAGCCCTGGGGCCGTTGGGGGTCCCGCTTGCTTGCGACGATCCCAGTTGGCAAGCTCAATGCGCGGAGACCTCTGCTGTCATGTGTGGCGGCATCGAATGCCCCACCCTTCCTTCGTTCTCCGCATTATGCAACCCTCAAAGTTTTTGCGAATACCACCCCACCGCGATCGCGGCTCCCTGGCAAAATTACAATTCCTATATCTACGTACCGTCCGGGTCCACGTTCAACATGGGCACAAATCCGGACGACCCCGGCCACCAAGCCAATGAAGCCCCGGTAGTGGCGATAAACTTCAGCCGTGGTTATTTCATCGGTCAATACGAGGCCACCATCGAGGCCTATGAGGCGTGTCGCGCCGCCGGAGCTTGCCTGGCTCGAGACTACGAGACATGGAACGCAAACGGATGGGGTATGAATCATTCCGCTTCGCGGCCGCTGCACCCCGTCAACTCCTTGAACGGAAATTCCGCCTTCGCGCTATGCGAATATCTCATCCCCGGGGGGCGCCTGCCCATCAGGCCCGAGTGGGAATTCGCCGCCAGAGGACCGGCATCCTATCTATACCCCCACGGAAATACGGAGCCAACCTGCGCAGATCAGCAAGCTGGCTTCAACATGCTTGGAACCCCTGCGGGCTATGGATGCGGCACGGGAGGTACCCATCCTGTCAACGCCATGCCCAACGGCGTCTCCCCCATAGGAGCCTGGAACATGTCCGGGAACGTTTGGGAATGGACCGCCGGCTGTTGGAACGACGACTATTCCTCCTTCCCTGCCAGCGGCTATTCCAGCCCGGAATGCCCAAGCAAATACTTCGCGGATTTAGCCGGCGGGGGCTTCAACGATTCGGCATTACGCGTGAGACCGGCCTCGAGACATAGGGCATATATATTCCTTGCCAGTTCGAATGTGGGGGTCCGTTGCGCCGCCTCGGCTTCCTGGGTCTATGAATAATCCTGTTTTTGCGCTTATTTGGTCAACACGATGACGGTATTCCAACAAAAATACCGCAGAGGCGGGAATACTTTTAGGAAGAATTTATCCAGCGCGTTGAGAAAGGCGAAGGTTCGGCTGAACTTCGGGGCGTCCTTGATCACTTTCTTCCAATACCGCTCTTTGGCGGGATTGGCTCGCTCGATCAGGTAAAAATAAATAAAAATCCACAGAGTGAAGAACCAGAACTCCCGATGGGTTCCAGTGGTAAAATAGGGATACATCTCTTTCAAGTCCTTGAACCGGAATGGGCGTTCGTCCGGGGTACGCACGGTCCGGGCGATATGCCGATAGATGTTGATAATCGGATTATAGGAAAGTGGCTCGATGAAAACCGCTTTTCCACCTGGTTTGAGTACACGTGCGGCCTCTTGAACAGCCTTTCGGAAATCCACATGATGCAACACCCCGTTGCCGTAGACGACGTCGAAAGAGACGTCGGGATAATCGATCTTCTCGGCGGTCATGCGGTGGGCCCGCACTTGGACTCCGTACTTTTGCGCCACGCGGTTAACGACCTCGACCATCCCGCTGGAGATATCGGTGGCGACCGCGTCGGCCCCCTTCGTCGCGAAGTACACCGAGCCTTCGCCGGCGCCGCAGCCCAGCTCGAGGATCCGCTTGCCGCGCAGGTCGCCCAGTTGCTCGAGGACGTACTGATTTTCGAGGGCGGTCGGGGCCTCAAAGCTCTCGCGGACCAGGACCTCGTCCAAGTCCATCGCCTTCGCCCACTCGTCGTGGAAGGCCTCCTCGCTCTGCTGGCGGGCGGTGGCCGCTTCGTTGCCCTGGGTTTCGGTCACGAGGAAATCCCTCCCGTCTCGGCTACGATGTAGATCGGGCGCTGCTTCACCTCGTCGCTGATCCGCCCGATGTACTCGCCGATCACACCCAGGGTCATCATCTGGATGCCGCCGAAGAAGATGATAGCCGTCATCGTCGAGGCCCAGCCGATGACCGGCTTGTCGGTGAAGAGCTTCATGCCGAGGATGTATAGGATGTAGATAAAGGAGCCTCCGCTGATCCAAAAGCCGAGGTGCCCGGCGAACTGCAGCGGCACGTTGGAGAAGGAGGTGATGCCGTCCGTCGCCAACTTAAGCATCTTGCCCAGGCTGTACTTGGTCTCGCCGGAGTGCCGCGGGTCGCGGACGTAGCTCACGCCGGTCTGCCGGAAGCCGAGCCAGGACACCATCCCGCGCACGTAGCGGTGGCGCTCGCGCAGCCGGTTGAAGACGTCGACCGCGCGCCGGCTCATCAGCCGGAAATCGCCGACGTCCACCGGGATCGAGAAGCCGGTCAGGAAGCGGAGCAGGCGGTAGAAAATCTTGGCCGTGGCCTTTTTCAAAAAGCCCTCGCCGCGGCGCTGGCTGCGCACCGCGTAGACCACGTCGTAGCCCTCTTGGAATTTCTTGTAGAGCTCGGGGATCACCTCGGGGGGGTCTTGGAGATCGGCGTCGATGATGACCACGGCCTGCCCCGTCGCGGCGTCCAGGCCCGCGGTGACGGCGACCTGGTGGCCGAAGTTCCGCGAAAAGGAGAGATACTTCACCGAAGGGTCCTGCTCGCGCAGGCGCTTGACCTTGGGGAGGGTTTCGTCTTGGCTTCCGTCATTGACGAAGATATATTCGACCGACCCCAGCCCGGACAGGGCGTCGTGCAGGCGACGGTACAAGAGGTCGACGTTGTCTTCCTCGTTGTAGACCGGGATCACCACGGAGAGCGCGGGGCTGGTTTCGCTGGACGCCATAACGGTCCGAAATTATACGCTTAATACAGCCTATTTCCCAAGGAAAATTCAATATAGCCTGTTGATCGGGTTATGTCGGTATTCTTATTTAAGGCGATAAGTTTGATAACAGTCCCGTGGAGATTGACTCACCACAAATTTTTCAACCGATGCATCCATTTCCAATTCACGCAACACACCTTTGGCCCCGGCGGACAAGGCCTTGGCCTCCACGCATGAAAAGACGACCCATCGGATACCCAACTCTTTCAACAGAGTTAGCGAAGGATTTTCCGCCAAGGTTTTAAGAACAGTTTGACGATTTGCAATGCGCCCCCTCCCTACCGGCATAGCCACCGTGTTGAAATCCAACTGCATCATGGGAAAACCCGTGGCCATCGCCAGCGATACGCTGGTTGACGGAGAGCTCCACACCATTCCATAATTTTTCGGAGAAGCGATCATGCGCTCGATTAGAACGGCAAAAGCTCCATGCCGTTCCGGACGACCATAACCTGTGACGCGAAGCTCGGCGCGAGTGAAGGCGGTGCTTTTCCGGAAAGCCAAATCCCCTATAAATCGTAGCGGCGTTACCGTGCCGAAAAGCACCACGGCCCATGCAATCGCTTGTCTCGTTGTTTTTTGCGCGATCCATGGCCAAAAGGCCCAGGCGGCCAGGACCCTTCCGCTGAACTCGAAGGCAAAGAACCACTTCACGATGTCCCAGCTGAAGGAATACTGAAAAAAATGCGGCACCAGGAACGAAAACACTCCGAACGCCAGCAGAAACAACACCGAGAATTCCCTACGCATCCGCCAGGCGCGCCACCAGGCCAAGGGGATCAGCAATAGGGCTAGGCCGAAGCCGCTGAAGTACCACGTGAGCGCTTGCCACCAGGCGATCGGGCGGCCGCGCGCGTAGAACTCGTTTCTCAAGTAGCCCGGGGGCCAGGTAAGACGCAAAGGCTGCGATTCGGCTCCGGCCGTCCACTGGAAGAAACCGCCTAGCGCGAAGGCCATCGCGAGGGCGCCCAGCAAGACGCCCAAGCCCTCAAAAAAATTCCTCCCTCTGGAAATGTCTGGACGAAAAAAACGGTAAAGGAATACCGCCCCCAACCCCGCAAGCGAGGTCGCGAAGAGCATCACCTGGGCGAGACTGAGGGCGCCCAGCAAAAACACGCCCGTCGCATAAGAAAGCCGGTCGCCGTCTTCGGACCAGCGCTGAAAACAGCGCAGCATGGCGAGGAAGAATACCAGCCCCAGGGACACCGGGTGCTGGAAGAAATACATGATCAAGCTGGGGTGAATGACGCGGCCGAAGATGAACATCTGCTGCCAGTGCGGCAGCTGGAAAAGCATCCCGGCCCCGCCGTCGTGCCTCGGGACCAAGAGCCAGCTCATGCCCCCCGACAGCGCGACAAAGACGAAGGCCAGGGCCCAGCCGTTCCGCGGGATGTTCAGGCCGCGAAAGAGCAGGAGCAAACCGGTGACGAAGCCCACCCAGCATAGACCCGTGGCAAGGTCGATGCCGAGGTAGCCGGGCAGATGAAAGGCCTTGGCCAGGAGGGCCGCCAGGATATTGAAGGCGTAGTGATAGCGGAAGTCCACCTCCGGAAAGGCGATGTAGCTGGGCGGAAAATGGCCGCGCAGCATCTGCTCGACCACGGGGATATGCCCCTGCAGCCGCACCTCGTCGAAGATGGCATAACGATAGGTGACGATGCCGATCAGCACGCTGACGACGGCCAATACCCCCAGCCAGGAAAGGTCCGCGCGGCAAAAGGGCCAGAGCGTTTGCGGCCAGGCGCTGCGACGGCGCGCTAAGAGTGCCAGCGAGACGGTCAGACAGGCGACGCTCGCGATCGCAAAGGCCACGTCCAAGTCTTGCAAAAAACGGCCGGGGATGCCCACGCCGACAGTGAGCAGCGCCAACGCCAGTGGAATCGCGGAGAGGGCTGCCTCGACCCAACTGCGGACGGAGGAGAGGCGCAGGGTCCAAAGGAAGGCCAGGGCGTAAAATGGAAGGAGGGCCAAAACAAACATAACAGAACAGGTTTATCGCCGGGCGGCCTCAGGCATACTCAGATCGAGTGAGATATCGACCGCGGGGGCGGAATGCGTGAGGGCTCCGATGGAGACATAGTCGACGCCGGTTTGGGCGATCGAACGGACGTTCTTCAGGTTAACGCCGCCCGAGGCCTCGAGGACGGCGCGTCCCGCGGTCCGCCGGACCGCCTCGGCCAGTCGCGCGACCGGCATGTTGTCGAGCAGGATGCGGCGGGCGCCGGCGTCGAGCGCCTCGGCCAATTCCCTCAGGTTCTTCACCTCGACGATGACGGGGCGCCGGCCCTTGAAGCGGGCCAGCCGGGCCAGGGCCTCGCGCACCGAGCCCGCCACGACCAGGTGATTATCCTTCGCCATCGCCGCCGAGCGCAAATCAAAACGGTGGTTGACCCCGCCGCCGACGGCCACCGCGTAGCGCTCCAGCAGGCGCAGGCCCGGCGTGGTCTTGCGGGTGTCGAGGATCTTCGCCCGCGTGCCGCGGACCGCATCGACGAAGCGCCGGGTCAGGGTGGCGATGCCGCAGAGCCGTTGGAGGAAATTGAGGG
>JASOAK010000030.1:0-30278 GCA_048499175.1 bacterium
CCTGAATCCAAATTTCGTTGGATTCCCGAGCGGCGCGCAGCCGCGGACGCCCCTCGCGCAGGTCCAACAATGCGCCCGATTCCGGCGCATATCTGGCGTCGAGCCGCAGCGCGCCGCCCTCCCCCAACTCCCAAGTCCGGTCGAGGGGATGCTCTACCGAGAAGGCGTCCTTCTCCATGAGGAGGAAGTGCAACCCCATCAGCAAGGGCGCAGGCCTCGCCCGCGCCCAGGCGCGGAACAGCTCCCGAGAGGCGGAGGCCAAAGTTTCCATACCGGCCCGCAACCATTCCCCGCAAGCGAGCAGGACCGTCCCTGCGGGACCTTTTCCTATTCCGCGAAAGAAATCCGCGAAGTTGCTCGACGCCTTCTCCCAAAGACCTCGCCGGAAGGAACTCCCGATTCCAAGCCCGCCGCGGAAGGTCGGCGCTTCCCCCGGCAGTTCGCGGCCGAAACGCCGGGCCTTGGATTCGGCCTTGCGGAATTCCGGAAGAGACGAGGAGGAGGCAACGGACGCGGCGCTACGATGCCTCCCCTCCGGCGAGACCCGTCCCTTCCGAGAGCTGGCTTCTCCGGCAGATTCCAAAATTTTAGGGCGTAACGATCCTCGGGTCGGTCCGGGCATGGGGAGTCCTTGGCAATTAGGATCCTCCGCCGGGGATATTACAATCCCCGTGCCATTTACCGGGAAGCGCCTCCTCCGAGCGTATAGGCGCGCCCTTAAGTAAAACCCCGGGCCGCGCCCTCTCCGCGCTTCGACGGTGTCCGTCCATTTCGGCAATGCAATGCTCGAACGAACGAAATCGACACCTCCGAGGAATCGCGCCGATTTATCAACCTATCCCCCGAGGTGAGCGGATTTTGGACTGAATAGGCGAAAGGGCCGTCGAGGATTTTTCCGCCGTTCCGCAGTGGGGACTTGCACTTCGGCGAAACTTCGGCGAAGGTCCCGCGATAATAGTACGGACCTCACGGGGCTCAGATTAGGACGAGGTCAGGTTATTCTCGAAAACGCACGCTCTCGAATTGCCGACGGCGACGCCGGCAGCGCGGGGCGGAATTTGTTTTGGGGGCTCCTGATGTCCAATCTGACCGTCACTTACGAGGGCTTGACCGCCCCGCCCGAGGCCTGCAGCAGCGCTCCGCCCGAGGCGCCCGCGCCCGATCCCAAAGCCAAGCAAGCCCCCAAGGCCCCGCCCGACGAATGCAGCATCGTCCTGCCCCTGGCGCTGGAGGGCGAAAAGCCCGGCGCCGCCAAATCCATCCGCTTCGACCGCAACAAGGACCAATTCGTCCTCTCCAGCAACAACACGGCGGAAAACCTGACCTGGGTCGGGAAGCAGAAGAACCTTTCCGACGTCCTCGAAATCCTACGGGTCGTCGAGACGACGCTCCGGGTGCGCGCGGCGGCCGTCAGCGCCCCCGAGTTCGAGCTGATGCTCACGATCGCCCAGTTCGTCGCGGCGGGAAAGGTCAACTTCGAGGCCCCCGTCGGCTTCCCCAAGGAGGAAAAATTCCAACGCGAACGCCTCGCTTCCTTTCTGCTCGAGACCTTCACGCTCGCCAAGGACGAGGCCTCCGGCAAGCTGGTCGGCGGCATCAACGTCCTGGTCACGGACAAGCGTCTCTCCGAGGAGGGCAAGAAGCGCGCGAAATGGCTCCTCGAGGTCTACGGCCTGCGCGAGAAGTACCGCGGTTTCCGCGACCTCTTCGTCGACGCGGCCGAGGCGGACCAATGGCACAAGCTGAGCGACAAAAAGCGGAAAAACCATTACGACGTCCTGCTGCGCTACCTGCGGCCCACGGTCGTCTCCTATTGGACGCAAAACCCCCAGCCGCATTTCCGCGAGGAGTTCTTCGAGGCCTTCCAGGCCTGGAGTCGCCTGCATCCCGAGGTGGAGGCCGACAAGGCGCCCGCGGTCTTCTGCGCCAAGCTCGAGGCGGGCCTGAAGGCCCTAGCCGGGGAGCGCGGCCTGCCGGAAAAATTCGTCGAGGACTGCCGCTTCGCCCTCCGCCTTTTGGAGATGCGCGACGACAAGGAAAAGGCGCTGCGCTTAAGCCTCCGCGAATACGCGATCGGGACCTCGGCGCACGCCCTCCTGGGCCGCGCCATCGCGGAAGAGAGCAAAGAGGCGAACATGACCCCCGCCTGGCTCAAGGACCGCGGACGCTTCTCCGAGATCTATAAGCTGATCGACCACCACCTGAAGATCGAGCTCCCGCAGAAGGCCGACGATCCGCCCAAGATCGGCCTCGACGTCCCGGCCCTCGAGATCTCGCTGAACGTGGCCGTCGACGGCCACCTGACGGAACGCCGCGAATACATCCTGGCCACGCTCGCCGTCCTGCGCCGCCTCTTCGGCGAGAGCGGAGGGGTGCCGACGCCGCGGGTCTTTTGGGACGGGGAATTCAAATCCATCCCCTGGCAGCTCAGCACCGGCGAGACCCAGGAGCTGCGCGATTACCTCGCGAGGATGTCCAAGGAATTTCACGTCAGCCAAAAGCGCAGCGACACCTGGCTACCGCTCGCCGAGGGAGGCCTCTGCCTCGCCGGGGGGATCGGCTTGGGTCTCGGCGCGAAGCTCGGCGACGACTCGCCCGGCCTGCGCGACGGCCTGATGATCGGCGGCTCCGGCGCAATGGGCGCGGGCTGCGGCGCCCTGGCCGGCCACTACCTCTGGCCCAAGCTGAGCAAGAACAAGGTCCGGAATCACTATATGTGGGACGGTCTGACCGGCGCCGGCGGCGCCATCGTCGGAATTGGAATCTATTTCTTGGTGCGTTCGATCGCCGGCGATCGAGGAAGCCCGGTGAAATATCCGGTCGATGAATACGGTCCTTGAGCACGGACCTCGTACGGGTCACCGCCGACGGACATCTCCTGACTCCCCGGAAATAATGCGCTTACCCGCTTCCCGAACAAAGATCGTTCTATTTGTTTTTTTTCGTCGAATACATTCATCGAATTGTGATTTTATAACTATTTAATAAATATAATATTTTTTTATTATTTTAAATTTTTACACATAATTGACATATCAAACCTTTGACCAGCCGTCTTTCGTTCGAAACAATAATTCATTTAATTTCAATTACTTAGATAATCTTTTGGCCGACAGAACCATTTGGCACAGACTTTGTAATTAGAAAAAGACACGTGCCGTCCGACGGCACAAAAATAAAATCTCTGTACCAGCCCTATTCCTCATCCTCGGGGCCGCGGCATCAGAGGGCCGCGGCCCCAATTTTTGAGAATCAAGGGCGCCATGATCGGGGGAGCTTATGGGAAATATTTTTGATCTTTTTGATACATCGGAAACGAGATGCGTCGCGGGGCTGGGCCTTTCGGCCCTGGGCGTCGGGCTCGGCCTGCCCGTCGCGGCGGAGGCCTGCACGGAGGTCGTGGAAAAGATCGTGGACGATGTTGGGGATCGGGGTCGCGAGGCCCACGACTTCCTGCGCGATAAAATTTGCGACTCGGAGCCCGTCATGGGCTCGGGCATGTTCCCGTTGCTCTTCGGCCCCGCCTTCCCCGTCACCACCCTCACGGTGCCCTTCCAGAAAATGGCCTGCGGGGAGGACTTTCGGGTTCCGGAAATCGATCCCTCGCTCTTGCTTTCTTCCGTCCTTCCTTTCGCCGGCCCGGGGGCGCTCCTGGCCTACGGTGTCCATCGCGCGATCGAGGAGCGGGTGGATACGAGGGAGCTGTTCCGGAATTTCGCGGAAGACTTGGTCGGCGGCGTCCTGCTGATGGGCGGCGCGAAGGCGCTGAAACGGGTCCAACTGCGGCAATTGAAGCGGATTAACCACTCCCTGCCTCCCGAGCTCCGCGAGCAGTTGAGGCAGGCCGTTAAGACCCCTTCCAACAACGTCAACGCGAAATAGGAGAAGAGAGATGGGGGATTACTTCCAAAAAACCTTTCGCAAGTGCCTCCTGGGCACGGTCGACGCCCTACTGAGGGGCGAGGAGCCCTCGCCCACCACCCAGGAGAACTGCGCCGTCGCGGCGCGCGAGGCGAAGAAGGTGGCCGCGGAGGGCGCCAGCGCTTTCGAGGCGCCGCCTCGAAAATTACTGCTCAAGCGCCGCCCGCCCCGAGCCTATCCGAACATCTTCCATCGAAACGAAATGCTTTTGAAAAAGAATCACAGCCCGCAGGAGCTGCGCGAAAAGATCCAAAAAATATTGGAGTCGCTGTCTCCCAAACAGAGGGATGAATTGATGAAACAGCTACAAAAGAGCTCCGGGGCGAAGAAATTTCTGGAAGCGCCGAAACATTAGATCGACTCGGGGGCACTCCCATCTGCCGAGCGTAAGGCTTAGGTAGGAGCAAAGGGTGGCGGTTGCGAAAGCAACGCCACCTTTTCTTTTTTGGTGGTAATTTTTTGCGCCGAACGATTACTCGGCCTGCGGGTCGGAGGCGCCCTGCAGCACCATCGCGCCGATCCGCTCCGCGCCGAAGCGGCTAAAATAATGGAGGCTGCCGGCGGCGGCGCTCGAAGAAAAGCTCAAGACCAAGCCTTGACTCAGGCCCGCCAATGCCCTGCCCGCTGTTCTCCGGTTCGCCTCTGTTTGTCTCCCCAGTCGCCGCATGCATCCTCATCGAAATAGTGATGTCCTCCTCGTCGCAGGCGACTTCTGGCGGTGGAGACCTGGGCCACCACAGCGCTCACAGAGGCTTGGGGCCGCTGAACAGAGCTGCGCAGGCGTCCGAGTGCTCTGCTCCACTGGCGAAGGGAAAATGGCCTCCACGCAGCGAAAAACCAAAAGGCGTTGCCTTATCCCTTCGTCCAGCCGAGGATCAGGGTCTTAAAATCCGGGCGCGGGTGAAGCCCTGCCTTGTCTAAATAGATCTCAAGCCTGCGCCTGAGCCTCGAGGCAGCAAAAATATCCTGCACCAGACCCTGACGCATCCTGCCCAGGGAGCGCCCTCGTGTCCTCGAAGAGCAACTGACCGCGATATATGGACTTTGCCCGGCTCGAGGTGGAGGCAGAAAGACCCTGCCCCTGCAAGTGAAACGCCTGAAGCCTGCGATCCTGGCCTGATCCGGCATCGCATACCCGAATGCT
Source organism: bacterium (assembly GCA_048499175.1). Taxonomy (GTDB): domain Bacteria; phylum UBA10199; class UBA10199; order DSSB01; family DSSB01; genus DSSB01. The sequence goes on from JASOAK010000030.1 coordinate 5,066, forward strand.
TCCGGCTGGAACACCTCTGCTGCGAAGTGTAATCCGAAGGGGCAGATTTTTTCGCGACAGGCCGGGCCTGTGCACCCGGAAGATTTCCAACAAGCCTTGGCCTCTCGAAGCGGCGAGAGACCAATCTGAGTAATCCATCATAACAAAACCCTATCACGGCCCTCTAATGCCTTGAAATAACAAGTTAATTACAGAGGGCCCGGCGGGAAAAAAACCAAGGACTGTCTAAAAGGTTTTGATCCAAGGCATGAATTAATTTTTTCCATAAATATCAATAGATTTTAGAAGACGTATCTCTTCATTTTTTGTTATCTTTTTCCACAAGTAGACTGCCGCCAAGGCCGTTATGGGCTCGAAAACCAACGCCAAATCCCGACGTCCATCCGCCGCCGGTCCCTTCGCCGGGCGCTACGAGTTGCTGCGCCAACTAGGGCGGGGCGGCGGCGGCACCGTCTTCCTCGCCCGCGACCTACAGCGCGGCGGCCAAGAAATCGCCCCCAGCGACATGGACACGCAAAGATCTGGCCCTGGCTGCCATGCAAAACTGCCCGGCGCGAGATGTATTTTTCCTCAGAGTACATCGCCGGCGAAGACCTGCTCACCGCCGCGCGCGACGCCGACCTCAACACCGTCTTTCATCTCGTCGTCGAGCTGCTGCGCGCCCTCGACTACCTGCACCGCCGCGGCGTCCTCCACCTCGACCTCAAGCCCGAGAACGTCCTCGTCGCCAAGCCCGAGGGCGGCGAGCGCAGGGTCAAGCTGATCGATTTCGGCCTGGCCGAGCCCGAGCGCCGGGCGAGCGGCTGCGAGTTTCAAGCACCCTGCCCAAGCCTGAGCCAGTTGTGATGGAACAGGCCTGGTCCCTGCCAGCGACACGCCTTGGCATGCCGGTGAAATTCCTTCCTCCCAGGGACCTCATGGGCATGATGGGCCCAGGCCTGGGACCTGAACCCTGCCCTGCCGAGGCCAAGGGACGGAGCGCCGCCCGATCCTGATATGCCTCGGCGGCGATCAACGCCGCGCTTCGAGGAAAACTTTCAGCCTGCGGCGCCGTTGCCCCGGCGGGAGATCCTGAAGAGTCCGACCATTTTTGCCGAACGCCTCGGCTCGCCTCGCCGCGGAGCGCATCCCCGGCCGCCCGCCCGCGGTCGCCGGCGGTCCCGGCCGGCGCGTGCCCGCTAGTTGCCGCAAATGGCGCGCCACCCGGGATGTACTTTTTGTTTATCACGAAAGTGCCTGCGGCGCGACCGCATTTGGCGCCCACCGGGCCTGAGCGAGTGCCCCGGCCTGCGACGGCGTTGCGCTGACCGGCTCCCCGCCTGGAGCCCCTTGCTCGGGTTTGCCTCGGCGCCGCCTCCCCGTGTGCTCCTTTCGCTGTCCGCTCCGCCCGAGGCCTCCCTCATCGACTTCGAGCACCCTCGACCCTGGTTTTGAGGCCGAGCTCGCGGAGTTTTTGCAAAAACGAGATCCAAGGCCTCACCTGGCGTCGAGCCGGCCCCTGAGCGTCCAGTCCTCGGGGCGGCGGAATCGGCTCGAGGCCCTGCTGCAAGCCCTGCGTGAAGAGGGACTGTTGCAATGGGGCGAGGGCGGCTGGCGATGGGCGGATGTGAGGCCGCGGTGCCGCCGGACCTCGAGCGACAGTCCTGGCGCTGGGAGGAGAGAGAGACGCCTCAGTTGATTTCCAGATCCCCTGCGCCTTCTTCGCTCGGTCTCGGCGCCGGCACCCCTTGGCTGGCTGTCAGTTCTCCGGCACTGCACCCCGGCTTCGGGATTGGTGCGGCCGGTCACTGTTGCGGCGCGAGGGTCCGGGCGAAATGCTTCCTACGCGGTTCCCGCGATTGGAAAAAAGGCCGCCGCTCACGCGGCCCCGGATTGGCAAGGGCTGCGCTCCGACCTGGAGCGCCACTACGCCCGAGGCGAATTCGCCATCGGAGCCCAGATCGCGGCCTTTCTGGAGCAAGGCCAGCCCGATCGCGGCGCGATCCCGCCCTTCGTCCGCGTCCTCGCCGCGCGCCACTACGCGGCCGCGGGCCGGAACGAGGCCGCGCTCGCCCTGCTTCCCGAGGCCCCGCCGGCGGCGGCCGACGAGGCCGGCCTGTTTTGGGAGGTCCGCGCGCGGGCCCAGCTCAGCCTGGGAGACCTCGAGGCCGCGCGGCGCTCGCTCGAGGCCGCGCAAGCTGCATACGAAACGGCCGCGGCGCCCTCGGGCCTGTCGCGCGTCCACAACCTGCGGGGCCTGGCGGAGAACCGTCTCGGCCGGCGGGAAGCGGCGGTCGCCTCCTTCGAGAGGGCGATCGAGGCCGCGCAATCGGCCGACGACCCCTACGCCCAAGGCCTGGCGGAGATGAACCTGGGCAACGCCCATCACGACGAGGGGCGCCTCGAGGCCGCGCGCGGCTACTACGAGCGGGCGCTGAGCTCCGCCCGGGCGGCGGGGCATCCCCTGCTGCAGCTGAAGCTCCAACAGAACCGCGTCAACCTGCTCTACACCATGGGCCGCGCCCCCGAGGCGGAGGCCGGCGCCTTCGAGCTGCTGCGGCAGGCGCTGCGCGGAAATTTCCCCGGCGAGCAGGCCGCCGCGCTCAATTTCCTCTCGCTCTTCGCCGGACAGCGCGGCGACCTGGAAGCGCAGCGCCGTTATTTGGACCAAGCGATCGCCCTCCTCGAGGGACGGGGCGCCTCGCCCCTGCTCCCGCAGCTCTATTTCAACCGCGCCTACCTGAACTGGGACGCGAAAAAATTCCCCGCGGCGCAGCTCGATGCCGAGGCCGCCCTCGCCATGGCCGAGCGCCTGGCCAATCCCTTCCTCGGGGCCTGGAGCCGCCTGCTGCTCGGCAAGATCCTGCGGGACCGCGCCAAGCCCGACTTGGCCGCGGCGCGGCTTCAGCTCGAGGCCGCGCGCCGCCTGATGGAGGAGCACCAGCTGCGGCACCTGCTCTGGGAGGCCGACTTCGACCTGGGCCTGCTGGAGAAGCGCCGCGGCGACCCGCTCGCCGCCAAAGCCCGCTTCGCCGCCGCCCGAGCGAGCCTCGAGGCCCTGCTGCCCCAATTGCCCGAGGGCCAGAGACAAAGTTATCTTCGCGACCGTAAACTCGAGAAGATTTTAGAGGCCATGGAGGACCTATGACGCTGACCGATTCCCAACTCGACATCCCCACCTACGAGAAGATCTTCGAGATCTCGAAGCGCATCCTCGCGCAGATGAACCTCGACCGCCTGCTCGATCTGATCCTCGACGAGGCGATCCAGCTCTCCGGCGCCGAGCGCGGCTTCGTCGTGCTCTTCAAGGAAGAAGGCATCGAGGTGCAGTCCGCCCGCAACATGGACAAGGAAAGCCTGAAGAAGGCGCGCGAGAAGGTCTCGACCTCGATCATCCGAGAGGTCACCCAGACCCGCAACGCGGTCCTGACGCTGGACGCCGGCGAGGAGGCGAAGCTCAAGGGCTCGGAGAGCGTGCACCGCATGAAGCTGCGCTCCGTCCTCGCGGTGCCCTTGAAGAGCGGCGAGTCGATCCAAGGCGTCATCTATCTGGACAACCGCTTCGCCTCGGGCGTCTTCCAGGAGAACCACGCCAAGGTCGTCTCGGTCTTCGCCGACCAGGCCTCGCTGGCGATCAGCCACGCGCGGCTGCTCGAGGACAACCGGCAGCGGCAAAAAGAGCTGGAAAACAACCAAAAGATGATCCTGCGCCTCAACAAGGCCCTCGAGGACCGGGTCGCCGACCAGGCCAGCGAATTGGAAAAGGTGAAACTGCAGCTCGAGTCCCAGCAAGACGCCGAAGGGCCGCGCGCCGACCGCTACCAGGAGATCATCGGCGAATCGCACGCCATGAAAGAGGTCTTGAAGACCCTCGACCGCATCATCGACTCGGACGTCACCGTCTACATCCACGGCGAGTCGGGAACCGGCAAGGAGCTGATCGCCCGCGCCCTGCACTACAACGGCCCGCGCAAGGCGAAGATCTACGTCTCGACCAACTGCGCCTCGTATTCCGAGACCCTGCTCGAGTCCGAGCTCTTCGGCCACGTCCGCGGCGCCTTCACCGGCGCCGAGCGCGACAAGAAGGGCATGTTCGAGTACGCCGACGGCGGCACCGTCTTCTTGGACGAGGTCGCCGACATGAGCCCGGGCATGCAGGCCAAGCTGCTGCGCGTCCTGCAAGAGGGCGAGATCCGGCCGCTGGGCTCGAACAAGACGATCAAGGTGAACGTGCGCATCATCTCGGCGACCAACAAGGACTTGGGCGAGCTGGTGAAGGAAGGGAAGTTCCGCAAGGACCTCTTCTACCGCCTGAACGTCGTGCGCATCAACCTGCCCTCCCTGCGCGAGCGCAAGCCCGACATTCCCGCGCTCGCCCAGCACTTCATGAAGAAGAACAAGATGGGGATTCCCGAGAATTTCCTCTCGATCGAGCCCGCGGCGATCAAGGCGCTGATGACCTACGACTGGCCCGGCAACATCCGCGAGCTGGAGAACGAGATCAACCGCGCGCTCGTCATGGGCAAAGGCGAGATCACCAAGGAGCTCCTCTCGGAAAACGTCCGGGAAAAATACGAGTTCGAGGAGGAGATGATGCGCGACTTGAACCTCGACCGCCAGGTCTCCAACTTCGAGAAGCGGATCATCGACCGGGCCCTGCAAGAGTCCCAGGGCAACAAGGTGAAGGCCGCCAAGCTCCTGGGGATCTCCCGCTTCACCCTCCACCAAAAGATCCGGAACCTCGAGATCGAACCCCCCAAGCGGCGGGTCACCCCCGAGGAGGTCGCCCGCGTCTTGAAAGAATGTAAGGGAAACAAGGCCTTGGCGGCCCGGAAGCTGGGAATCCAACGCCAGACCCTGTACCATAAGCTCGACCGCTTCGGGCAAAAAGAGGTGGAAAATTCATAATTTGACGCAATTTTTACCCGCGGAGGGACGATAATAAGTAAGTTAAGGACGGCAGGGTAACCCCAAGGGGTCGCGGCGTCGGGTCGCCGCGAAGGACAAGGGTTGGGGGCCGAATGGAATTTCACGCTAAATCGTTTCCTACCATTTTTGCGCTATTCATTTGCGTCGGCCTAATGGCTTGCGCCGGAGTCTCTCCGGGCGGGGCCGGCGGACCGCCCGCGGGCGGCGGGTCGGTGCCCGTCTTAGGCGGACAAAACAGCCTCGACGGCGGCAACCCGTCCGGCGGCGGACTCCCGGGCGGCGACACCGCCCAAGGTCAAGCCGTGCCCAGCACCCAACAGAGCGAGCCGGGCGTCGGCGCCCCCTGCGTCATCGGCTTCGTCGCGACGGTGCGCGTGACGCGAGGCGCCCTCGAGCAATCCTGTCGCGACGAGGAGATGGAATTTTCCCGGCGACGGGCGATGATCGACGCGGTACACGGCGAAACGACGGGAACGATGGCCCCGCCCGAAAACCCCGGGCCCGGCCCCGAAGTGAGTTTCACCTTCCGCGCCGCCGGCGATATCGAGGATCGCGTCGTCCGGACGCCGACTCATTGCGCGGAAAACGGCCAATGGCAGACGAAGCTCGGCGACCTGAGTTTCTTCACCATCCCGAAGGGCCTGGATTGCCCGGAATTTTCGGCGAAGGCCCAGGCCTCTTGGAATCAGGGGGGAGTCCTGCTGACGAGCCCGGTCTTTTCCGGCTCGCCCGCGCCCCAGTACGACGAATCCCTCAACGCCTATCGGATCACCCTCGGCATCGACTTGGGGCCGGGGCGGTTCGAAGCCGAGGGCGTCCAAATGTTGATGGCCCCCTGAACAGGGCCCGGAGGCTCCGGCACTGGAATATCGGACCCGATAACTCTATAGTATTGAAGGAAATGCCGTCTATGTCGCCTCGAAATAAAATCTCCCGCCTGTTTTCCATATTTGGCGCCTTGGCCGCCCTGACGGCCTGCTCGGGCATGGTTGGATCGGGAGGCGGAGGCTCTTCCGCCGGCGGCGGGCCCGGCGGCTCTCAAGCCCTCGACGGCGGAAGCGGAGACGGCTTGGGCGGCACCGGCGGCGGGGACCTCGCCGGCAGCGGCGGCGCCGTCCCCAGCACCCAGCAGAGCGATCCGGGCATCGGCGGGCCTTGCGGGATGGGAGTGCCGTTCCGCGTGCGGGTGATCGAGAACGGATTTATGCGCAATTGCGACGGCAGCCTGGGGCCGCGGGAGGAATTCGCGGATATCGGGGTGAACGCCGATGGCATGATGGCGAAGAGCCTGCGCCTAAACGAAACCTTCGACCCCGGCAGCGGCGAGGTCTACGACGAGCCCTTGGATTACAACCCCAAGGTCAAGGTCGATTTCGTCCCTGAAGGCGGTGGTTATTTCGAAAAGCATGAGACGGTCGACACCGCTTGTCAGACAGACGGCCACTGGCTCGCTTGGGTCACTTTCCGATGGGGTCGCGGCTCCGATGCGCGACTTTGCGCCGAATATCGACTCTCCGCAGCGGCCTTCCTGCGCTCCGGGGGCACCGATTATTCCAGCGCCCCCTGGCAAAGCAATTCCGTGCCTAAAGATCCCGAGGGAAATACCCTACCCGTCACCTTCGTCATCGACCGCGGCCGAACCGCCCCTTGATCCCAGCCCGATCTTCTCCGGGCGAAAAAAAAGGCAGGCCCGGAGAAACCAACCGAAATAGGACAAGGGGCTCGGCGGTCTCCCCGGGCTGCCAAGAAAACGCCCAGAAATAGAATGAAAAAAATTAAAGAAAATCCCGGAGGCACCGGCCGCTTAGGACAAGGGGTGCGTCAGTGACCCCGAGATTCTGACTTAAGACAAAGCAGGATCTGTGCCAGGAAGGCTTCTTGGGTAGATAAAATAATTTAATTATTTCAATAAGTTATGGAATCGAATCCAGGCGGGACATTATAGAATACGTATGTTACGTAATAAAAAATACACAAGATTATAACTTATTGTTTTTCTTATTTTTATTTTAAGAAAATGAGATAGAATTAGTAATAATAACTGACAAGCATACAGCTTAGAGATGGTCCTCGACCCTCACGCCCGACTTCTCGAAAAAGACCTTCAACTTGGATTTGATGCGCTCTTCCAGCTGCCGGGCCCGCTCGCGGCTGATCCCGTATTGGTCGGCGATGGCCTGCAAGGTGAGCGGAACCTCCGAGAGCAGCCGCTCGCGGAAGATCTTGGTCTCGCGTTCGTTCAAGGTCTTGGCGAAGTCGCGGAGCTTGACCTCCAGGACGTCCTTGAAGGCCGCCTGGTCGAGGGCCTCCTCGATGGGCGGCGTCTCGGCCTCAAGCAGGTCGATGTGCCGCTTGTCGTCGTCCTCGCGGATATTGGCGTCGAGCGAGAGGTCGCTGTGGCCGAGGCGCTGCTGCATCTCCTCGACCTCCTCGGGCTTCACCTCCATCGCCGCGGCCAGCTCCTTCACGCCGGGGTTGAAACCCTGCTTCTCGAGCCGTTCCTTTTCCTTCATCAGGTTGAAGAAAATGCGGCGCTGCGCTTGGGTGGTGCCGATCTTGATCAGGCGGAAATTGTCGAGGATGTGCTTGAGGATGTAAGAACGGATCCACCAGCTCGCGTAGTGGCCGAGCCGGGCGCCCTTGTCGGGGTCGAAGCTCTTCACCGCGCGCATCAGTCCCAAGTTGCCCTCTTGGATCAGGTCGAGGAGGTTGCCGTAGGCGGTGCGGTATTCGGAGGCGATCTTGACGACGAGGCGCAGGTGCGAGGTCACCAGCTTGCGGGCGGCCTCACGGTCGCCGGTCTCTTGGTAGGCCTGCGCCAACTCGCGCTCTTCCTTAGGAGAGAGAAAGGGATAGCGGCTGATCTCTTGGACGTAGCGCTTGAGCGGGTCGACCGGCTCCAGCGGACGGTGGGCGGAGACGGCGGGGAGTTTTTGCTTAGCGAGAGACATCGGCGGATTCCCTTTCGGCGAGGGCGATGCGGCGCACGCCCTCCCCCTCTTTACTGAAGCTCAGGCGGAATTGGCAATAAGGGATTATCTTTCCCATCCGCTCCGGCCATTCGACCAGGGCGACGGCGCCGGGGGCGAGGATTTCGTCCCAGGCGAGCTCCTCGGCCTCGCGGGCGTCCCGCATGCGGTAGAGGTCGACGTGGTAGATGCGGGGACCGAGCCCGCGGTACTCTTCGACCAGCGTAAAGGTCGGCGAGGGGATCTCCGCGGGCTCGACGCCGCTCAATGCGGAGATGACCCCTTTGGCGAAGCAGGTCTTGCCGCTGCCGAGGTCCCCTTGCAACGCCACGCCCGCGCCCGCGCGCAGGCGCTCGGCGAAGCGCGCGGCCAGGGTCAGAGTTTCTTCGACGGAATGGGAGATCCAGATGGTTTCCATATCAAAAGAACAGGGTTCGAAGGAGCTTCGGGATTTCCTTGGCGACGTCCGACGCGATCGTCCCGCGATCGCCCAGCCGCTCCGCCAGGCGATCGCCCGCCAGGCCGTGCAGAAAGACCGCGCAGGGCAAGGCGGAGGCCGGCTTGAAGCCCTGGGCCAGCAAACCCGCGATCACCCCCGTCAGGACGTCCCCGCTCCCCGCGGTGGCGAGGTTGGGGCCGCCGCTGGAATTGATCCAAATCTTCCCGGCGGGACTCGCGATCGCCGAGCGGTAGCCCTTCAGGACCACCCAACATTGATAACGCCGGGCGAAGTCCCGAGCCGCGGCGACGGGATCCGCGCGAATCGCGGCGACATCTTTACCGGACAAGCGGGACATTTCCAAGGGATGCGGCGTCACGATCGCCCCGCGCAGGCGCCTCGCCAAGCCCTTGCCTCCGGCGAGGTTGTTGAGGGCGTCCGCGTCCAGCACCGTCGGAGGCCGCCGTCCCGATAGCAACTCCTCCAAAAAACGCCGCACGCCCTCGCCCTGCCCCAAGCCGGGACCCACGGCGAGGGCCTGACAACGCTTCAGCTTGGGGCGCAACGCGCCGGCCGAGGCCGCGCTGAACTTTCCGCCCTCGGAGGGCGCCGGCGACAGGATCACTTCGGGAAATCGCAGGTCGATCCGGCGATAGGCCTCCTCCGGCAGGGCCCAGGTCACCAACCCCGCCCCCGCCCGCAGGGCGGCGATGCCGCTGAGGTAGCCCGCGCCCGGCATCTCGCGCGAACCGGCGACCACCAGCACGCGGCCGGCGTCGCCCTTGTGCGCGCCTCGCGAGCGCGGCCGCCACTGCCGACGGAAATACTCCTCATCCACCCACTCGGCGGCGCTCGGCATCTTTTTCAGCTCGGCGCGGCTCAGGCCGATGGGACGCACGGCGAGCCGTCCGACGTAGTCCCAGGCCGGCGGCAGGATCTGCCCCCACTTCGGGGCCTCGAAGGTCACCGTCAGATCGGCGCGAAAGGCCGCCCCCATCGCCTCGCCGGTATCCGCCGAGATCCCGCTGGGGATGTCCACGGCCAGCTTATAGCCGGGGGCGCGGTTCATCGCCGCAATCGCCTTGGCATAGCCGCCCGTCACCGGGCGCTTGAGGCCGATCCCGAAGATCGCGTCGACCACCAGGTCGGCGCGGCGCAGCGCGGCAGCCATGGCGCGGCCGGGAAGGATCAAGTCGCTCACCCGCTCCTGGAAATGGCGCGCCTCTTTGGAAAGCGACGCTTCGTTTCCCAAAAAGAATATCCGGATCTCGTAGGATCGAGAACTCAACAGGGAGGCGATGGCGAAACCGTCTCCGCCGTTGTTGCCGGGGCCGCAGACGACGGCGATGCGCCGCAGTTTCTTGGCGGGGCGCAGGGCGAGGATCTCGTCGCAACAGGCCCGAGCGGCGTTGCGCATCAAGACCCGCGCGGAAATTCCGTGCTTCCGGATCGAGAGCCGGTCAAGGCGGACCATCTGCGCTCCGCTGAGAATCTTCATGCGACGAGGGCCTTCATCTCGCGCACCGCGCGCTCCCAGCCGACCAGAACCGCGTGGGCGACGATGCTGTGGCCGATGTTGTACTCCTCGATCTCGGGGATCTTCTTGACGGGCAGGATATTCTCGTAGTTGAGGCCGTGGCCGGCGGCCACGAAGAAGCCGAGCTCCTTGGCGAGGCGGGCGGCCTCGCTCAGCCGCTTCAGCTCGGGACCGCGTCGCTCCGCCGGAACTTCGCAATAGGCCCCGGTGTGAAGCTCGACCGAATCGGCGCCCAGCTCGCGGCTGCAGCGCAGCTGCTCGGCTTCGGGGTCGACGAAGAGCGAGACGAAAAGCCCTTCTTGCCTGAGCTTGGCGACCATCGGGGCCAGGACGGCGCTATGGGCGACCGCGTCCAGGCCTCCCTCGGTGGTGAGCTCCTCCCGGCGCTCGGGGACGAGGGTGATCTTCGCCGGGCGATATTTTAACGCGAAGGCCTCCATCTCGGCGGTCGCGGCCATCTCGAGGTTGACGGGGATCGTCACCGCTTTCAGAAGATTCGGGACGTCCGCGTCCTGGATGTGGCGCCGGTCCTCGCGCAGGTGGCAGGTGATCTGGTCGGCCCCGGCGTCCTGGGCCATCCGCGCGGCCACGACGGGATCGGGATAGGAGATGCGACGCGCCTGGCGCAGGGTCGCGATGTGGTCGATGTTCACGCCGAGCAGGGCCATGGGAACTCCCGTCACGCGCGGCCCAAGGCCTTTTCCGTCTCGGCCTTGAGGTCCTGCGCGAATTTCTCGATCTGCCCCTGGTCCTCGCCCTCGAGCATGATCCGAAGCAGGGGTTCGGTGCCGCTGTAGCGGAGCAAAAGCCGCCCCTTGTCGCCCAAGGTCTTCTCGATGTCCTGCTGGAGCCGCAGCACCTCGGGCACCTGGTGCAGGTCTTTCTTCTGCTGGACGCGGACGTTCAGCAGGACTTGGGGAAAAACCTCCATGCAGTCGGCGACCCGGGAGAGCTTGGCCCGCCGGCGCACCAAAATGGAGAGAACCCGCAACGCGGCCAAGATGCCGTCGCCCGTCGTGCTGTAATCCGAAAAGATCAGGTGCCCCGACTGCTCGCCGCCGAAATTGTAGCGGTGCCGGCGCATCGCCTCGATGATGTAGCGGTCGCCGACCTGCACGCGCTGGAGCTTCAGGCCCCAGCGCTTGAGCGCGATCTCGAGGCCGAGGTTGCTCATGACCGTCGCGACGACGGTGTCTTGGGCCAAGGCCTTACGTTCCTGCAGATCGCGGGCGCAGAGCGCCATCAGGACGTCGCCGTGCAGGATCTCTCCCCGCTCGTCGACCAGCACCAGCCGGTCGGCGTCGCCGTCCAACCCTACGCCCAAATCAGCGCCCTCCGCCTTCACCCGCTCGCGCAGGGACTCGGGGTGCAGCGCCCCGCAGGCCTCGTTGATATTGGTGCCGTTGGGCGCCACGCCCAAAGCAACCACTTCGGCCCCCAACTCCTCGAAGACGGTCGGCGCCACCCGGTAGGCGGCGCCGTGGGCGCAGTCGACGACGACCTTCAAGCCCTCCAGCGTCAGTTCCTTCGGGAAGGTCCCCTTGAGGTACTCGATGTAGCGGCCGGCGGCGTCCTCGACGCGGTAGGCGCGTCCCACCTCGCCGTGCGTGGGCCCCCGCTTCAGCGCCTCGCCGTCGAGCATGGCCTCGAGCTGGGCCTCGACCTCGTCGGGAAGCTTGAAGCCGTCGTGGTCGAAGAACTTGATCCCGTTGTCGTAGTAAGGGTTATGGCTGGCGCTGATCATCACGCCGGCTGCGGCGCGCATCGCCTGGGTGATGAAGGCGATCCCCGGCGTCGGCAGGGGACCGAGGAAGATCGCCTCGCCGCCCATCGAGCAGATGCCGGAGGAGAGCGCGTTCTCGATCATGTAGCCGGAGAGCCGCGTGTCCTTGCCGATGACGATGCGGTTTTTCCGGCTCTTGCCCAGAAAGTAGCGCGCCAGCGCCCGGCCCAGGGCCAGGGCGGTCTCGGGATCCATGGGGGCCTGGTTGGCGAGGCCGCGGACGCCGTCGGTGCCGAAGATTTTTCGGGTCATCGCGAATTTCTCCAGTAAAAGATCCGGTCTTCCTTGCGACCTTCGCTTCCGACAGGGGCTCCATCCAGTCCGAGACGGGGATGTGACGATCGGCGCAAAGCCCCCTCGCCTTCCTTCAGAAAAACACCCGGTTTACGGGGGCTTCCTCCTCAATCTATTGAAAACTCGGATTTTTGCAAGGCTTGTAAAAAGTCGCGCGTGGCCGCCACGTCGTGCACCCGCAGGACGCGGGCCCCGCGCCGAATCGCGGTCTCGGCCGCCGCGAGGCCCGCCTTGAGGAGCTCCGCCGGATCCTCCCCCACCCGCTCGCGGAGCATCCGCTTGCGCGAGAGCCCCACCAAGACGGGTCGCCCCAGCTCGGCGAGCCGATCCAAGCCCTCCAATAGGATCCAATTTTGCTCCGGGGTCTTGGCGAAGCCGAAGCCGGGATCGACGCAGATCCGCTCGGGGGCGATCCCGGCCTGCAGGGCGCGGTCGAGGGCGAGGCGCAGCTCGGCCGCCACCTCGGACACGACGTCCCGATAGTCCGCCAACGAGGCCATGGTGGCGGGCTCTCCGCGGGAATGCATCAGGACGTAGCCGGCGCCGACGCCGGCCACGGCTCTCAACAGCTCCGGATCCCGGGCGCAGGAGACGTCGTTGACGACGGAGACGCCCGCGTCGAGAGCGCGGCGCGCGGTCTCGGCATTCCGGGTGTCCGCCGAAATCGGCGCGACGGTCGCGGACGCCAAGGCCTGTAGTACCGGTGCCAAGCGCCGCCACTCTTCGTCGAGCGGAACCGGCGAGGCGCCCGGCCGCGTCGATTCGCCGCCGACGTCGACCAGGTCGGCGCCCTCCGCGATCAATCGTCGCGCGCGCTCGAGGGCGCGCTCGGGTTCGAGGTATTTCCCTCCATCGGAAAAGGAATCGGGGGTGACGTTGAGAATGCCCATCACCTTGGGGCGTTCCAAGGATAGGGTGGAAAACCGCAATGACCAGGACGGCGCCGCCAAGGTCAGGCTTTACTGGGATGCGCGGGCACGTGGGGCGCGATCGTGACGCCTTCCTTGCCGGGCGCGCTGGGCGCCTTCGCGACCCGGCGCCCGCCCAGGGGCACGCTGGGCTTGACGGGCGCCAGCTTCTCGCCGCGGATCACCTGATTGATCTCGTCGGTGGTCAGGGTCTCGCGCTCGAGCAGGGCCTCGGCCAGGGCGTGCAGCTCGGTGAGGTGGTTTTTCAGCAATTCTCTGGCGCGCTCGTAGTTGCGCGTGACGATGTCGCGGACCTCGTGATCGATCTCGGCCGCCGTGCGCTCGCTGTAGTCTTGGTGCTGGGCGAACTCGCGGCCGAGGAAGATCGCCTCTTCCTTCTTGCCGAAGGCCAGGGGCCCGAGCTTTTCGCTCATGCCCCACTCGCAGACCATCTTGCGCGCGAGGTCGGTGGCCTTCTCGATGTCGTTGCCCGCGCCGGTGGTCTTCTGCCCGAAGATCAGCTCTTCGGCGAGGCGTCCGCCCATCAGGATGGCGATCATGTTCTCGGCGTAATCCTTGCTGTGCGAGTGCTTCTCTTCCTCGGGCAGCTGCTGCGTCAACCCCAAGGCCATGCCGCGGGGAATGATCGTGACCTTGTGGACGGGCTCGGTGCCCGGGATAAGGCGCGCGACGAGGGTGTGGCCCGCCTCGTGGTAGGCGGTGGTCTTTTTCTCTTCGTCGCTGATGATCATGCTGCGGCGCTCGCTGCCCATCAGGACCTTGTCCTTGGCCATCTCGAAGTCGCCCATTTCGACGACCTTCTTGTCGCGACGGGCGGCGTAGAGCGCGGCCTCGTTGACCAGGTTTTCGAGGTCGGCGCCGCAGAAGCCCGGCGTGCCTCGGGCCAGGACCATCAGGTCGACGTCGCGGGAGATGGGGACCTTTCGGGTATGGATGCGCAGGATCTCTTCGCGGCCCTTCAGGTCGGGGCGCGGCACCACGATGCGCCGGTCGAAGCGGCCGGGGCGCAGCAACGCGGGATCGAGGACGTCGGGGCGATTGGTTGCCGCGACCAGGATGACGCCCTCGTTGGATTCGAAACCGTCCATCTCGACCAGCAATTGGTTGAGGGTCTGCTCGCGCTCGTCGTGGCCGCCGCCCAGGCCGGCGCCGCGATGGCGGCCGACGGCGTCGATCTCGTCGATGAAGATGATGCAGGGCGCGTGCTTCTTGCCCTGCTCGAACAGGTCGCGGACCCGCGAGGCGCCGACGCCGACGAACATCTCGACGAAGTCGCTGCCGGAGATGCTGAAGAAGGGAACCCCGGCCTCGCCCGCAATGGCGCGGGCCAGCAGGGTCTTACCGGTGCCCGGAGGGCCCATCAGCAGGACGCCCTTGGGGATGCGCCCGCCCAGCTTGGTGAATTTTTTCGGATCTTTCAGGAAGTCGATGATCTCTTCGACCTCGTCCTTGGCTTCTTCGACGCCGGCGACGTCCTCGAAGGTGACGCGCTTCTGCGACTCGGTCATCAGGCGGGCGCGGCTCTTGCCGAAGCTCAAGGCCTTGCCGCCGCCGATCTGGATCTGGCGCATGAAGAAAAAGAAGAAGCCGAAGAGCAACAGCATGGGCATCCACGAGATGAGGATCTGCTGCCACATCGGGGTCTCTTTGGGCTTTTCGTAGCGGATCTGCGCGTCGGACTTCGCGAAGATCTCGAAGGCCTTGTCGCTGTTCACGGGACCCAGGGTCTCGAAGTAGCTGCCGTCTTTGTAGCTGTCCTTGAACTTACCCTGGTACTCGTCCTCGCGGATGATGATCGACTCGACCTGCTTCTGCTCGACCGCGGAGAGGAACTCGCTAAAACTCACTTTATTTCGCAGGGTTGGGGTGGCCTTGAAAAAGTGAAGGATGGAGATCGAGAGCAGGATGATGACTATCCAAAGGGCGATCGTTTTATGCGACTGTTTCACCGTGAACCTCTTAAATCATGCAACTCCTCAACCCTAACATAGGGATTTTCGAGGTGGCAACCCAGATTTCCGGAAAGATTGGGGAAATTGAAGGCTTTTCCCGGCGCACCCACCGAGACCGGAGTCCGGCGGTCGGTCAGCGCCGAATCCGCGACGGGGAACGGCGCAAAGCCAGGTTCTTAGGGTTCAGCATCGCCCGATACCCGCCCTTTAACGGCAACTCGAGTTTTTTGGAAATTTCCTCCAGCCCCGCCAGCAAGGGGGGCAGGATCTTGCCGAAACTCTGCTCCCGCCCCGTCTTGAGCCTCAGCCAGGCCTCGAGGATGGCGGCACGCAAGGCCCGAGGCTGGCGCCGGAGGGCGCGGGCGTCGAGCGCGGCGGGCATTCCCTTGGCGCCACGGCCGGCGCGACGAAGCCAAGCTTGGGCGAGGCTCTCCAGGGCCGAGGCCGCCTGCCCGGCCCGCGCCGCGAAAGTCGAGAGGGCCTCCAGGATCCTGGGGTTTTCCTCGGCCAGGAGAGGCAGGATCCGATGCCGGATCCGGTTGCGCAGGTAATCGACGCCGTCGTTGGAGCGGTCGTGGTGAAAGTCCAGGCGATGCGCCTCGGCGTAGACCCGCAGGGCCTCCTTCGGCACCTCGAGGAAGGGGCGAAAGACCCAAAGCCCGCCGATCTCCTCGACCTCGTCCATGCCCCGCAGTCCCTTGAGGCCGGCGCCGCGCAGGAGGCGGGCCAAGACCGTCTCGGCTTGATCGCCTTGGTGGTGGGCCATCCATACCAAGCCTCGGCCGCCCGCCCGGGCGGCGATCAGGCGTCGAAAGAAGGCCAGGCGGCGCTCTCGGGCCCAAGCCTGGAGGTTGACCGGCTTCGCCTTGGGACGGAGCCGCAGCACCTGGATCGGCACCTCCGCCCGCTTCGCCCAGGCGCGCAGCGAGGCCTCCTCGCGGTCGGAGTCGGGGACGCGCAGACCGTAATTGACGTGGGCGAAATGCAGGGGGGGCAGACGGGAACGCAGCTGGAGGGCGACCGCGGCCAGGACCGTCGAGTCCAGTCCGCCCGAGACCGCGATCCAGACCGGCAGGCCCCGCAGCGCCTGGGGCAGCGCGAGATAGCGGCTCATCAGCCTCTTTGGCAGGTCAACGCGTGGCACTCGTTTGGAATCCGATCCAGGTCTCGTAGAGGATCAATCCCGCCGGCGCGAAATAAAAGAAAAACAGCCCCAACCCGCCGACGGTGAAGAGCGAGGCCGCATGAGGCGAATAATAGCGCAGCAGGAAGGGCGCGGCATTATAAATCAAGATCGAAAGCGCGCCGCCGGCGACGAGCGTCTTCTTCCATCCCGGCCGCAGGGGCGTGAAATGCAAGCCCAGCCAAACGGAGAGAAAGACGAGCGGCATGGTGAAGCTGTGGACATGGGCGGTCTGTAAGAGCTGGGGATAGAGCTTGGGCATCTGCATGCCGCCGCTCGCCTCGTCGCCGAGATAATAGACGACGGCCTGCTCGTGGCTGAGTCCGTAATGCTGTCGGCTCATCAGGCCGGCGATGCCGAAGGCGACGGACGTCAACAACAGGTAGAGCGTAACCGCCCACTTGAGCCCGCCGTTCTGCCGATGGAGCCTAGGACTTTCCATAGAAGATCCGCCACAGGACCAAGGCCCGCTTCACGCCCACGACCAAGGCGTGGGAAGAGAGCGTCGCGCCCGAGATATTGACGATGTCGCCGTGCAGGCGCAGCTCGTTGTTGAGGTCCTTCTGCTTGAACTGGTTGAGGAAGCGCCGGGAGGCCACCTCCCCGCCGTGGCTCTCGCGATACACCATCACCTCGACGGCGTCCACCCGGCCCTCGGGGTTGATCTTGGTGACGAAGGTGATCGGCTGGACCTTGCCGACCTGCTCGTCGATCACGGCGTAGCCGTCGATGCGGCCCTCCGTCTTGCCGATGTAGAAGGCATAATGGTCCTTGGGGAGGTCGTACTTCAGGGCCTCCGCGGCCTGCCGCCGCACCTCGTCGGTGACGGGGTGGTCTTCCTTCAAGATCTCTTGGGAATTTTTAAAAATCAGTTTTAAGGCCTCGGCGGGCTTCAGGTAGACGGTGGTCTGGGCCAAGCCCTCCCGGCCCACGGCGAGCAGGAGGGCGAGACACCCCAGGATTGAAAGTAATTTTCTCATATCAAGCACGGGACCCCTTGCTTGCCCCAATTGCCCCGACAAGTCAAACGGACCGGGGGACGCGGGCGGGCGGCCGCGAAATAAAGACCCGCCGCAAGGCCCGGCGTGCTCGCCCGGCATTGCGGCGGGTTCCTGGAAAAGCCCCGGCCCGAAGCGGCCCGGGGAGGAGATCTTAAAATCCGAAGGCCGTCCCGAACATGAAGGCGTGGTTCTTGTCGTCGGGCGTCGGCAGGTAGTTCGTCACCGAGGCCAGGGACTGCCCCTTGTTGGTCTGGGTGTACTCGTAGGCCAGCTGGAAGACCGCCAGGGGATTCAGGCGGAAGGCCAGGCCCGCCGTCACCCGGTCGACCCGTCGGTTGGTCGTCGTGAAGGTGGTCAGCACGCCGTTCGTGACCGTGGCGTCGGTGACCAGGCCGCGCAGGAAGGCCTGTTCCCAGCGGACGATGGGAATCAGCTGCGGATCGGAAAAATGCCGGCCGAACCAGGACTGGGTCAGCCACTGCGGCCGGAAGTGGTAGCGCAGCTCGATCCAATAGCCGTGCTTGGTGCTGGCGAGGGCGCCCGGCTCGAACTTGGTCTCCAGCTCGATGCCGGGATTGTCCTCGATCTCGGCCTCGACCTCGGAGTTGAAGACCTTGCCGCCCAAGTCGGCCATCACGTCCCGCAGCCCCTCGAAGTGGGTCAGGACGTACTGGGCCTCGATGTCGAAGTTTCCGAAGGTGGAAAGCCAATCGAAGCCGAAGACGGTCAGCTTGCGGTCGATCACAAAGCCGGGCGTGTAGCGCCCCCAGTAGCCGGAGAGGCCGATCTCGTGGCCTAGGACCGGGCTGAAGGCGATGCGGCCGGTGACGGCCTTGGCGTCTTTGACGTCCTGCGAGAAAGTGCCGGTATTGATGTCGAGTACGGCCTCGAATTCGACTTTATTGGTGTCGCCCGGCCGGGTCTCGATCTTTTCCTCGAACTGCGCGTCCAGGGTGACGCCGTTGACGACGTAGATTTGATAGCCGAGCTTGGACTTCTCGCCCAGCTCGATGTCGCCGTTGAGGCCGAAGCCGAGCTCGTCCCAGGCCGAGGTGGTGGGCAGCACGGGGACTCCGCGGTCGACGAGCGAGCGCCGCGGCAGGTTCCAGACGTTGTCGTCGTGGTTGATGTTAAAACGCCCGATCGGCACCAGGACGCCGCCGCCGCGCAGGCGGATGTAATTGGCGAACTCCAACTCGAACCAGGCTTGCTCCATCGCGATCTCGGACTTGTTGGTGCCCTCGATCTCCTGCTTGACGTTGACCCCTCCGTCGGCACGCGGAGTGAATTCCTTCTCGAGCTCGATCTTGCGGAAGCGCTCGAATTCCAGCTCGGAATAGATGCGGAATCGGGAGGCGATCTTGGCGTCGGTGGTCAGGACGAAACGGCGGAAAGTGAAGGTATCCTTCGGACCCGAGGCGGAGTCCGCCTCGAAGCGGATCGAGCCGTAGCCGCCCAGCTTGAAATAGTTCTTGTCATTGCCGAACTTCGCCAGCGGTTTGTCCCCGTAGCGCGTGTCGGTGGGTTTCGACTCGGTCTCCTCGGGGTTGAACTTCAGCTCGGGCTCGGCCGCCCAAGCCGGGGCTCCCTGCCCCAGGCAGGAGAGGAGCGCCGCCGCTCCCAGGATCCACTTTTTCATCGTTCGCCTCCAATTCCTAAAAATGAAAGTTGCTTTCAAAACTGATCGGGTGGATAATCGACGCCGCCGCGGGGCGTCAAGGACAAATTTTAGGTATTTGCTTAAATTTCAGAAATAAGCTCGGGGCGCCGGCACCCGGTCGCGGAATCATTGAAATTCTATTTCAATAGCGTTAACCCTGCCTCCCATGGCCCGATTCGTCCTAATCCTCGCCCTCTTCGCCTGTCTGGGCTGCGCCCCCCGCGAGATCACCCTCACCCGCTCGCGCCTGCTGATGGGCCACGTCCCGGTCAACTTAAGCCTCCGCTGCCCCGCCGCCGAGCGGGAGCGCGCGCTCGCGGAGAGCGAGGCGGCCTTCCGCCTGGCCCAAGAGATCGAGGCCAAGATCAGCGAGTGGCAGGCCGACTCGGAGTTGAGCTGCCTCAACCGGCGCGCGGGTCGAGGCGACTGCGTCTTAAGCGAGACGACTCGAGATTTACTGGCTCTCTCGACAGCCCTCAGCCGCAAGACGGACGGCGCCTTCGACGTTCGCTTCGCCTCCCTCTCCCGCGCCGGCCAAATTGGAGAAATCCGCCTGTCCGGGGACCGCGGTTCCCTTCCCCACCCCGAGACGCGGCTCGGCGTCGGCGCCGTCGGCAAGGGCTGGATCGTCGACGCCATGCTGGATTACCTCCAAGGCCGGGGCTATACGGCCGCGATCGTCGACGCGGGGGGCGACCTGCGCGCCTTGGGCGGCCCCTGGAAGGTCGCGATCCAAGTGCCGGAGGGCGCGCCCGACCGCATCACTGCCCCGCGCGAGATCCGCGACCGGGCCCTCGCCACTTCCGGCCTCTACGAGCAGGGGCCCCATATCCTCGACCCCGCGACCCGCCGACCCGTCGCGCGGCGCGGCAGCGTCAGCGTCGAGGCCGACCGCCTCGCCGAGGCCGACGCCCTCGCCACCGCCTTCTTCGTCTTGGGGGAGGCGAAGAGCCGAGCCTATTTGCCGAAATTCCCGGGAGTGAAGATGTACTGGACCGACCCGGACGGAAGCGTCCGAAGCTATCCGGCCGAGGAGGCCGCGATTCAGGCGCCGAAATAAAGCGCGACCCGGTAGGTGATAAAAGACGCCAGATAGGCCAAGCCGGTGAGATAGAGAAACATGACCGCGGGCCACTTCCACGAATTGGTCTCGCGGCGCACCACGGCCAAGGTGGAAAAACACTGCATCGCGAAGACGAAATAGACGAGCAGGCTCAAGCCCGTCGCCAGACTCCAGCGACGTTGTAGGATCTGGCCCAAGGCGTCGTCACCCACCGCCGCGCCGCCGTCCTCCACCGAATAAACCGTCGCGAGAGTGCCCACGATCACCTCCCGCGCCGCCATTCCCGTCAGCAGCCCGATGCCGATCGACCAATCGAAGCCGATCGGGCGGATCGCCGGCTCGAGGACCTGGCCGATGCGGCCCGCCAGGCTGTAGGTGATGGCCGGCCGCGACGGATCCGCGTCGGCGGGGGGCTTGGGGTACGAGGATAAAAACCAAATCACGACTGAAACGGCGAGGATCACGGTCCCGGCCCGACGCAGGAAGAGCCGCGCCCGCTCCCACATGCCGATCAAGACGTTGCGGAGGCTCGGCCATTTGTAGGTGGGCAATTCCAACAGGAAGGTCGGCGTCGGCCCGCGAAACACGGCCTTTTTGAAGATCCAGGCCGCGATCAAGGCCGTCCCCAGACCCAGGGCGTAGAGCCCCAGCATCACCAGACCCTGCAGGCGGAAGGGACCCCAGACGACGCGGTTAGGGATGAAGGCCGAGATCAACAGGGTGTAAACCGGCAACCGCGCGGAGCAGGCCATCAGCGGGGAAATCAGGATCGTCGTGAGGCGGTCGCGAGGATTTTCGATGGTGCGGGCCGCCATAATGCCGGGAATGGCGCAGGCGAAGGAGCTGAGCAGCGGGATGAAGGCGCGTCCGTGCAGGCCCACCCTTCCCATTTGGCGGTCCATCAAGAAGGCGGCGCGGGCCATGTAGCCGGAATCCTCGAGCAAAAGGATGAAAAAAAAGATCATCAGGATCTGCGGTAGAAAGACGACCACCGAACCCACCCCGGCCAAGACGCCGTCGATGAGCAAGCTTTGCACGATCCCCTCCGGCAGCAAGGCGCGCAGGCCTTCGGAGAGCAGTCCGATCCCGCGCTCGATCAAGTCCATCGGATAGCTTGCCCAGTTGAAGATGCTTTGAAAGACGAAGGTCAGAATGGCCACGAGCAGCAGCGAGCCCCAGAGGGGATGCAGGACGGCGCGGTCGATTCGGTCGGTCCAGCGCGCCGGCTTCAAGGCGCCGGCATGGGCGCTTTTCAGGATGCGATCGACCTCGCGGAACCGCGCCCGCACCTCCTCGGGGCTGTGCCGCGGCAGGGTCCAGGTGCTTTCCGGGAAGGTCTGTGCCAGCGGACGCGGCCGCTCTCCCACCCGCCGCAGCATTTCCTCCAACAACGGATCCAGGCCTTCCTTTTTGACCGCGACGACTGGAAAGACCGGCATGCCCAATTCACGCGAGAGCTTTTCCAGGTCGATCTCGAGGCCGCGGCGCTGAGCGAGGTCCATCATGTTGAGCACCAGCACCATCGGAAAGCCGAGCTCTTTCAGCTCGAGGACGAGACTTAAGCCGCGCTCGAGATTGGTGGCGTCCGCCACCGCCACCAGCAAATCGGGCGGGGCGCCCTCGATCTTGCGCGTCAAGAGAACGTCGCGGGTCACTGCCTCGTCCAGGGTGTTCGCGTCGAGGGTATAGGTGCCGGGGAGATCGAGGATCTTGAGCCGATGGCCGCCGGGCCGCTCGATGCTGCCTTCCTTGCGCTCGACGGTGACTCCCGGATAGTTGCCGACGCGCTGCCGGCCGCCGGTCAGGGCGTTGAACAGGCTGGTTTTTCCGGAATTGGGGGAGCCGACCAGGGCGACATAGGGTTGGGACAACTCGGAACCGTTCACGCTTCAGGCCTTCCGCACCGTCACGCAGGACGCCTCTTGCCGCCGCAGCGCCAACAGGCCGCCGCGCACGCGCACCGCGACCGGGTCGCCGCCGAAGGGCGCCTCGTGGACGATCTCGACGTAGGCCTCTTCGACCATGCCCATCTCAAGGAGACGGCGCACCGTCGCCTCGGGCCCCTGGATGCCGCAGATGTAGCCGCCCTGTCCCTTGTTCATCTGGCCCAAGAGCAGCGGTTGGTCGGGCAATGTCTCGCGTCCGGTCATCGGGCTGTTCCTATTCGTTCTGGCAGCGGCTGCAACAGCCGTAGATCTCGTGGCGATGGCTGACGATCCTGAAATTGATGCGCTTCGCGATCTGGTCCTGCAGCTTTTCGATGCGATCGTCCTCGAATTCGTTGATGCTCCCGCACTTGATGCAGATCATGTGGTCGTGGTGGTCGCCCGCCTTCTCGAAGAGCGACTTGCCGTCTCCGAAGTGGCGCTGGTGGGCCAGGCCGCACTCCTTGAGCAGCATCAAGGTACGGTAGACCGTGACGTAGCCGATCGAGGGCTCGATCTTTTTCACCTGGTTGAGCAGCTCCTCGATCTGGAGGTGCTTGTTCGACTTGAGAAACTCGGTGACGATGATCTCGCGCTGCCGGGTGTGCTTCATCCCGTGCTCGTCCAGATACCGGTTTAGGACTTCCATGGGGTCTTGGGTATGGGCCATGCCGCCTCCGCTGAAAACCACTTTCAAATGAGTTACACCCGGCCCGGGAGGGCGTCAATAGGAGTTTGTCAGAGGTCGCTTTTGACCGGGACCGGGGACTTTCCGGGAGCTTCCGGGGGCGCGGGGCGGGATTCGGGGGAGCCTTTCACGGCTTGGGCCTTCCCCTTTCCGTCGAGCTTCCGGAAGTCGGGATAGGGATTTTTCGGATCCTGATACATCTCAAGGGCTTGGGGAAGATAGCCCTCGAGGTCCTTGGCCCGGGCGCCGCTGGCGGGATGCGAGGCGAAGATACTGGTCGCGTCGCCGCGCTTCTTCGAGGCCCGTTTCCACAGCTCGACGGCGGCGCGCGGGTCGTAGCCCGCCTTGGCCATGTAGAAGAGGCCGATGCGGTCGGCCTCGTACTCGTTCTTTCGGGAATAGCTGGGCGCGTAGATGTTGTAGCCGGCGGAGAAAAACTGGCCGAAGAGGTTCCCCCCCTGCGCGGAGGCGCCCGCCGTGATCGCGCTGGCGGCGACTTGGCCCGCGAGCATAATCGTCATGTTCTTGGTCAGCGACTCGGTGACGTGCCGCGCGGTGACATGGGATATTTCATGCGCCAGGACCGCGGCGATCTCGTCGTCGCTCTCTTGATTTACCAGGCCCTTTTTCGGGTCCCAGAGCCCGGAATAAACCATGATCTTGCCGCCGGGCGCGGCCCAGGCGTTGACGATCGGGGCGTCCGCAAGATGCACTTCGTAGGGCAGATCGGGCAGGTGACTGACCTTGGAGATCCGGTTGACGATGGTCTGCAGGCGCTGCAGCATGGCTTTGTCGCCGCTTTCATCCACCGGCACCTTTTTCTTCTCGAAGGCCTGGAGCTGGGCTCCGAGGACCTGCTTGCCCAGTTTCACGTCGTCGTCCAACTTGAACCAATTATAGCTGGATTTACCCGTCACGTAGTCGTGGGCGCAGCCGAGAAAGCCGGCCCACAGGAGAATATTGGCTAAAATTGCCGTTCGAAAGCTTCTCATTTGGGGCTCCAAAACCCTATATATAATAAATCGAGAAAGGCGAAAAATGGTTTTGACTGGGCTCGGCCTCCTCCCCTACACTCTTGTACATTCTTAGCCGCCTCCGTCCAAGGTTTGGGGATCCATGACGCGCATCTTGCTCATTGAAGACAATGAAGACCACGCCGAATTGATCCAGCGCTCGCTTCAGAAGGGCTTTGGAAAAATTCAATTGAAGCTGTCGAAGAGCGCCGCGGACGCCTACCGCGTGTTGGAGCGCAAGAGCTTCGATCTCATCCTCAGCGACTATTACCTGCCTGGAATCGACGGAGACGGCCACATCCGCGAGCTAAACAAGCGCGCCCCGAAGATCCCCGTCGTCATCATCACCGGACAGGGCGACGAAAAGATCGCGGCGCGGTCCATCCAGTCGGGCGCGGAAGACTACGTGGTGAAGACCCGCGAGGCCCTGGAGGCCCTCCCCGCCATCCTGAAGCGGGCCATCGTCAAGCACCGCAGCCACCAGAACAAGAAGAGCCTGGAGATCCGGCGTCACCTCAGCCACCAAAAGCGGCATGCCGAAAAGGTCCTGGGCGAAATGGAAGTGATCAACCGCCACATGAAACGTCTCAAGCGCGGCAAGAAGGGAAAATCGGCGCCCCCCAAAGGCGGAGAAGACCTCTCCGCCATCGAACAACTGACTCAGCAGTTCGAATCGTTGAAAAAATTCTTCAAAAGCATGTTCGTCAAGAAGTGAGCAGGGATTTCGCGGAGACGCGGTTGCGCCCGTTCGACTTGGAAAAATAGAGGTACTCGTCCGCGGCCCGGATCAGGTCGGCGTAGCTCTTGAAGTTGGAATCCTTCAGGCAGGAGACCCCGATGCTGACGGTGACCGGGATCCGCTTGGATTCGAAGGCGAAATCGGAGGTCGCGATCTTCTTCCGGAGCCGCTCGGCGAGCGCCACCGCGTCGGCCTCCTCGGTGTCGCGCATCAGGATGACGAATTCCTCCCCGCCGTAGCGGGCGAAGATGTCCTCGCGGCGGATCATCCCCTTCGTGATCTCGGAGACCTTGTGCAGGACGAAATCCCCGGCCGGGTGGCCGTAGGTGTCGTTGACCTTCTTGAAGAAATCGAGGTCGAAGATCGCCAGGGAAAGCGGTAGATTCCGCCGCGCGGAATGGGCGAACTCGTGCTGGATGCGGTCGAGGAAATAACGCTTGGTGTGGGCCGCGGTCACCGGGTCGTAGAGCGCCATTTCGTAGAAGCGCTCGTGGCTGTTCTTGTCGATGGTGTCGACGTAGGAAAAGCGCAGCACGGTCGCCGAGCTGATTTGGATCTTGTCGTTGGCCTTGAGCACCTGTTGCTTGATCCGCATCCCGTTGACGAAGGTGCCGTTGGTGCTGTTGAGGTCCTCGATCGTGGCGATCTTGTCGCGGACCTTGATCTTGAAGTGGCAGCGGCTGATCGCCTCGTCCTCGACGACGATATTGGCGTCTTTGCTCCGTCCTACCACCACCTCGCCCTCCGCCAGGATGACCTGCATCCCCATGGCGGGGCCGCCCAGGAAATCGACCGCGGGCTCCTTTTCGGAAATCCCCTCCAAGGCCCCGATGCTGGTGACGACGGTTTCGTCCTTGAAGCCCTCAATCCCCATGACGACCTAAAACCCTTTCCGTGAGTGGAAAACTCCATTTTAATTATAAGCCGAGGAAATTATTAAGGTCAACGAGAGGGATTTTTTTCCATGGCGTGGTAGATCTGCAGCTTTTGGCCTGGGGCCACGGAGACCTCGTTGGCGTAGGGCTTGAAGCCCGGCAGATCGAGGGTTAGATCGAGGGTTTCGTTGGCCGGAACGGGGTGGGTCCGGAGGGGCGTCTTGCCGATGGGCCTTCCGTCGATCTTGACCAAGG
>JASOAK010000031.1:0-29610 GCA_048499175.1 bacterium
TGTATATATTTAATAAGTCACCGTACTAGGCCCTGTGGAGAGGTGGATAAGCCGCGTAAGTCCCCGCTTTGCAGGGCGATTGTCCTGAGGAAAAGCTGAGGACAGAAAGTTCGGCTTGGGCCGTTTCTGGGGACGGGGTTTCTTTCCACAGTCCATCCCCAGTTCCTCCCTGGATTCGTTCCACAGTGGGCAAGCTGTGGAGAAAGCTGTGTCTCCCCAAAGCACAGGAATGCAACGAAAGCAAGGCCCGGGTCCTGGGGTGTTTCGAAAAAAGCTGGCGAAAGGAACGCGGGGTCTTTCAGGCGATCTCGGTCTGGAGAATCTTTTCGAGGGAGGAGATCTCGTTGCGCAGGGTCAGGTCTTGCTGCAGGAGTTTTTCGATCTTCTGCACGGCGTGAACGACGGTCGAGTGATCCTTGCCGCCGAATTTCATGCCGAGCTCCGGGAAGCTCGATTTGACGTGCTTGCGGCACAGGTACATGGCGATCTGGCGCGGCACCGTCAGGACCTTCAGGCGGCGGGGGGATTTGAGATCGCTGATCTTCACGTTGTAATGATCGGCCACCAGTTTTTGGATCGCCTCGATGGTGAGGGCCCGCGAGCGGTCGGGGATAAGGTTTTTCAGGATCTCCCGGGCCATCTCGACGCTGATCTCGTTGCCGGAGAGCGAGGAGAAGGCGCTGAGCCGGATCAGGGAGCCCTCGAGTTCGCGGACGTTGTTGCGGATATGGGTGGCCAGAAACATCGCGACCTCGTTGGGGAGGGAAATGCGGTCCTCCTCGGCCTTTTTGCGCAGGATGGCCACGCGGGTCTCGGTGTCGGGGGCCTGGATGTCGGCGATCAAGCCCCACTCGAAGCGTGAGCGCAGCCGCTCTTCGAGCTGTGGGATGTCCTTGGGGAAGCGGTCGGAGGTGACCACCACCTGGCGGCGCGACTCGTAGAGGTAATTGAAGGTGTGGAAGAACTCTTCTTGGGTCCGCTCTTTACCGGCGATGAACTGGATGTCGTCGATCAGCAGGACGTCGCAGGACTCGCGGTATTTCTTGCGGAACTCGAACATCTTCTCGTAGCGGATGCTGTTGATCAGCTCGTTGGTGAAGTGCTCGGCGTGGACGTAGAGCACCTTGAGCTGCTTCTGGGTCCGGTGGATCTCGAGGCCCACCGCGTTGAGCAGGTGAGTCTTGCCCAGGCCCACCCCGCCGTAGATAAAGAGCGGGTTGTAGGCGAGCGAGGGCAGGTTGGCCACCGCCCGCGAGGCGGCGTGGGCGAATTGGTTGGAGTTGCCGACCACGAAGGTGTCGAAGGTGTACTTGGGGTTGAGGCCCTCTTGGGACTTTTTCGGGCCCGGCGCCTCCGCAGCCGCCGGCGGCTCGGACTCGACGGGTTCCGGAGCGGCCTCGGGGGCCTGGGCGGCCTCTTCGACGATGCGGAAGGCCACCTCGTGCTCCAGGCCGGTGACCTTGAAGAGCTCGTATTTGATCAGGTTGAGGTAGTTCTCCGTGATCCAGTCGCGAATGAACTTGTTGGGGACCTCGATGGCGAGGCGTTGGCCCTCGCCCAGGCGAAAGGTAGCAGGCTTGATCCAATTGTTATAATTGAGGCCGCTGATCTTGGTCTGAAGCGAGGCGATCACTTTCTGGATGGTATCGTTCATGGGCAGCGGCAATAATCCACAGAGTTATCCACCATTGTGGAAAACAAAATAGTCCAATGATTTAAGTAATTTGCGCTATAATTTTCGTGAAAAATCCCCTAATTTACACAATGCGTCATCCCACCGCGGCCGAGGCGCGCTTTAGGAGGTTGAGGACGATTTTTTTCGGGGATCGCGGGCCGTTGGAGCGGCGCCGGTGGGAAAGGAATATCTCTCAAGGGCGGGTTAAAAAGCTTTTATAATTTTGTCCTCAAAAATGCGTCTTACCCTCCCAACGATAGGGGCCACCGGAGATGGCGCTCGTTTGGGATCCAAAATGATAAAAGTTTTTTTACCGAAGCTCGCGCCTCGCGATCTTGTCCCGATAAAAAATTTTCCAAAGAACCGAAAAACGCTATGCCAAAATTTTTTCTTCCTCAAGTTCAAAAAGGCTTCCGCCTTCGAAAAAAATTCTGCAGAGCGAAGGCGGGTTCTAGATTTCCCTCCCGGTTTTGGCAAGAGCTTTTTTCTCGAAAAAGATAACCCATCGGTCTTGAAACGAAATTTTTTTGCCGTTGACTAAAGAAGGCAAAAATGTTCTCAAGCCACCGATCGAAAAAAATATTTTTTGAAAAATTCCGACGAGGATTTCGCGATGAAAAGAACGTTTCAGCCCAGTAAAATCAAGGCCAAACGCAAACACGGCTTCCGCAAGCGCAGCGCCAGCACCGCCGGGCAGAACGTGCTGAAGTCGCGGCGGGCGAAGGGCCGCAAGCGTCTCGCCAAGACGGTCTACAAGAAATAAACCTCCATGGACTAGGCGGCGACATGTCCCGCACCGACGACTTTTCCTTCCCCAAATCAGCTCGGCTTCGCGAAGAGAGAATTTTTCGCGAGCTGCTCGCCTCGAAGCAGAAAATTTCCACGCCTTTTTTCTCGGTTAAGTACAAAAGCAATTTCCTTGCCCACGCTCGCCTGGGCGTCGTGCCGCCAAAAAAAAAATTCGCCGCGTCACCGAGCGCAACCGCCTCAAGCGACTCGCCCGGGAGTGCTTTCGCCGCCGGCTGCGGACCCTTCCCGCCTGCGATTATTTAGTCTATTTCTTCGCCGCCGCCCTCGAAGCCGAACCCGAGGAGCTCCGCGAGGCCCTCGGCGCCGCCTTCGCCCGCCTGGCGGGCGTCCGGGGGCGATAAATTCGCTTCTCGTTTGGGCCCAATCAGGGCATAAGGGAGCGCCTTAAATGGGCCGGTCGTTTCAGGGGCCGGATTATTGATTAAGATGTTGAAACCGTTGATGATTTTCGGTGTTCGCCAGTACAAGCGCTGGCTCTCCCCCTTGCTGCCGCCGGCCTGCCGTTTTCACCCCACTTGTTCGGTCTATGCCTTGGAGTGTCTACGGCTTCACCCGACGGGGAAGGCTACTTGGCTGATTCTGCGCCGGCTGGCGCGCTGCCAACCCTTTTGCGCGGGAGGGCACGACCCGGTGCCGGTGCCCAAGGCGGCAAGGTAGGTAGAAGTGGCTGTTGAATACCACAGCCTTAGAAAGAAATTTTATGGAAAAACGCAGCCTCCTGGCCGTGGTGTTGAGCGCGGCCGTATTCATCGCCTATTATGGATTCTTCTATAAGCCGCCTGTCCCGCCCAAGCCCGTGCCTCCCGCGGCGGTGGCCCCCTCCGGCCCGGCGGCCGGGGCCAAGGCCCCGGAGGCCCCAGGGATACCCGCGGCTCAGCCCTCAGCCGCCCCCGCCGTCCCCAGCGGTCCCGAGCTCACTCACGAGCTGGAGAGCCCGCTGGTGCGAAGCAAGACCTCCTCGCGCAGCGGCCTCCCCGTCGAATGGCTGCTGAACAAATACTTCCAGCAGCCCGGCAGCAAGGGACCGAACATCGACCTGCTCCGGGAGGCGGCCGGGACCTACCCGCTGTCCCTCCTGCTGTTTCCCGGCCAGGCGGCGCTCACCCCCAACTTCCAATTAGCCGAGAGCGGCAAGGGTTTTCTCAACTACCAGGCCCAGGTCGGGGATCTGGCCGTCCAGCAGCGATTGGAATTTTTGGGGACCGACTACACCCTGCAAGTCCAATTGCGGCTTGAGAACCGCGGCAGCTCCCCCGCCACGCTCAGCCCGGGCCTGCGCCTCGAGGTCGAGCAGAATCCGCTCAGCCAGCGCGGCTTTTGGATCTTCAAGGAGGCGCCGAACCTGAAGTTCCCCCTCTACCGGCTGGGGACGAGCGTTGAGCGCCACCCCGACGTCGACAAGCTCGGGACCCTCCAGGAGCAAAGCGGCGAGATCTCCTGGACCGGCCTGGAGGACCATTATTTCCTCAGCATGATCCTGGCCCGCACGGTCTCGGCGCAAAACCGGGTCGCCTACGGGAAGGTCGGCAACGGCGTCTTCACCCAGCTGCAATACGGCCCCGAGGCCTTGGCCCCCGGCCAGAGCCGGGAGTACCAATTCACCTTGTACCTCGGGCCCAAGGACCCCGCCCTGCTCAAGACCTTCGGCGAGGCCCGGCTGGACCAGGCGGTGGACTACGGCTGGTTCTCCCTGATCGCCCTGCCCATCCTCCAGCTGCTCAAGCTCTTCCACTCCTTCCTGCACAACTGGGGCCTGGCGATCATCGCCCTCACCCTGCTCATCAAGCTGATCCTCCACCCCCTGACGCGGAAGTCGATGCAGTCGATGAAGGCGATGCAGACATTGCAGCCGCAGCTGCAAAAGCTCCGCGAGAAGTACGCGGACAACCGCGAGCAGCTGAACCTCCAGACCATGGAGCTCTTCAAGCGGCACAAGGTCAATCCGATGGGCGGCTGCCTCCCGATGCTCGTTCAGATGCCGAT
Organism: bacterium; assembly: GCA_048499175.1. Lineage (GTDB taxonomy): Bacteria > UBA10199 > UBA10199 > DSSB01 > DSSB01 > DSSB01. The sequence continues at coordinate 4,469 of JASOAK010000031.1, forward strand.
CTACATCGCCCTCTACAAGGTGCTCTACAACGCCACCGACCTCTATCACGCGCCCTTCTTCGCCTTTTACCAGGACCTCTCCGCGCCGGACCCCTACTTCATCATGCCGGTCCTGCTCGGCGTCTTCATGGTCCTGCAGCAGAAGATGACCCCCAGCACCGCCGATCCGGCCCAGGCCAAGATCATGATGCTCATGCCGGTGGTCTTCTCGCTCTTCATGATCTTTCTGCCGCTGGGCCTGGTGCTCTACATCTTCGTCAACACCGTCTTGACCGTGCTGCAACAGTGGATGAACCAAAAGGACATCCACCTGATCGACCTGCTCAAGGGCGGGAGGAAGAGCGCCTAAGGAATTTTAAAAGCCGGGTCTTTTGCCCGCCCCGCAAAGGCTTGACGCGCCCCGCGCCTTTGGCCGAGGCTCCCCAAGATGCACGGCGACTATTCCCAAGACAGCATCGTGGCGATCGCGACCCCCGCCGGAGAGGGGGGGATCGGGGTCCTGCGCCTGAGCGGGCCCAAGGCACCGGCCGCGGCCGGGCGTCTTTGGCGCGGTCGCCCCGGCCTCGAGGCGATGGAGAGCCACCGTCTCTACCTCGGCGACTTGATCGACCCGGAGAGCGGGCGGCCCTTGGATCGGGTCCTGGTGGTGCGGATGCGGGCCCCCCGTTCCTACACCGGCGAGGAAGTGGTCGAGATCCACGCCCACGGCGGGCCCCTGCTGCTGGCGGCCGTCCTCGAGGCCCTGCTGCGTCAAGGCCTGCGGGCCGCCGAGCCGGGGGAGTTCACCCGCCGGGCCTTCCTCAACGGGAAGTGCGACCTCCTGCAGGCCGAGGCCGTCGCCGAGCTGATCCACGCCAAGGGCGAGGCCGCCCTGCGCAACGCCCGGGCCCAGCTGGAGGGGCGGCTCTCCGAGCAGGTGGGCCGGATGCGCGAGGCCCTGCTGCGCTGCTGCGCTCAGCTGGAGGCGGCGATCGATTTTCCGGAGGAAGATTTGGAACCCCTCTCCGCCGAGGGACTTGTCCGCGACCTGGGCACCCTGGAGGCGGAGCTCGAGGCCTGGGCGGAGCGCTTCCAGGCCGGCCGCCTGCTCCGCGAGGGCCTGCGGATCGCCTTTGTGGGGCGCCCCAACGTCGGCAAGTCCAGCCTGCTCAATCGCCTCTTGAACGAGGAGCGCGCCATCGTGCATGAACGCCCGGGCACGACCCGCGACGTGATCGAGGGGTGGGCGGAATGGGAGGGGGTGCCGGTGCAGCTCTTCGACACCGCCGGGATCCGCGAGGGCGCGGAGGCCGTCGAGCAGGAGGGCATCCGCCGCTCGCGGCGGGCCGCGGAGCGCGCCGACCTGGTGCTCTGGGTCCTCGACGCCTCGGCCCCGTTGGAGGCGGAGGACCGGCTTGTCGGGGAGATGCTCCCGGGCCGGGTCCTGCGGGTGGCCAACAAGGCCGACCTACCCGCCGTCCCCTGGGACGCCGCCGGGCTCCCCGGCGCGGGGCCCTTGTGGCGGGTCTCGGCCCGAAGCGGCCAGGGCCTGGCCGAGCTGAAGGCCGCGATCTTGGCGCGGGTGGGTCTGGAGGGCCTGCGACAGCGGGAGTTCGCCTACCTTAATAATGCCCGGCACCGCGAGGCCCTGCGCCAGGGTCTGGAGGCCTTGGGCCGCGCCCGTCGGGCCTTGGGCGAGCGCCGGCCGCTGGAGCTCCCGGCGGCCGACCTGCGGGCCGCCGTCCAGGCCATGGAGGTCTTGCTCGGCAGGGTGCATTCGGAGGATATTTTAGGGGAGATTTTTTCGCATTTTTGCATTGGAAAGTGAAACGGCTCGCATTAAATCACCGGCGGGCTCGGTGGCGGCAGGTTTCGGAAAGGCAAGGCAGTCGATGTTAAAGACGGGTTCCAGGGGAGGGGTTTGGGCGCAAAGGCTGAAGGCCCTGAGGCGCGGCGTGGCTGCCGGGCTTCTCTTGGGGGTGTTGGGCCTCGGCAGCACCCACGCGAATATGCCGGGCGGTCCCCTGCCGGAGAGCCTAAGTTCCGACCTTAGCCCGGAGAGCCGCCCCACCCCGCTCGAACAGCTCTCCCTCAAGATCAACCTGCCGGCCGCGCGCCTGGACCTCTACGTCAACGGGCGCTACGACCGCAGCTACAGCGTGGCCATCGGGATGCCGAAATACCCCACCCCGATCCGCGACTACAATATCTCCCACATTGTCTGGAATCCCTGGTGGATCCCTCCCGACAGCGATTGGGCGGAGGGGGCCGAAAAGACCCCGCCGGGACCGGGCAACCCGCTCGGCGCGGTGAAGCTGCTCATGGAAGACGGGATCCGAATCCACGGGACCAATGCCCCGCGCAGCGTCGGGCGCGCCGCCTCCCACGCCTGCCTGCGGATGAAGGCCGACGACATTAAGGAGCTGGCTTGGCGGATTCAGGCGGCCTATTCGGAAAAGCGCGACCCCGAGCTCTTGGACAAATACCAAAAGAACCGCCGGAGCAGCTTCTGGGTGACCCTCTTCGAGGGGGTCCCGGTCAGCGTGGAATACCGGCAGGTGGAAAAGCGGGGAGATAGGTTTCTGATCCACCCCGACCGTTACGGCCGGGGCGGCCTGGAGGCGGAACTCGAGGCCGCCCTGGCGCCCCACCCCCAGGTGCCGATCAACAAAGACCTGGTCAAAAAGCTGAGGAAGCTGCGGGCCAAGGGCACGGTGGAGGCCTCCTTGGAGGAATTGACGCAGTGGAGCTTAGGAGATACACCGGCAGCGCCCGCGGAGTCGGCGCCAACCAGACGCTCTTGAATGTGCGAAGCGGAAACCCGCTTGGGTCGCGGGTTTCCGGGCGCGTCATAAATCGATCCTTAGTCCACGATTTGCGTCATTTTTCGTTCTCGAAAAAATTTTGACGCGAATGTTTGGAGAGAAAGGCCGGTTGCAAGGAGGGGGGTCTCGGACCCCAAGGCTCGAGACTGGAGCGGCGCCAGGGACGGGGGGGCCAGCGAGCCGGGTAATTTATTACCCATAACCCCGTTCCACGTGGAACGGGATTTATAATATGTTGCACTACGATAAAACCTATGACGTCTTGGTGGTGGGGGCCGGTCATGCCGGCTGTGAGGCCGCCTTGGCCAGCGCGCGCATGGGGGCTAAGACCCTGCTGCTGACCTCCAATCTCGACAACATCGCGCACATGAGCTGCAATCCCGCGGTCGGCGGGTTGGGCAAGGGGCATATTGTCAAAGAAATCGATGCCTTAGGTGGGGAGATGGGCAAGAACATCGACGCCACCGGCATCCAATTCCGGCTCCTGAACACCCGCAAGGGCCCCGCCGTCCGGGCCAGCCGCGCCCAGGCCGACAAGCTCCTCTATAAGAAGCGGATGAAGTGGGTCTTGGAAAACACCCCCAATTTGGAGATCAAGCAGGCCTTCGCCGACTCCCTCGGCGTGGAGGGAGGGCGGGTCACGGGGGTCTTGTCTTCCCTGGGCATCTTTTTTCCCGCGAAGGCGGTGGTCTTGACGACGGGCACCTTCCTCAATGGCCTGATCCATATGGGGGAGAACCAGGTCGGCGCGGGACGTGCCGGGGACCTCCCGGCGCTGAAGCTCTCCGGGAGCCTACGGGACTTGGGTTTTCCCGTCGGTCGCCTCAAGACCGGGACCTGCCCACGCCTGGATCGGCGCAGTATCGATTATTCCGGCCTGGAACTTCAGCCCGGCGACGATCCCCCTCGGAAATTCAGCTTTTCGGACAATCGCATCGAGCTTCCGCAGATTCCCTGTCACCTGACCTATACCAGCGAGGAGACCCACCGGATTATTCGCTCTGGAATTCATCGGAGCCCCATGTATTCGGGCCAGATCCAGGGAGTGGGGCCGCGTTACTGCCCCTCCATTGAAGACAAGGTGATGAAATTCCCGGATAAGGAGCGTCATCAGCTGTTTTTGGAGCCGGAAGGACTGGAAACCCACGAGGTCTACGTCAACGGCCTCTCAACCTCGCTGCCGATCGACATTCAGCTGGCCTTTCTGCGGAGCATCCCCGGCCTGGAGCGGGCCGAGATGATGCGTCCAGGCTATGCCATCGAATACGACTACGTCTCGCCCACCGAATTGACCCCCTGGCTGGAGACCAAACGGGTGTCCCATCTCTTCCATGCGGGGCAAATCAACGGCACCTCCGGTTACGAAGAGGCCGCGGGGCAGGGAATTATGGCGGGGATCAACGCGGTCTTGCGGCTGCGCGGCGAAGAGCCCTTCGTTTTGGGGCGATCCGAGGCCTACATCGGGGTGATGATCGACGATCTGGTCACTCAGGGAACGGCCGGAGAGCCCTACCGGATGTTTACCTCTCGGGCGGAATACCGCCTCTTGCTCCGAGAAGATAATGCGGACCTGCGCCTGCGCGGCTACGGGAGGCGCCTCGGCCTGGTGGGCGAGGCCGACTATCGGAGGTTTTCGCAAAAAAATGCCCGATTGACGGAGTGGATGGCCCTGTTGCGCGACCAAAGGGTCTTCCCCAATGCCGAAACCAATGCCATCCTGGCCCGACTTCAGACGTCAGCCATCGAGCAGCCCTTGCCTTTAGGGGAGCTATTGCGGCGTCCGGAGCTTTCCCTCGCCCATATTCTTCAGATCCTTCCCGGCGCCGAGCCCCTCTATCAGGCCTCGGACACGGAGCTTCGCGAGCAGGTCGAGATCCAGGTCAAATACGAGGGCTATATTCAGCGCCAGGAAGAGGAGATCCAGCGCAACGAGCGCCTCCAGTCCCTGCGCGTGCCGGGAAATTTTAGTTATGAGGGAATCCCCGGACTCTCTCGCGAGGTCGTCGAAAAACTCCAGCGCCTCCGGCCCCACTCACTTGGTCAGGCCTCTCGCATCTCCGGGATCACGCCCGCCGCCATTACAATCCTCGCCATCCATCTGAAAAAATTTGATGCCGCAAAGGACCTTGTGGAATGAATTCCCCAGGCCCAGCCTCTGGTGAGAGGACTCTCCTGGAGAAACTCCTCCCCAATGTTCCACGTGGAACACGCGAAGGCTTGGTGAGGTATGTAGACCTCGTCTTTGCCTGGAATTCCAAGATCAACTTGACTGGAGCCAAGAGTCGCCAGGAATTTATCGAGGAGCACATTGCCGACTGTGCATCCGCTTGGCAGGCACTTCCTGCTGGTGACGCTAGCTATATTGACGTGGGTGCGGGGGCGGGATTGCCGGGCATCGTGTGGGCATTTTTAAGTCCGGCGACTATTTTTGTGCTCTTGGATGCCTCCCTCAAGCGCATTGCCTTCTTACAACGCCTTCGCTCAGAGCTTTACTTAAAAAATACCTGCATCATCGCCAAGCGCTTTGAAGAGATGGAGGCCAAGGAGCTCCCTTCCTCTATCTCCACCTGGGATCTGGTTTCACGTGGAACCGCAGCCCCACGTGACCTCCTCCAATGGGCTCATCGCAGTCAGCTGCCGTGGCGCCGCTGGTATGTCTTCAGCAATGAAAAAATCCACGCCGAGTACTTGACCACAGCCCCCCCTCTGGGAGTAAAAGTAGGAAAAATTTCCTACAAACGATTTTCGAAGCTCGACGAGGCGGGGCGACCTGGGATCCTCACGCTCCTCCAAAAAACAGAATAGAAATCCGTTGCCATACATTACATGAAATGTAGGTTTTTGTTGCCAAGGGGAAAATTTTAAATATATAGCTTCTACATTCCGAGATCCGCAACGAGGAGGTGCTATGCGAGTACTGGCTTTCGCGAATCAAAAGGGCGGGGTAGGCAAGACCACCAGCGCGGTCAATATGGCCTCTTGCCTGGCCGCCGCCGAGAGCCGCACCCTCCTCATCGACCTAGACCCCCAGGGCAACGCGACCAGCGGGCTGGGCATCAGCAAGCACGACCTCACCCGCAGCATCTACGACGTCCTCGTCCACCGCAGCCCGCTCCAAGAGGTGGTCGTCTCCACGCAGCTCTCGTATTTAGACTTGGCGCCCTCCAACACCCAACTCGTCGGCGCCGAGCTGGAGCTGGTCTCGGCCTTCGCCCGCGAGAACCGCCTCGCCAACGGCATCGAGGGCGTCCGGGGCCAATACGATTACGTGATCATCGACTGTCCGCCCTCGCTCAACCTGCTCACCATCAACGCCCTGACCGCGGCCGACGGCGTGGTCGTCCCGGTGCAGTGCGAGTACTACGCGATGGAGGGCTTGAGCGAATTGGTGAAGACCATCCAACTCGTCCAGGAGCACCTCAATTCGCGCCTCCAGGTCGAAGGCATCATCCTGACCATGTACGACAACCGCAACAACCTGGCCCGGCAGGTGGCGAGCGAGGTCCGTGGCTTCTTCGGGGACAAGGTCTACGAGGCGGTCGTCCCCCGCAACGTCAAGTTGAGCGAGAGCCCCAGTCACGGCAAGTCGATCATTCTCTATGATGTACATTCTAAGGGTGCGAAGAGTTACCTGGAGCTGACTGCCGAGCTGTTAGTCGGCAAAAAGAAGCAAAATTACGTACAAGAAAATTATACAGAGGAACTCAGCGCCTCCACGCATTGACGAAGGAAAGAGGGGGCGGGCTTAGGCCTCTCCGGGAGGCCCCGATCTTCGAAGGCAGGATCGCCGCCGTAGGTTGCGGTTAGGCAATCCGGCGCCAAAGGCAGAGAAATTTTTCCGCGCGCCGTGCTTCGGCGCCGCACCCGAGAAAGGGGACGAACATGCAGACCACTGGCGGCAATCGAGCGCTCGGCAAGGGCCTGGCCTCACTCATTCCGAGGGCGGGGGCCCAGACGGCGCCGGCGCCCTCCGAGGGTTATTTCCCTTGCCCGATCGACGACATCCTCCCCTCGCGCGGCCAGCCGCGGAAGATCTTTTCCAAGCAGGCGCTCGAAGAGCTCGCCGCCTCCATCCAAGAGCAGGGCGTGATCCAACCCTTGATCGTCCGCCGCATGGAAGGCGGAAAGTACGAGCTGATCGCCGGCGAACGCCGGCTGCGCGCGGCCAAGCTGGCGGGCCTCGCCAACGTGCCGGTCGTCGTTTCCAGCGCCGCGCCCGAGCAGGTCCTCGAACTTGCACTGATCGAAAACATCCAGCGCGAGGATTTGAACCCCATCGAAGAGGCCCTGGCCTACAAAGAGCTCGGCGACCGCTACCGCTTCACGCAGGAAGAGATCGCCCGCCGCGTCGGCAAGGAGCGCTCCAGTATCACCAACGCCCTGCGCCTCTTGACCCTGCCCGAGGAGATCCGCGGCGACATCATCGAGGGGCGCCTCTCGATGGGTCAGGCCCGCGCATTGCTGGCGATCGAGGACGACGATCTCAAGATCAAGGTGAAAAAACGAATCCTCAGCGAGGGCCTGTCCGTTCGGGAAGTGGAACGGCTCTCGCAAGAGGTGAAGGCCGGCGTGAAGGTCGAGCGGCGGGTGCAGACCAAGCTCAACGACCCGCAGCTGAATTTCATCGAGCAGGAGATGACCAAGATCCTCGGCACCAAGGTGAAGATCAAGGCCCGCGGCACCAAGGGCAAGGTCGTGATCGACTATTACAGCTCGGAGGACCTGGACCGCATCTTCAACGCGATCATCGGCTAAACGCGCGGCCCTTGAAAGGCGCCGCCGATGTTGGGCCGGCCGCCGCAGCAGGCAGATTTTTTACAACCGGTTGTTCTATTCGTGCCGAAGATTTCCGGCCCTGCGGCCGGTTTCATCGGCCGCTAAATTCCGCTTCGCCCTTCCTCCCTTCCGGATGCCCCCGGGCGTCCCCGAGGCAAGCAGGGCGCGGCGTTCCGCAAAGGAGACGCTATGTTTGGAGACAAAGACCGCGCCTTAAAGCTGGTATCCGAAGACGCCATGACCGTCCTCGACAAGGGGGCGGAGTTCGACGGCAAGCTCACCTTCGAGGGCAAGGTGCAGATCAACGGAAAATTCCGCGGCGAGGTGTTCTCGGAAGGAGTCCTAATCATCGGCGAGGGCGCCGAGGTCGACGCCAAGATCGAGATCGACACGGTGATCATCCAGGGGCAGGTGACGGGAAACATCGTCGCCAAGCGCCGCATCGAGATGCATCCCCCCGCGGTGGTCAAGGGCGACATCGTCTCGCCCGGCCTGGTGGTCAGCGAGGGGGCGGTCTTCGAGGGCAATTGCAGCATGGGCCGCGAGGCCGGCGGGCGAGTCTTCGAGCTGGCGCCGTCGCCGGTGGTCTGAGCGCGGCCCGCATAAAATCCCGCTGCGAAAAGCTTCTCTTCCTCACGGGGCCCCGGTGCGTCGAACCCGGCCTTGCCTGCGCGAAAATTCGCGCGGGACTCTCCAAATAAACCAAGTCCTTTCGGCATTTTGCGCGTGATTCGCCGCGGCGGATCATTGCCTTGACAAGGTTTCGTCCTGCATGGTACCTGCGCATGCGATTTTTTTCACGTCGCGCGGATTTTCTCCACATTTCCATTCATCGCAGACGATGAAGCCCTAGGTTCGGTGTATGGTTGAACTTTTGCCCAACGAGACGATTTTCTTCCAGATCGGGATCTTCCTGTTCACTTACATCGTCTTGAATTTTTTGGTCTTTCGCCCGATCTTGCGCCTCTTGGACCGGCGCAAGGCCCTCACCCTCGGCGCCGAGCACGACGCCCAGGTCCTCAACGAAAAGACCCAGGCCCTGATAGAGACCCACCAGACAAAACTGCAGGAGGCCCGCCTGAAGGGCGTCGCCCTCCGCGACAAGGCCAAGAAGGAAGGGGAGGGCGAGGCCAACGCCCTGGCGACGAAGGCCCACCAAGAGCTCGAGGCCGCCCTCGACAAGGCCCGCGCCGAGATTTCCCAACAATCCAAAGAGGCCCAGCTCAAACTGCGCAGCCTCTCCCGCGACCTCTCGCGCGAGATGGCCGAAAAGCTCCTGGGGCGAAAGGTGGCCTCCTGATGCATCGCCGCCTCGCCAGCCTGCACGGTATTTCCATCCTCCTTGCCGCCAGCCCCCTCTGGGCTGCCTCCGAGGGTGGTCATGAGGGGCCCTCGATGGCCCTGGTCTATTGGGGCATTAATTTTCTCATTTTGGCTGGGATTCTCCTTTATTTCCTGCGCAAGCCCGCGAAGGACTTCTTCGCCAGCCGAGCCACCCTGATCCGCACTAATATCAATCAGGCCCGCGACCTGAAGACCAACGCCGAAAAGAAGTACGCCGAATATGAGGCCCGCCTGAAATCCATCGAAAAAGAGATGAACGACTTGGTCGTCTCCCTACAAAAAGACGGAGAGCTGGAACGGCGCCGCATCGTTGAGACCGCCACCCAGCAAGTCGCCGCCATGAAAGGCAACAGCGAGCGGATGCTCCAGCAGGAGCTGCGCAAGGCCAAGGAAGAGCTTAAGAAAGAGGCCGTCAACCTCGCCACCGAGCTGGCCGGCGAGTTGATCCGCAAGAACCTCACCCCTGAAGACCAGGGCCGCCTGGTCGAGCAATACCTACAGAAGATGGAGAAATTGGCATGAGGCAGGGATCCATCGCCAAACGCTACGCCACGGCCCTGCTCCAGGTCGCCCAAGAGCAGGGGAAGATCGACGAATTTCAGGGGCAGCTCGAGGCCATTGCCCGCGCCTTTTCCGGAAACCCCTCTCTGCAGACCGCCATGGCCTCCCCGGTGGTGCCGCCCTCGAAGAAGAAGGCTATTTTCAGCGCCCTCGCCCCGAAGCTGGGAATAAATCCCACGGTGGGAAATCTCATTCACGTCTTGATCGACAACAAGCGCATCCCGGAGCTGCCGCTCCTGGTACTACTGTTCCGCGACCTGGCCGACGAGCAAAGGGGCCGGGTTCGGGTCCAGGTCACCAGCGCCAGCCCCTTGGGGGCGGTGGAAGGGCGTTTGAAGGGCATCCTCGAAACATCCCTCAAGCAGGAGGTCCTGCTCGAGTCGAAGGTCGATCCCGAGATCCTGGGCGGCCTGGTGGTGCGGGTGCAGGACCGCGTCTTCAACGCCTCGCTGAAGGGCGAGCTGGAGCGCCTGAAGGAATCCCTGACCGCGGAGGCGGTGGCTTAAGTTTTTTAGAAGGAACACGACATGCAAATTCGACCGGAAGAAATCTCTGACATCATCCGCCAACAGATCCAAGACTACGACCGCGTGGTCGAGATGGACGAAGTCGGGACGGTGCTCTCCATCGCGGACGGCATCGCCCGCGTCTACGGCCTCTCCCGGGTCATGGCGGGCGAGCTGCTCGAGTTTCCCAACAACATCTTCGGACTGGCCTTGAACCTCGAGGAAGACAACGTCGGCGCGGCCATCATGGGCCACGACGCCGAGATCCGCGAGGGCGACACCGTGAAGCGCACCGGCCGCATCGCGGACGTCCCGGTCGGCGACGCCCTGGTCGGCCGCGTGGTCAACGCCCTGGCCCACCCCATCGACGGCCTCGGCCCGATCCGCTCCGACCTGCGCCGCCAGATCGAGATCAAGGCCCCCGGCATCGTCGCCCGCCAGAGCGTCCACGAGCCGCTCCAGACCGGCATCAAGGCCATCGACGCGATGATCCCCATCGGCCGCGGCCAGCGCGAGCTGATCATCGGCGACCGCCAGACCGGCAAGACCGCCGTGGCGATCGACACCATCATCAACCAGAAGGGGAAGGGCGTTTACTGCATCTACGTCGCGATCGGCCAGAAGCAGTCGACCGTCGCCCAGGTCGTCGAGAAGCTCAAGCAGTTCGGCGCGATGGACTACACCATCGTCGTGGCGGCCAACGCCTCCGACCCGGCGCCCCTGCAGTTTTTGGCGCCCTACAGCGGCGTCACCATCGGCGAGTACTTCCGCGACAACGGCAAGCACGCCCTGATCGTCTACGACGATCTCTCCAAGCACGCGGTGGCTTACCGCCAGCTCAGCCTCCTGCTGCGCCGTCCGCCCGGCCGCGAGGCCTTCCCCGGCGACGTCTTCTACCTCCACTCGCGCCTGCTGGAGCGCGCCGCGAAGCTCTCCGACGAGCGCGGCGCCGGCTCGCTGACCGCCCTGCCGATCATCGAGACCCAGGCCGGCGACGTCTCGGCCTACATCCCGACCAACGTCATCTCGATCACCGACGGCCAGATCTTCCTCGAGAGCGATCTCTTCTATTCGGGCATCCGGCCCGCGGTGAACGTCGGCATCTCGGTCAGCCGCGTCGGCGGCAACGCCCAAATCAAGGCGATGAAGCAGGTCGCCGGCACCCTGCGCCTCGAGCTCGCCCAGTACCGCGAGCTGGCCGCCTTCGCCCAGTTCGGCAGCGACCTGGACAAGGCCACCCAGCGCCAGCTCTCCCGCGGCGAGCGCTTGGTCGAGGTGCTCAAGCAGGGCCAATACGTCCCGATGCCCGTCGAGAAGCAGATCGTCGAGATCTATGCCGCCCTCAACGGCTACCTGGACGACCTGCCGGTGGCGAAGGTCCGCAAGTTTTTGGAAGAATTCCAGCTCTTCCTCGAATCGAAGTACCCGGGCATCCTGACGGATATCTCGACCAAGAAAAAACTCGACGACGACCTGACGGCCAAGCTGAAGAAGGCCCTCGAGGAGATGAAAAGCTCTTTTCAAGGTTAAACGATGGCAACCCTAAAGACCATTCGCAAACGGATCATCTCCGTCAAGAACACGCAGAAGATCACCAAGGCCATGAAGATGGTCGCGGCGGCGAAGCTGCGCCGCGCCCAGTCGGCCCTGGTCCAGGCGCGGCCCCACGGCAAGCTTTTGGGCGAATCGGTGCAGCGCCTGGTGACGCAGGCCGACGCCTGGGACCATCCCTTTTTCGCCATGCCCGACGAGCCCAAGAAGGCCGAGATCCTGGTCCTGACCAGCGACCGCGGCCTCTGCGGCGGCTTCAACGGCAACCTGCTGCGCCGGGTCGACCACTACACCCGGCACGAGGGCAAGGCCTTCGAGGAGATCCGGCTGACCGTCATGGGCCGGAAGGGCCGCGAGTACTACCGGGCGAAGAACATCCAACTGAAAGATTCGCTGAATTCCTTCGAAGAGGATTTCAACTTCAAGGACGCCGAGGCCCTGGCCCAGAAGTTCGTCCAAGCCTTCCGCGAGGGCGAGTTCGAGGTCCTGTACCTCGCCTTCAACCACTTCAAGAGCGCGATCTCGCAGGAACCTAAGATCCAGCGGATCCTGCCCCTGGACCTGAAGCCGGAAGAGGGCGCCGCCGCGGGCGCGCCGGTCTTTTGGGAGGGGAGCCCGCGCGCGATCCTCGACGCCATGCTGCCGCGCTACGTCGCCACCTTGTTTTACCTCTCGGTGCTCGAGTCCCGGGCCAGCGAGCTGGGCGCGCGGATGAGCGCGATGGAAAACGCGACCAACAATTCGAAGGAGATGATCCACTCCCTGACGCTGATGTACAACCGCGCGCGCCAGGCCGCGATCACCACCGAGCTGATGGACATCGTCAACGGCGCCGAGGCGCTGAAGTAGGGGCGAACCTCGTGTTCGCCCTCCCAGGTTTTTTTGAGCATTCGCAAAGGAGCATCCCATGTCTGAAAAACTGAGCACCGGAAAGATCGTCCAGGTCATCGGACCGGTCATCGACGTGCAATTTCCCGTCGGCGAGCTGCCCGAGATCTACACCGCCCTCTTGGTCACCAATCCCGCGATCAACGACCAGAAGGACAACCTCGTCGTCGAGGTCGCCCAGCACTTGGGCGAAAAGACGGTCCGCTGCATCGCCATGGACTCCACCGACGGCCTGATCCGCGGCCAAGAGGTGAAAAACACCGGCCAGCCCATCCGCATGCCGGTCGGCCCCGAGACCTTGGGACGCATCCTCAACGTCGTCGGCGCCCCCGTCGACGAGGGCGGCCCCGTGAAGGCCACCAAGGCCTATCCCATCCACCGCCCCGCGCCGATCTTCACCGACCAGTCGACCAAGGTCGAGATGTTCGAGACCGGGATCAAGGTCATCGACCTGCTCGCGCCCTACTCCAAGGGCGGCAAGATCGGCCTGTTCGGCGGCGCCGGCGTCGGCAAGACCGTCCTCATCATGGAATTGATCAACAACGTCGCGCTGAAGCACGGCGGCTACTCCGTCTTCGGCGGCGTCGGCGAGCGCACCCGCGAGGGCAACGACCTCTGGCACGAGATGAAGGAGTCGGGCGTCATCAACAAGACCTGCCTGGTCTACGGACAGATGAACGAGCCGCCGGGCGCCCGCGCCCGCGTCGCGCTCTCCGCGCTCACCGTCGCCGAGTACTTCCGCGACGAAGAAAACCAGGACGTGCTCCTGTTCATCGACAACATCTTCCGCTTCACGCAGGCGGGCGCCGAGGTCTCGGCCTTGCTCGGCCGCATCCCCTCCGCGGTCGGCTACCAGCCGACCCTGGCCACCGACTTGGGCGAGCTCCAAGAGCGCATCACCTCGACCAACAAGGGCTCGATCACCTCGGTCCAGGCGATCTACGTCCCCGCCGACGACTTGACCGACCCGGCGCCGGCGACGACCTTCGCCCACTTGGACGCGACCACCGTGCTCTCGCGCCAGATCGCCGAGCTGGGGATCTATCCGGCCGTCGACCCGCTCGACTCGACCTCGCGGATCCTCGACCCGCAGGTCATCGGCGCCGACCACTACCAGACGGCGCGCGCCACCCAGCAGCTCTTGCAACGCTACAAGGACCTGCAGGACATCATCGCGATCTTGGGCATGGACGAGCTCTCCGAAGAGGACAAGCTGGTCGTGTCCCGGGCCCGCAAGGTGCAGCGCTTCCTCTCGCAGCCCTTCTTCGTCGCCGCCCAGTTCACCGGACTGGAAGGCAAGTACGTCGAGCTGAAGGACACGCTGCGCGGCTTCCAGGAGATCCTGGCCGGCAAGCACGACGACATCCCCGAGCAGGCCTTCTACCTGGTCGGCACCATCGAAGAGGCCTTGGCCAAGGCGCAGAAACTGGCGGCGTAGGAATACGGGCGTATGAAAATCGAAATCGTCACCCCCTATCAAAACATCGCCTCCGACGAGGCCGAGGAGATCTACGCCGTCGGTCCCAAGGGCGAATTCGGCGTCCTGCCCGGCCACGCCCACTACGTCACGCCGCTCGCGATCGGCCGCCTCTACTACAAGAAGGGCGGCAAGCGGCACGCCTTCGTCGTCGAGGGCGGCTTCCTCGAGGTCTACGAAGAGAAGGCCCTCGTCATGGCCGACCATGTCGAGCGGGCCGAGGAGCTCGACGCCGCCAAGTCCAAGCAAGAGCTGGACAAGCTCGAGAAGCAGCTCGGCCAAACCACCCTTGAACCCGGACAGTACGAGGAGCTGCAGCGGCACCGGCTCAAGGAACAGGTCCGTCTCCAGGCCGCCACCGAGCTGTAGGGGCGAACCTTGGGTTCGCCCCTTGGGCACGGATTTTTTTACCGCCGGAAGCTTCTGAAAATTCATCCTCCGTGGGGAGGGCGAACCCAAGGTTCGCCCCTACGACCCTGGCCGATAAACCAAGATCCTTGCTCCCGTCTTTTCGCCCGGAAATTTTACTGTCCCCAAACCGCCCCCTGGTTTAAAAGGGTCCCCTCACCCCCCTTGAAAAAGGAGAGGCTATCTTGAAGCGGCGATCTCTCTTCCGTCTCGTCCCCTGGATTTCCCTGTTGCTGTGCCTGACCCTCGGCCTGGGCGCCTGCGGCGGCTGCCGGAAGAAAAAGAAGGCGCCCGCCAAGCGCCCCCCCGCGACGGAGGCCCCGGCGAGCCCCGAGGCCGAGGCGACGAGCCCCGCACCCCAAGCGAGCCCGGCGCCGCGCGGGACCCCCGGCCCGGGAGAAAAACCTCCGGCGACTCCCCTCCCCGGGGCGACTCCCGCCCCTGGTCTTGCGGCCACCCCCGCCCCCGGCGCGGGCCTCGGCGAGCAGGTTCCCAGCGCGGAGAGCCTCCCCACCGAGAGCCAGGCGATGATCCAGCTCGGCGTCGGCGAGCCAATCAAAACCGCCGAGGGCAGCACCCTGGTCCTCGACAAGGTCCAGGCGAATTACGGTGGCAAGACCCCGCTCAAGTTCCTGTGGACGATCCTCTCCGGGCCGCAGGACTCGATCAAGATCCACAAGCCCTCCGACCTGCAACCGCGGCTGGTCGTCGGCGACCTCGAGGCCCCGGCCGAGTGGGTGCTGCGCCTCCAGGCCAGCGACGGCAAGACCGAGACCAGCGCCGACCTCAAGGTCTCGGCCTTTCCCGCAAGGCTCCAGGCGGTGGGGCGCATCGGCGGAGCCTGGGTCGGAGTCAAGCGCATGGGCGACAAATGGGTCGCCGCCCGCGGCAACGACATCGAGATCTTCAGCCCCGATTTGAGTCCCTTGGCCAAGATCGGCCTGCAGCGCAGCGTCGCCCAGTTCTTCGCGATGGTCGACGCCGCAGGCAAGGGGACGATCTACGTCCAAGTCCCGGAGGGTACCTGGTCGGTGCTCCAGTCCGACCCCGTCGCCGGCTTCAAGAAGACCGATTTTCCCCCGCTGGGGAAAAACATCCGCCGCCGCATCATCCCCTTCGACTACGAGGGCGTGCCCTATTTCTTCGCCCTGCTCGAGCGCAGCATCGACCTCTGGAACTTAAGCGACCCCCTGCACCCCAAGCTCAAGACCAGCCTGGGCGGCTTTTTGAAAAACCCGCTCTTCCTCGCCTTCTCCCAGCGCAACATCTACGTCGCGGAGGAGGATTCCATCCACTTGATCGACTTCTCGACCGGCAACCTGGTCGCCTCCATCCCTTCGGGCGGGTCCATCACCTCGCTGGCGACCTATAGCCTCGACGGGAAGAACTACCTGATGGCCGCGATCGGCGTCGACCGCACCGCGCAGGGTCGCAAGGACTACGGCCTGCGCATCTTCGAGATCGACGCGAGCGGGCGCCTGGGCGGCGACCGCCGCGTGACCGTGGGCGAGTCGCTGCCCATCGACCACGCCACCCTCATCCCCGGCGCCAACATGGCCCTGCTCAGCGTCCCCGGCCCGAAGGGGCTGTCGCTGCGGATGATCGACCTCAAGCAGTCCAAAGAGGTACCGCTGAGCGGCGAGGCGGCCGAGGGATTTTTGGCGATCAGCGAGGTGACGCCGGGGAGGGTCGCGGACAATTCCGTGGCCCTGATCGCGGACGGCAATCAATTGAAGGTCCTGGCCTTCAAGCCGCAGGGTGAGGGCTACGCCGTCTCCCAGCTCAAGAGCCTGCCCGGCATCCTCAGCGCCGCCTGGGTCAAGGCCAGCCCCGACGCGGTCCGCGTCTGGGTGGGCGACGAAGGCACGCAGGCCGGCGGGGCTTTGGGCGTCCTCAAGGGCCAGGACTTTACGGTGAGCGAGGCCGCCAACGCCCCCGACGGGACCTATCCCGCCCACGCGGATTTCCGCAGCGGCGGGGATTTGAGTCCCTTGCTCTATCTCTCCGAGGACCCCGCGGCCCTGAAGCGGGGCGCGGCGGAGGGGCTGTTGGGCCTGGTCTCCGGCAATCCGAAGGATGCGACGGTCGTGGAGCTTTCGAAGAATTTGATCGGCGCGGTCTCGCCCCAAGGGGCTTTGCGCGGCTCGGGGATCGCGGGCCGCAGCCTCGAGACGGGTCTGCGCATCGCGGTCGCGATCGCGCGGGTCTCGGGCAACATCGGCGGGGCGGGCGTCGCGATCTTGGACAAGCCCGCCGCGCAGCCGGCGAAGGCCTTCTTAAGCGGCGATCTGGCCAAGGCGATGAACCTCATCCCCCTGCAGGACGCGCGCGACGTGGCCTTGACCGCGGACGGGAAGGGCGCCTTCGTCGCCGCCGGAGCTACCGGCTTGATCGCGATTGACCTGGAGAAAAAGAGCCCCGTAGCGCGGATGAGCCTGGGCACCGAGGAATGGATCGCCGATCGCGTCCTGCTGGGCAGCCGCGGCGACCTGGCGGTGGTCTCCTTCGTCAACCGCGCGACCCGCAAGGTCCTGATCAAGACCTTCGGGATCGGGGCCAACTTCCAGATGCAGGAGTACGGCAGCCTCGCGGGCCTGCCCGCCGCCAACACGGTCGAAGGCGTGCGGGCCCCGCGCCCGGCCCTGACCGAGGACGACCTCTACCTCTTCGTCCCGATCCAGCCCCGGGTCTTGGGCGTCTTCAATCTCAGCAACCCGGCCGACCCGGCGAAGATCGCCGAGATCGAGGTGGACGGCGAGATCCGCGGCGTCGCGCTGGCGAACCGCTTCAAGGACATCTTTCTCGCCTTGGGGCCGGCGGGGGTGGCGAAGCTGGCCTTTGGATTCTGAGCAAGGCCGGGTTTCCGCATCGCTCTATCTTTTCATTCGGTAGTCGCGACCCGGGCCGACCCCATCCTTCGAAGCCGTGCTACGGTCGTCGACCTTTCGACGACGTTCCCCTGGAGGTGTTTTCCCTGCCCTGCCTGACGAGGCAGCCCCGCTTTGCCGCTCGTTTTGAAAGTAATCGCATTCAGAATTCAAGGGACAGGCCTCGCATTGCGGACTGCGCGCCGAGCAAAGACCCCGGCCGTGGGAGATCAAGAGGTGGTGGGCCTCGCTCCAGTCTTTTTGCGGGATCGCCTTTTGTAAGGCCAGCTCGACCTGGTGGGGGTTCTTGCCGCGGGCCAGGCCCAGGCGCCGCGAGACCCGGAAGACGTGGGTGTCCACCGCGATGGCGGGGGTGTCGAAGGCGTTGGAGAGGACCACGTTGGCGGTCTTGCGGCCGACGCCCGGCAGCCGGGTCAGGGCCTCGAGCGAGGCGGGGACTTGACCCTCAAACTCGCGGACCAATTTCTCGCAGGTGGCGAGGATGTTTTTGGCCTTGGCCTGGTAGAGGCCGCAGGTCTTGATGAAGGAAACGAGACCCTTCTCGCCTAATCGGAGCATCTGCTCCGGACTGTTCGCCCGTTGAAAAAGCGCCGGGGTTACCAGGTTGACGCGCTTGTCGGTGCACTGGGCCGAGAGAATGGTGGCGATCAGCAGCTCGAAGGGCGAGCCGTAGTCCAGGCCGCAGCGGGCCTCCGGGTAGAGCCTGCGCAGTTTTTCGAGGAGCTTTTTCGCATTGGGGGCGGGCATGGGCCTCCCGAAAAAAGAGGGGCCGTTCGAAAACGGCCCCCAAGGGTAGGCGTATGCGGACTTGAACCGCAGACCTCCTCGATGTGAACGAGGCGCTCTAACCAACTGAGCTATACGCCTGGGCGATACGGGCCCCTTCCTAACGTCCTCGTCTTGGCCTGGCAATCGGAAATTTTGCGATGAGAGAAGGGCCGCGGACTCTTCCTTAAGGACCCTGAAAAGGGGCTAGGGAAGGGAACGGATCGGGAGCTCCAGCTCAGGTTGCCGGAGCTCGGGCACCTCGCGCAGCTGGGTGCGGAACCACCAGCGCTCGTAGGCCTCGCGGCAGAGGGACGGCACGGCCTCGGGGCGGTAGCCCCCGATGGCGACGAGGTACTCGCTGCAGTCGACCTCCGGTCGCAGGACTTGGGGCAGGTCCGGGGGCGTGTAGTTTGGGTTCTGGGCCGGCTCATAGCGCGGGAGATGGATCCCGCAGAGGTCGCGGGGGTCTTCCCAGAGCTCCCGGCATAGCTCGGGGATATCGTCGGAGCTGGGGAAGGCCGCGGGGTCTTTGCAAACCTGCGGACAGCCGCCTTGCGGTCCGCTGTCGACCGTCACCGGCGGTCGCTCCACCGGCCCGGCCTGGTTGGAGAGGCTGGAGCCCGGGGCCTCGACCGCGCCCTCCAGGGCCCCCGTCCCGCCGCTGCCACTACAGGCCAGCAGGGCCGCTGTAAAGATCGTCGCGAAGAGTGGAAGTGCCCAGACCCTCATCTTGCCCTCCATCTTGGTATTATCGGTCCTCAAAATCCAGCGGTTGTTGCCTTGCAAGAAAGTCGAGGTGAGAAACATCGTGGGTACCGGAGGGCCCAAGTTCCGGATCCCCGACCACCTAGCTCGGACAGGATTTCGAGAGAGGACATGATGGCCCAAGCCCTGGGGTATGA
The DNA here is from genome assembly GCA_048499175.1 of bacterium. Lineage (GTDB taxonomy): Bacteria > UBA10199 > UBA10199 > DSSB01 > DSSB01 > DSSB01. The sequence goes on from JASOAK010000031.1 coordinate 23,342, forward strand.
TGTCATCGGACAACCTCCTGCCACCTGCTGGGGTCGGGAAACCCGCGATTCGGGTCGGAGGGACGGAGGGCCTCCAAAAGGCCGCGGGCCCAGGCCAACTTTTCTTGCCGCCGCCGTTTGGCCTGAGGGAGGATCTCGGCCTCGAGACGGCGCACCCAAGCGGCCTGCTCGACAAGGGACTGACGAGTGGAGGAATTGGAATCCGGGGCGGGGGGCGCGGGGACATCCCGGCCCAAGTAACGGTGAAAGTCCCGGGCCGTCTTCCAAAGTTTGCGGAGCTCGGCCGGAGCGATCTCGGCGTCTTCCGCCTCGCTCCAGTAGACCGCGACTCGGAGCTTTTGCAGAAAATAGACCTCGGTCAAATTGAGGTGGAGGGCGCTGGGCAGGGCGGCGCCACTCCCTTCCTCGAGGACCGCGGCCAGGGTTTCGGCGGGATCCTCGGCGGCCTTTTTCGATCCGTCCATGACCGTGGCGCGCCGCTCGCGGTCGCAGGTGCCGGCGTAGATGGATATGGATAAAGATTCCCAAGTTGAGCATCTGTTGGGATCAAATATATTCGAATTCAATGAAACGTTTGGTTCATAAAAGGTTGAATTAAGCCCATTTTGGTCATTTAGGACATCGAGCAGGAAATGGCTCCACTCATGGGCCCAGGCATCGGGTCCGGCGTCGGCCGGGATCGAGAGGGTGTCGGTCTTGGCCCGGTAGCTCCCTCCCGGGGTCTGATCGGGGCCCGAGGCGACGGGTTTGAAAATCCTAATATGGGGCGGGAGGGGGAGGCCTTGGCGGTGGTAGTCCCGGGCCCAGGCACCGAGCCTAAGGAGGGCCTTCGGGTCGACCTCGGCCTCCAAGTTGACCGAGACGAAGCGACCCAAGACCCGGGCCAGCTCCTGCCGTTCCCCCTCGGGCAAAGCCGCCCTTTCAATTCTGTACCAAGTTTTTAGGGAAGGGCTCTTCGGCTCGAGGAAGATGGAATCCCCCCAGGCATCGGGGAAGGGGAGGCGCCGACAGCCCCGAGCCAGCTCCCCCTCCCGAAAGAGTCGGTTCAGGGTCCGGCCGAATTCCAAATCCCCCCGGGCCTTCGCCGTGCGCTCGAGGGCCAGCCAGCCCCCGGCCCCCAAGTCTCGGGACCCCAGGTGGGCGAGCAGGCGCTTTCGGACTTCCGGGGCGGCATGGAGTACTCGAGTCCCCAGGGCGTAACCGCCCCAAGTTCCTCGGCCGTCCCGGCGCAGCAGTGCTTCGAAGGCGCCTCGGTAGAAGGGCACCAGGCTCTCCTCCACCGCCGGGACCTCGGCCTCCTTCCCGCTCCAGATCTCGATATAGCGGTCTTGGGGACCGGGGACGCCATCCCCGTCGTCGTGAATCAGGCGCAGCGCGGTTTGTCCCCGGTGGAAGGCCTCGATCCCGAACTCCATCGCTACCCCCTACATCCCGTAGCTGACCGGGCCGTAGCCGGGGACGCTGACATAGCCCTGGGAGTTGTCCGCGGTGGAGTTGCCCGCACTGAAGGAGCTCGACCAGAAGCGATCCCCGCCGCCCGAGCCGCCGACCCGGCCGTAGTTTCCGCTGCGCGGATCGTACCAGTAATAACCCGGGGCCGGGACGTAGCCTAAGGCCCGGCTGACGGCGATGAGTTGAGGCACGTTTAAGGCCCGTCCGTTGACGAAGACCCCCGTCCCCGCCAGGGCCGGGCGCGCGAATACGCTCAAGGTCAGGGTGATTCCCAAGAAAAGCAAGGTCGCTAATTTCTTCATAAAAGATCCTCCTAGGAGGAGCTTATTACAAATAGAGTGCCAAAAAAGCATACATTTAATTTATTGATTTTATTATATTTATTATGATTATTTCGAACGAACTCAATAAATGGATATTATTTATCCATCTCGGCCTCCGCCGCGTCCTCGCCCTCGAAGACGATCTCGCCCGGACTGGTCCGGCAGGTCCCGTTGTCGCAGAAGTTGAGCTCCCCGCCGCAGTCCGAGCTGGTGACGCAGGATCTTTCGCTGCCGCAGCCCAGGGCAAAGAGGGTGAGGGCGCCGAAGACGCCGAAGAGGATGAAGGGTTTCATAGTGCCTCCCGTATAGCTTGGGGATAATTCCCCATAAAAATTTCCGCGGCCGCTTAAGGACAGGCCGGCAGGGGCGGGCCAGGCAACGGCTCTTGGACTCCATCCCCCGTGCAGGTGCCGCCGCCCGTGCCGTCGTCACGGTTGTAGCTGGTGTCCTTGCTGAAATGCTCCGCGTCGCTGAATTCCCAAGTCCCTCCCTCGGTGATGCCGGGGGCGGTCCCGTTCCAGAGGAAGGTGGTGCCGCAGAGCAGGCCGGAGAAGCTCCCGCCGTTGTTGTCCGTGAAGCTCACGTTGTTGCCCGGCGCGGCCTCGTCGCCGTCCTGAGTGACCGTCAGGACGTCGCCCCCGTTGAAGCAGCCGAAGCTCGGGTTGTCGTCCTGGCAGAGGAAGCTCGAGTTCCACGTGCCGGCCACGAAGAAGGCCGCCGGGGCGCAGTTGTTGCCGCCTCCTCCGTCTCCGCCGCCGCCTCCGAAGCAGGCGGGGAGCAGGAGGAGGCTGAAGAGGATGAGGATATTTCGTTTCATGGGGGCTCCTTATGGGATCTAGCGTTGCGGTTTCCCGGCGGAGGCGGGAGGGCGGGTCGCCATATCGCGGTTTTGAAGTCGCGGGCAGGCTCCTCGCTCCTCAGGTCCTCAAATCCGTCCGCAGGGCCCGGAGGCGCTCAGCTCGCTGCGATCGACGCTTAAGGTCTCGAGGTTGGCGCCGAATTCGGCCTCCACCTCGCGTCGGTCCGCCGGCGCGCCCGGGAAGTACATGCAGATCTTATTCCCAAGCTGTCGGTAGATCCCATAATAATCTTCGTTGCTGATGCTGCCCGCGACGTCCTTCTGCGTGCTCCAGAAGGCGGCGCCGGGTTGGGGCCGATTGAAGAGGGGGCTGTTTTGCGTCGCGTCCAGGCCGCCTAAGCGAAAGACCGGAAAGTGCGTCACGCCGGGCCCGGCGGAGTAGGGCTGGCAGCGGTAGTCCGCGGCGTCCATGGCGCCCAGGTCGAAGTCGTGGCGGAAGGCGCCGCAGGCGAGTCGCGGCGTCTGAAAGGCCGCCAGCATGCCGAGCCTCACCGTGGTCGCGGTCGAGGTCTCGTCGAAGTCCGCGCCGCCGACGTCGAAGCCGGGGATGACGAGGCGCACCTGGTCGCCGACCACCGAGTACTGGCCGTTCGTTACGGGCGGATCGCCGGTAGTAATGAAGTACCAGACGAAGCCGCCCTGGCCGTCGAATTTCATCTCGTAGAGCGCCCCCGCCGGGTCGACGCAGCCGTAGGTGACGCCGGCGTTGTCGGCGACCGTGCCGCCGAAGCCGTCGCAGTCCCCGCCGCCGCCGCCCCCCGAGCCGCCGCCGGGTCCGGGCGCCACGGCCCCGCCGCAGGCGATCAGGCTCAGAGCCAACATAGAAACTAAAAAGGCATGAAGGGTTCTCATCGTGGCCTCCCTTTGGACGCGCGTCCGGACGACGCAAGGAATCGTCGCGGGCGCGTCGGCCACACCTCGGTCCCCCTCCTCCCGACGGGGAGGAGGGGGGTGCCCCCAATCCAACCGAGGTGTGTCGAGGCCAAGACATTACAAGTGGGATGCCAAACGGGGCGGATGTGTTGAGACGGTGGAAATCCTTGGGGATTGATCGGCGGGGTCCGGAGGCGCCTTTTCAGAATGACTTCCGATTAGCCATTTTGCGGGGCGGCGGCGGGGGATTTTTTCCCGAAGCGCGGCGCGATCCCGAAGGCCCGCATCTTGAGGTAGAGGGTGCGGCGGGAGATCTTCAAGAGCTTGGCCGCCTTCACCTTGTTGCCGCGGACCATGCCGAGGGTGTGGAGGATGGCCTTCTTTTCCAGGTCCTCGATTTGCGGGTCCAGGCCGCGGGCGTAGAGGTCCTGCAGGCCGGCGCCGACGGCGGCGCTCAAGTGCGGCGAGAGGTGTTCGGCCAGGATCTCGCGCCCGGAGGCCAGGGCCACCAGGCGCCGCGCCTCGTTCTGCAGCTCGCGGATGTTGCCCGGCCAGTCGTAGTTCATCAGGACCTGCAAGGCCTCGGGATGAATCTTGAGGGGTTTCTGCCCGGCCTCCGCCGCCAGCTGCGTCAAAAAATGCTCGAGGAGCAGGGGGATGTCCTCGCGGCGTTCGCGCAGCGGGGGCAATTTTAGCTTCATCACGTTGAGGCGGAAGAAGAGATCCTGGCGGAACTTCTTCTCCTGGACCAGCTGCCAGAGGTCCTTATTGGAGGCGGAGACGACGCGCACGTCGACGCGGCGGTATTGGTTCTCGCCCAGGCGCCGCACCGTGCCCTCCTGCAGGACGCGCAGCAGCTTGGCCTGCAGGGCGGTCGACATCTCGCCCACCTCGTCTAAAAAGACGGTGCCGCCGTGCGCCGCCTCGAAGAGCCCGACCTTGTTGCGCTCGGCGCCGGTGAAGGCCCCGCGGACGTGGCCGAAGAGCTCGCTCTCCAGCAGCGTCTCGGGGAGGGCCGCGCAGTTCTCGGTGACGAAGGGCTTGTCCTTGCGCGGGCCGTTGAAGTGGATGGCCTGGGCGATCAGTTCCTTGCCGGTTCCGGACTCGCCGTAGATGAAGACGTTGATGTTGCTGTCGACGACCTTGTCGAGGCTCTTCAGGACCTCTTTAAGCCTGGGGCTCTCGCCTAAAATCTTGTCGTACTTGTACTTGAGGGCGAGCTCCTGGTTCTGCCGGCGCAGGCCCTCCTGCACGGCCTCGAGGCTGGCGCTGGTGGTCTCCAGGTCTCGCTCCAGGGCCGCGTTGAGCTTTTCGATCAGGGCCTTCGACTGCGTCAATTCCCGGATGGCGCGCTCGTTCTCCTCGTGGAGTCGGGCGTGCTCGAGGGCCAGCGAGGCCTGATCGGCCAGGGCCTCGAGCAGCGGGAGGTGTTCGGGCGTGAAGACGCCCCGGCGCAGGCGGTTGTCCAGGTAGACGAGACCGCGGGCCTTGGCCCCGGCCTTGAGCGGCACGCAAATCAGGGAGCGCAGCTGCAACTCCTGCACGGAGGCCGCCAGGGAAAATCGCGCGTCATTTTGTGCGTCAAGAATCACCTGCGAGGCGCCTTGACGCAGCACCTCGCGGGCCACGGTGCGGCTGAACCGCATCGCGTCGCTTTCCAGGCCCTTCGGGTCCAGATTGCGGGCGGCGCGGATCTCGAGGGCGTCCTGCTCGGAGAGGATGACGAAGCCGCGCTCCGCGTCGGTCAGCGCCAGGGCGGAGGCGAGGATCTCCTCGAGCAGGGCTTGGCTGTGGTGCTGCTGGAGGATGCGGCGGTTGACGTCGACCCAGCGGGCGAAGCTCACGCCGGGAAAGCCGGGCTCCTCTGCGGGCGGCAGGGGGATGTCCTTGGCGGTGGTCTCGTCGCCGGCCTTGCGGCGCGCGGCCTCGAGGGCCTCCAGGCCGCGGCGCAGCCGCTCCTTCTTGCGGTCGCGGAAGAAGCTCTCGCGGTAGGACTCGGGGACCTCCTGGAGCAGCTCGCTCAAGATCTCCTGGGCGCGGTGGTAGGAGGCCGCCGCCTCGTCGAAGCGCCCCTGCAGGCGCTCCAAGTCGCCGAAGTCGATGTGGACCTGCCAGAGGACGTTGGTCGCCGCCCGTCCGGCCGCGTCCTCGCGGACCTTCTCCAGGGTCCCGGCGATCCATGGCTCCCGATGCCGGCCCTCCCCGATCGCGGTCTTCGCGCGCAGCCACTCGGCCTGCAGCAGGTATTTCGGCTCGTCGGCCGCCTCGGCGGCGCGCCGCAATTCGTCGAGGGCCGCCTCCGCCTCGGCGGCGCGGCCGCGGCCCGCCTCGAAATGGGCCCGGGCCAGCTGGGTTTGCAGCAGGACCTCGGTCTCGCCCAGCGCCTCGGCCTCCTTGAGGGCCTGGCGCAGGTAGTCCTCGACCTTTTCGGGATTGCCGCGCCCCTCCTCGGCCACCGTCATGAGATAAAGGTTGTAGGCGATCAGCGACTTGAGCCCCTGCTGCCGCGCGAGGTCCAGCGAGCGGATCAAAGCCCCCTCCGCCTCGTGCCAGCGCCCGAAGTAGAGGTAGAGGTTGCCCAGGTTGTTGAGGATGGAGGCCTCCAGCGCGCGGTTTTGCAGCTCGCGGGTCAGGCCCAGGGCCGATTGGTAGAGGAGGTAGGCCTTGGCCCAGCGGTGCTGCTCGAAGTAGAGGGCGGCCGCGTTGGCGGAGAAGCTCGCCTCCTGGTCGCGGCGCTTGGCCTCGTGGGCGTGCTCGGCGGC
>JASOAK010000032.1:0-27376 GCA_048499175.1 bacterium
ATCGGAGCCAGATGGATCCCAACAACCAATTTTCTTGCGCGGTCGCTCCGGCGAGTACCAGCAACCTTTGCACGGAATTGGACCCGACCTTCCTGGCGACTTCCATCGTAAACTTGGTTCCCAACTCGATCTTCGACGAGTCGATCAAGATAGGTCAAATTCTCTGGAATATCGACCTGATCAATCCTTGTGGACCGATCATCGACGTCGGAAACCACGTTCTCACCAACGGGACGATCAGCTGCAACACAGGCACGCAGGTCGGCGGACTCGGTTGCAAGGAAAGGAGAAGGTCGGAAACTAGCTTCTTCTGCCCGACCTCGAATCCGACGGCGATCGGTTGCAATACCGTGGAGACCACGAAGTGCGTGAACTCTTCCGCGGATTCCTGCGCGGACGGAAATCAAGTCGGTGTCTACTAAGGAAAAAGGCGTCGGCATTAGTCTAAATAATTACGGGGGGCTAAGGCCCCCCGTCTATTTTTCCGGCACAAAAATTTTCTCGAGACGTTATTAAAGCTTTTCAAGGCAGAACGATTTCCATTAAAATCGATTTATTGAGACATTCTAGAGGATTGTGAGGGGTAGGGAAGATGCGTCGAAATTGGATTATCCCGGTGGTCATCAGCCTCTTGGTCGCCTGCGGCGGAGGCGAGCCCTCCGAATCTGAACTCCTGACTCAAAACAAGTTCACCGGAGCAAATTCCAGCCGGATCAACAGCATCTCCGTCGCGACCGTCACCACTACCGCCGCATTGAACGCCTTGGGGCTCTCCGAGGCGGCGAACATCTCGCTGAATTCCCAAAATTTCGCCAAGCTGGCGAGCATCCCCGGCATGCTGTGCCAATCGAATTTGTCGTCTAGCGTCACCACCTCCGAGGCCGGCGCCGCGGACCTCGTCGGGGACTGCACGGCCGCCGAGGGCGCGGATTGCTCCTACACGCTTGTCGGCACCATCGTCTTTCGAGGCGTCCTGGTCGGCACCGGCCAGTTGATGAACGGGACTTTTAATTACAACTTCCAGATCGATTTCCCCGGCTGCAACCCGGATCTCACCCAGGCGGAGATCACCCTGAACATGCAGGGCTCGGGCGTCACGGGGGATCTGGAAATCCTGCAGATCGGGTCCAAGTTTTCGCTGGCGGTCGATGCCCCCGGCCTGCCTCCCATACCGGTGGTCCAAGTCCTGCAGTCCGCCAGCCGCTTCGCGGGCTTGAATTGCCTCTCTTCGCTCAACGCCTCCAGCTGTTTTCAAGACGCCGACAACGACTTTAGGGACGACCTAACGGACAATTGCCTGAATCTGCCGAACCCCAACCAATCCGACACCGACGCGGACGGGGTGGGCGACCTCTGCGACAACTGTCCGGCCATCGAAAATCCGGACCAGCTCGACAGCGACTTGGACGGCAAGGGCGATGCCTGTCCCTGCGCCCCTAATGTGGATTCCTGCGAGAGCCCGGATTCTTGCTCCCTGGATCTGGGTTGCACCAGCGGATGCTGCCAGGATTGTCCTCCTTCCGATACCAGCTTGAAGATGACCTGCCAGAGGGCGGATGAGATTAACGACCGTTACGGCCTGACCGGTGGATGCGCCCAATTCGGGCATCAGTGCAACGCGAACGGCTGCTGCGAATTCGTCCCTTCCGATACCTTCGGGGATCTTTGCGACGACCCGGTGAACCCGGGAGAATGCGGCGGGACTGCCGGCTTCGGCGTCTGCGGCATCGCCCTCACCTCCGAGATTTGTTTCGTCTTCGAGCCGAATCCCGAGGTCGACTGCCCGATCATCGAATCGCTGGGCTTCGCCGTCGAATGCGGGACCTTCGGCCAGCCCGTCTGCAACGAATTGATCGGCTTCGGCGTGGGCAGCTTCGACATGGCCTGCAACGGCGTTTGCTGCGTGGAGCCTTAAACCGTGATGAAAGAGATCAAAAAGCGAATTTGGACCTACCTGGCGCCGATCCTCGCGGTCTTGGGGATGGCCTGCACCGCCTTGAATCCCGCCACCGCCCCCGCGCCCCTGGCGGAGCTCCCGGCCTCGCTCTCCTTCCCGGACGACGTCGCGATCGACGTCAGCGAGACCAACGTGGTCGGCGGCGGCGCCACCTTGAAGTTCCTGGCGGACGACGGCGGCTTCAAGCCCCAGGTCCTGCCGGTGGGCGGCGAGTACTTCGACGGGATCGTCTTCGGCTTCACGGTCAACAATTTCGTCAATACCCAGGTCGAGCTGTTCTTGGCGAGCCTTTCGGAATTGAACATCCCCTTCAATCCCATCACGCGATTTTTCGACTCGCAGAATATCCTTCCGGACCAAAGGTTGAAGATCGACTTCACGCCCTTCGACTACGACGGCGACGGGATCGACGAGGCCTGCACCGGCTGCACCTGTCCCACCGGCTGCGATTCGGTCTGCCCTTCGGAGGCGCCTTTCGAGGATTTGCAGCCGGTGTGTTACCGTATTTGGAGGGACAGCGCGTTGAACGGGGAATTCGTCCCCTTCATGGCGGGTATCTTCGAGCAGTTGAACATCCCCGACGACCCAGAGACGCCCGAAGACGAAGGCGATCCCGGCGTGGGCACCTTCCGGCTCAGCATCAGTCTGTTCATCATTCCGGGCGACCCGCCGGTCGGCGTCACCAATTTGGGGGTCGATTACAACCACCGCAACCCGGCTCGGCCGCTCGACCTGCTCACCGAGTACTACACCTTGTTCCAGTCGATCTTCTTCACGCCCGATTCGAACGTCGCCTACGTCCGGACCGAGCAGACCGCCTTGGACGACACCGATCCGAGCGAGGACCGCCTGCTCAAGACCATCCGCTACAGCAACAACCAGGTGAACAGCGACGGCACGCCGGTCGAGCCGCCCTCCACCCTCCAGTACGTCGCGCGCTACCGCACCGACTTCAACTTCTGGAGCGGCACCTTGCAGAATTTCACCCTGTTCCCCTCGCTCGCGTTGGTACCTCCGCCGCCCATCGAGAACTTCACCGCCGTCTGCGCCGAGCTCTCCACGGCCGTGGAAGTCGCTCAGAGCACCTGCCTGGACATCGACATCGACGTGACGAACGTGCCCTTCCTCGAGCTGCTCTTGCCGGACGACTCGCGGGTCAACCTGCCGGCGGATTTCCCTTCGACGCCGACCTTCTAGGAAAAATCGCCCAAGGCCTTCTCGATGCGGTCGAGGCCCTTTTGGATGTTCTCCATGCTGGTCGCGTAGGAGAGCCGCATGTAGCCCGGCGCGCCGAAGCCCGAGCCCGCGACGCAGGCCACCAGGTGCTTCTCCAGCAGGTACTCGCAGAAGGCCGAGTCGGTCTCGATCTTGCGGCCGCCCGCGCTCTTGCCGAGGTAGGCGGAGATGTTGGGGAAGACGTAGAAGGCGCCCTGCGGGTTATAGCAGCGGATCTCCGGCATGGCGTTGAAGCGCTTGACGATGTAGTCGCGGCGGCGCTGGAACTCGGCCACCCACTCCTTCAAGAAATCCTGCGATTCGTTGAGGGCGGCGACGCAGGCCCACTGCGTCATGCTGTTGATGTTGGTCGTGACCTGCCCTTGCAACTTGGTCATGGCCGCGAGGATCTCCTTGGGGCCCGCCGCATAGCCCATCCGCCAGCCAGTCATCGAGTAGACCTTGCTGGCGCCGTTGACCGTCACGGTCAGGGCCTTGATCTTGTCGTTCAGCGAGGCGATGGAAACGAATTCGAAGCCCTCGTAGACGATCTTTTCATAAATCTCGTCGGAGATGCAGAGGACGTTCTTGGCGACCAGCACCTCGGCGACCGCCTCGAGCTCTTTTCGGGAGTAGGCCGAGCCCGTCGGGTTGGAGGGGCTGTTCAGGACGAAGGCCTTGGTCTTGGGGGTGACGGCCCTTTCCAGCTCTTGCGGCGTGATCTTGAAGCCGTTCGCCTCTTTCGTCTCGACGATGACGGGGGTCGCATCGTTTAAGAGCACCTGGTCGGGATAGCTCACCCAATAGGGCGCGGGAATGATCACCTCGTCGCCGGCCTCGAGGAGGACCTGCGCGATGTTGTAGAGGGAATGCTTGCCGCCGCAGCTGACCAGGACTTCGTCGCGAGTGTAGCTTAGGTTGTTGTCGCGTTTCAGCTTCGCGATAATCGCGTCCTTCAACTCGTTGACCCCGCCCACCGGAGTGTACTTGGTCTTGCCCGCCTTCAGGGCCGCGATGGCCGCCTGTTTGATGTGCTCGGGCGTGTCGAAATCGGGCTCGCCGGCGCCGAAGCCGACCACGTCGATGCCCTCTGCCTTCATCGCCTTGGCCTTGGTGTCGATGGCCAGGGTGGGAGAGGGTTTCACCTTTTGGATGCGTTGCGCGAGTTTCACCATGTCTTAGGCTCTTTCCTTGAGTTTCGCACGGATGGTCTTGGCGACCAGGGGGTGCACCAGGCCCTTCACCCGAACCCCGAAAGTACGCGATTTCGCTTGATGATTGTCGAGCTGATGTGGGGGAGAAGCGGGCTCTCGGTCATCATGAAGATGGTGCTCGAGCTTCGGGTAGAGGTTTTTGTTGACGAAGGACATCTGCAATTCGTATTCATAATCCGCCACCGTGCGCAAGCGCGGAGGATAGCGTTGGTCTTTCGCTGGGCGTATTCGGCCCAGCAAGGCCCTCGAAAGTATCGACCTCGTCCCTGCGGCCCTTGAAGAGCTTCTTGAGCAGGGCGACGCGCGCTCCTCCGGGCGGACAGCGAGCGCTTCGAGGTGTTGTGGGCGACGGCGGTATTGATCTTTCGAAGATGCCGAGTCCGCTGGCGATGTTCATGTTGCCCGTAGGTGGGCGAAGATTAAAGGAGCCGGGGTAGATGGCGACTTTGCTGCGCATGGGATTTTCCTTGAGGAAGGTGACCAGAATCGTTTGGCCGTACTTACGTAAATCCGCCACCTCAGTCCCGCCAAAAAAAGCGGGCTTTCGCGGGGAGAGTGCTCGCAGAGCAGGAGGCCCCAGGCGCCAACAGAGGGAGAGAATCTTGAGCTTTTGAGCGTCCATCGACGAAGCCCTTGTCGTAGGGGGTCGAGAAAAAGATGAATCGTAGCGATAGCCCCTCTTGTGCAAAAAACTCGATCGCGGCGGCCGCCTTCTATGATGACGTGGGCCCGGTCCTTAAGCAGTGGCTCCAGGGTTGTGGAAGAGGCGAGACGGCGGCCTGGTTGGGGTCGACGAAGACGACCGAGGTCCGCCTCGGGAGAGGGGGCCTCCGAGGCCATGCTCCCGGTGCCCGCAGAGGTCCAGGCCGCTTGCCGGACAGGTCGGACCGCGCAGCTTGCGGCCCTTGGCCGACCCCGCGACGATCTTGAGGCCCATAAGAGTTCCGAAATTAGGAGTCTGTTGACAAACCACCGGTTGTTGGGCCAAGGCCATCCGACTCCGCAAATTCCTCGAATTTGCTGCGCGGCTCGGGAAACCCGAGCCTTGCCGGCAGGCGGATTGGCGGGCCCCGAAAATCCGAAGGATTTTCGGGCGGTCAATGGAGGCCGGATTTACTCCGGCCGGAATAAGTCTTTTGTCAACAGCATGTTAAAAAGTGCTGGGGTTCATCGCCTTGCCCTGCATGATGGCGAAGGCGAAGATGCCGATGTAGACCAGCGCGCCGATGGCGCTGAGGATGGTCCCCACCAGGCCGAGGATCCAGCCGATCTGCGCGAGATTGCGGTTGGCGGGATCGCCGCGCCCCTCGTCGATGGCCTTGACCTCGGAGCGCCCGACGATGATGGCCGGGATGCCGGCGAAGAAGCCGCAGCACAGCAGGCTGAGGATGCCCAAGACGAGGGAAATGATCGCCTTGGTGTTGTTCTGCGGCGCGCCGCCGGGGCCGGCGGGGGCCGGGGCGGGGGTGGAGGTCGGGGTCGGAGGAGGCGTCATAGCGTTCGTCCTTTCGCTTCGTCGTTCAGGAATGGTGTTGCCAAATCGAGGCCAGGCGCAGGGCCCAGGTGCCCAAAAAGACCGTCAGGGCCGCGTAGGCCCAGGGCATCTTGGCCCCGTTCAACAGGCCGCTCAGCGGGGTTTTGCGGTCGAAATACTCGAATAGGGAGAGGCCGGCGGCGAGGGCTAGGGCCGCAAAGAGCAAGGGGCCCAGGGCATGGGCCGCGAAGGCCTCGCGCCACTGGCCATGCAGAAGGTGCGTGAAGCTGGTGGTCAGGCCGCAGCCGGGGCAGGGGAGGCCGGTCCATTCAAGGAAAAGGCACTTAGGGAGGCCCAGCGCGCGATGCGTGCCGAGCCCCGAAGGGTTCGGATCCAAGATCCTGCCGACCGCGGAAATGAAAATAAACGCCGCCGGCAAAACCAGCCAATAGCGGCGGCGATCGCCCGCCGAGCCCGGCTTTGAGCTAAAAAAACTTAGGTACTTAGGCACTTAGGCACTCCGGCACTTGAAGATATGTTCCTATCTTGTGGAAAGCCGGGGGCTTAGGCAACAAAATTTTGAGAATGTTGACCTCCCCCACCCTTTATATTAGAGCCCAACGCGAAACCAAAACCGCCTCTCCCGCGTCGGAGTATCCATGAAGCGACTATTGCAGATTTTTTCCGTAGTGCTGTTGTCTGTCCCGGCCCTGGCCGCCTGGGGCGCCACGGTCTACCAGCAGCCCAACAACCCGGCCAATTTCGTCAAGCTCGAGAAGTTTCGGCCCAAGGGCCCCGAGGTCCAGCTCAACCACCCCCATACCTTCACCGACGAGCAGATCCGCGCCATCCTGCGTAGCCTGAAGTACAGCAAGAAGCTGATCCTTTTGAAAGAGTCCAAAAACCGCGACATCTTCGAGCTGGAGTATATCGACAAGTTCGCCCCTTACCTGATCGACGCCTTCGCCAAGGCGACGCCCGAGCAGGCGGTGGTCTGGTCGGTGGTGCAGAAGCGCCCCTATTTCATCATCCGCAACGACAAGCTCACCACGGTCCGCATGTGGATCGTCGGCAACGAGCTGCACATGGACTTCCTCAAGGTCGAGGCCAAGCTGCAGGGCGACTACCAGGCCAAGACCACCGGCCAGCGCCTGATCAACGAGGCCCAGGGCGTGGGCGTGCGCATCGAGCCGCAGCAGGGGCAGAAGTTCGCCCTCGATTCCACCGAAACCCTGATCCTCGACCTCAACGCCAACTGGCCGCAGATCGCCGACGCCCTCGACGACGAGGACGAGCGGCTGCGCGAGGAGGCCGAGCTGGCGAAGAAGGGCAAGAAAATGGCCAAGTCACCGGAGGGCTCTTCGGCCACCGGCGCGACGACGCTCTCCACGACTTCCTCCGCGACCGCCGCCCCGGCACCGGCGCGTCCGGCCCCCTCCGCGAAGGACCAGAGCGACGCCCAGGCCCGCCTGACCGAGCTGAAGGCCTTGAAGGACAAGGGGCTTATCACGGAGAAAGATTACGATAAGAAGAAAGAGGAGATCCTGAAGGATCTGTAGGGGCAGGCCCCCGCGCCTGCCCTGCGGCGTTCGGGCGGGCACAGGGGCCCGCCCCTACAACATTGAATCGCGATCTATCCATTCTAGCCAATTTTTCATGGGATCTCCAAAACCTTCGGGCACTGGGACAAGACCTCGCAGTCGCCTTCCCTGACGTAGACGACGTCCTCGATCCGCACCCCGCCGATGCCGCGGTAATAAAGGCCCGGCTCGACCGTCACCACGGTTCCGGCCTTTAAAATCTCCGAAACCTTCGACACCCGCGGCGCCTCGTGGATGTCCAGCCCCAGGCCGTGGCCGGTGCCGTGGAAGAAGCCCTGCATCCGGCCCTTCACCCGCCCCGTCTTGTAGCCCCGGGCCTCGAAATACTCCTGAATCCATTGGTGGATGTCGCGGCCGTCGACGCCCGCCCGAACGCGCCGGATGGCGCCCTCCTGGGCCTCTTTCACCGTGTGCCACATCTTCCGGATTTTTTCGTTGGCCTTTCCCTTCACCACCGTCCGCGTCATGTCGGCGAAGTACTGGCTGTCCATCGAGCGCGGGAAGACGTCCATCACGATGGTCTGGTGCGGCTTGAGGGGACCGTGGCCCTCGCAATGCGGGTCCACCGCTTGGTTGCCGCCCGCGACGATGGTGTGCTTGCCGAGGCAGTTCCGCGCCATCAGGTGCAGGTTGATCGTCCCGCGCAGGCGCTCGCTGGTCAGGACCTCGCCGCGGTGGTAGATGCGGTCGCCGCGAATCTTCGCCTCGCGCAGGACGCGATAGGCGGCCTGGATCGCGTCGCCGGTGTGCCTCAGGGCGTCCTTGATCGCGGCCTTCTCGCGCGCCGTCTTGAGCACCCGTTCCTCGTAGAAGGGGTCCGGTTTGGGCACGGTCTTGAACTTCCGCTTTTTCAGCTGCAGGGCGAAGGAGAGGGGAAAGGTCGCCGGCACCGTGACCTCCTTCGCGCCCAGGCCGCGGAGCACGTGCGCGATGACGTCGCTCATGACGGGTTTCTTGCCGTTTTTGCCGGAGAGTTTTTTCTCGATCTCGGAGTAGCTGAGCACCTTATCGACCTCGGCCTCCTTCTTGCCGCGGTCCACCTCGAGGTCGTTGAGCAGGAGGTAGCGCTTGCCGCGGTGCTCGATGAAGACGACGGGGTCCGGGGCGAGAAATTGGGTGGCCCAAAACAAGTTCGCGTCGCTTTCGGAGGCGGCGATCATCAATCGGGTGGCGGGCTTGGCGGACTGGGCGCGCGGCATGGTATTTTCTTTTTAGGGAATGCCTTGAGAAATGTCAATGATCCCGCCGGCTTTCCCGGCAGGGTTGACGCTCGCAGCGAAAATCGTTAGCCCTCTGAAGGATGTTTCGCGCCGCGCTCAGCTTGATATTCGCCTTGCCCCTGGCCTCGCTCGCCGCGCCGGGCCTCGCCAAGGTCAAGAAAGAGGTGAAGGCCCACTTCAAGGCCTGGGATCTGATGGTTCCCATGCCGGCCGACTTGGACCTCGATCTCGAGTCCGAGCCGATGGCCGTCGGCCTGGTTTCTTGGTACGGCCCGGGTTTTCACGGCCGCCGCACGGCGAGCGGCGAGCGCTACAACATGCACGCGATGACCTGCGCCTCCCGCGACCTTCCTTTCGGGACCCTGTTGGAATTGACCAATCTGGAAAACGGCGAGAAGGCCGTGGTGCGGGTCAACGACCGCGGGCCCTTCATCAAGCGGCGCATTTTGGACCTTTCCTACGCGGCGGCGCGAAAGCTGGGCTTCCACCGCCGGGGTCAGACCAAGGTCGAGGTGCGCGAGGTGGCGGCGGCCGAACTGGCCTCGGCGGAATAATCCTTTCGAATTTGGAAATGTTTTTTAGCCGGGAGTGTAGGGGCGAACCTTGTGTTCGCCCTCCCCGTGCACGGACTAAAGAGGGCGAACACAAGGTTCGCCCCTACTCGTACAGGCTCAAGAATTCGTCCTCCGACAAATCCACGTAGACGTTCTTCACCTGCGTGTACTCTTCCAGAGAATACCTCGACAGGTCCTTGCCGTAGCCGCTCTGCTTGAAGCCCCCGTGCGGGGCGAAGGGCGAGACCAGCATGTATTGGTTGATCCAGACCTGGCCCGCCTTGATCCGCTTGGCGACGCGGAAGGCCCGCTTGATGTCCTGCGTCCAGACGGCGCCCGCCAGGCCGTAGATCGTGTCGTTGGCGAGGCGGACGGCCTCTTCCTCGTCCTCGAATTTCAGCACCGTCAGGACGGGGCCGAAGATCTCCTCTTGGGCGAGCTTCACCGCGTTGGAGTCCGCGGCGAAGACGGTCGGCTCGAGGTAGTTGCCGCGGGCGAGGGCGGGGTCCTTCGGCACCTCCCCGCCGCAAAGCAGCTTGAGCCCGTTCTCCTTGGCCCACTGCACATAGGAGAGCACCTGTTTCCTGTGCGCCGGCGTGACCAGCGGTCCCATGCGCGAGTCCCAATCCAGGGGGTGGCCCACCTTGATCTTGCGGGCGCGCTCGACCAGCCGCTCGACGAATTCTTCATAAATGTCCGAATGGAGCAGCAGCCGGGACCCCGCGATGCAGCACTCGCCCGCGTTGAAGAAGATCGCGGTGAGGGCGCCGCTCACGGCGCGGGAAAGATCCGCGTCGGGAAAGACGATGTTCGGCGACTTGCCGCCGAGCTCCAGCGTTGTCTTCTTGAGATTGCCGCCCGCCGCCTGCAGGATGCGGCGGCCGACCTCGGTGGAGCCGGTGAAGGAAAGCTTCGCGACGTCGGGATGCTCGGCCAAGGCCTGGCCGACGGCCGAGCCGGGGCCGGTCACGACGTTGACGACGCCGGCGGGCAGCCCGACCGCGTCGCAGATCTTGGCCAGCTCGAGGGCGCTCATCGAGGTCAGCTCGGCCGGCTTGAAGACCGTCGTGTTGCCGGCGGCCAGGGCGGGGGCGATCTTCCAGGCGGCGAACATCAGCGGAAAGTTCCAGGCGGCGATGGCGCCGCAGACGCCGAGCGGCTCGCGCAGCGCCACATCGAGGGCGTCGGCGGGCACGGCCAGGACCTCTCCGTTGATCTGCGTGGCGAGGTCCGCGAAGTACTCGAAGGTGTCGGCGGCCTGGTGGACGTCGATCAGGCTGGTCTCGGTGATGGTCTTGCCGGTATCGAGGGCCTCGATCTCGGCTAGGCGATCCAAGTCGTCGCGCAGGCGCCTGCCGACCTCTCGCAACAGGCGCCCGCGCTCGACGCTGTTGCGCACGTGGCCCCAGTCGGAATCCTCGAAGGCCTTTCGCGCGGCGGCGACGGCGCGGTCGACGTCTTGCTTCCCGCCGCGCGGAAAGGTCGCGATCGTTTCCTGGTCGGCGGGTCCTATCGATTTCGCCCGTTCGCCCGAGTCGGCCTCGACGAAGGCGCCGTCGATGTACATGGAATACTCTCGAATTTCACCGGACATGGCTCGCTCCTTTTTTCACAAAGAATGATCCTACAGCGCGCGGCCGCTCGCCATCAAAATCTCGTTGACAGTCCGAACCTCTGTCGGTAGCGAAAAAACCGGATTTGGATTCCACGACCTGTGGACGGCATACAGCGTGTGGGTTTTGCCGCCGACAAGGTCCCATTCAAGAGGAGAAACGATCATGTTGAAGAAGCTCATCCATCATTCCAAGCGAACTTTCATCGCGGCCTGCGTCCTGGGCGGCTTCGCCGCCCCCGCGCACGCCGACACCCAGGCGCGTCAATTCGTCCTGAATCTGCCGCTCGGCGTCGCCGTCGGCACCGAGGGCCTCGGCGCCTCTTTCGATATCGGCCTCGAGCCCGAATTTTTCTTCACCGAGCACACCTCCCTGGGGCTGCGCCTCGAGGGCACGGTGGGCGACACCGACACCTTCCACGTCGGCGCGCGCTTCCGCTACTATTTCGACATCACCCCGAAGGTGAACCTCTTTGTGGGCGCCGGTATGGGCTTCGTCGCCAACTTCGACGGCGCCGACTTCGGCGACGCCGCGATTCCGGTCTTCGGCTGGCAGTACGACATCGGCGAGCACTTCAAGATCGGCTCCGACGTCTCCTTCGACATCGTCTTCAACGAGAACAACGTCGCCTTCCTGACCCGACTGATGCCGGTGGTCGTCAAGTGGGCCTTTTAGGCCCATACCGGCGCCAAAAAGCCGTTGACTTGGGTGGTATCGCCGATTAGTCCCCGTGATATCCAGGGCCGGATGCTCCGGCCCGCGCGGCGAATTCGATGAATTTGCCGAAGCGAGAGTACCATGGGCAGCATCATCGACGGCAAGGCGGTCAGCGAGAAAATCCGCGCGGAAATCAAACAGGGAGTCTCGGAGCTCTTTGCGGCGAAGGGCCTGCGCCCCGGTCTCGCCGTCGTCTTGGTCGGCGAGGACCAAGCGAGCCAGATCTACGTGCGCAACAAGACCAAGGCCTGCGAGGACGTCGGCATCGCCGGTTTCCAGCACAGCCTGCCCGCCGAGACGAAGGCGGAGGACTTGATCGCCCTCGTGCGCAGGCTCAACGAGGACCCCCAGGTCCACGGTATCTTGGTCCAGCTGCCCCTGCCCGCGGCCCTCAAGGGCCTCGATATCGCCACTTATATCGATCCCCGCAAGGACGTCGACGGGCTGCATCCCCTGAACATCGGCAACCTGGTCACCGGCCGGGAGGGTTTTCGCTCCTGCACGCCCTTCGGCGCCATGAAGCTCCTCGAGTCCATCGGCTTCGAGCTCCAAGGCAAGCATGCCGTCGTGGTCGGGCGCAGCAACATCGTCGGAAAGCCGATGGGTATGATGCTCCTCGAGAAGAACGCCACGGTCACTTATTGTCACTCCCGCACCCCCGACCTGGCCGCCGAGGTGCGCCGCGCCGACGTGGTTGTCGCCGCCGTCGGGGTCCCCGAGCTGGTGAAGGGATCCTGGCTCAAGCCGGGGGCGGTGGTGATCGACGTCGGGATCAACCGCAAGGCCGACAAAAAACTCGTCGGCGACGTCGAGTTCGCCTCGGCCCTCGAGCGGGCCGCCTACGTGACCCCCGTGCCCGGCGGGGTGGGGCCCATGACCATCGCCATGCTGTTGTGGAACACGCTGCTGGCCGCGCGCCGTTTTTCAGAATCCAGGTAAAAAAGGGCTTCATGACCAGACTTAAACAAGAATTGCAATCCGGCCGCTTCGTCGTGACCTCCGAGATCGCGCCGCCGAAGGGGCCGGACCTGGGCGATTTCCTCGAAAAGGCGCGCCTGGTGAAGGACCGCGTCGTGGCGATCAACGTCACCGACAACCAGCGGGCGATCATGCGCCTCTCTTCCCTGGTCGCCAGCGCGGCCCTGGTGCGCGAGGGCATCGAGCCCATCTACCAATTGGCCTGCCGCGACCGCAACCGCCTCGCCCTCCAGTCCGACCTGCTGGGCGCCCACGCCTTCGGGATCCGCAACATCCTCCCGCTCACCGGCGACGCGGTCGCCCAGGGCGACCAGAAAGAGGCGAAGCCGGTCTTCGACCTGACCTCCGTCAAGTTGATGGCCTTGGTCCAGAAGCTCAACCAGGGCCTGAGCTACGGCGACCACCCGCTGAGCGGCAAGACCGACTTCTTCGTCGGCGGCGCGGTCGACCCGAAGAACATCGGCGCCAAGGCCTTCTTCCAAAAGATGGAAGAGAAGATGAAATACGGCGCGGCCTTCTTCCAATCGCAGCCGGTCTACGACCTGGCCCAGGTCGAGGCCTTTTATCGCTATTGTGAGGAGCATCGGGTCAAGAGCCTGATCGGCGTCCTGCTGGTCAAGGGGCCGAAGCAGGCGGCCTTCTTGAATGCCCATGTGCCCGGGATTCGCATCCCGGAAGAGATCATCCACAAGTTCAACGGCGCCGCCGAGCCCCTGCAGGTCGGCATCGACTACGCGGCCCAGCAGATCCGCGAGCTGCGCGCGATCTCGCACGGTGTTCACATCATGACGGTGGGGCGGGAGGATCTCGTCCCCGAAATCTTGGATCGAGCCGGATTGTAGGGGCGGGCCCCTGTGCCCGCCCTGCGGCGGTCGGGCGGGCACAGGGGCCCGCCCCTACAAGCGCCGCACTGACGGCGATGTTTTCTTTGATGCATAGACAATTCATCGATGAGTCGCCCCTGCAGGTGATGCCTATGGCCCAAAAAACTCCCCTATACGACTGGCACCTCCGGCACGGCGCCAAGCTCGTCGAGTTCGGCGGCTGGGACATGCCGGTTTCCTACGAGGGCGTCCTGGCCGAGCACCAGGCGGTGCGCGAGCGCTGCGGCCTCTTCGACATCTCGCACATGGGCGAGTTCTACGTCGAGGGCCCGGACGCCGAGGCCTTTTTGCAAAAGGTCACGACCAACGACGTGGGCCGTCTCAAGGAAGGCGACGCCCAGTACTCGCTCCTTCTCTACGAGAAGGGGACGGTGGTCGACGACATCATCGTCTATCGTTTGGGCCCCCGGCGCTTCATGCTCTGCGTGAACGCCGCGAACATCGACAAGGACCGCGAGTGGCTCCTTTCGCATCTCTCCGGCCAAGTTTCCCTGACGGACCGCAGCCCCGAGATGGGCATGATCGCCCTGCAGGGCCCGAACAGCGGGACGGTCCTGAAGGCCCTCGGCTTCGACCTGGCCTCGCTCAAGCGCTTTCAATGCCGCGAGATCTCCCTGGCCGGGGTGAAGGGCCTGGTCGCCCGCACCGGCTACACCGGCGAAGAGGGCATCGAGGTATTTTTGGAGAATGGCGACCTGTTGCGGCTCTGGGAGGCCTTCCTGAAGGCGGGCGAGCCCGAGGGCATCCGCCCCATCGGCCTGGGCGCGCGCGACACCCTGCGCCTCGAGATGGGCTACCCGCTCTACGGCCACGAGCTGAGCGACGCGATCGACCCCCTCGAGGCCGGTCTCGCCTGGGTCGTGAAGCTGGGGAAGGGCGAATTTCTCGGGCGCGAGGCCCTGATTAAGATCCAAGAGCGGGGCGCGGCGCGCGAGCTGAAGGGCCTCACGATGGAAGAACCCGGCATCCCGCGCGAGGCTTATCCGGTCCTCGCGGGTGCCGAGCGGATCGGCGCCGTCTGCAGCGGCACCTTCAGCCCCAGCCTCCAGGTGGGCATCGCGACCGCGCTCTTGACGCGCGGCGCCGCGGCGCAAGGCGGGGAAATTTTCATTGACATCAGGGGTAAAATGAAGAAAGCAAAAATCACTCAGTTGCCTTTTTACGTGCGGAAATAACGGCTTAGGAGCGGGCGTCCTTATGAACTTCCCAGAAGATCTCAAATATACCACCGAGCACGAATGGGTTCGCATCGAAGGCGACGTCGCGACCGTCGGCATTACCGACTACGCGCAGGAGCAGTTGGGCGACATCGTCTTCGTCGAGCTGCCCGAGGAAGAAGAGACGATCGACAAGGGCGATACCTTCGGCGTCGTCGAGTCCACCAAGTCGGTCAGCGATCTCTACGTCCCGCTCACCGGCGTGGTCGTCGAGACCAACGACCCGCTGCTCGACAGTCCCGAGATCATCAACGAGGACCCCTACGGCGAGGGCTGGATGATCCGCATCAAGCTCAAGAAGCCCGAAGAGGTCAAAGAGCTGCTCGACGCCAAGGCCTACCAAAAATTGATCGAGGAGGAAGAAGAGGCGTAGTGATCCTAGTGTCTATTTTTCTTGGCACGAAGCCTGCGATCTCTCCGAATCGACACTTCGACACTTAAGCACTTCGACACTTGAATGCGCTATCTTCCCCACACTCCGGAAGAAATCCAAAAAATGTCCCAGGCCGTCGGCGTCCGCGGCCCCGAAGAGCTCTTCGAGGTGATCCCCGAGGCCCTGCGGCTCAAGGCCCCGCTCGAGCTCCCCAAGCCGCTCTCCGAGATCGACCTGGTCCGCCATCTCAAGGCCCTCGGCCGCAAGAACGAGACGGTCGACGGCGCCAGCTTCTTTCTGGGGGGCGGGGCTTACCATCATTATATTCCCGTCGCGGTCTCCACTATCACCAGCCGCGGCGAGTTCATGACCTCCTACACGCCCTACCAGCCCGAGATTTCGCAGGGGACCTTGCAGGCGATCTTCGAGTTCCAGACCATGATCGCCTCGCTCGCCGGCATGGACTTGGCCAACGCCGGCAACTACGACGGGGCCTCCGCCCTGGCCGAGGCCGTCCTGATGGCCCTGCGCCTGACCGACCCGGCGAAGAAGACGGTGCTGCTGGCCCAATCCATCCATCCGGACTACCGACAGGTGGTGAAGACCTATCTGAGCAACATCGACTGCCGTATCGTCGAGGTCCCCTTCGGCCCCGACGGTCGCGTCGACCCGGCCGCCTTGAAAAATTTGCTCAACGACGAGGTCGCGGTCTGCTGCGTCCAGTCGCCCAACGCCTTCGGCGTGATCGAGGAGGTCGCCCGGCTCTCTGCGGCGGTCAAGGGGGCGGGCGCCATGATGGTCGGCTGCTTCAGCGAGGCCGTCAGCCTCGGCCTGCTCGAGCCGATGGGCCGCCAGGGCGCGGACATCGTGGTGGGCGAGGGCGCCTCGTTCGGGAATTTCCTCAATCTCGGCGGGCCCTACCTGGGGCTCTTCGCCACCAAAAAGGAATTCGTCCGGCAGATGCCCGGGCGCCTGGTCGGCGAGACCGTCGACGCGGAGGGCAAGCGCGGCTTCGTCCTGGTGCTCTCCACCCGCGAGCAGCACATCCGCCGCGAGAAGGCGACCAGCAACATCTGCACCAACCAGGCGCTCTGCGCGCTGGCGACAACGGTGTATCTCTCGCTGCTGGGGCCGCAGGGGCTCAAGAAGCTGGCGAGGATCAATTATTCGCACGCCCATTACCTGCGGGAGGGCCTGCTGAAGATCCCCGGCGTCCGGCGGCAATTTGCCGCGCCCCATTTCAACGAATTCGCGGTGCAGCTTTCGAAAGATCCCGAAGAGATCCTGCCCAAGTTGCGGCAGAAGGGGATACTGGGCGGGATCGCCCTCAAGTCCTGGGCGCCCGGCCTTGAGAAGTCGCTGCTGGTCTGCGCCACCGAGATGAACAGCAAGGCCCAGATGGACGATTATGTCCGGGCGATGCGGGAAGTTTTGTAATGAATATGATAGATAAACCCAAAAAAGCAGGCCCCGGCAAACGCGGCATGATCTTCGCGGAACCGACGATCTTCGAGCGCGGGGCGCCGGGGCGGCAGGGCTACTCGCTGCCGGAAGACGAGATCCCCGCCGCGGATCCCGGCAAGGAGATCGACGCCGCCTTGCTGCGCCGGGAGGCGCCGCTACTGCCCGAGGTTTCCGAGCTCGATGTCGTCCGGCACTTCACGCGGCTCTCGCAGTGGAATTACTCCATCGACACCGGCCTCACCCCGCTCGGCTCCTGCACGATGAAGTACAACCCGAAGGTCAACGAGGAGGTCGCGCGCATGAGCGGCTTCGTCAAGCTGCACCCGCAGGCCCCGGTCGCGGACATCCAGGGCGCCCTCGAGCTGATGTTCCACCTCCAACATTACCTGGCCGTGATCAGCGGGATGGACGCCGCGACGCTGCAGCCCGCGGCGGGGGCGCAGGGCGAGTTCGCCGGCCTGCTGATGATCCGCGCCCATCACGCCGCCCAAGGCAACCCCCGCAAGAAGATCCTCATCCCCGACTCCGCCCACGGCACCAACCCGGCCAGCGCCGCGGCCTGCGGCTACAAGGTCGTGACGCTCAAGACCGGGCCCGACGGCGTCTTATGCGCCGAGGCCGTCGCCGCGGCGATGGACGAAGAGACCGCCGGCATCATGATCACCAACCCCAACACCCTGGGGCTCTTCGAGACGCACATGGCCGAGATCGCCAAAATCGTCCACGACAAGGGCGGCCTGGTCTACTGCGACGGTGCCAACCAAAACGCCCTGGTCGGGATGGCACGGGTCGGCGACATGGGCGTCGACGTCCTCCATTTCAACCTGCACAAGACTTTCACCACGCCGCACGGCGGCGGCGGGCCCGGCTCGGGCGCGGTGGCGGTGAAGAAGGTCCTCGAGCCCTATCTGCCCGTGCCGGTGGTCGTCCGGCGCGGCGAACATTTCGATTGGGATTACGACCGGCCCAAGTCCATCGGCAAGGTGAAGGCCTTCTTCGGCAACTTCGGCATGCTGGTCCGCGCCTACACCTACATCCGCGAGATGGGGGCCGAGGGCCTGAGGCAGGTCTCGCAGCGCGCCGTGCTCAACGCCAATTACGTCCGGAAAAGCCTGGAAGGCGATTTCCACCTCGCTTACCCGCAGGTCTGCATGCACGAGTGCGTCTTCTCCGACAAGATTCAGAAAAAATTCGGGGTGACCACCGCCGACATCGCCAAGCGGATGATGGACTACGGCTACCACCCGCCGACGATCTACTTTCCCCTGGTCGTCCCCGGGGCCCTGATGGTCGAGACCACCGAGACCGAGAGCCCCCAGACCCTCGACCGCTTCATCAAGGCGATGAAAGAGATCGCCCGCGAGTGCCGCGAGGAGCCCGAGACCGTCAAGGCCGCCCCGCACGTGCCGAAGGTGCGGCGCCTCGACGAGGTGAAGGCCGCGAAAGAGCCCAAGTTCGTCTATGTCCCCAAAAATTCCTGAGGTCGCCATGAAACTCCTTCGCATCGCGGGCTTGCTGGCAGGCCTGCTTCCCCTCAATCTGGCCGCGGCCGGCCTCGAAAGCGTCTACACCAACCTGGATGCCAAGAAGTGCAAGACCTTGAGCGTCGACAAAGAAACCGGCGATTCCGAACAGCAATGCCCGGGGGTCGCCGGCTACAAACTCAAGGTTTCGGAGGGCGACTTGCGCCAGTCGGTGACCGTCCTCGATCCTCAGGGCAAGGAGCATCCCCTGGAGTATTATTCGGTGATCTCGGCGGGATTTTCCTTCCTCGGACCCAAGGCAGAGTGGCGGGTCGAGAAGAAAGACGGCAAGCTCGTGCCCAAGGCCCTGATCGTGCGGGTGAACGCCTCAGAGAACCCCGAGGACCCCAACCAGAAGACCTCCTATCTGGCGGTGGCGAAACTGGGCCCCGACAGGACCTGCGTGACCGCCAAGATCCCGCCCGGCGCCAAGATGAACGAGCTGGCCCGCGAGGCCGCCGACGCCGCGGCCGACCGCCCCTGCCTCAAGCCCTAAAGCATTGTCTATAAGTAGGTGATGAAATTCCAATGCATCCGCAGGACGCCGTCCTTGTCCATCACCTTCTGCGGCGGGGCGGAGAAGGGCGCCGATTCGCGGATGGTGCGCAGGGCCTCCTCGTCGTAGCCCGGGATCCCCGAGGACTTGACCACGAACAATTCTTTCAGCCGGCCGTCGGGAGAAACCGTCACCGCCATCGCGACGCTGACCTGCCCGACCACCACCCGGTTGCCCGCGAAGTGGCGGCGCAGCGGGGGCGCGGGGTTGAAGCGCATCCGGAAGATCCGCTTGAGCTGCGTGAAGTACTGCACGTCGGGGAAGGCCGCCGTGTTGAGATAGGTCTTGCCGCCGATCTTCACGTCCGGGAAGAAGTCGTGGGCGAAGCTGTCGAAGTCGCCCGGCGCGCCGGGCCGGCCCTTGAGCGGCGATTCGTAAGGGACTCCCTTCCCCAAGGGTTCTTTCATCGCGACTTTTTTGTCCTTCGCCGGCTTCTCGCCCTTGGCCTCCTTCGGCATCAAGTCCTTAAAGTCGGCGGGCTTCAGCGAGAGGTCTTCGAGAGAGACCTCTTTCTTCGCCGGCTCCGCGGCCTCTTTCGGCGGCGCCTCCTCGGGCGGGGCCTTGGGCTCGAAGGACTCCTCCTTCGGCAGCGGGCGCTCCGGTTCTTTCATGGCGACCTTCTTGGGGGCCTGTTCCGGCGGTCCGGGGATTTGCGCGTTGTCGCCCTTTTTCCCGTCCTCGGAGGTCTCGCTCTCCAGCTTGGCATGCTTGGGGATGCGCGGCGCGACCGTCTCTTCCTTGACGCTGGAATTGTATTTGCTCGCGAAGCGGGTCTTCTCGGGAACCTTCTCGACCTTCGGCTTGGCGATGTCGGCGAGTTGGAGATTGGCGCCGGAGACCACCGGGATCTGCGGCGTCAGGTCCTGCGGGCTCACCCAGACGACCTCCTGGGGTGGGGGAGGGGGCGGGGCCTTGGCCCGGAAGTCTTCCTGCAGGCGGTAGAAGAAGCTGCCCAACAAGGCGTGCAAAAACAGGGAGAGCAGCACGAAGAAGGCGACCCGTCGCATGTTTTTTTCGTCTTGGGGACTCATCTTATTTCCTGAAAATTGGATTTTCGGGGTCCACCCCGCCACCCTCTACGGTTGGCCCCAAGCACCACGGGGCAAGAAACTCCCGCGGATTTCCAATGTTTATACCGAAAGCTTGGCCTTGAGGCGGGATTTCCACTGGATACGGTCTTCCCGCCGCTTTTGGCCTTCCTGAAATCGGCGTTTTTCCTCGGGAGTTTCGGGGGCCACCGTCGGCACCGCGGTGGGGCGCCCGGCGTCGTCCAGGGCGACGAAGGTCAGGTAGGCGCTGGCAGTGTGGCGCCGCTCGCCGGTCAGGGGGTTTTCGCACTCGATGCGCACGCCGATCTCCATCGAGGTCGTCGCCGTGAAATTGACCGCCGCCTTGAGGATGACGATGTCGCCCAGCCTAATCGGCGAGATGAAGTGCAGGGCGTCCATGCTGGCCGTCACCGCGACCTTGCGGCAGTGGCGGCTGGCGACGACGGCGGCGGCGATGTCCGTCCATTCCATGATGCGCCCGCCGAAGATGGTGCCGAGCGCGTTGGTGTCGCTGGGCAGGACGAGATGGGTGAACTCGGCGGAGGAGCGGGAGACGGGTTTGGGGTCCATGGTTCCCTTTCGAAGGTCGACGGAGTTTATTTGCCGCGGACCAGGTTTACGGCGAGCAACAGGCCGAAGAAGGCCGCGCCGTAATAGGACCATTCGTAATGGGAAACGCCTTGTTTTTGCAAGAGGTATCCCAGGTTGAGGCCCGCCAGCCCGAGCAGGACGTAGCTCAGGCGGTGCAGGGCCGAGCGGATGCCGGCGGCGTCGCGGCCCGCGGTCTTCGAGCGGATCTCGATCTCGCCCTTGTTGAGCAGGCGCAGGGTGCGCTCGAGCTCGGTGGGGAGCTTGAGGTAGCTGAGCAGGACCTCCTTCACCGCGTCGACGATCAAGTCGGCGAAGGTGCGGTCTTTACCTAAGACGAATTTTTCCGCGTAGGGGATGATGATGTTCAGCGGGTTGAGGTTGGGATCGAGGTGGGTGGTGAGGCCGACCAGCAGGATCAGGGCGCGCTCGAGCAGGGCCCAGTCCTTCGGGACGTTGAAGGTGTTGAGCAGCTCCTTGATTGAGATGTTGAGCTTGCGGAACTCGAGGAGGTCCTCGAGGCGCTGCTTGTTCTGGATCTGGAAGTTCTTCAGCTCCTCGATCTTGATGTCCTTGAGGCGCTCGTAGAAGAACTCGACGATCTTGTCGAAGACCTCCTCGTCCTGGGTCTTCGCGATGAAGCCCATATCCTTCATCGCCTGGCTGATCACCTGGTTGTCGCGCTTGATAATGCCCTCGAAGAACTTGGCGATGCCCTTGCGCATCGGCTCGGAGATGCGGGCCACGGCGCCGAAGTCCATCATGATGATGCGCGGCACCAGGCGCTTCTCGACGTAGGTCCGGGGCGCCTCGCCCTCGGCCTCGGGCTCGACGACGACCTCGACCTCGGTCTCGCGGGCCTGGACGAGGAAATTTCCCGGGTGCGGGTCGGCGTGGTAGACGCCGTCCAGGAAGATCTGCTTGCAGTAGGCGTGGATGATCTTGGTGGCGACCTCGGTGGGGTTCAGCCCCAATTCTTGAAGCCCCTTGAGGTTGCTGATCTTGACCCCCTCCATGAACTCGAGGGTCAGGACCCGCGAGGTCGAACACTCCCAGTGCACCTTCGAGAAGCGCATGTCCTCGTCGCCGGCGAAGTTCTGCGCCAGCCGCTGGAGGTTTTCGCCCTCCTTCTTGAAGTCCAGCTCCTCCAGGACCACCTCGCGGATTTCGACGTAGGTCTTCTTCAGGCCGTACCGCGGGAAGATCAGGTGCAGCAGGCCGAAGATCCGCTTCAAGGTTTTGAGGTCGACGCGGACGATCTCCTCGATGTCGGGGTATTGCACCTTGACGGCCAGCTTTTGCCCGGCGGCGTTCCAAGCGGCGTGAACCTGGCCCAGGGAGGCGCTGGCGATGGGCCGGCGCTCGAAGCGGGCGAAGTACTCGTCGGGGCGCTTGTCGAACTCCTCGAGGAAGCGCCGCTCGATCGCGGCGTAGGGCGCCGGCGGCACCGAGTCTTGCAGGCCCTCCAGCTCCTCGGTGAAGGCCTTGGGCAGGAAGTGGGTCATGATGCTGATCATCTGCCCGACCTTGATGAAGAGGCCCTTCAGCTCGAGGATGTTCCTCTTGATCTGCTTCGCGGTCTTGAGGTGGGTCGCCTCCCAGCGGCTTTCCATGCGGGCCTCGCCCAGGAAGCGGCTGAGCAGCGACAACCGGAGATAGCGCGCCAGGACGACGAAGGTCAGCCAATAGACCTTGAGAAAGCGGAGTTTGCCGACGGAGGAAGCGGGGCGGGCCATCGCCCGCACCTTATAGAAGGTCGCCCCAAGAGGCAAGTTTGTCGGCCGGGCCGGACCGCGGAACCCGGCCTTGCCAGGTCCGGGGCTTTATCCTAGGGTGGCGGCAAGAGTTATGACCGCTATGAAGATCCGCGTCACCGCCATCCCGGAAGAGGGCCTATTCCTCGAATTGGACCAAGCCACGAAGTGGTTTCAGGCCCTGTTGCGCGAGCGCTTCTCCGAGATCCACCCCGGCGGGGCCCCCGCCTCGGGACGGATCGAGCTGCAAAAGACGCTGCAAAACGTCGCACTCTCCGGCGACCTGCGCATCGCCCTCCACCACTCCTGCGCCAGCTGCGGGACGGCCTTCGACTCGCAGCTCGAGGTGCCCTTGCTGCGCAACCTGGCCCCCTATTTTTCGGGTCCCCGCGAGGGTCTGCTCAGCGAGGAGGAGGAGATCGAGCTGAGCGCCGACGACCTCGAATTCAGCTTCTATCATAACGACGAGATCGACTTAGGCGAGATCGTCTCCGAGGAGATCACCCTGGCCCTGCCGATACGCTTCCTCTGTAAGGAGGACTGCCGCGGCCTCTGCCCCCGCTGCGGGGTCGATCGTAACGAGCAGGCTTGCACCTGTGCCGAAGAGGTCGAGGGCTCTCCCTTTTCGGTCCTCAAGGGCTTGAAGCTTAAGTCCTAGATTTTCTTTGACTTATTTTTTGGCTCCCGGAACAATACCCACAAAATACCCCCAACCGTCTTTTTTCCCGGGAGGTCCGCCATGCGGAAGCCGCTGCATTATCTCTGGAATTTCGCCTTGATCGCCCTGCTGGGCGCGGGGCTCATCGCCTTGAATCAGGCAAGGAGCTTGCGAGCCCAGACCGTCGCTTTCCAAAATTCCAACAGCTCCTGCGAGCAGGAGAACGTGCTTTGCACCAGCGCCTCCCCAGCGCCCTTCAGTTGCCGCGACGCGATGAGCATCGCCTGCAAAAACGTCACGGGCGGAGCCGACTTCAACGGCGACGGCTTTTTCGACTGCGCGGCGGCGAACAGCCATTTCCCCAACACGACGGGCGCCGACTTGGACGTCTCGGTCCTGATCAACACCCGCAACACCGGGCCCTGCACCGGGGGAGTCGTCGACCAGTTCAACGCCTCGGCCGATTACGAATTGGTCTATTCCGACACTACCTTCGGCATCGATTTGGGTTCCATCGTCGTCGGCGACATCGGCGGCGGCGCCTTCGACGACCTGGCGGTTCCCTCGGGAGAAAACACCCTCAATCCGTTGAGCAACAAGATGGTCACCGCCTTCAGCGTGGCAGGCGGGGGCTTCGGGCCTCCCGGGGCCGCGCCGACCAGCACCTCCGAGGCCGATTGGAATCCCACTCCCAATACGGTTATCGGCACTCGTTCGATCGAAGGGCAGCGAAACGCCGCTCTCCTGGATTGCGACGGCAACGGCACCCTCGACGCGGCGGTGGCGGGCGGCGACTCGTCGATCGACTTCTATACTCTCAACATCATGTTGAACGACGGCAGCGCCCTGCAGGACGTCTTGCCCGGGGACGACTTCGACACGACCATTCCCTTCGACAACTCCAGTCCCAATCCCATCATGAACGTCGCCGTGGCGGATTTTGACGGGGCCGGCGGCCCCGATGTGGCCGTGGCGGTTTCGAGCAATTTCTTCGGGCCGGACACCATCGCGATCTGTTTGAACAACGGCGGTTGCGGCTATACCTGCTCTCAAGAGGTTGACGTCAACAGCCTCTTCGCGCCTCAGCAGGACCTCCGGATGTCCTCGATCGCTGCCGGGGACTTCGACGGGGACGGCAACGCCGACGTGGTGATCACGACCCCTGGATTGAACGGCACGGCGGGCAACGAGGTGGGGATCCATTTCTTCATGGGCGACGGCACAGGAAATTTGATCACTCCCGGTATTCATGTGCCTTACCAACCGACGGGGCGGGGACTGCCCTTCGTTTTGACGACGGGATTTTTCAACAATGACGACGCCGACGACGTCGCGCTTTCCTACGAAGGCGGTTTGGGCAACAGCAATGTAGGCGTATTCGTCATGGATGCCGCGCGCGCGGTGACGACGACGACGCTGGCTTATTCGGGGACAAACCCGGTGGTGGACCGAGGCGGCATTGACGCCGTGGACCTGGACAACCGAGGCTGCGACGACATTGTTTCGCTTGCCACGGAGGAGATCGACCGCGGCACCTTTATCGACACCGAAAGGCATGCCTACGTCTTCCTGAACGACGTCGAGACGATGAGCGCCATCGCCGGCGCGGATCAGGTTGCCGACCTCGACACGCCCGTCGCGATCGCCGGCGCCGCCTGCACCCTGACCCCCGCCGATCCGGGCGCCGTCGTCAATGTGTCGTGGACCCTGGCGCCCGCGGTCGGTGCGACGCTCTCCGGGGCCGACACCCTGACGCCGACCTTCACGGCGACCGAGCCGGGGGCCTATACGCTCACCTTGAATTGCAACACCCGCTGCACCGGCGACACCACCGACACCAAGGTGGTGACGGTGGGGGCCGTGCCTCCGGTAATTCCCGGCGATACTCAAGGCGGCTGCCTGGCGAGCTTAACGCCCGGCGCGGGCTTGAACGCGAGTTGGTTCTACGCGGTCTTCCTGCTGACGCCCTTGGCGTTTTTTCTGCGCCGTTTCGGCCGTAAGGGGGCGATCGGCCTGGTAGTCGCGGCGACGCTGTTGGGGTTTGCGGTTCCCGCGAGCGCCCTGACGACGTCGTTCAGCGTGAACACGTTCGAGCCGACGGTGGACGACTCGGAGTACTTCACGATCTACAGCAGCCCGACGATGCTGCAGCGGAACTTCCACGTGGGCTTTTATTTGGACTACGCCCACAACCCCTACGAGTTCGGGAACGCGAACTTCAACCGCGTGGCGGGGATCGTGGATCATCTCTTGACGGGGAACGTGGTGGGCTCCTACGCGGTGCTGGATTGGATGAGCGTGGGCCTGGTGATCCCGGTGTACTTTTGGGAGGGGATTCGCTCGACGGTGCCCGCGATCCCCAACGAGAACAACTTCGACATCGGGGACATCGAGCTGGTGCTGAAGTTTAGGCTCTTAGACCGCGAGAAGCACCACGTCGGCATCGCGATATTGCCTTTCGCCTATTTCCCGACCTCTTCGGGGGCGAGCGACTTTTTGGGGAACGGGAGCTTCGCGGGCGGCGCGAAAGTGGTGATCGACGGGCGGATCAAGGATCGGGTGAGCATTGCGCTGAACGTGGGCTACCTGGCCCGGGACCGGGTCTTCGACATCGCCGGCAATGAATTGAACGACCAGCTGCTGATGGGCTTAGGGATCAGCATCGATTTACTTAAAGACCGCCTTTTTCTGATCGGCGAGGCGCAGATGGCGACGGTGACGAGCGACTTTTTCACGCGGCGGACGACGCCGGCGGAGGCAAGGGTCGGTTTTCGTTATACCTGGGCGAACAACCACGACATCAACGTGGGCGGAGGTTTCGGCCTGTCGAATGGGATCGGGAGCCCGGACTACCGGTTGTTCGCGGGTTATACGTACACGAAGCGTCCGATCGCGGAGGCGGAAGTCCCGCCGCCGCCGATCTCGGAGGTGAACGTGGGCGACGAGTTGACGGCGCAGGACAAGATCTATTTCGACTTCGACAAGTCGACGATCCGGGACATCAGCAAGCCGACCTTGGACAAGATCGCGGGCTTCCTGAAGGCGCATCCGGAGGTGACGAAGATTAGGATCGACGGGTACACCTGCGACTTGGGGACGGACCGCTACAATCTTAAGCTGAGCCAGCGGCGCGCGGCCTCGGCGGCGACGTACCTGGAAGGGCAGGGGATCGACCCGAGCCGCATCGGGGCGGTGACGGGCTACGGGGAGGCGAATCCCTTGGTGCCGAACAAGGACGAGCCCAGCCGCGAGCAGAATCGCCGCGTCCAGATCTTCGTCGAGGCGGTGCAGAAGTAGGTCTGTTTTCGGCTTTGCAGGCATTGAATAGGGGCCCCGGGTTCTGATGTCAGGAATCCGGGGCCTTTTTTTGTCCAGGCGCCCCTGATGGAAAAATACTTTGACTATGGGCGTCATGTCCCTAAAATGGCCGCACTTAAGCCGATTCGCCGAAAATCTGTCCATAAATCTTCAATTCTCTGGGAGGCCTCCCATGTCGAAACTTCCCTACCTACTGTCCGCGGTGCTTTTATGCGCCGTGACTCAAACCGTCTCGGCGCAGACCTTTCGCAACGGAGACGTCTCGGAGGAATCGCGTGTGGTTTCGCCTCCGCTGAGCCAGCAGACCCCGGGAGAGCTGAATCCTCAAAGCATCACTTGCGGGCAGTTCAACGACGACGACGGCGACGGCCAGCCGACGGACGACGATTTTTTCGATTGCGCGACCTTGCAGGAACAGACTCCCGCGGCGAGTCCGCAGCCCTCCGAGTCCAACCTCTGCGTTTTGTTCAACCAGGCCGTCGAAAACAATTCTCCGAACCAATTCACCGACGGCTACGCCCAGACCTTCGGCGCGAATATCACCGGCGAATTCTTTATCAGCGGAAGCCTTCGTTCCGGCACGCTTAACGGCTCCGGATTCAACGACCTAGTGGGGCTCTTGGCGGGCCCTCGCGGGACGATCGCCGCGCCCCTACGCACGGCGGATAATGCCGACTTTGCGACCCCCACCGGGGACGATTGCACGGTGGTGAACCCCGTCGCGGGCGCCACGACGGACGTCGACTGGCAGGTCGTCTCCATTTCCGAACAAGGCACTTTGCAGGGTGACGGAGAAAGGGGCATGGAGCTCTTCGACTGCGATGGCGACGGCGATTTGGATTCGGTAGTGGCGGTCTCGAACGCCGGCGACCAGAATTACTATATCAACGTCAACCTCAACGACGGAACTGGGCTTCAAGCCGGACCCAATCAATTTTTCACCCAAATCACGATCGGCACGGATGCCAGCTTTCCCTCGGTGCTGGACACCGGGGATTTCAACGGCGACGGCATCTTGGACGTCGCCTTCGCGAGCAACGGGGACGACACCGACTCGCTGGCGATTTGCTATGGGGACGGGACTTTGGACGACTGCAGCTTCACCTGCAACGTCCAAGTCGACTTGGAGGCCCTGACCGGGTTTAACGCCGATCCGACCTCCGTTGAGGTCGCCGACTTCGACGGTGACGGCAATCCCGATGTCGCCATCGTGCTCCCGGATTCCGATTCTCTCGGCTACTTTTTCAACAACGGCAGCGGCGCCGTCACCGGCCCGAACTTCTCCGCGGCCGACTCCCAGCTGATCGACACCCTGCCGCCCTCGAACAATGCGCCCTATGCGGTTGTTTCTGGCTTTTTCAACCTCGACGACGTCCCCGATGCGGCCGTGACCAATGGCGGGCCTTCCTTCTTTCCTGTGGTTCCCATCACTTTCCTAAAAGGAGGGAC
>JASOAK010000033.1:0-27285 GCA_048499175.1 bacterium
TCGAGGTGCGCCAGGATCGCGAGGACCCGCGTCGGCGCGTCGGGGCTTTCCCGGAGGGTGGAAGGCAGGCTTAGGCCGGAGGCGATTTCCACCTGCGTCGGCACCGGCATCGCCGCGCGCGGCGGGCGCTGCTGGGCCAGGATGGAGACGGGGCGGTCTTGTTTGAAGTCGGCGCGACGCTCGGCCGGGCGATAGGCGTCGCTGCGGTCTCGCTCGGTCCAAGCTTGGGAGTCAAGTCGGGGGTGCTTGGGTTCGAGCCAAGGAGAGTCTTCGGCGGTGGCGGCAAGGCCTCGAGGGTTCGGCGGCCGGGTCGGCCCCAAGGGTGCACTCATGGCGAATCCTTCCAGATTCCAATCGTGCCCCGGGGAATGGTATTTTTTCTGCTTCTTTAGGTTAAAGTTGCGGGTTTTGGCCGCTTCGGCTCGCGGGGGCTTTGACATCGCGCCCGCTCCGGGCTAGGGAGCCCACCGAGGATCGCCATGCAGCCCAAAGCCATCAACCGCGTCAATCAAGGCATTCAAATCGAGTGGCAGGACGGACATACCAGCGTCTTTCCTTCCGATTTTCTGCGCCGCGCCTGTCCCTGCGCCGTCTGCAAGGAGGTCCCGGAGCGCGTCGCCACCGGCTTCCTGCCCGCCTCCGCCCTCGGCGGCCAGAAGATCGACATTCTCAAGGCCCAGCCCGTCGGCTGGTACGCCCTCCAATTCACCTTCACCGACCGGCACGAGACGGGGATCTATTCCTACGAATTCCTGCGGCAAATTTGCCCCTGCGAGACCTGCCGGGCCGCGCACTAGGTATACAAGAGGTATTTTTTTCGCGTCTCCAGGAAGGTCTGGCGTTCGTCTTCCCACGAGCCTTCGATTTCCTTGAGCGAGGCGCCTTTTTCCAGCTGCGCCCGCAGCTTCGCGTTGCCGGCCAAGAGGTCGATCGCCGGGATTTTGTCGACGAACTCGTAGGCGCGGTGCCGGAACTGAAACTCTTTGGGATAGAGGTCGTGCACGGCCTTGAGGGCCGCCACGCCGGTGAGCAGGGACTTGAAGGCCTTGCGCCGGGTGACGTGGAGCTGGGCGCCGCCGCAGGTTTGGCCGGCATGTTTCTGGAAGCCGGGCTTGAAATAGATCGGGCGGAAGCGCACGCCGGGCAGGCGGAACTCCCGCAGCCGGCTCACCAGGGCCTCGGGGTCGACGTAGGGCGCGCCGAAGAACTCGAAGGGCCGCGTCGTTCCGCGTCCTTCGCTCAGCTCGGTGCCCTCGATCAGGCACATCCCCGGATAGACGACCGCGGTGTCCACGGTCGGCATGTTGGGGCTGGGCAGGATCCAGGGCGTGTCCAATTCGTCCATGTAGCGGCGCCGGTGCCAGCCCTTCATCGTCACGACCTCCAAGTCGCAGTGGAGGTCGAATTCATGCCGAAACATCTGGGCCAGCTCTCCCACCGTCATCCCGTGGCGCGCGGCGAGCGGAAACCAGCCGACGAAGCTGCGAAAATCCGGCGCGACGAGATTGCCCTCGACTTGATGGCCGTTGATCGGATTCGGCCGGTCCAGGACGACGACCTTCGTGCCCGTTTCCCTGGCGACCTGCATGCAGAAGGCGATGGTGTAGATGAAGGTGTAGTAGCGCGCGCCGACGTCCTGCAGGTCGCAGATCAGGACCTCGACGTCCTTCAGCGATTCGCGCGTCGGCTTGAGGCTGGCCTCGTCGTGTCCGTAGAGACTGTAGACGGGAATGCCGCGATACGTGGAACCGACCACCGATTCCATGTCTTGGGCCTGTCCGTGGATGCCGTGCTCGGGGCCGAAGAGGGCGATGACCCGCGCGGAGGCTTCTTCTTGCAAGACCTCGAGGGCGTGGCGCAGGTGCTTGTCCACCGAGGCGGGGTGGGCGAGCAGGGCGACGCGTTTCCCTTGGATCCACTTGCGGTGAAAGCGCAGCAGGCGGTCGAGGCCGGTTTGCATGCCTCCTCATAATTCCGGCGGGTGCTTCTGCCAATGGAATTGTGCTTTGATTCGGGATCCTTGGCTTGCTTCAGGTGTGGAATGGTGGAATTATTTCCGCGTGGAGAAACCTTGGGTGGTTTTCACCGATAATAGAGTGGGTATGGAGGTGGCTTTCGTGAAAAAACTATTGATATTGTTTAGCTTTTTGTTGGTATCGGCGGCGGCCTCCCAGGCCCGGGCCCAATATTACGGCTTCTACGGCGGCTACTACCCCTGGGGCTTCAATTACAGCACCGCCGCCTTCGCAGTCGACCAAGGCTTCGCCACCCTCCAACAAACTTGGACCGCCATCGAACAGACCCAAGCGCTCGAAAACCACATCCAAGTCCGCCGCAATAACCTCGAAAACTATAAGTCCGTCCAGGCCTACTACACCACCGGCATCCCGCCCTTCGCGCCCGTCAGCCCCGAAGGCAAGCCGCGCTCACCCAAAATCACCTGGCAAGACGTCCAGTCCATCGGTCACTAGACTTTAAGGGGAAAATTCTTGGGGGCGGTCGGAGATATGTCCTTCCGGGCCCTGCGGAACTCGCCATCCTTTATAAGTTTCCCTGCGACCCTCATTAAAGTTTAGCTTCGTCCGCTTCTATTTCACCTTCCCCTAGACCTTACGGTTGGCTCGAACAGTCCTCGGGCCCTCCAGGACATATCTCCGCCCTGATCCCCAAGAATTTTATCTATTATAAGTGTTCTTGCGATCGCTGGTGATGGTCCTTAATTACGACCAAACCACACGGCAAAGATCAGGGCCGCGAAGGCGAGACGATAGATCACGTAAACCCGGTACGAATAACGCTGCAGAAAATACAACATGTACTTGATCGCCAAATAACCGACCACCGCGCTGACCACGATGCCCACCACCGTGTTGAGATCGAGATGGGCGTGGAAGAGATCCTTCAGCTTCAAGATCGCCGCGCCGGCCGTGATAGGGGTGCTGAGGAGAAATGAGAATCTGGCCGCCGTGGGACGGTCCATGCCCAAGATCATGCCCGTCGTGATCGTCACGCCCGAACGACTCGTTCCCGGGATTAGGGCCAAGGCCTGGGATACGCCCACGATCAGGCTGTCCTTCAGCGTCACCTTCTCGAGGTTCTTGGTCTTTTTGCCGAAACGATCCACGATGCCGAGCAGGATGCCCATCACCGCCATCATCACGCCCACCAAAAGCGGGCCGCGCAGGATCGTCTCGGCATAGTCCTCGATCAAATATCCGATCGCGGCGCCGGGGATCGTGGCCAGGATCAAATACCAAATCAGCCGCTCCTCGAAGTCGTATTGCGCGGGACGTTTTTTGAGCGAACGAAACCAGGCCCTCGTGAGGTTGATCCAGTCCTTGTAGAAAAATCCGAGCAGGGCGGCCAGCGTTCCGATGTGCAGGGCGACGTCGAAGGTCAGGCCCGGATCGGGAAAATTCAGCAGCCACGGCATGATGACCAAATGCGCGGAACTGGAAATCGGCAGAAACTCGCCCAGCCCCTGAACGATGCCGAGGATCACGGCGTGCAACAGGGTCATGGCGCGTCCTTCCGGATCTCGAATTCGCGCGAGAGGATGGCCTCGGGCATCTTCGCGTAGTCGTAGCGGTTACAGAATTTTATTTGCAGGGCGTAACGGCCCGGGTCCAGCTTTTCGGGCAGTTTGGTCTTTAAGCTTCGGGCCTGCTTGCGCCCCTCCACGATCAGACAGGGCGCGGGGGAATCCAGCGTCACGGACTTTCCCGTGGGAGTTCCGTCCTTCTTTAGGATCTCCAGTTTTGGGTCGACGCCGATCGGGTAATTGGTCACCCGCATGAACTTTATCTCCATCGCCTCGCCGGGCCGGTAGACGTCGTAATCCGGCTGCAGAATGATCTTTTCGTTTTCCTGCGGCGTCTTGTCCTCCGTCTTGCTGCTCGTCTCGTCCCAATAGCGCGAGGGGCCCGTGTCGAGGTGAAAGTGCCGGCCGTGGTAGTAGCCGATCCCGCAGCAGTCGAGGGACTTCACGAAGTCGAAGACCTGGGAGGAATCCACGCCCGCCAGGATCAGGTCGCCGGCCGCGGCCTCCATGTGCATGCTGGACTGGGCCGCGAGCTTGCCCTTGTTGCGCAGGGAATTATTGAGTCGGGGACTGCGGTAGCCGGATTTGAGGCTGTAAGATCCGCCCTGCAGCTTGTCCTGGACGGCGTCGAGGACCTCGATAAAGCGCAGCGACATCCGCTCCTGGGGGTCGCTGAAATCGGCGCGGAATAGGGCGTTGATCCGGCGCAGGCCGGCCTCGTCGTATTCGCCCCCCTCGGTTCGGAAGCGAATGGTCTGGCCGGCCAGGACCAGGACCCCGTCCCCCGCGATCCAAAAGCGGGGGGCCGGCGCGGCCTGGGCCTTGGGGCCGAGCAGCAGGGCGAGGAGGGCGGCGAGGAGTATTTTTGGCTTCATAAAAGTGGCTTTTGACAGAAAAGGCCCGAACCCTGTAAGGTGGGCCCAGCCAAGGGAACCGTCGATGATCATCGGTCTAACCGGAAAAAACGCCTCGGGTAAAGGAGAAGTTGCGGAGGTCCTGCGGGAAGGCGGCTTCCATTACCTCTCCCTCTCCGACCTGCTGCGCGAGGAGCTGCGCCGCCGCAAGCTCGAGATCACCCGCGAGAACTTGATCCAAGTGGGCAACGAGATGCGCCAGACCTATGGCGGCGGCTACCTGGCCGACCGGGCCCTCCAGCAGATCGACGTCGATAAAAATTACATCGTCGACTCCATCCGCAACCCCCGCGAGGTCGAGGTGCTGCGGCGGCTCCACAATTTTAAATTGGTCCACGTCACCGCGGTGCCGCAAGTCCGCTTCGAGCGCATCAAGTCGCGCGCCCGCGAGGGCGATCCCCAGACCTTCGCCGAATTCGAGACCCTCGAGGCCCGCGAGGCGAAGTCGGCCGACCCCAATACCCAGCAGCTCGAGGCCACCGGAAAATTGGCCGACGCCGAGCTCGAGAACAACGCCACCCTCGACCAATTGCGCGGCAAGGTCCGCGAGCTGATCCGCCAGCTCTCCGCCGAGACGCCGCGCCCCTCCTGGGACGCCTACTTCATGGGGATTGCCAAGGTCGTCGCGCTGCGCAGCAACTGCCTCAAGCGCAAGGTGGCCGCGATCATCGTCCGCGACCGGCGCATCATCTCGACCGGCTACAACGGCACGCCGCGCGGCGTGAAGAACTGCAACGAGGGCGGCTGCCCGCGCTGCAACAGCTTCGGCCAGTCCGGCGTCGGCCTCGAGGAATGTTATTGCAGCCACGCCGAGGAAAATTCCATCACCCAGGCCGCCTACCACGGTGTCCCGATCAAGGGCGGCATCCTCTACACCACCTTCTCCCCCTGCCTGATCTGCACCAAGATGATCATTAATTGCGGCATCGTCGAAGTGGTCTACAACTCGCAATACCCCATGGGCGAGCAGCCCATCGCCTTGCTGCAAGAGGCGGGCATCGCCGTGCGGCAGGTCGAGCTGAAGTGATAATGATGAAGTAATGACATTTCAAGTAACCCATTCGGATAATTTTGCCCCACAACTTTCTGTTCTTGGGAGCAATTTAAATTTATTGAACATGGCCGGCCGCCCTGTGGATTGTTCAGGACTAACTTGGATTACACCGCTTTCTATCTTGCCGTTGAGCGCCGTAATATTCGAGCAAGGTATTCAGGTTGTTGGTACGAGTTCTTACTTGAATACCATTCATTTCCCGGATGGGATAGATGCTCCTGGAAAGATTATTCAGCAAAAATCGTATATTCCCATCGTGAGATTTCCGACAGCATCCGGGGTGGTTTCGGAAAAAGTCACCACCGCTTTCATTAATCTGGTCTTGAGCAACATAGGATTTGGAAAATTGATTACCAACGCATTTCACTATGCCGTGGATGAAATGGTCACTAATATTTGCGAACACTCAAAAAGTCGCTATGGGTGGCTCTTCGCGCAATATTACCCAACTAAAGGTTATTTGGATGCGGTCCTTTTAGATACGGGGCAAGGGTTGAAGGCTTCTTACGAAGCAGCATTCAGTCGAAATTTTTCTGACGAGCTGGCGATTCAACAAGCGTTGAACGGTATTTCCACAAAAAATTCCTACGAGAGGGGTTTTGGCTTAAGAACTACTAAGAAACTCGTGACGCAATCTGCTTTTAGTGGAAAATTCTTAATAATTTCAGGAGGAAAAGGGTACTTTTCGGATAGGAGCAGGGAATTATTCTTTGATTTGGAAACATGGCATTGGAATGGAGCGATAATAGTATTGAGATTGCATCGAGTGAGCGAGACGATTATTCTGAGTGATTATGTCGAATAATAAAATTTCAAAGTGCCAAGCAGTGAGGCTTTTCGACTTTTTCCCAGGAAATATCAGCACCAGGGCGGCTGTTTCCTTAATTGATCAACATATCTCAAATGATCTAGGGAAGGTATTGTTAGATTTTTCGGATATATCGTTTATCTCCCGCTCCTTTGCGCACGAACTTATGAAATATATCGAACAGAAAAACGAGAAAATCGAATTAACCAACCTTGCTCCCGCCGTTTCCACCATGTTTGAAATGGTAAGAAAAGCCAAAGCCTCTCCCAAGATAATTTCTTCAAATATTGAAATTCTTAAGCTGTCTGATAGCGCCGAATTATTTTAGCCATCCCCTCTAAGGTGACTTCTGCACAATAGAATAAGGTCCTGGATTTCTTTGCCGTCGCGGATCCGCTGGGCGGCGAGCAGGTCCTCGAGGGCGCCGGCGTAGTCGGCCCGGCGGATCTTGGCCTTGGCCGCGTTGAGGAGGGATTGATAGCGGGCCCCCGCGTCCTGTTCTTGGAATCTTTCGTCGGCCTTTTCCTGCTGGAGATTTTTTTCGGCCTCGCCGGGGGCCGCGACTTCGGCCGGCAACGGCGCCGGGGCAGCCGTCTTCTCCCGTTTCTTCGCCTTGTCCTCGCCTTTGATCTCCGTGGCGCCGCCCGTCGAGGCGGCTCCGCCGAGGCCGCGCTGGGCCTCCGGGATGCTTGCCGGTTGGGGGGCGGCGGGGGCGCTTCGCTCCAGATCCGAGGGCTTCGGCTCCGCGGCGGGCTTGGCGAGCGACTTCATCGGAGCGGGCGCGGCCTCGGAAGCGGCGCCCGTAGCCGTTGCCGGGGCGGGCGGCGGGGGCGGCGGGGATTGCAGGAGCCGGTCGCCGCCCGCGGGGGCGTCGCCGTCCTTCATGCGCAGGCCTTCCTTGGCATCCAGTCTTCCCTCGGCCGCGGGCGGCTTCGTCGCGGCCGCGTCGGGCTGGGGCGCCGCAAGCTTCGGCTTGGCCGGGGCGACGGGTGCGGATTCCTGCTTGAGTCGCGGCGGCGGAGGCGCCGTCAAGGTGTCGGCGGGCGCTTCCTGAGCCGAGGTCCCTTGCGGGGCGATGGCGGGGCCCATCTGCTCCGCGGCCTTGCGCTTTTGCAGTTCTTCGCGACCCAAATAGCCGATGCCCGCGACCAGCAGCAGCGTCGCGAAGGCGACCGTGGCGGGCCGCAGGAGCCAACTCCACAGACCGGCGCGTTTCGCTGCGCGCCGTTCCGCCTTGGCCTCGGCGGCGCGCAGGATGTTGGTTTGCGCGCGCAGGGAAGGACCCTCGACCTCGGCCAGGACCTCCATGCCCCGGCGCAAGGTCTGGAAGTCGGCCCAGACCTCGCGGCATTCGGCGCATTCCCCGAGGTGGGCCTCCAGGCGAGGTTTCAGCGCCGGCTCCAGCTCGCCGGAGAAGGCGTCTTCCATCCAGGCCCGGCATTCTTGGCAGGAGGGTTTTTCGCTCATTGCAGCGCCTCCTTGACGAAAGATTTATGACGCAGGCTGCGACGCAGCGCTTCGAGCGCGTAACGCATCCGGCTCTTCACCGTGTTGATGGAAACCCCCATCAGCTTGGCGATCTCTTCGAAGGTGAGGCCGCCGCGCTCCTTGAGCAAGAAGGTCTCGCGCTGCTCCTCGGGCAGCTTTTGGATGGCCCCCTCGAGCTGGGCGGCCAGCTCGCGGTCGTAGGCACGCTCGTCGGCCGGCATGGCCTCGTCGGCGGCACGCCCGACCGGGGTGGCCTGGCCGTCGCCCTCCTCGGAGTTCCACTGGCTGTCCGGCGTCTCGGGGCGGCGGGCTTGCTGACGGAGACGGTCGATGCAGTGGTTCCGGCACAGGGTGAAGAACCAGCCGCGAAACGAGCCCGAGCCGTCGAAGTGCCCGAGGCGCTCGAGCAGCTTGAGGAAGACCTCTTGGAAGACCTCCTCGGCGCGCTCTCGATTGGGAAAATAATTACGAACCACGAAAAAGATCCCGTTCTTGTAGCGTTGAAACAAGACCCCGAAGGCCTCGGAACGGCCTTGCAAATAGGCGGCGACCAATTCGTCGTCGCGGGGGGATTCGGTGTTGGGTCGGTTCATGCGCAGACCAAGACCCGTCTCCCCCTGGGGTCGACCTAGGAGGGGACGAGGCCTCTCGGGAAAAGGGTTCGAAAGATTGATCCGGATATAGGCGTTTTTACGAGGATTTGGGAGCGAAATTTCCGAAAAACGGGCCGAAGCGCGGCGGTCAATGCGGCGGAGGGAGGGTCTCGCCTTTTTCCAGGGTGGCCAGGACCGATTCGACCGCCTGGGTTTCGGCGTCGACGTCCAGTCCCACCGCCTTGGCGCCGTCGAGGAGGGCGATCAGGACCATTATGATCTCGAGGGCCTCGCGGCCGCGCTCGGCCTCGGCCGCGACGTGGCGCAGACGGTTCATCAACTGGTGGTAATCCTGCATGCAGTAGACCTGGTTGGGCAGGGTGAGCGGGCCGGTGCTGGAAAAATCGGGGGGAAAGGCGAAGCCCTGGGCTGAGAACACCACCTGGCGTCCGGAGGCGAAGAGGACGATCACGTAGGACTCGCCCGCCTGGACGCTGTTGACACGCTCCTCGACCGCCTGAACCGAGGCCCCTCGTAGGGTCAGGGTCTTTCCGGAAAAGGCCTCCAAGATCGCCAAATCGTCGCCCTCTTCTCGAAATGAGAAAGGTCCGGGGTGCGATTTGAGCCAGCGGATCAAAATATCGAATTGGGGATGCCGCATTTTTTTGGACTTTCTTAAGGGTTTTTTACTAGTGTCTCCGGGTCGCGATGGCTAGCCTTTTATGGAAATGTGGGAATTGGCGCAGGTGGGCGGGCCTGGTCGCCGCGTTGTGGGCCTTGGGGTCACCGGGGCGCGTCCTCGCGCAAATCCCGAGCGTCTTGGGCGAGTCCGATGTCATCTCCTGGGTGGTCCGCCGCAACCTGGGCATCCAGGCCGCCGCCTACGACCCCCAGATCGCGGGCACCGATATCACCAAGACCAAGGGCCAATTCGACACCCAGGTCTCCGGCCAGGCCTCCTACAACCTCGACCGCTCCGACAAGACCAGCATCATCTTTGGCACCGACAATCGCATCGTGATCTGGGACGCTAAGGCCGAGAAGAAGTTTCCCGCCGGTGTGCAGGGGGCGATCAGCCTCGGCAACCAGCGCGAATCGACCAACTCCGCCTTCGCCACCGATCCCGCCTTTTTCGACACCCGCCTGCGCTTCGACGTCAAGGCGGCGATGCTTAAGAACCGCTTCGGCAAATCCGACAAGGCGCAGGTTGCCCTTGCCGAAGCGGGGCAGAAGGTCTCGGAAGAGCTCGCTCGGACGGTCGTCGAGGACCGCGCGGCCGAGGCCGTGACCTCCTACTGGAATTGGGTCGCCACCCGCTACTACGTCGAGGTGGCCCGCCGCTTTCTCAAGCTGGCCCAGGACTTCCTCGACACCACCCAGAGCAAGAAGGTCTTGGGCCTGGCCGAGGACACCGACACGCTGGGCGCCCAGGCCCTCGTCGTCGAGCGCCAGGCCGAGTTGGAGCGAGCCAAGAATCTCAACCTCGACGCCGAAAAGCGGCTGCGCTACCTGCTCGACGACACCGGCGGGAAATCCTGGCGCGCCAAGGACCCCTTGCGCAGCGAGCGACGCCTCGGCCTGAAGGAAGATCTTCTGGAGCTCGCGCTGCAATCCCGCCCCGAATACCTCGCCCTGCGTCGGGAGGCCGAGGCGAAGGACATCCAGATCTCGCTAGCCAAGGACCAAAAGTGGCCGAGTCTCGATCTCTTCACCTCGCTCGAGCTCAATTCCGTCGATCCCAGCTACGGGACGGTGCTCCGCGAGACCTTCAGCGCGCAGCATCCCAACTGGCTGATCGGGGCGCAGTTCAGCCTCAGCATCGAGAACCGCATCGCCAAGGGCGACTTGGACCGAGGCAAGCTCGAGAAGGCCAAGGTGCTGGTCCAAATGAAAGAGCTTGAGAACCTGATCGCCCTCGAGATCGACGAGAGTTGGCGCGAGGTCCTGCTCCAGCGCAAGGAGACGGATAATTTCACCCGCGCCGCCGACCTGCAGCGCCGCAAGATGGAGGAGGAGACGCAGAAGTACTTCCTCGGCCGCTCCGACAGCGATACCATCGTGCGCTTCCAAGAGGACGCCCTCGCCGCCGAGCGCAAGCGCCTCGAGGCCGAGCTGCGCTACCGCCTGGCTTGGGTGCAGCTCCGCAAGTCCGCCGGCACCCTGGTGCCGCCGGGGGTCGAAAGCCAAGCGGAGGCCGAGAAATGAAATCGCTCTCCGAATGGTCGGTCCGCAACGGCCTTTTGGTCAACCTGCTCACGCTCTTCGTCATCGTGGCGGGGGTGATGGCCCTCAAAAACAACCGGCGCGAGGCCTTTCCCAACTTTTCCTTCGACGTGGTTCAGGTCCGAACCAACTATCAAGGCGCGACGCCGGCCCAGATCGAGAAGTTGATTACCATTCCCATCGAGAAGGAACTCAAGGAGGTCGACGACATCAAGGAGATGGTCAGCGCCTCGATCGAGGGCATGTCGCTCATCTATCTCGTCATCGAGCCGGACGCCGCC
This sequence comes from bacterium, assembly GCA_048499175.1. Classification (GTDB taxonomy): domain Bacteria; phylum UBA10199; class UBA10199; order DSSB01; family DSSB01; genus DSSB01. Next base: position 10,903 of record JASOAK010000033.1, read on the forward strand.
AACAAGGACAAGACCGTCAACGACATCCAGCGCGCCGTCGACCGCGCCGAGGACCTGCCCGAGGACCTGAAGGAAAAACCGGTGGTCGAAGAGTTCACCACCAAGAACACGCCCATGCTCGAGGTGACCCTCTACGGCGACATGCCCGACCTCGAGCTGCGGCGCCAGGCGCGCCTGCTCGAGGCGGCGCTGCTCGACGACCCCAACGTCGCCAAGGTGACCCGTCGCGGCTACCGCGAGCCGGAGTATTCCGTCGAGGTCGACCCCGACAAGATGGCGCATTACCACCTGAGCCTCTCCGATGTGATGCGCGCCCTCTCCGCGACCAACGTCAATATCCCCGGCGGGGACATCCGGGAGGGCGGGCAGGAATTCCTGCTTCGGATCTCGGGGGAATATTTCGCCCCCGAGGAGATCCTCGACGTGGTGATTCGCAGCAACGACGCCGGCTTCGCGGTCAAGGTCCGCGACGTGGGGCGGGTGATCCCGACCCTCGAGAAGGTCACCGTCACCAACCGCACCGACGGCGCGCCCTCGATCAACCTTCAGATCCTCAAGCGGGACCGCTCCGACGTGATCGATTTGGTGCGGGACGTCAAGGCCATCATCGCCGACTTTCAGGCCAAGGCGCCGCCCGAGCTCAAGATCGGGATCGTCGACGACGTCTCCTACTACGTCGAGCGCCGCTTGAAAGTATTGATCAACAACGCGCTGATCGGTTTGGCGCTGTTGATGATCCCCCTGCTGGTCTTCCTGACGCCCCGAACGGCGCTCAGCGCCGCCTTGGGGATTCCGACCGCGGTGATGGCCACCTTCGCGATGATGCATTTCTTCGGCATCACCATCAACCTGATGAGCCTCTTCGGCCTCATCATGGTCTCGGGCATGTTGGTCGACGAGGACATCGTCATCGCCGAGAACGTCCACCGCCTGATGGAGGAGGGGGTGCCGCCCAAGGTCGCCGCGATCGAGGGCACCAAGCAGGTGGCCGGCTCGGTCGTGGCGACGGTCCTGACCACGATCACCGCCTTCGCGCCGCTTTTGTTCATGACCGGGATCTTCGGGAAATTCGTCAAGCAGATTCCCCAGGTCGTCATCATCACGCTCTGCGCCTCTCTGGTGCAGGCGCTGGTGGTGTTGCCTTCGCACATCTACGACCTTAACAAGATGTCCGAGGACGAGGCGCGCAAGCACTTCGATCGAAGCTCCAAACATCGCCTGATGAACGGCCTCTTGGCCTTCTACGACAAGACCCTTCGCTTCCTGATCTCGCGGCGCTACTTGGCGACCCTGTTTTTCACGCTGCTGATGGTGGGGACCTTTGCCTTCGGTTACTTCAAGATCCCCTTCATTCTCTTTCCCGCGGAGGGCATCGAGCAGTTCTTCGTGCGCGTCGAGGGCGACGTGGGGACACCCGTGGAGGTCACCACCGAGCGCATGCAGGCCATCGAGAAGGCCCTGATGAAGCTGCCCAAAAACGAGCTGGACCATTTCGTCACGATGGGCGGGATCACCCAGAACGACCCGACCGACCCCTTCACCAACCGGGCGAGCCACGTCGGCCAGATCTGGGTCTTTCTCACGCCCGAGACCGAGCGGCAGCGCACCGCCCAAGACATCATCGAGAGCCTGCGCCCCGAGGTCGAGAAGATCGAGGGCTTCCAGAAGGTCTATTTCGACAACGTCCGCCCCGGGCCGCCGGTCGGGAAACCGGTCGCGGTGCGGGTCAAGGGCGACGACTTCGCGGTGCTGGACAAATTGGCGCGGGAGTACGTCGCCTACCTCAACACCCTCCCGGGCGTGAAGGACGTGAAGAGCGACTACGAGCCCGGCAAGTCCGAGCTGCGCGCCCAAATCGACGTCGGCCGGATGTCGCAGGCGGGGCTGACCTACCAGGACGTCGCCGCGGCGGTGCGGGCCTCCTTCGAGGGGGGCATCGCGACGACCATCAAGCAGGGCGACGAGGAGATCGACGTCGTGGTGCGGTTTCCCGAGGAGATCCGCCGCAACAAGACCAGCCTGCAGGACGTTCTGATCTCCAACCGGGAAGGGCGGCTGATTCCCCTCAAGCGGATCGCGACCTTTCAGGTCGAGCCGGCCCTCTCGATGATCAAGCACGACGACCGCAAGCGCCTGATCTCGGTGACCGCCAACGTGGACGAGGCCGTCACCACCTCGCGGAAGGTCAATGCGGCCCTGGCCGAGCATTTCAAGGATAGGATCAAGCAATTCCCGGGAGTTCTGGTCAAATACGGCGGCGAAGAGGAGGACACCCAAGAGTCCCTCGACAGCCTGATCCGTGCGATGCTCCTGGCTGTCTTCCTCACCTTTATTATCATTGCCGCCACCTTCCGATCGTTGTGGGAGCCGCTGGTGATCCTGACGACCATCCCCATGGGGATGATGGGGGTCGTGTACGGATTTTACCTCTTCGGCGAGCCCCTGGGCTTCCTCGCGACCTTGGGCATCATCGGTTTCGTCGGCGTCATCGTCGACGGCGCCCTCTTAATCATCGAATTCATCAACCAGGAGAAGGCCAAGGGCCTGGCCTTCAAGGAGGCCATCGTCCGCGGCTCCAAGGCCCGCCTGCGCCCCATCATCCTGACCACCGCGACCACCGTCCTCGGCATCGTGCCCTCGGCCTTCGGGATCGGAGGCAGCGATCCCTTCATCCAGCCGATGGCCTTCGCGATGAATTGGGGCCTGGCGGTCGGGACTTTCCTGGCGGTCCTGTTCATTCCGGTCTTCCTCGCGGTGCTCGACGACGTCTTCGGCCGCTTCCGCCGCAAGGAATCCGCGGCTTAAAAATACGCCCGCCAAGCCGCGTTAAACGGCCGTTTCCGGGCCTCAACCCGAAAAAATCGCATTTTTGGGCAAAAAATGGGGTTTTTTTGCAATAAAACCTTCGACAACCGCATGAATCCTTGTTATGGAAGCATTCCACAAAAGGTCGATTTCGACTTTTAATGAAAGGAGCGAACCCTATGGGTAAAGCACTAACCAAGTCTCAGATCGCCGATCACCTCGCCAAGAAATGCGAGCTCAAGAAGAAGGACGCCATGAACCTTCTCGAAGAGCTGTCCACCTTGGCTTACAAAGAGGCCAAGAACACCTTCACCCTCCCGGGCATCGGCAAGCTGGTGCTGGTCAACCGGAAGGCTCGCATGGGCCGCAACCCGCAGACCGGCGAGCCCATCAAGATCCCCGCGAAGCGCGTGGTGAAGTTCCGCGTCGCCAAGGCGGCGAAGGATTCCATCCTGGGGACTTCCAAGAAGAAGTAAGAGACAGGGATATCCAGTTTAAACCCCGCTGTGCCAAGCACAGCGGGGTTTTTTATTGTCCCCCCTAGTCTTTATCGCCCTGGGGCGCCTGAGTTGATTCGCAGGATGGGTTTGGTGCCGGCTCTTCTTTTGCCCTGTTCGGCTTTCTTAAGTCGCCTCTTGCTTATGCCGCACCCGCCCCTAGCCCGGGGCGATATGTCCCCAAGCGGGACCCTCTGAAAAGCCGATCACCTTAAGGCCTATATAATATCGGCTTTTCGGCGGAGGCCTGTCCCCCGGCCTGAGGGGGACAGGCCGTGTCCCGCTGGGACATATCGCCCCGGGCTAGGGGCTCTTGCAGGGAGGAAGAGGGGAAATTCTGAGCAAGTCTTATTAAAAATGCGGCTGATTGCTTATCTGGAACATACGGCGGCTCCACAGATCGGATGCCTACCGATTTGAAACCATCGATAAATAAATGTCTGTCATCCCGGCCGGTAGATGAAATGTGGAGAGCTTTCGAAAGCCTCCACCTGAATGGCGACATCACCGAAGAGATAGAGACTTTCTTCTTCCCTTTCCCTTTTCTTAAGTACTCGGAGGTTGGAGGGCGTGGACTTGGATCCCCCTCTGAAAGCCTCTAGGCGGGAAGGCGGGCGTAGGAGCGGAAAAAAAGCCGAGAGAGCAGAAAAGTTAGGGGCTGACGGAGGAAGACCCTAACTTTTCCTGCGAACCGGCTTTTTTTTTCGCGAGTAGCCCGACTGGAGCCTAAGCTTTCAGAGGGGGATCCAAGTCCACGCCCTCCAACCGGATTTGGCAAAAGAAAAAGGTCGAGACGTGCAAGGACTCTTCTAAAGGAGGCAGCTACCGAAAGACGCTGCCTTAGTTTAGCAAGCGCGGGGATTCTTTAGGTTCCGGGATGCTGGGCCGAGGCGGCTCTTGGGTCGGCCAGGGTTGGATCGGAGGCCGGTTGCGCTCCCGGCGCTGGATTTGTCGCGGGGGCATCTCCCAGCCGCGCTGCAGCTCCTCGGCGAACTTCTTGAGGTGCGGGATCTTGTCGGGCGGAAGCATCTGCTGCGTCCAGAGATACCACAATGCCGTCGTGGCCTCACCGAGAATGGCCTGTTTGTCCTCCGGCGTCAGGGCGAGGTATTTCTCGACAGCCCCGTCGGTCAGCGCCAGGAATTGCTGCCGTTCGGCGTCGCTCATCCCGGTGGAGAAGGTATCGACGATCTTGGGCCGAGCGACGTTGCGGTAAGTCCAGACGATCAAGGCGTCGGTATGCTGGACGTAGCGCGCGTTGTGGAAGACGAGATACCAAAAAGCGACCCCCAACCCGACGATCAACAGCAAGACGACCAGACAGCCGCTGAAGCACCCGCAGCCGCAGCATCCGCCTTTTTGCTTGGGCTGCTGAAAACCCTGCTGGGGCACGGGCGTAAAGGATTCCGGGGCGCTGTGGCCGAGGTTTTGGGTTTCGGTGGCGGCGCCGGTCGAGATCGAGGTCATTTGGGGACCTTCTCCCAATCTTTAAGGAAACGCTCCAGACCGAGGTCGGTCAGGGGATGCTGGGTCAGCTGCTTGATAACGCCCATCGGCACCGTCGCGACATCGGCGCCGATCAAGGCCGCCTCGAGGAAGTGGATCGGGTTGCGGATGGAGGCGGCGAGGATTTGGGTCTTGATGCCGTAGTTGTCGTAAATCGTGCGGATCTGCCGAATCAAGTCCATGCCGATCTGCGAGATGTCGTCGAGCCGCCCGATGAAGGGGCTGACGAAGGTGGCGCCGACCTTGCCGACCAGCAAGGCCTGGTTGGCGTTGAACACCAGGGTGACGTTGGTTTTGATGCTCTCCTCGACGCAGATCTTGAGGGCCTTCAGCCCCTCGACCGTCATCGGCAGCTTGATCGTGATGTTGGAGTGGATCTTGGCGTACTCGCGGGCCTCTTTCATCATGCCCTCGCGGTCCACGCTGACCACCTCGGCGCTGATCGGCCCGTCGACGATCTTGACGATCTCTTCCAGGACGTCGCGGAATTTACGGCCGCTCTTCGCGACCAAAGAGGGATTGGTGGTGACCCCGTCGAGGATCCCCATGTCGCTGGCCTCGCGGATCTCTTGCACGTCGGCGGTGTCGATGAAGATTTTCATGCCTGCTTCTCCCCACGAATATAGGCCTCATGGCATCGCTGTTCGCAAAAGTAAAGACCCTTCTTTTCGTAGGCCAGGCGCGTGGGATTGAAGGTTCCGCAGGCGGGACAGGGTTTCATCTCGTCGATGACCTTCGGCGGGCCGGAAGGGGAGGGGCCGGGGCGGGGCGGCGCCTGACGGGGGCGAAAGGGGCCCGGATTGCGCGGCCGCAGCAGAATCCGGCGCAAGAGGCGAAGCGCGAGGTACACGGCGATGACGAGGAGGACGAAACGAAGCATCGGGTTTACAGCCGCTCGTGAATGGGAGTCTTGAGGACCCCGTCGGAGGACTGGCTTAAGAAAAATTTGTAGAGGGGGACGACCTTCTTGTTGTCGCCCAGGCTTTTCAATAGGGCCTTCACCGCCCGTCCCTTGATCGGGTGGACGAAATTCGGCGCGACCTCCGCCAAGGGCTCGAGGACGAAGCGGCGCAGGTGCAGTTGCGGGTGCGGGACGATCAGCGTCTTGGTGCGGATGATCTCGTCGTCGAAGAAGAGCAGGTCGAGGTCGATGACGCGCGGGGCCCACTTGGCACCGCGGACGCGGCCCAAGAGGCCTTCGACCTCCTGAAGAAGATGAAAGAGCCGGACCGCGTTCAGCGAGGTCTGGAGCTTGAGCACGCAGTTGAGATACCAGCCCTGCTTTTCGCCGCCGAGGGTCAATGGCTCGGTCTCGTAGAAGTGCGAGAGCCGGTTGACCTTCACCAGCGGGTGGTCTTCCAGCAGGCGGATCGCCTCGCTGACGTTCTTCAGGCGATCGCCCAGGTTACTGCCGATGCCGATGTAGGCGCAGTGTTTGGTCATCTTGATTCGAGATTATGGGGTTGCTTGGCTTTAGTCAATGCGCCAGCGCGGGAAATTTGAAATGGCCGGTCGTATGCAAAATCAGGCCCAAACCGCGCCGGAAGGCGCCTCCGGTCGGGCGTGAATTGACGCGCCGCAGCCCCCAAACGCCGTGCAGAAAATTCACTTGATCCAAGGCCGGCCTCGCATTAGCCCCTAATCACCATGACCCGCATCAACGACCATTACTTGAAATTGAAGGCCGGCTATCTATTTCCCGAGATCGGCCGCCGCGTGAAGGCCTTCCAGGCCGCCCATCCCCAAGCCGACATCATCCGCCTCGGCATCGGCGACGTCGTCCTGCCACTCGTCCCGGCGGTCGTCGAGGCCATGGAGCGGGCGGTGCGCGAGCTCGGCACCGCCGAGGGCTTTCGCGGCTATGGGCCCGAGCAGGGCTACGGCTTCCTGATCGAGGCCATCCTCCAGCACGACTTCAAGGCGCGCGGCGTCTCTCTCAAGCCAAGCGAGGTTTTCGTCTCCGACGGCTCGAAGTGCGACACGGGGAACATCCAGGAGATATTTTCCACGCAGAACGTCATCGCGGTCACCGACCCGGTCTATCCGGTCTACGTCGACACCAACGTGATGGCGGGGCGCAGCGGGGCCTTCCGCGAGTCCGGCCATTACGACGGCATCGTCTACATGCCGGCGACGGCCGAAAACGGCTTCGCCCCGGCCCTGCCCGAGGCGCGGGTTGATTTGATCTACCTCTGCTCGCCCAACAATCCGACCGGCGCCGTCCTGAACCGCGAGCAACTGAAAAAGTGGGTCGACTTCGCCCGCGAGCGCGAGGCGGTGATCCTCTTCGACGCGGCCTACGAGGCCTTCATCACCGACCCGGCCATCTCCCATTCCATCTACGAAATCCCCGGGGCCGAGGAAGTGGCCATCGAGTTCCGCAGCTTTTCCAAGACGGCCGGCTTCACCGGCACGCGCTGCGCTTACACGGTCGTCCCCGAGCAGCTGCGCTGCCGCGACGCCGAAGGAAACGCCGTCGCCGTCAACCCGCTGTGGAACCGCCGCCACACCACCAAGTTCAACGGCGTCTCCTACCCCGTGCAGCGCGGCGCCGAGGCCTGCTACTCCCCCGAGGGAAAACGGCAGATCCGCGGCCAGATCGAATACTACCTGGCAAACGCGGCCCTGATCCGCGAGGGCTTGACCCGGGCGGGCCTGCAGGTTTACGGCGGGGTCAACGCGCCCTACCTTTGGCTGAAGACGCCGAACGGGATCGGATCCTGGGAATTTTTCGACAAGCTGCTCGCCGAGGCCCACGTGGTGGGCACGCCCGGGGCGGGCTTCGGCCCCTCCGGCGAGGGCTACTTCCGGCTGAGCGCCTTCGGATTGCGCGAGAAGATCCAGGAGGCGATCGTTCGGATTCAAACCAAACTCAGATTCTAACGAGGTCCAAATATGAAAACCCGCTTCGGCTATTTGCTGCTCTTCTTCGGGCTGCTGGTCAGTTCTCCGGCGCTCGCCAAATCCGGCCAACCGGCCGTCGACACCAACGCCCTCGCCTCGGCGAGCGAGCTGACGGGGGTTTACTACGCCCTGCGCCACGGCGAGAGCGTCCCCAGCTCCCAGCACCGCGTCTGCGCCACGATGGAGACCGGCACCGACCCCAAGAACGGCCTGACCCCCAAGGGCCGCGAGGAGGTCATCACCAGCACCACCGAGTGGATCAAGCTCAATAAAAAGAAGATCTCCGACTTCATCCAGCAAGACAAGCTCGTCGTCGTGACCTCGCCCTACAGCCGTACTAAGGAGAGCGCCGAGATCTTCGTCGAGGTCCTGCAGGAAAATTTCAAGGGGAAGCTGCCCAAGAAGTATCGCAAGTCCGGCCTCAAAGACATTATCGTCGTCGAGAGCGACCTGCGCGAGCGCGAGTTCGGCAAGTTCGAGGGCCAGGGGAACAGCGGCAAGATCTACCAGCAAGTCTGGGAGCAGGACCGCAAGAACCCCAAGCACACCAAATGGGGCGTGGAGAGCGCGGCCGACGTTCAGGCCCGCGCCAGCCGCGTGATCGCCGACTTGGAACGGCAGTCCCAGGCCGCGGGCGGGAAGATGTTCGTCCTGGTGGCCCACGGGGACACCCTGAAGATCCTTCAGACCGCCTTCCAAAAGCAGAGTCCCGCCGAGCACTGCAACAAGGAGTCGGTGGTCCCGATCAAGACGGCGGAGATCCGGGAATTCACGCTGGCGGCCTCGCCGGCGCAGGCGGTGAAGGATTAGGGTTGGCGGCTTGGCGGCGGCCGTAGGGGCCGTTCGCGAACGGCCCCTACGGACGATGCGAACCAAGGAACTCACTATTCATGGGCTGAAGCAACGCCTCTACGCCTGGGGCTCCCCCCAGCTCCCCAAGCTTTTCCTCCTGCACGGCTGGCTCGACACCGGCGCGGGCTTCCAATTCCTGGCCGAGCGCCTGCAAGACCGCTTTCACTGCATCGCCCCCGACATGCGCGGCTACGGCAGGAGCGGCCACTCGCGCAATCCCCTCGGCTATTTCTTCCACGAATACGTCGCCGACGCCCACGCCCTGTTCGCGAAGCTGAGCCCGAAAGAGCCGATCCGCCTTTTGGGCCATTCCCTGGGCGGTATGGTCGCCTCGGTTTACGCCGGATCTTTTCCGGAACGGGTGGCGCAGTTGGTCAATGTCGAGGGCTACTTGGTCCCCGACCGTCCCCCGCAAGTCGCGCCGGGCCGGGTGCGGGACTGGATCGAGGGGCTGGGGAAGAAGCGATTTAGAATCTTCCCCAGCTTGAAGGCCTTCTCCGAGCGCCTGCGTCGGGCCAATCCGCACCTCACGGAGGAGCGTGCGCTCTTCCTTTCAAAATACCTCGCCAAGCGGACCGCGCGCGGCTTCACGATGGCCGCCGACCCCAAGCACAAGCTGCTTGAGCCCTATTGGCTGCCGCTTGAGGCGCATTACGCCTTCTGGAGCCAAATCCGGGCCCGTTGCCTGCTGGTCTCGGCCGAGAAGACCGAGATGGCGGCCCGCTTCGGCGGCGGGGATTTCTGGGCCGCGGTTCGGGAGCGGGAGGCGCGTTTTCCCGCCGGAACGGAGACGGCGCAGATTACGGACTGCGGGCACATGGTCCACCACCATAGGCCCGAGGCCCTGGCCGAGCTCGTCTTGAAATTTCTGAAGTAAGCGCCGCTATTCCACGTGGATGACGGGATTGCTCAGCGTGCCGATGCCCTCGATCGTCACCTCGACCGTGTCGCCGTTTTCCAGCGGGCCCACGCCCGCGGGCGTGCCCGTGATGATGACGTCGCCCGGCTCGAGGGTCATGACCTGCGAGATGAACGACACGACCCGCGGCACCGAAAAGATCATGTCGGAGGTCCGGGAGCTCTGTTTGACCTGGCCGTTGACCTTGGTCTCGATCTTCAAGTCGGAGGGATCCAGCTCGGTCTCAATCCAGGGGCCCAGGCAGGCGAAGGTGTCGAAGGCCTTGGCGCGGGTGAACTGCACGTCCTTGAACTGCAGGTCGCGGGCGGTGATGTCGTTGAAGCAGGAGTAGCCCAGGATCGCCTTGGGGGCCTCGGCCTCGCTCAAGTTTTTCGCGCGCTGACCGACGACGATCGCCAGCTCGCCCTCGTAGTCCACCCGCCGGGACATCTCGGGCAGGAGAATGGGGGAACCCGGGCCGTTCAGGGCGCTGGGCGGCTTGAGGAAGAGCAGGGGCTCGTCGGAGGGCTTGAGGTTGAGCTCTTTGGCATGGGCCCGGTAATTGAGCCCCACCGCGACGATTTTGCCGGGCACGATCGGCGCCAGCAGGCGGATCTCGCCCAGGGTCAGGGTCTCCTCGAGGTGCAGCGGCTGGGTCGGGGGGCCGCGCAGGGCCTGGACCTTCTCGCCGTCGAGGATGCCGAAGGTGATTTTCTCGTCGCGCTCGAATCGGATCAGCTTCATTCCAACCCCAATACGTCGAACATCGTGTAGACCCCGGGCGACTTGGCGGCGATCCATTTCGCCGCCAGGACCGCGCCGCGGGCGAAGTTGTCGCGGCTGGTCGCGCGGTGCGTGATCTCGAGGCGCTCGCCGTCGCCCGCGAAGTAAACCGTGTGGTCGCCCACGATGTCCCCGCCGCGCAGCGTCTGGATGCCGATTTCGCGCGGGGGGCGCGCGCCGATCTGGCCGTGGCGCTCGTAGCGCGCGACCTTGGCCAGGTCGCTGCCGACGGCGGCCGCGATCTCCTCGGCCAATGTCAGGGCCGTGCCGCTGGGCGCGTCTTTCTTGTGGCGGTGGTGGGCCTCGAAGATCTCGATGTCGTAATCCTCGCCGAGCAGGGCCGCCATCCGGGCGGCGGTCTTGAACATGACGTTCATCCCGATGCTCATGTTGGAGGAGAAGACGGAAGGGATCTTTTTCAACAGCGGCAGCAGCTTCTCCCGTTCGTCGGGGCCGAAGCCCGTGGTGCCCACGACCAGCGCCTTGTCGTGCTTGGCGCAGATCTCGGCGTGGCGCAGGGTGGCCTTGGGCGAGGTGAAGTCGATGACGACGTCGGCGTGCTCGATGTTCTTGGTCAGGTCGTCGACGACCTGGTGCCCCTCGGGAAGCAGGGTGCCGACGGCGAAGGAGCCCGGCGATTCGGTGGCGCCCGCCAGGGTGAGCTCGCCGCTTTGCCGGACGATGTCGGCGATGCGGCTGCCCATGCGGCCCGCGACGCCCGTGACGATGATTCGAGTCATGCTTTCGTCCTTTACAGCAATTCGAAGGATTCGAGGATCTTTTGGCAGTCCTTCCGCATCCGAGTATAGCTCTCGGCGTGGGCGCTGCAAGTCAATACATAGCTGCGGCCCTTCGCGACGAAGACCCGCTGGTGGAACACCACCCGGGCGGCCTTGTCGTGCAGCAAGATATGATAGCCTTCCCGCCCGGTCAGGGGGAGCTTTTTCTTTTCGACCACCTCGACGGATTCGGGCAGGGCGGCCAGGTCCTGCTTGAGGAAGGCCTCCAGCTTGGTCTTGGGCTCGTCCAACTCCTGAACGCGGACCGTGACGTTGGGGACGAATTGATGGACCGGGGCCTCGTAGCGGATGGTGAGCCGGACCGGGCCGGGGTCGATCCCGCGGGGCACGAAGGTCCATTGGCCGCCGGGCGTGGAGATCTTGAAACCGGCCTCCGAGTCGGTGAAGCTCTGCTCGAGGATCTGCGCCCGGAGCGGGCCGGATATCAGGACAAGGCTAAAAAGGAGGGCGATCCTTTGCATCATAGCAGGCGATAGGATTGGAGGACCCTTTGCAGCTCTTCCGAGCTTTCCTTGGCCAGGGGGGCAGGCGGACCTCCGGTGAGATTTTCATGAGCCCCAAGGCCGCCTTTGACGGGGACCGGGTTGGTCTTCGACGAAGAGGGCGCGGTTCATCGCGGCGAGCTCTGTAAGGATCTGGCGGGCGCGGCCGAAGTCGCGCGGCGGCCGCGAACATCTTCGAAGTGCGCAGAGCTTGGGCAGGACGTTGGGTCGTCACGAGATCGCGCCCTTGGCGCCGAGGGCGATCATGGGGAAGGTGAGGGCGTCCTCGCCCGAGAGCACCGCGAATTCGGGCGGGCACTGCTCGAGGATGTCGCTGACCTGCCCGAGATTGCCGCTGGCCTCCTTGATGCCGACGATGCCGTCGATCTTGGCCAAGCGCGCCACGGTCTTGGGAAGCATATTGACGCCGGTGCGGCCCGGAATGTTGTAGAGCACCAGCGGAAAATCCGTCGTCTTGGCGACGGCCTCGAAGTGCCGGTAGAGGCCCTCCTGGGTCGGGCGGTTGTAATAGGGGCAAATGTGCAGGGTGCCGTCGGCGCCGGACTTCTTGGCGTGCTGGGTGAGGCGGATGGCCTCGGCCGTGGAATTGGAGCCCGCGCCGGCCAGGACCTTGGCGCGGCCCTTGGCGGCGGCGACCGTGATGTCGATGACCTCGTCGTGCTCCTCGTGACTGAGGGTGGCGGACTCGCCCGTCGTCCCGCAGGGCACGAGGACCTTGGTGCCGGCGGCGATCTGCTCGTCGATCAGAGCGATGAGGGCTTTTTCGTCGATTTTGCCGTCGCGGAAGGGGGTGACCAGGGCGACGCCGGAGCCTTCAAACATGGTTTCACCTCGGGAAGGCCTTAACCCAATTCGATGCTTCCCGTAAAGACTTCTTCCCCCGGGCCCGTCATGTAGACCCGGTTGTTTTTCTCGCTCCATCGGATCCGCAGGTCGCCGCCCTTGAGGTGCAGGACGGCCTCGCGCTGGGCCCGGCCGGTGATCACGGCGGCCACCAAGGCCGCGCAGGCGCCGGTGCCGCAGGCCAGGGTCTCGCCGGCGCCGCGCTCCCAGACGCGCATTTTCAGCTCGGCGGGGCCCAAAACTTGGAGGAACTCGACGTTGGTGCGCTTGGGAAAGAGGGGATGTCGCTCGATCAAAGGGCCGAGGGTGGTCACTGGGGCCTGGGCCACGTCGTCGACGAAGATCACGCAGTGGGGATTGCCCATGCTCACGCAGGTGATGTCGAAGCTGTGCCCGTCGACGGCCAGGGGGCGGTTGAGGATCTTGCCTTCCAGCGTGGTCGGGATGTCCTTCCCCTCGAGGACGGGCTCGCCCATGTCGACCTCGACCAGGTCGCCCACCAGGCGCGGGCGGATGATGCCGGCCAGGGTTTCGATCGCCAGCTCGTCCTTGCTGGTGGCGCCGTGGTCGACCAGGTACTTGGCCACGCAGCGGATCCCGTTGCCGCACATCTCGACCTGGCTTCCGTCGTTGTTGTAGATGTCCATCTTGAAATCCGCCCGCTCGGAGGGGCGGATCACCAGCAGCTGGTCGCAGCCGATCCCGAAGCGGCGGTCGCAGAGCTTGGCCGCGTGCTGGGCCAGGTCGGGGCAGTTTTCCTCGAGGCAGTTGACGACGATGAAGTCGTTGCCGAGGCCGTGCATCTTGGTGAAGGGGAGTTTCATCTAGGCCGATTTCCTCTTTTTGAGCTCCGCGGGGATCGACTCGCCGCGCACCAGGTCGGCGTAGCTCTCGCGCTTGCGGATCACGTAGAATTTATTTCCCTTCACCAGCACCTCGCAGGCGCGGGGCCTCGTGTTGTAGTTGGAGGCCATCGAGAAGCCGTAGGCGCCCGCGCTCATCACCGCCATCAGCTCGCCGGGCTCGTAGACGGGCAGCTCGCGGTCGGTGGCGAGGAAGTCGCCGGATTCGCAGATCGGGCCCACCACGTCGACCACGGTTTTGCCGCGGGCCTTCTGCTGCACCGGCAGGATCTCGTGGTAGCTGTCGTAGAAGGCGGGGCGGATCAGGTCGTTCATCGCGGCGTCGACGATGTAGAACTTCTTGTTGTCGCGGTCCTTGGTGTAGAGCAGTTTGGTCACCAGGATGCCCGCATTGCCCATCAGGACGCGGCCGGGCTCGAAAATCAGGGTGAGATCGAGGCCCGCAAGCTCGCGCTTGATCGCGGCGGCGTATTCCGCGGGCGAGGGCGGAGTCTCGGCGTCGTAGCGAATGCCCAAGCCGCCGCCCAAGTCGAGGTAGCGGATGTCCAGCTTTAATTCCTGCAGCCGGCGAATCAGCTCGACCACCTTGCGCAGGGCGTCGATGAAGGGTTGCACCTCGGTCAGCTGCGAGCCGATGTGGCAGTCCACGCCGGCCACCTCGATGCCCTTCATGCCCTTGGCCCGGCGGTAGATGTCGAGGGCGTCCTCGTACTGGATTCCGAACTTGCTCTTCTTCATCCCGGTCGTGATGTAGGGATGGGTCTTGGGGTCGATGTCGGGGTTGACGCGCAGCGAGACGGGCGCGCGCCGCTTTAACTTGCGCGCGACGCGGTCGATGGCGGCCAGCTCCTGCTCGCTCTCCACGTTGAACATCAGGATTTTCTTCTTGAGCGAAGGCGATCTCTTCTTCCGTCTTGCCCACCCCGGAGAAGACGATCTTGCGCGGGTCGCAGCCGGCCTTCAGCGCGCGGAACAGCTCGCCCTGGCTGACGATGTCGATGCCGCCGCCCAGTCCCGCGAAGGTGCGGAGGATCGCCAGATTGGAATTGCACTTCATCGAGTAGCAGATCAGGTGCGGAACCCCGGCGAAGGCTTCGTCGAAGACCTTGAAGTGCCGCGTCAAGGTCGCGTGCGAGTAGACGTAGACCGGCGTGCCGACCGCCTTGGCGATCTTGGGGACGGGGACCTGTTCGGCGTGGAGGACGTTTTTCTTGTATTGGAAGTGGTGCATGGGGCTTTCGCTATCGTTTAAAGACCTTCTCCGCGGCTTTCAGGGCGCGGTCCGCGGCCGCGATCTGCTTGCGGACCTGCTTCCGCGCGGTTCCACCGGTGGAGGCCCGGCGGTCCACCGAGTGGCCGTCGTCGATCCAGGCGAAGACATCCTTCTGAAAACGCGCGTCAAAGCGCCGCAAATCGGCCAGCTTCAAATCCTTTAATTCAAGGCTCTTGTCTTGGCAATAGGCCACCAGCTCGCCGACGATGCGATGGGCCTGGCGGAAGGGCACGCCCTTCGTCGCGAGGTAGTCGGCCACGTCGGTGGCCAGGACGAAGCCGGCGCCGAGGGCCTTCTTGAGGTTGTCGGCCTTGAAGCGGGTCTTGGCGACCATCGGGGCGGCGAGGCGCAGGCAGTCGAGGACCGTGTCGACGGCGTCGAAGAGCGGCTCTTTGTCCTCCTGCATGTCCTTGTTGTAGGCGAGCGGCAGGCCCTTCATGAGGGTCAGCAGGGTCATAAGCGAGCCGTAGACCCGCCCGGTCTTGCCGCGAATCAGCTCGAGGACGTCGGGGTTCACCTTCTGCGGCATCATCGACGAGCCCGTGCAGTAGCCCTCGGGCAGTTGGAGGAATTGGAACTCCTGCGAGGTCCAGAGGATCCACTCCTCGGCCAGGCGCGAAAGGTGCATCATGATCATCGCCAAATTCGACAGGGTCTCGACGACGAAGTCGCGGTCGCTGACCGCGTCGAGGCTGTTGCGGGCCACCGCGGAGAAGCCCAGCTCGCGGGCGACGAATTCGCGGTCGATGGGGAAGGTGGTGCCGGCCAGGGCCCCAGCGCCGAGCGGGAGGGTGTTGACCCGGGGCATCGAGTCGAGCAGGCGGCGCAGGTCGCGGTCGGCCATCTCGTAGTAGGCCATCAGGTAATGCGCCGCCGAGATGGGCTGGGCGCGCTGCAGATGGGTGTAGCCCGGCATCAGGACGTCGACGTTTTTTTTCGCCTGGTCGAGAAGGGCGCGTTGGAATTGGAGCAGGGCGAGGACGATCTCGCCGATCTTATCGCGGCAGTAGAGGCGCAGGTCGGTCGCCACTTGGTCGTTGCGGGAGCGGGCGCTGTGCAGCTTGCCGCCGGCCGGCCCGATCAGCTCGGTCAGCTTGGATTCGATATTGAGATGGACGTCCTCTTTCGCGACCTCCCAGCGGAATTTTCCCGCCTCGATGAGGCGCAGGACTTTTTTTAAGCCGGCCACGATCTTGGCGGCCTCGGACTTTTTAATGATCCCCCGCTTGCCCAGCATCTTGGCGTGGGCGATGCTGCCCGCGATGTCGTAGAAATAGAGGCGGCGGTCGAAGGCGACCGAGGCGTTGAAGGCGTCGACCTCGGCCAGAGAAGCGTTCTTAAAGCGGCCTCCCCAAAGTTTTCGGTTTTTCATGGCATTCCTTTGGCTTTTCCCTGGCCTTAAAGGTTGCGTTCGGCCCTGTCAAGTTATCCAATATATGCAAAATATCGAAGATCCGGGGCAGGCGGTCGCCCTTCCGCGGCGAATTTTATCTCTTGACACTCCGGGGGGGTCTCCACATAATCGTGCCTAGAATAGAAAGACAGATACTCGGTTTGAGTTTAAATCCCGACCAGCCTACTGTCTGAACGAAATCCCCAATTCTTGAAAAGGTTCTTGAGCCGGCCTCGCAGCCTCTCAAGCGAATGTCTTCCAATCCATAATTCCCCGTCCAGGGGCCGCATTGCCAAGCGATCATTCCTATGCCAGAAAACAAAACATACGAGAACAAAACCCGCCGCGGCGCCGGTCGCCGTCACACCCCCAAGCGCAACGGCGAGGCGCACCAGCCGCCCCCGATGATCACCGACACCCCCGGCGAGATCCCCGACGTCGCCGACGAGCCCTTCGAGGAGCC
>JASOAK010000034.1:0-27207 GCA_048499175.1 bacterium
CCTGCTGGCCGATATTGCCGTGAAAGAGCTCTCCGGTGCCGACTTGGTTGCCGAACACCAAGGCCAAGGCGTCGGGGATGGTCAGGCTCCAACCGTCGGATCCCGGAAAGGCGGGCATGTCGTTTTCGTATTCGTGGCCCAGCCGGTAAACCTTGCCCTCGCCGAGCAGAACCTCCAGCGCCATCTCCTTGGCCTTTTGCGGCGTCTGGGTGTTGGTCGCCCCCGCCTCGTCGTCGGGGCCGTAAGGCGAAGGCCCCGGAAAGGGGTCGTAGGCGCGGAGGTCGGCGGTGCACAACAGCATCGCGCTCAGGCCGCCGAGCCCCAAGGCGAATACGCGACTTAGTTTCATAAACATTCTCCCTTCTTTGATGGTTCCCGGAATTTTTGAATTGTAGCGGTGGAGCCCGAAACGGTCGTCATCGGAACCGATGATTTTTTCCGGCTTGCGGGAGGAGGGTTTATCCTGCAAGATTGTCCGCTGAAGCGTTCCGTTCGCGTCCGATTTCCATGGGGGAGCACCGCGATGAAGTCCGGCAACGTCCGAGCGCGCCTAATCTCACGCATCTTATCGTCCGCCGCCGAAGCCATTTCCCTCGAGGAAATCGGCCGCGACACCTTGCCGCTCTTCGAGAGGCTCATCGGCTCGAGCCGAATGCTGATGTATCGCAGCCTCGAGGGCAACGCCTTCGTCCCCGTCGCCGGCGCCCAGGATTGCCTCCCCGAATACGTCGCTCAATTCGCGGCGCAAGACCCTTTGCAAAACTTCTTGCGCTCCAAAAACCCTGTGCTTCTCTCCGCCACGCGCTGCCGAGCCTGGCGGGAGTTTCGGGAAAATCGCTCCTTGGTCCAATTCTACAATCGCTGGGACTTGTCGCGGCTCCTGCACCTGAGGCTCACCGACGCCGGCCACATGCAACCGGGCCACGCGGCCATCGTCTGCGGACGATCCGCCCGGCAGCCCGATTTCGAGGAGGTCGACCTGCGGGCCGCCCAAGCGGTGCTTCCCGCGTTGAGCGCGGCGCTGCGGCGCTCCGCGAGGGTCTCCTCGAGGCTCGACTCCGCGGCGGCCGTCGAGGCGCTGTTCGAGCGCGGACCGACGAGGGCCGTGCTCGCCTTCGATCTGCGGGGAAAGCTGCTTTGGATTTCCTCGCGGGCGGAAAAACTCCTGAGCCCCCATCTAGGCGCCGCGCGTAAGATACCCGAAAGCCTGCTCCTCGCGGTAAAACAGGTGGCGGCGCTGGCCGGAAAAGGGCCCCAGCCGGCCGGAACGCATCCTCCCTATCGACTGACCCTGGCGCAAACTTCCGGCAACGTCCTGGAAGGCGAGCTCTATCTTGAACAGAGCGCGTCGGGAGCCCCCTTCGTCGCGGCGGACTTCGGCTCGGATCGAGTCGCGCCGAACCTGCTTGAAATCGCGCAAAGCCGCCGCCTGACCCCCGCGGAGACCGAAGTCCTCTCCGACCTGGTCCGCGGCTGTTCCGACGCCGAGATCGCCGGCCACCGTTTCGTCTCGATAGCGACCGTCCGCACCCACGTGACCCGGGTCATTCAAAAACTCGGCGTCCGTTCCCGATTGCAAGCCGCGGCCTTGGCCCTAGGGGCCTCGCCTGCAAAGAAAAATCTAAATCAAAAACTATAATAGATGCGAAATCGGGGGCGCGGGAGGGTGTTCCTGGAGGGCCCGAGGACTGTCCGAGCCGACCTTAAGGTCCAACAAAATTCCGTAAAGCCGCAGCGCGGGCACCGCCGAATCGGCCCGCAAGGCCGCGTACAGATCAAGGGGCGTTTCCGCAGGGTCCGGAAGGAACACCCTCCCGCGCCCCCGATTTCGCCACCGAATACCCCCAAGATTAAAGTTCCTTGAATTTATAAAAGTTTTGCCCTTGTATGGGGGGCCATGGCCAAGACCCAGACCATCACCTCGGCGAGCAGCGCCGAATATTTTTCCAAAAACCTCCAGCAGGTCGGCTTCTCCTCCTACACCAAGGCCGCGCTGACCACGATCAAGGAAGCCGTCGACAACTCGCTGGACGCCTGCGAGGAGGCCGGCATCCTCCCCGAGGTCTTCGTCCTGATCGAGAAGGTCGGCGAGGGCACGGCCAAGAACGCCGACTCGATCCGCATCCGCGTCGAGGACAACGGCCCCGGCCTCGAGCCCGACGACGTCGTCAAGGTCTTCGGCGAGTACTTGGCCAGCTCGAAGTTCGGGCGCGGCCGCTGCAGCCGCGGCCAGCAGGGCATCGGCATCTCGGCCGTCACCACCTGGGCCCAGCTGACCAGCGCGCGGGGCGCGACGGTCGTCACCAAGACCGCCAAGATGCGCAAGGCCGTCCAGTGCGTCGTCGAGGTCGACATCAAACACAATAAAGGGACGCTCAAGTCGAAGGAAACGGTCGACTGGGATCGCGACCACGGCCTGGCCTGCGAGTTCGTCATCGACGCCCGCATCCAGCTCAACGGCGAGGGCGGCCTGCTCGCCTACCTCACCGGCACGACGCTGGTGAATCCCCACCTGACCCTGCGCTACAAGATCCTGGACCAGGAGGAAGTCACGGTGCCCCGAGTCACCGAAGAAATCCCGCGGATCCCCGACGCCACCGCCCCCCACCCACACACCATGAAGCTCGGGGAGTTCATCGCCCACTCCCACCTCTTCGGCCGCGTCTCGATCGGCGCCTGGCTTAAAAAAGGCTTCTCCCGCATCAGCGACGGGGTCCTGGCCGACATGAGAAAAGAAGGCCTGCCGCAGTCGCTCATCGACCTGAGCGTCGACAAAGCCACGGAGGAGCAATTCAAAAAGGTCTTCGCCGCCCTGCAAAAGGCCAAGCTGATGGCGCCCTCGACTAGCTCGGTCTTGAGCATCGGCGAGGCGGGATTGGCCAAGAGCATCCAGAGGATCGGGCAGGTCGATTTCTTTTCGGTCGTCTCCCGCAAGCCGGCGATCTGCGACTTCAAGCCGGTCTTAGTCGAGACGGCGATCGCGCGCCTGCTGGACAAGCCGTCCGAGGACGAGCCCGTCACCCTCTTGCGTTTCGCCAATCGCGTCCCCTTGCAATTCGACAAGGCCGCCTGCGCCATCACCCAGGCGACGGTGTCGGTCAACTGGCGCGCCTACGGGCTCAACCAGCCCAAGAACAGCCTGCCGCAGGGTCCCTACATCATCGCGGTGAGCGTGGTCTCGCCCTTCATCAAGTTCAAGAACGCCTCCAAAGAGACCATCGACGCCAGCGACGAGTTGGTCGAGGAGATCCGCCGCACCCTGATCCAGGCCGGCCAGCGCCTCTCCAAGCACATCCGCCGCGAGGTCAAGGAGGCCGACCTCGAGAAGAAGCGCCAGCACATCGAGATGTTCGCCCCCATCCTGGTCGACGGCGCCTGCCGGATCACCAAGTCCCCCAAGGAGCGTCGGATCAAGGCCCTCGACGGCCTGGCCAAGATCCTCGGCCGCGACGCCGCCCTGGCCGAGCAGGAATTGGCCGTCGCCATCGAGCACGCCGAGGAGGCCGTGATGAAGATGGGACAAGTCGCGGGAATCCTCCCCAACGCAGGGGAAGGCGACGAAACCGAGGCTCCGGAAGCAAAGCCCCCGAAGGAAACCAAGAAAAAACGCCCCGGCAAGACCAAGGCTACCAAGGAGAAGAAGAAATAAATGGCTACCGACGTCGACGTCAAAAAACTTTCCGTCGAGATGTGCGAGCGCCTGTTGCGCGACCTCGAGCGCGCCAAGCGCCCCGTGCTGGAAGCCACCAAGTGCTCGCTCGACAACTCCAACTACAACCCCAAGGTCGGCTACCTCACGCCCGGCGACAAGAAGGTCGCGACCGAGCTGAACGTCAGCTCGGTGCAGAAGATGTCCCGCGCCATCTTCATGCTCGAGCTGATCCTGCGCAACCTCGAGGTCGGCGCCACCAACACCAAGCGCGAGCTTTACTACATCTCGAAGGGCGAGATTAAACACAACCCCGCCCTCAGGCCTCTGGACTTCGCCGACCAGGACGAGAGCGACGCGATCATCGACTTCATCTGCGAGATGATGGAGTGCTACCGCGAGGACTTGAATTGCTTCGCCAGCGACCGCGGCGGCCAGACCTACAGCCAACAGCTGGTGGTGGTCGAAACCCTACCCGACGGCACCAAGGCGACCATCGACCTGAGCACGCTGGGCACCTCGCCCTTCCAGCCCAAGAATCGCCCGCAAAGCCTCAAGCTCAAGGCCAAGAAGAAGATCGACTTCTGCCTGATCGTCGAGTCGGAGGGCACGGCCAACACGCTCGTCAACAGCGGCTTCACCAAGCGCCACCCCGTGATCCTCCTGGGCGCGCAGGGCGTCCCCTCCAATGCGGTGCGCGGCTGGACCAAGCTGATCCAGGACGAGTTGAGAATCCCCTGCTATTTCTTCGGAGACTTGGACGCCTACACGATGCAGAACATCTTCCGCACCCTCAAGGCGGGCTCGGCGGCCAGCCTGATCCGCAACTCGGATTTCTCGGCGCCGGAGGTGAAGTTTTTGGGCGTGCTGCCGGAGGACATCAAGAAATACGACCTGCCCGACTACGGCGTGAAGGAAAACGACGCCGCCGAGTCCCGCGCGCTGAAGAAGGCCCGCGACGCCCTGGCAAACGATCCCTTCTTCAAGGACAAGCGCAACAAGGGCCTCTCCGACATCCTCAAGTGGCTGATCCAGCACAAGCGCCGCTGCGAGCAACAGGCGCTGTTCTCGGTCAACCCCCGGGACCCGCTGATGCCCGAGAAGATCATCGTCGAAAAGATCAAGAAGGGAAATTACGTCTAACGCGCCGTTTCGGATTTTCCGACATCCCGTCGACGTTTCAAGAGAGACGCGGCGGACTTCAGTCTTTTTTGCTTTCCGTCGCCCCGCTCTTCGCTCCCAGCCGCGACAGCATCTCGTCGAAATAGGGCCGATCGCGCAGGTTCATGTACTCCTCCGGGAAGGCCACCACCTCGATGTTGGCGATTTTCCGCGTCGGGTCCGCGTTGCGCAGGACGAAGGAGAAACGGCTGCCGTCGACCAACTTGGTGTTGTTCATGAACGGCGTATCGAAGTAGGAGACGTAGAACTCGATCGTCTTGAAATTGAAATTCTCCGCGGCCGAGCTGACCCGCACCTTGACGTCGGAGTCGCTCACCTCCTGGAGCCGCACGGCGAAGGGATAGGTGGCCTCCTTCCCCTTCAGGTTGAAGCTCCCCATCCTCGGACAGTCTTCCGTCGAGTCCATACAGAGCCTAAGCTCGATCGGCTCGTTCTGCGGCTTGCTGAGCAGGTTGACCTGCCGGTCGGCCGCGTCCCGCGCGATGCCGAGCAGCCGCGCGCGCTGCTCCGGGTTGATGCGCCGGTTGAGGTCCTCGAAGAGCGGGCGGGCGTCAAAGAACTCCTGGAAGTTGAGCGTGAGCAGGTGGAGGTACATCATCTGCTTCTCGGGATCCTTCAGGATGTCCTCGCCGAAGTAGCTGCCGATCAGCGCGTTGAACATCTGCGAGCGCAGGGTCGAGTCGGACTGCTCCCGCTGCGTCATGATCTGGACGTAGAGCTGGGTCTCGCGGTTCTTCTCTTGGTTGTAGTTGATGGCGATGGGGATGAAGACCCCCGCCAAGATGGCGCCGATGGCGGTGACCGTCTTGGCGACCAGGTCCCATTTCGAGGCGGTGGCTGGGGCGGGGGCCGGAGGCGTCAAGGGCTACTCCAGTTTGAGATTTTTTTCGGTGGCTTGTGGAAAGACGTCGACCTTCTCCTCGCGGGTCGTGCCGTCGGGCAGCTTGACCTTGAGGGTGTAGGCGCCGGGATCGAGGGTCACGGAATAGAAGCCAAGGGCGTTGGTCTTGCCCGACTTGTCGCCCACCGTGACCTCGGCATCTTTCAGCGGGGCGCCCTTGTAGGAGATCTTGCCGAAGAGCTCGGAGGCCCAAGCCGGCGCGGCGAAGGTCAAAAAGACGAAGGATAACAACAAGATTTTCTTCATGATCCAGGTTCCTTTCGGGAGAAAGTACCCCAATTCGCGAGGGGCTGACAATGAGTCTTTATCTTAAGACTCTCCGGGCTGGACTTTGGCTAAGGGAGAATTCCGCTTCCCATCGCGACCCGACGGCGCTTCAATAGGTTCATGCGTCAGGTCTGGATCCCCAAAATCGGCGGCCCCGAGGTCCTCGAGGTGAGAGAAGCGCCCGACCCCGAGGCCAAGCCCGGCGAGATCCGCATCCGCGTCAAGGCGGCCGGCGTCAACTTCGCCGATCTCTTGGCGCGACAGGGCCTCTACCCCGACGCGCCCAAGCTGCCCGCGGTGGTGGGCTACGAGGTCGCGGGGGTCGTCGACCAGGCGGAGCCGGGCTCCGGCTTCCTCGTCGGGGACCGGGTCGGCGCCTTCACCCGCTTCGGTGGCTACAGCGACACCGTCGTCGCGCCGGCCGCCTTCGCCTTTCCCCTCTCGCCCGCCCTTTCCTTCGAGGAAGGCGCGGCGATCCCGGTCAATTACCTCACCGCCTGGCTGATGCTGGTGAACCAGGGCAACGTGCAAAAGGGCGACAAGGTGCTGATCCACGCGGTTGCGGGCGGCGTCGGGCAGGCGGCGCTGCAGATTTGCCGTTGGCGCGGGGCGGAGGTCTACGGCACCGCGAGCGCCGCCAAGCACGCGCGCCTCCGCGAGCTGGGCGTCGCGCACTGCATCGACTACCACCGCCGGGACTTCGAGGCCGAGGTCCGGCGCCTCACCGACGGCCGCGGCGTCGAGATCGTGCTGGACGCGGTCGGCGGCGAGTCCTACCGCAAGAGCTATCGTTGCCTGGCGGCCCTCGGCAGACTGATGATGTTCGGGATCTCCAGCTTCAGCAGCTCGGATAAACGCAGCCTCCTCGCCGTCGCGAAGGGGATGTGGCGCATGCCCAGCTTCAAGCCCCTCGCCCTGCTCAACGAAAACCGCGGCGTCATGGGCTTCAACCTGGGACACCTCTGGGACCGAAGCGAGACCCTGGCCCAAGCCATGAAAGAGATTTTGAATTTGATCGAAGGGGGGAAATTGCGCCCCACGGTGGACCGGGCCTTTACCCTGGAGCGAGCCGCCGAGGCCCACGCCTACCTGCACGCCCGCCAAAATTTCGGGAAGGTCCTGCTCACGACTCGTTCCTGACATGGCCGCCAGCCCTCGCAACCCCTAAAAATTAGAAATAAGGGCTGAAATGCGTCCTCGCCTATCCCCTTGCGCAATGCGTAAAAAATGTGATTTATCCAACAACCTCGGCGGCCTGCCGTCGATAAGGCACAATAATGGGGGGCTCACATCGGGTGGTCGAACGCAGCGGCGTGCGACCTTCGCTTTATTTTACCCCATAAAATTTCGAAGCATTTGGAACGGGATGTCCCATGACTCCGTCTAACTCTCTTTTGACTCACGGGGCCTTGCTCCGCCCGGCGGCCGCCCAGGTCTCGCCAAGCGAGGCCAAGGGCCCCGCTCGCAACCTCGCGCACGAGCTCGCCGCGCAGGCCGCCCTGCGCGGGTCCGCGACCCCGGCTTGGCTTGGGCCGTCCCTGCAAGAGCTGCAGAAAGAATCCGATCCCGAGCTCCAAGGGCAAGGTCTCCTCGCGGCCGCGCTGCGGCTCCGCGCCGAGGGCCGCGATCTCGCCGCGCAAGAGATCCTCGTCTCCCTGGCCGGCGTCGAGGGCCCGGAAGATCTGCGGCGCAAGGCCGCCGCCGAACTCTCCGCCTATCAGGGCGGCGCCTTCGGCGTCCGCAGCGAATTTCTGCTCTCCCGTTTCTGCCAAGGCGCGACCGATTGGCGCGTAATCGTTCCGATGCTCGGCGCGGGCCTGGTCGGGCGCCTGGCCGGAGGCGCGACCTTGGGGCGCCTCTCCGGCTTGGCGGCCGAGGGCCGCCTGCCTTGGTACGCCCAGGGCCTCGGCGCGCGACTGACCGCGGGCGGCGCGGCCTACTTGGCCGAAGTGCCGGCCTTCGCCGTCTTCAGCCGCGCCTTGACGCCCGGCGCCGCCGGGACGCCCTTCTCCGACGACTTCGCGCGCTCCGCCATCTCGCTCGGGGCCCTGAAGCTCTTCGGCGCCGCGGGAAATGGCTTCGCCCGCCGGCTCGCGCCGGCCGGCCGAGCGCCCGGCTTGTCGCCCTTTCTGCTCTCGCATTCGACGGCGCTGCTGGGCCTGATGAGCGCCCACGCGCTGGAGGCGCGGCTCGGCCTGCGCCCCCACGCCGACGGCGGCGCCCTCTTCCTCGATTCGCTCGCGGCCCTGATCGGCCTCGGCATCGGCCTGCGCCTGGGCCACAGGGTCTTGGGCGAGCGCTACGCCGAGCTGCATCGCCAGTTGGAGATCCGCTCCCAATCGCTGCCTCGGCCCCCGCTCCCGAACCTCCCCACGGTTTCGTCCGCCCCCGGATTGTCGCCGGCCTTCGCCGGTGGCGGCCTCGCGAC
The DNA here is from genome assembly GCA_048499175.1 of bacterium. Classification (GTDB taxonomy): domain Bacteria; phylum UBA10199; class UBA10199; order DSSB01; family DSSB01; genus DSSB01. Next base: position 8,428 of record JASOAK010000034.1, read on the forward strand.
GGGACCCCGCCGCTCGAATTTACGTCCCTGGCTCATGATGAATTCCAATTCCAACGACGGCGGCTCCGGGGCGCCCAAAGGCGACAGCCTCGTCCCGATGGAGGTGCCGAACGTCATCGTCGATCCCATCGCGAGCGTGGATCCCTTGCTTGGTCAGGTCGTCGACGGGCGCTACCGCGTCGAGTCCCAGCTCGGCATCGGCGGCATGGGGAAGGTCTATCTCGCGACCCACGAGGTCCTCGGCAAGAAGTTCGCGGTCAAGGTCCTGCGCGAGGACATCGCCGCCGACCCGGAGGCCACCGCGCGTTTTCTCACCGAGGCCCAGGCCGCCTCGGGAATCGGCAGCCCGCACATCGTCAATATCAGCGATTTCGGGCGGATGCCGGACGGTTCCACCTACTACGCGATGGAATACCTCGACGGTCATCCGCTGACGAAGCTGGTCCGGGACGGGGCCCCGATTCCGGTGCCGCGCCTGATCCACATCGCGCGCCAGCTCGCGGAGGGCCTGTTCGCCGCGCATCGCCAGGGCATCGTCCATCGCGACCTCAAGCCCGACAACATCTTCCTGGTGAAGCACGGCACGGAGCGAGACTTCGTCAAGATCCTGGATTTCGGCATCGCCAAAATGGTGCACAGCGACCGCCGCCTCACCCTGGAGGGCCGAACGGTGGGGACCCCGCAATATATGTCGCCGGAGCAGGTGACGGCCGAGGCGATCGACCCGCGCAGCGATATCTACGCCTTCGGGGTCCTGCTCTACGAGATGGCCAGCGGCAAAGTGCCGTTCGACGGGCCCAACCGCCTCGAGGTCATGCGGATGCAACTGGTCGACGACGCCCCTCCCCTGCGCGAGGCCTCGCCGCAAAAGATCCCCGCGGAGCTGGAGGCCCTCATCGCCAAGAGCATGCAGAAGGCCCCCGACGATCGCTATCCGTCCATGCTCGAGGTCTCCCGCGAGCTGGAGCGGCTCCAGGCCAAATACCCGCTGCCGCCCTCGGCCCGGGCCATTCCGACCGAGATCCTCGCGCGGCGCTCGGACACGCTCATCGTCCCGCCGCGGCGCCGTTGGCCGCTCTTTGTGGGGCTGGGCGGCGCCGGGGTCGGAGCCCTCGCCGTCTCCGCTGCCCTGCTGTCGACAAAGCGCGGCCAAGGCCAAGCCCCCGACGCCATGCCGGCGGCGCCGGACGCCGCGCCTCAAAAACCCGACGCCGCCGTAGCCACGCCGGACGCGGGCGGCGTCACCGTGGTGCCGATTGAGCCGCCGAAACGGACCTCGGTCACCTTGAGCGTCGTCCCCAAAAACGCGCGCGTCTTTCGGGGCACGAAGGATCTGGGGACCCTGCCCGGCCCCATCGAGGTCGAGGCAGGCTCTCCCGTCGAGCTCGAGATCCGGCACCGCGGCTACAAGACCAAGAAAATCCGCTTGGACGGAAGCCAAGACCAAGTGACCGTTCGCCTCGAGCGGGAATTTGTCCCGCAGCCGCCGAAGCAGCCTAAGGAAAACCCGCCTCCGCCCAAAAAGCCGGAGCCAGGCGAGGTCGTCAGCCCCTGGAAGTGAAATCGCATCACGTTTTGTGAACCTTCGTCTAATTGTGAATTTCTCCGCCTCCCAAGCCGGAAGCTAGGCAGAAGAATTTTCCTTATAATTCCACCCCTTACATCTTGAGCTTTCTTGGCATCCCCGTTGCATTTCCATGAAGCGGCTGAACCGCGGCCTACTTAGCCTTTCTCTATCCGATCCGGGCGCACACCTGAATCGGGCCGCGGATCAGCCGGGGAACGTTTTGGAAATTCGGGGATGGAACGAGGGGTTGTTAGGGATAGCTCGCCCGCTCGCCTCCATTTCAACGACAACGTTTATCTTTTTTGAGGAGGCTCACATGACCCCACCGATTGCCGCCAACGGCTCGCCCGTCCCGGTTCCCCCGATTCACGAAGACCCCAAGGCCGCCGGCGCCGGCGGAGCCGAAGGTGTCAAGCCGAAGCCCTTCGAGGGCAGCCACCTGCTCAACGGCATCTTGAAGAAATCCGGCCGCGTCCCGACGCACCCGCTGACCGCCAAGCCCCCGCAGGGCGAGGCACCGGCCAAAGAGGTCACGCCCGCCGACGCGAAAAAGGCCAACAGCTTCCGCCTCAAGGGCGACGAGTATTTCAAAAAGGAAAATTTCAAGAAGGCCCTCGCCTACTATGAGATGGCCCGCAAGGCCAACCCGGGCGACACGCAGATCCTTTTGAGCCTCGCCAAGGCCGAGCACGCCACCGGCAACTTGCTTCAAGCCCACGACCATTACAACGAGCTGCTCGCCTCCGACCCGAGCCTGCTCATCGTCCGCGCCCTGCGCAGCGACGCCAATCAGGCGATCCTGATGCAGATGCAGCGGATGGCTTCCAAGATCAAGCCGGAGCAACAGGCGGAATTCCTGAAGACCGGCCAGATCCTGACCCTGGAAATGGCGGTGGACCGCGCCGCCCTCCTGGCGCACAACGCCGACAAAGAGCTCGAAGGCCTGAAGGCCATGGAACAGAACCTGGCGAAGCTCCACGACAAGCCGAAGGCCGACAAGGAAAAGGCCTGCCAGGCCCTGCTCGCGATGGCGATGGACACCCTGGACCTGGCCCAGCTCCCGGCGCAGGATCCCAAGGACGCCGAGCTCATCCCGGAAAAGCTCGGTCTGTTGACCAAGGAGATCTTCGGCGCCCTCGCCCGCTTCGCGAAGGCCGACAAGGATCCCGCGCTGCAGCGCCTCGCGCCGCTCTTCGAGGGCTACCAGGCCCTCTGCGAGGGCAAGACCGACGAGGCGATGAAGGCCTTCGAAACGGTCCGCGAGGAGGGCCTGAAGACCCTGGGCGACGGCGACGCGGAAAAGGGCGAGAAGGTCCTGCAGGAGCGGATGGAAAAGGCCGCGAAGGCGCTCGCCGCCGACGACCCCGCCGGCGCGGAGAAGATCTACCAAGAGGAGATCCCTCCCGGCTTGGCCGACGCCTACATCTACCTCAAGCAATTCGACGCGCAGAAGACGCGCCTGGTCAGCCTCGTCGCGATCGCGGCCTGGGAAGAGGACGTCAACGCCCGCCACGCCTCCGCGGCGAAGAAGGCCAACGGCTTTTGGAGCATGTTCGGGGAATTCTCCGACGTCGTGCAAGGCAAACAGACGGAACAAGACAAACTCGCCATCGCGGCGCGCAAGGAATTGAACCTGGTCCACGCGGTCCGCAACCGCCTCGCCGTGGGCAAGTGCAGCACCCTCGAGGAGGCCCTGAAGGACGTCGAGGCCACCGAGAAGGGCGAACTCAAGGACCAGGCGAGCTCCCTGCTCGCCCAGGTCGCCAAGGGCGAGGACCCCGGCATCCTGCCGCTCTCCAAGATCGTCGAATTCACCAAAAAGCCGAAGATGAGCTCGGAGGCCGCGGGCGTCCTGATGAGCTACGCCGACTCGATGGGGACCTTCGGCGGCCGGCCCAAGATGCGGACCCTGCTCTACGCGGCCGTTCAATCCTTCTCCAAGGACAAGGAACACCAGGACAAGGCGGCCGAGGCATTGAAAGAGCTGGCCGAGAAGTAATCCGATTTCCCTTTCACTCCATGCGGCTAAGCCTCGAATCGGGGCTTAGCCGCTTTTTTTACGCCGCCGCGCCGGCGCCCCGTCGAATCGCCTCCCTTGGTAAATGCTAAAGTATTCAGCGACGCACCGCTTTTCCGGAAAAAGACCTGTCAGCCTGTTTACAACTATTTGATTTTATTAAATAAATATTATTAATCGGAAAAACAGCCCAAAGGGGACAAAGTATTTTCTCCCCTTTCTCCTCCATTCTTGAGAAACCCTAACTGACGGAGCGCAGGGCCGCCTCCGCCTCGCCGCCGCCGGGGCGCAACTTTTCCGGTCGACCGACGATAAAGGCCAAAAATACGGGGCACATGTCTGACCTTTCTCGGCGAAGGACCTTCGCCCGCTTGCCCCATCATGTTTATTAAGAACTCTCCGGCCGCCCTCCTGAATGGGGTATGGGCTCATTAGGTTTCGCGGCCCGAGAGCGTATGTTCATGACCGCCTCCAGGCTCTCGCAGCCGTTAGCAGTATCGACGGCCACGGCCCAGCCGACACCCGCGCCGGCCTCCGCCGCCCGTGCGGCGCTGGACGATTTCGCCCAGGCGCTGCCCGCCCTGCCCGGCTCGGCCCCCAAGGCCCTCCTCGCCCGGCTGGACGAGCTCCGCCGCGAGACGGACGAAGGTCTGCTACTGACCGAGCTCCTGGCGCTCGGCATCCAACTGAAATCCGAACACCGCGCCGAGGCCGCCTACGCCCTGCTCTCGCGCTTAAGCCAAGCAGGCATCGCCGAGCCGGTCCGCGCCAAGGCCCGCGCCGAGGCCGACGCCATCGAGGGCAAGGGCGCCGCGGGGCTGCGCGCCGAATTCCTGCTCTCCCGTTTTTGCAAAGACGCCACCGACGCGCGGGTCATCGCGCCGATGATCGCGGCCACGCTGATCGGCCAAGTCGCCGGCACCGCCTTCCTGGGCCGACTGATGGGCCGACCGGCCTCCTGGCTGACGCGGGGCTTCGGCGCCGAGCTCGGCGCAGGGGCCTTCGGCTACGGCGCCGAGGTCGTCACTTTCGCGGGCTTAAATCGCGCCCTCGCGCCGCATCCCAACGGACCCTTTTCCCACGACCTGGCGCGCTCGGCGCTCACCATCGGCGCGCTGAAGCTCTCCGGTTTCGCCGTCAACTCGGCCCTCGCCGGGCCGGGCGCCCGTATCGCCGCGCGCAGCCGGGCCTCGACCCTGCCCTTCGCGGCGCACCAGGCCGGCGCCTTCGTCGGCCTCACCGCCTCGCACAAGCTCGAGGAACATTGGGGACTCAGGCCCCGCGTCGAGGGCTCCACCTTCCTGCTCGACACCTTCGCCTCGCTGGTCAGCCTGGGCGTCGGGGCGCACCTGGGCCACCGCGCGTTGGGCGAGCGCTTCGCCGAGTTCCGAAGCGAGCTGGGCATGACCGCGAAGCTGCAGAAATACCGTCCGCAAGAAAAGGCCCGGGCCCTGCTCGCGCCCGCTGTGGCCGGCGGCGACGGCCGCGGTCTATCCCCGATTTTGATGATGAGCATGGGCATGCCGCCGGGCGGCCCCAAAGGCGGACGGCCCAGCAAAGGCACCTCCTGGCAAGAATCCCAGGTCCCCGAGCCTTCCGACCCGCTTAACGGCCACATCTCGGTCACGCCGGCCGACGTCGTGCCGAAGGCGCCCACCGAGCCCCCCGACCCCTATATCGGCAAGGTCTTCGAGGGCCGTTACCGCATCGACCGGAGAATCGGCTACGGCGGCATGGGCGTGGTCTACGAGGCCACGCACGAGATCATCGGCAAGAAGATGGCCCTCAAGCTGCTCCGCCGGGACGCCATGACCAAAGAGGTGGCCGAGCGCTTCCTCAACGAGGCCAAGGCGGCCAGCATGATCGGAAACCCGCACATCATCGAGGTCACCGATTTCGGAAAGCTGGCGGACGGCACCCCCTATTTCGTCATGGAGTATCTCGAAGGCACTTCCCTCTACGGGTTGATCGAGGGCGAACAAGCCGTGCCGATCGCCCGGCTCGTCAACGTGGCCCGACAGATCGCCGAGGGCCTGGCCGACGCGCACAAGGCCGGCATCGTCCACCGCGACCTCAAGCCGGAGAACATCTTCCTGATCAACAAGGGCAGCAAGGTGGACTTCGTCAAGATCCTGGACTTCGGCATCGCCAAGATGGCCAACGGCGGCAGCGGAGAAAAGCTGACCCAGGCGGGCGTGCCCTTCGGGACGCCGCAATACATGTCTCCGGAGCAATCCGCGGGCCTGCCGGGAATCGACCACCGGACCGACGTCTACGCCTTCGGCATGCTGCTCTACGAGATGGCCACGGGACGCCTTCCCTTCAACTTCGAGAATTACCAAGAGACCCTGAACGCGCAGATGTATAAACCGCCGATCCCTCCCAGCGAGCTGGTCCCGGTGAAGCAGCCGATCCCCCCGGGCCTCGAGGCGATCATCATGAAGGCCATCTCCAAGCGGCCCGAGAATCGCTACCAATCGATGGGCGAGCTCATCGTCGAGCTCGACAAGGTGCAGGCCGGGCTCGTTCCCGCCGCCGTCACCGAGCTCAAAAAGCGTTCGGAGAGCGCGGACCTTCCGGTCGACTACTTCCGCAACGGTTTCACGCCCACCAACCTGCGGCGCTCGCGCCGCTGGCCGATCTTCGCGGGCATCGGCATCGGCGGGGCCTCGGTCCTCGCCGCGGCCTTCTACGCGCTGAGCCGCACTAGCGGCGTCACGGCCCAACCCACCGCCGTTCCGCCGCCCGACGACAAGCCCAAGCCCGACGCCGCCCCGGTCGACACGGCGCCGACGGTCACCTCGCTCAAACGCCAGGTGGAGGTCAACGTCGACCCCGTGGACGCGCGCGTCTTCCGCAACGGCGAGGACCTGGGCAACAACGTGGTGAAGGTCGAGATGGATCCGGGCCAGAAGGTCGAGCTCGAGGTGAAGCGCGAGGGCTACAAGAGCCGTAAGATCACCCTCGACGGCCTGGAAGAGAGCGTCACCGTGAAGTTGGAGAAGGAAAAGGCCGTCCGGCCCCGCCCGAGCGGCAATCCCTCGGGTTCGGGAAAACCGAAGCCCAAGCCGACCAATTCCGGCGAAGTCATCAGTCCTTGGAAGTGACCCCGCCGTCCAGGGACTGACCCTTGCGCCCGCCGTGCTCGACGTGGCTCGGGGCCTTCATCCCCAACAATACCTTGGAGAATTCCAGCGAACGCTCGACCAGCGCCTTCGCGCCCGCGCGCAGCTGGCGGCTGCGCTCGACGTAGGCGACGTTGCGCTCCATGTTTTCCATCGACCAGCCCAGGGAATGGGCGATATAGGGAAAGGTCGGGAACATGAAGCCCAGCTCGGCGAAAAACCCCAGCATCTCGCCCGCCACCGCCTGGATGTTGTCCTGCCCGCCCGTGATGATGAAAGCCGCCACCTTGTTGCGGATCAATACCCGGTCCGCGGTCGTGATCTGGTTTTGGATGCAGTTCATCCGCTCGACCATCTTATGGTAGAGGCCGCTCGCCGAGCCCCAGCGGATCGGCGTGGCGACCAGCACCACGTCGGCCCAGTGCACGAAGGCCTCGTAGACCTGATCGAGCTCGTCCTTGCCGTCGAACTGCGTGATCGCGCAGGGCCAGATGCAGGCCTGCGCGCTCTTCGAGTAATAGCCCTCGCAACTCTTGAAGTTCAGGTCGTTGAGCCGGATCAGCCGGGTGAGCGCGCCGTGGTCGCGCGCGGCGCCCTCCAAGGCCGACTCGAGCAGGGCGTCGGAAGTGGAATAGCGGGGATGGCCTCGCGTCATCGCGGTCGTCGAGATGCCGACGACCCTCAGCGGCCCTTCCTCCCGCTTCGGCTCGCGGGCCAGGGGATGGGGCTCGTGCTTTCCCTTGTGCCGTTTGGTGGCGGCCTCGAGGTTGACCCACAGGTGCCCGCCCTCCTCCTTCAATTCGTAGGTCGGCACCCGCGAGTCGCCCATCCCCGGCCGCACCGCGCCGGTCTCGCGGTGAAATCGCCAATAGTGCCAGGGACAGACGACGTAGCCGTCGATCAGCGTCCCCTTGCCCAGCGGTCCGCCGATGTGGTTGCAGATCCCGGAGATGGCGGCGAATTTGCCGTCGACGTAGGAAAGCGCGATCTTGGTCTTGCCGACCGCGATCTCGCGCAAGGCGGCGTCTTTCAGGGAATGGACCGTGCCCAGGTCGTGCCAGACGGGCGAGCTCATGGAAAGATACTATCTTAGGTATCGGAGGCCTGGCAATTTTTCCTTGGGAGGCATCGGCCGCCCCTGACCTGTCAGGGAAGCTCCGGCCGAGACGGATGCTCCACCGTCTCCAACCAATACCTGGAAAGATTCCGCAACACCTCGACGATCTGCTCGAAGCGGACCGGCTTGCGGATGAAGCTGCCGCCGAGGCTGTAGGTATACAGGATGTCCTCGTCGTTGCGCGAGGTGGTCAGGACCACGACGGGGATCGTCCGCAGGCCCGGGTTCGACTTGATCTCGTGCAGGGCCTCGCGGCCGTCCTTCTTCGGCATGTTGAGATCGAGAAGGATCAGGTGCGGACGGGGTACGGAGAGTCCCGCGGCATAAGCCCCGCGTCGCAGGAGGTAGTCCATCAGCTCTTCGCCGTCGCGCACCCAGCGCAAATCCACCGCCATCCGCGTCTCGGCGAAGGCGTCCTTGGCCAGGAGGAAATGGTCTTCGTCGTCCTCGGCCAAGAGCACCACTTTCTTATGGCTGCTTTCACTCACCCGGCGGCTCCTTGGGCAGGCGCAGGCGGAACGTCGCTCCGGCGCCCGGCTCGCTCTCCACGGAGATCCCGCCTCCGTGCCGCTGCACGATCTTTTGGCAGATCGCCAGCCCCATGCCCGTTCCCTCGTATTCTTGACGACCGTGCAGCCTTTGAAAAGGTTTAAATATGGTTTCGGAGAATTTAGCCTCGACGCCGATGCCGTGGTCCCGCACCTCGACCTCCGCGAAGCCGTCCTCGGAAATCCGCCCCGAGACGCGCACCCGCGGCCGCTCGCCGGGCTTGTGGAACTTGAGGGCGTTGCCCAGGATGTTCTGAAAAAGCTGGAGCATCTGAGAGCGGTCCGCCTGGATCGTCGGCAGGGTCCCGACCTCGACCTCGGCTCCGGTCTCCGCCACCCGCCACTCCAAAACCCCGAGGGTCTCCTTGACCACGCCCTCCAAGTCGACGCTCTCGAAGGGCTTGGCGCGCGTCGTGACCCGCGCGTACTGCAGCAGGTCGTCGATCAACTGCCGCATCCGCAACGCCGCCCTCTGGATGCGCTCCAGGCTGTCCAGGCCCTTTTCGCCCAAGGCCTCGCCGGCGTTGGCCCGGAGCCGGTCCCCGAAGGCGATGATCTTGTGCAGCGGTTCTTGCAGGTCGTGGGAGGCGACGTAGGCGAAGTCCTGCAGCTCCTTGTTGGACCGCGCCAGCTCGAGGGACTTTTGCCGGATTTCCTCCTCCGCGCGCTTGCGGTCGGTGATGTCGCGGATGAAGGCGCTGAACAGGTAGTTTTCTCCCCAGCGCAGGGGGCTGACCGTGATCTCGACGGGAAACTCGTGCCCGTCCGCGTGACGGGCCACGGTCTCGACGCGGCGGTTGAGCATGCCCTCCTGCCCGCTGCGCAGGAAACGGCGACGAATCCTCAGGTAGAGATCCTTATAGCGCGGCGGGATCAAGATCTCGGTGTCCTTGCGCCCCATCGCCTCCAGGCCCGACCAGCCGAAGATCCTCTCGGCCTGAGGATTCCAGTAGATGATATGGCCCTCGGCGTCGATGACCACCACCGCGTCCAAGGCGTGGTCGACGATGGTGCGGATCCGCTCCTCGCTCTCCTTGAGTTTTTCCTCCGCCTGGCGGCGCGCGGTGACGTCGGAGGCGGTGCCGGTGGAGCCCACGACCTCGCCGGCCTCGTTGCGAAGCACGATGGCGTTGTAACTCAGGTACACGGGCCTGCCGTCCTTGCGCAGATGGATCGTCTCGTACTTGAAAAACGGCTGCCCCTGCTTCACCTTTTGAAAGGTTTCCAGGTCGACTCGGGCCTGTTCGGGGCTTTCGAAATCGGTGAAGGGCCGGCCCAACATCTCCTCGGGCTCGTAGCCGTAGATGCTCCGGGCCGCCTGCCGGTTGAGGAAGGTCCAGCGGCCCTGCGCGTCCACCGACCAAATCAGGTCGTGGGAGGTCTCGACCAGGTCGCGGTACTGCTTCTCGCTGCGTTTCAGCTCTTCCTCGGCGCGGGAGCGTTCCGCGATCTCCCGCCTCAGCTCCTCGTTGATCCGGGACATCTGGAGGGTGCGTTCCCGGTGGAGAGCTTCCAGCGAGGCCGTGGCGCGGGCCAGCTCGGTGACGTCGCGGAAGCTCCAAACCCGCCCGACCGCCTGTCCCTCCAAGATCTGGGGTTTGGAATAGCGCTCGAAGATCCGGCCGTCCTTGAAGCGCAGGACATCGAAGCTCTCGGCCTCGGGGTGGGAATAAAGGTCGCGGACCTTTTGTAAAAAACCCTCGGGATCCTCCAGCTGGTCGAGGACGAAGGCTAAGGCCGCCCGGTCGTCCCGCGAGGCGATGATGGCCTCGGGAATCCGCCACATCTCGAGGAATTTCTTATTGAATCCGACGATGTTGTCGCTGCGGTCGACGACCAGGATCCCGTCCGCGGTCGAATCGAGAGTCGCTCGAAGCAAAGACAAGGCCCGCTCGCTGTCCTCGAGGCGTCTTGGATCCCCCTCCGAACGGCGGCCGGCCCTGCCGCGCCGATAGCCCAGCCAGCCCGCCAGCCCCCCGGCCAAGGCGGCGGCCAACAAGGCCCAAAAAAAGTTGGGGGAAAGGCCCATAACCACGGTCTGGATCTTACCTTAGGCCGGGTTTTATGGCTAAAATAGAAAATTAAGGCGGTCGGGCTCAAATATTGGTTGTACAGACGGCGGGGTCTCTGCTAGATCCACCTCCCGTTCATTGAGGGTAAGAGTCCGGTGGCCAGGGTAAGGCGGAGATTCCGATGATCCCAAAGACCAAAAGGGTGCTTGTCATTGACGACGACCCCGATATCTTAACCCTGCTCAAAGAGACCCTCGAAGCCAATCATTTCGACTGCAACACCGCCCTCTCCCCGCAGGAAGGCCTCGACAAGGCGATCGATTTCAAGCCCCATCTCATCTTGCTCGACCTCATGCTCCCCGGCATGAGCGGCTTCGGCTTTATGCGCGAGCTCAAGAAGCACCGAGAGCTCGCGGGCACCCCCATCGTCGTGCTCACCGCGCTCTCCGATGAAGAGATCGCCGAAGAGAGCCTCTCGCTGGGGGCCAAGGGCTATCTCAGCAAGGCCTGCAACGCCAAAGAGCTGGTCACCATGGTCCAGGCCTATTCCGATTGATACAGCCCCCAATTTTCAATACCCACCTACCGATTTTTTCATTAGACAGTGGCCATGAAGCGATCCCTTCCATGGACTATCTATATATGCCTGTGTCTTTTTCTCGTTCCCACGGGACTTTTTGCCGACTCGGCCGCCTTCAAGCGCGGGTATGAGGCCTTCCTGCAGGGCGACTACGGAAGCGCGATAACCCAGCTCTCTTCTCAGGCCGCCGCCAAGGGCCCCCTGCACGACTACGTCCTCTGGGCCCTGGGCAAGTCGCGGCTCGAGACCGGGGACAACGAGGGCGGCCGCAAGACCCTCGAGGCCTTGCTGCGCGACGAGCCCGAGAGCCTCTTCGCCGATGCGGCCCGAGTCCAGATCGGCCGCTCCTTGCATGCCCAGGGCGAGGCCGCTCAGGCCAAGGAGCATCTGGAAAAAATCCTCCCCGCCCTAAACGACGCCAACCGCGGCGAGGCACTGTATTACTTGGGTCTCGCCAAGCTCTCCTTAAAGGAGAAAGAGGCGGGGCTCGCGGATCTCAAGGAGGTCTACCTCAAATACCCGGCCAGCCCGGTCGCCGACCAGGCCTTGAGCCAGCTCACGCAGGCCTCCGGAGGCGCCGCCCCCACCTGGGGCACGGCCGAATACCTGCCGCGCGCCGAGGCCTTCTTCCAGGCCAAGAGCTATACCAAGGCCTTGCAAGTCTACGAGCAGATTGCCGCCGGCGGGGACCCGCAGCTGCGCGAACTGGCGCGGGTGAAAAAGGGGGAATGTCTCTACAACCTGAAGCGCTACGGCGACGCCGCGCTCTTCCTCGAGCCGGGCCCTTCGGTGCCGACCGAGGTCGCGCGCGGCGCCCTGCTCGACCTCGGTATGAGCCGCCTGCGCAGCCGGGACGAGGCCGGCGCGGTCGCGACCTTCGAGCGGGTGCAAAGGCTCTATCCGGGCACGCCCGAGGGGGAAGAGGCCCTGTACCGCGCCGGGATGATCGCGCACCAAGCCGGCCGGCTGACCGAGGCCGCGGAGGTCTTCCGGCGACTGGCTCAGGCCTACCCGCAGGGGAATTTCCGCGACAAGGCCCTGTGGGCCGCCGCGTGGAACGCCTATCGCCGCTCGGACTGGGACGCGAGCCTGCAATGGCTGACCTCCATGGAACAAGGCGCCGCCGACGCGGCGACGCGGGGCAAGGCTCTCTATTGGCAGGCGCGCGTGCAGGAGCGGCAGGGGAAGAAAGGCGAGGCCCAGGCGACCTTCGCCAAGGCCGCCCAGGCCTCGCCTTACAGCTACTACGGGTTCATGGCCTTGAAGAAAACGAAGGGCCCGGAGCCCTTTCCCGAGACCCCCGCCGTTCCGGCCGAGTGGAAGGCGCCCCCGCCGGCGCCCCGTGGCTCCGGCGAGGGCAAGTCCGGAGCACATTGGGATCTGCACCTGCGCAAGGCGGAGGCCCTGGTGCCGATCGGCCTGGGCCGGCTCGCGCCGGCGGAGGTCGAAGCGGCGCTCAAGCAAAACGAAGCCCACCCCGCGGGCATGGCCGCCCTCCTCGAGGCCGGAAAGAAAAGTTCGGCCTATTTTATCCCGGTGCAATTCGGTCAGAAGTATTGGGAGCGCTTCAAGCCGCTCTTCCCCGACGGCGCTTCCGCCGAGAGCTACCGCAACCGGCTGCTCTATCCCTACGCCTATCGCGGCCTGATCGAGAAGGCCGCCGCGCGCTTCTCGGTGCCGCCGCACCTGGTGGTGGCGCTGATGCGGCAGGAGAGCGGCTTCATGCCCTGGATCAGCTCCGGCGCCAACGCGCAGGGCCTGATGCAGATGATTCCGTCCACGGCGGCCGGCCGCGCCAAGGCGCTCGGCATCCCGCCCGGCAACCTCTTCGATCCGGAATACAATATCCCGCTCGGCACCGCCGAGCTGAAGGCCATGCTAGACCGCTTCGGCGGCAATTGGGCCCTGGCCTTCGCTGGCTACAACGCGGGCCCCGGGAGGGCTCGGCAATGGGACGAGTCCTTCGGGAACCTTCCGACCGACGAATTCGTCGAGGAGATCCCCTTCTCGGAGACGAATCTCTACGTAAAGCTGGTGATGCGGAACTACTGGTCGTACAAGACGCTCTATCCCTAAGCTCTCGCGAATAGGATCCGGGTTAAGGGCCCTTTAGACGGGAAAATCTTTGTGGGCCCATTTTTGAAGCAGTTTACTCAACATGGCCTCATAGGAAACTTTCAGTTTTTTCGCACGTTTTTTAAAGTAGGCCACGCTGCTCTCCGGCAAGGATAGACTGACGGTAACAGCCTTCTCCTTCAATACGAGCTTCTCGGGCGGAGGCAGAAAATCTTTGACGATTTTAATTTTTTCGATGGGACCCTTATTCTTCTTGATTCGCTTCTTCATAAATTCTTTTTCCTTTTCGCCAGTAGCCCGCGCCTAAGATCCTAATCTTTCCCTTTCGCCAGGTAAACCTGACCGTCAACACTTCAGAACCCACTTTTCCGAAACAAAAATAGCGATTTTCATTGTAGCTATGGTTCAAGTCCAGCGCAATCTTACGCCGAGGGTCCAAAAAGGCGCTTTGAGCCTGATAAAACGAAACTCCGTGCTTCAATATATTCTCGATATTTTTCCTTTCGTTCCATTCGAAGGTTTGGCTTAGCATGGTCGAAACTCAAAGCAACATCCGTGCCAGGAGTTCCTTAAATGAACATCCCCTTCCTTTGCATCGGTCTCGCCTTCCTGCTGCTGTATCTGTCCAAGATCCCGGTCGCCGTCGCCATGCAGCGCACGGGCGGCTACGACAATCGCCACCCGCGGGAGCAACAGGCCCGTCTCACCGGATGGGGCAAAAGGGCTCTTGCCGCGCATCAAAATGCCTTCGAGGCCTTCTCGCCCTTCGCGGCGGGGGTGCTGGTGGCGCAGGTCGGAGGGGCCGATCCGGCCTGGATCTCTCGGCTGGCAGTCCTCTTTATTGCCGCCCGCGTCCTGTATACGGGCTTATACATGGCCGACCTGCCCACGCTGCGCTCAACGGTGTGGATGATCGGGGCGCTTTGTTCCGGAAGCTTAATTTTTTTGGGAATTTTTTGACAAATCCCTCGCTAGCCCTCGGAAAATGGGGTTTTAAGATGAGCAGATTCCATGCTCGGAGACGAATCTCTGCGTAAAGCTGGTGATGCGGAACTACTGGTCGTACAAGACCTTGTACCCCTAAGGCGCCTTGACAGGCTGCCGGGAAGGCCTCCGGAAGCCGGACGGATTTGCCCCAAATGCGAGAGGATTTTCATTGAATATGGCCTCTCCCTAAATTAGAGAGGTCCCTGCACTCCATTGAATCCGGGAACTCTATCACCAACCATTTGGGAGGAAGATATGCGTAAATTGTTGTTAAGCATGGCATGCCTGGCGGCCTGCCTGACTTTCCAGGGCGTCGGCCACGGCGCCTCGGTAACGGTCAACTGGGACGGCACCATCGGGCCGGGCTCGATGGGATTGGATGTCGACGACGCGGGCGGCGCCGACGACGATTACAGTTTCACATTCAACGGAGCCGACCATACCTCCACCACCGATTTCATCGTCTCCGACGGAAACGGTGTGGCGATCGGCGATTCGGACTTGGTCCCCGACGACTTCCTCGGCAACGGACTCGCCGTTTTTACGGGCCCCTTCGCCAATCTTCCCAACGTCGACCAATTGGTATTGGAGACGGATACCCCCTTCACGCCGATCACCATGTCGGTCAACAACACCGGTTTGACCCTCGAGCAAATCGTCTACGTCAACAACACGAAGGACTACGCCATCATCGAGCTGCGGGCCGTCAACAACGGCGCGGCGGCCACTCCGGTGTTCATCGCCGTGGCCAACGACTGGGACATCGACGGCAACAGCACCGACGGCAGCAGCAGTTTCGACGCCGCGCGGAATATGGTCCTCCAATTCGACGAGCCGGGGCCCAACAACTACTCGATCGGCATGGCCTCGTTGAACAACCCGGTGGACCAATTCCTCCTCGGCACCTGCTGCGGGATGACGGACACCATCGACAACGACCCCGAACACGCCGATCCCTACGTCCTCCAGCGGCATTTCCTCAATAACACCAAGCCCACCGAGGAATGCGACGACGGCGGCAACGATCCCGCCGACGGCGGCGCCGACACCTGCTCGCCCAAGTGCCGCAACGCGGTCTCCGGACAGGCCTGCGGCAACGGCACCCCGGAAGGCGACGAGGAGTGCGACGACGGCAACCTCGCCACCGGCGACGGCTGCGACGATCGCTGCCTCGACGAAAACGGCCTCTGCGGGAACGGCAGCCTGGATCCCGGCGAGGAATGCGACGACGCCGGCCGCGCCAGCGGCGACGGCTGTTCGCTCGAATGCACCTCGGAATTCTCCTATAACGACTCCGATTATTGCGGCGACGGCATCGTCAACAACGGCGCCACCGGATTCCAGGCGGATCCCTCCAACGACAACGACCTCGAATCCTCGCTTTCGGTGAAATTCGAGAGCGTCGCCCCCGGCCAAGGCGCCGCGGCGGCCTTCTGCATCATCGGCGCCAACGGCACCGACATGGCGACCAGCGAGGCCAACCTGAAGGCTAAGGCCGACGACTGCCTCGACTTCTACCAGCAGAACATCGCCGTCTGCGGCAACGGCCTGCAGAACGCCGGCGAGGAATGCGACGACGGCAACACCGCCGACAACGACGGCTGCGACAGCAACTGCACCGTCACCGGCTGCGGCAACGACATCGTCAATCCCGGCGAGGAGTGCGACGACGGCAACATCGCGGATGGGGATGGATGCAGCTCCACTTGCCAAGTCGAGGCCGGCGCCCTTTGCGGCAACGGCGTCGTCGACGCCGGCGAGGAATGCGACGACGGCAACACCAATGATAACGACCTCTGCGATAACGCCTGCGCCATCAACCCGACCCCGCTGTTCCAAGGCTCCGGCTGCGGCCTGGCGACCGGCGGCGCGACGGCGGCGTCGGCCCTGTCGCTCTGGACCCTGCTGGGCTTGGGCGGATGGGCCCTGCGCCGGCGCCTCAAGTAAATAATCCCCTTCCCAGGCCTTGCGGCCTAGGATGAAAAAAACGGCCCCCCGGCGGGGCCGTTTTTTTTCGTTCGAAATTGCTACGCTCGGACCCCGTATCGCTCCGTTTTTCGTCCGTCTCTCCCCAGCCTTCCCGAAAATAATTGAGGAAAATGATTGGCACGAAACCTGCTTCGATGTTCGGCATGAAGAAACGCCTGTTGCAGCTTTTCTGCCTTGCCTTTTGGACCCCGGTGACGCTTCATGCCGCCTCCCTCCCCGACTCCCTGCCGCCCCTCGAAAGGCTCGAACAGGCGGCCTTGGCCCGGGCCGGCTTCGACCCGGCCAAGATCGGCCGCTGGGAGCGCAACGCCCGCCGCGCCGTCGCCCTACCGCGCCTGCAGGTCGGCTACGAGCAGCAGTCCCAAAACAACAACACCGCCGTGATCCAGGACAGCATCTCTGTCACCGCCTCGGGGATCACCATCGGGCCCGAATCCAACCGCGTCGACCAGGACTTCGGCAACGACCGCGGCTTCGAGGTGAAGGCGGTCTGGGCCCTGGACGAGCTGCTCTTCAACCGCGACGAGCTCGAGATCAGCCGGGAATCCCGCGACCTCTACCTGCTGCGCGGCCGCCTGCAGGAGGACCTGCACCAGGCCTACTTCGAGTTGAAGGCCCAGCTGCTCCGCTTCGAGCTGGAGCCCGAGACCGCGCAAGACCCCTTCGAGCGGCTCAAGGCCCAGCAGTGGATGGAGCGGCTCAACAGCTTGAGCGGCGGCGAGTTCTTCCGGCTCGCCAAGATCTCCCTGCCGCCGCCCCGTTTCGTCGAAAGCCAACCCGAATCCCTTCCGGAGGAAACCCATGATCGCCGCAAAAAAATTCGCCCCCCGCAAAATCTCGCTCCTCTGCCTTTTGCAAGCGGCCCTGCTCCTTGAGCCAAGCTGCGGGACGCCGTCGCCGCTGGAATTCCAGTCCCTCCTGCTTGAGCAGCCCTACGTCCTGGAGGTGCGGCCGGCCGATCGCGCGGCCCTGCCGGATCCGGTGGAGATCGAATTGGAATTCTCGGAGCGCATCGACCTCGAGAGCTTGGACGTCGCGGCGGTCGCGTTGGTCTCCGGCCTCCCCAGTGAAGAGATCCTGTCAGATGCGGAGGAATTGACCGAGCAGCTCGACTCGGGCGAGCTGCCTTCGGTCCCACTGCACTATTTCCTGGAGGACGACGAGCGGCGGCTGACCCTGGCGCCGGCGAACGACTTGCAGGCCGGCGTCTATCTCCTGCTCGTCACGCCGCGCCTGCGCTCGGTCCGAGGGCTGCCCTTCAACCAAAAACCGGGGGAAAGCCCAGCCAGCTTCGTCGCGCGCTACACCTACGGCGACGTCCCGCTGACGAGCCTCGATCCGCTTCCCGGCGGCGAGCCCGGCCCCGGCGGGCCGGTCTTCGGCGCGCCGCCGGAGACCCTGATGATCTCCGAGCTGCTCTACGACGGAAAGCTCAGCGACACCGACGGCGAGAACTTCATCGAGCTCTATGGCACGCCCGGAGCGGACATCAGCTTATACCAAATTTTATTTATCAACGGCGCGGACGGGGCAGAGACGGAGCGCATCACGCTCCCTGCGGGCTCCCTCCTGCCCGAGGACGGGGTCTTCCTGATCGCCGACCTTAAGACCGGCTCGACCACCGCATCCAAGGTGCCGGGCGCCGACTTTCTCGACCAGTTCGACCCGCAGAACGGCCCGGACGGGGTTCAGCTGTTGGACCGAGACGGAAATCTCGTCGACTCGTTGGTCTATGGCAGCGGCGCTCCCGCCTTAGCCGCCAACGGTTTGGCCCTCGGCGAGGGAACCGCCGCGCCGGACGTCAGCGGAGGCCACAGCCTCAGCCGGGTCGAAGGCCGGGACAGCCAAGACAATGGAGCGGATTTCGTGGATTCGACCGCGCCGACCCCAGGGATTTTATGAATCCCGACGAAGCGACGCTATTCCCCATTTCGCTCGCGGATAGCTGGATCGTCGCGACTCCAATTAGGGAACGACCACCACCGGATAAGTCTGGATCACCGTCGGGTGATAGACGTAGGGGGTCGGTCCATCCAAGTCGATGCTGACGCTCCGGCCCAGCCGAATGGTCGAAGGCAAGTTGATGCTGAAACGCCAACCTCCGTTGTAGGGATAATAGTAACCGCGTCGCACCGGGCTGTAATAGACCTGCTGGGCGGGATAGTAGATGTATTTATAGACGACTTTTTTCTTGTGCTTGTGTTTCTTGTGATAGCCGTGGGCCGGGGCCCAGGGCGGAGGATCGGCCTGAAGCGGCTGCGGCAGGCTGGCGGTGAATCCCAGGGCGATCGCAGCGGTGAACAGGGTTAAGCTGATTTTCCGAAGCATCTTCATAACAACCTCCAAACCCTCAGACGCCGCGGGACCAACCTGGGTTACAATAAATTTTTATAACAATTTCATGATCTTATTCTAATATTTCAGATACTAAGGCCGAATGTCCCGAGGAGCGCCTTCATTTTTCCCAAGGCTTGGCGGCGGTGGGAGATGCGATTTTTTTCCTCGGGGGTCAGCTCGGCCAAGGTCTTGTCGGAGTCGCACGCTAAAAAAACCGGATCGTAGCCGAAGCCCCCCGCCCCGCGGGGCTCGGTGGCCAGGCTGCCGCGCAATTCCCCCTCGGTGTGAAATTCCCCGCCGTCCGGATGCCGCAATACCAGGACACAGCGAAAGCAGGCCCCGCGACGGGAAGGCTCGACCTCCGCCGTCTCGCGCAGGAGCTTTTGCACGTTCTCCAGGTCGCCCGCCCCTTCCCCGGCATAGCG
>JASOAK010000035.1:0-26113 GCA_048499175.1 bacterium
CCGTCACCTGGGTCTTCAAGACCGTGCCCCGGCGGGGCCGGCCGGGTTCGTTTTCCGCCAACAAGGCCTTGGCACCATAGAGCGGATCAATGGACGGGGCCGGCGGCTGGTCCCGCGGCGCCTGGTCCGGATGAGGCAGGGGCACGACGCGATCGGCCCGGGCGCGCGCGTGGCCCGTTCCGTCCCGCAAGTGCAGGCTTACTCCGGGACTCCCGGGGGCCTGACGCAAGGTCTGTCCTTCGACCTGGAACCAGCCCATGCCGAACCGGAAGTAGTCGTGGTTCTCGACGGGGATGAAGCCGTCCGGACGCGGGGCCTTGGGCTGGAGGTTGCCCCCGAACACGTCCGTCGCCTCGACCGGATAGAAGATCCAGCCGGCGCTTTCGCGGCGCAGCTTGCCGCGCAGGACGGGCTCGCCGGAAGACGCACTGTCTTGGACGACGACGGCGAGCCCCGCCTTCTCCGAGAGCTTGGCCGGGTCCCCGACAAAGACGTCGACTTCTCGGACCTTCGGCGGGAGGACGCCCAGGTCGATCGCCCGATGCTCCAAACCCAACTTGAAGGTCGAGAAGACCTCCGGGACCCGATCCACGACGGGCACGCGCGGCGGGGTCGTTTCGACGCTGGGGCGAAGCGCATGATCCCAGTCCACCGCGCGACGCTGCGGCAGCAGCGTCGCCTCGGGCCGGCCCGCCGCCTTGCCCTTGGCCAGCTTGAAAACCAGGCCGCCGATCCCGCCCAAGACCAGCAAGGTCGCCCCCACGATCCAGGGCGCGGTGCCGCCGCCGGAGGCCTCCGCGGCCTTGTCGGCGGCGTGGGCGAGGTCCGGCGCGAGCAGGGTCACGAGGCCGGCGACCAGGCCGGGCAAGGCGCCGGCGACACGCCGGTCGGCGGCGGGCTCGCCCGCGCGCGTGGCGACCTCGACCTTGCCGACTGTGGCAACAGCCCAGGGATCGGCCGGATCGGCATGCGCTGGGACCTGCTTTTCCGGCATGGTCCAACGCAGCGGGGCCTCCGGACTCAAGGCGTAGTAGCGGTAGAAGCCCGCCTCGACCAGGCCTTGGATCTTGACGAACTCGGGAGAATTTTTTCCGTCCTGCTTGACCTTGAGGGATTTGAGCCAATCCTGAAGCGTCGCGGTCGGGCCCTCCGACGCCCGCCACTTTTCATAGGCGGCCGCGAGGTCTTTGTCCGCCAGCACCGCCTGGGCCAGGCCGGGTTTTTTCGGATCGCTCTCCCGCAGCCAGGCCTCCGCCTTTAAGAAGGCGGGCGCGGCTGCCTGGCCCTGCGCCTCGGAGAGGAGGATCTGCTCGTAGCTGTGGGTGCGCAGGACGCCGAGCACGCTGTTCGTCATGTCGGGCGCAAAAAACAGATCGTGGAGGCTGGCGTCCTTGTTGGCGGGTGAGCTGGAAAGAATCGTCATGTACTTCGCGACGTCGATCTGGCCTTGATGATCGCCCAGCATGAGGGCCTGGACGTAGGGCGGCAACTTGCCGAAGGCCTCCCGCATCGCCTGCACCTGCTTGGCGAAGTCCGCGTCCCGCATCAGGACCTCGAGATCCGGGATCCCCTTTTCACCCAACTTTTTCGAAACGGCTTGGAAGGCCTCGAGATAGGGCTTGAGCTGTTTATCGTAGCCCTCGTTGAAGACGTGGGACTTGATGCCTAAGCCCGCCAGGGAATTCTTCACGACCCAGCTCGAGACAAAGCCGTGGTACTGGATGGCCTCCCACATCCGCTGCGCCTCCAGCGGGTCCAGGATCCCCAGCTTCACCATTTCCTTGCTGCGGGAGCGGACGGTCTCGGCGTCGTGGTGCACCAGGATGGCGGTCATCCCGTCGAAGGGGAGCGTCACCTGGGCGGGATCCAGCCTCTGCTCGGCCAAGGCCTCCTTCAGGCTCTGCCCCGGCTTGACGACGATGTCGGCGCCCGTCTTGTTGAAGGGCGAGGTCTTCAGGACGGTGTAGCCGGTCTTGGTGCGGATATTCGGGTCCCATTTGCCGGCGTCGTGGTAGAGGGCGGCGAGGAACATCGCCTTCTTCTGCGCCACGGTGGGCTTCTCGCCCTTGGCCGCCGCCATCATTTCAAAGTGGGCCAGGGTCCCTTCCACCACCATGGGCACGTGGGTCAGCTCCGCCGCCCCGATCCGCACTGCCGGGTTGTTGTGCAGGTAGAGGTCACCCACCAATTGATAGAACTGCTTCCGGGTCAGGCCGCCGGGATGGTCGACGATGCCATGGGCCTTCGCCGTCAGGGCGAGGTCGATCATGCTGTCCACCGATTTGGCGTTGTCGGTGGAGACCTTGATGCCTTGGCTTTCCAATTCCGCGACCATCCTATCGCGTAGCTGGATACGGTTCTCCGCTTGGACCTTCCCGTCGAAGACCTCGCCGGCGATCCGGCGGGTGATGTCGGGCATGCCCTTGGCATAGGGAAGCGAGGTCCCCAGCGCATCCACTTCGAATTTAATCACGACGCGTTGGGTGGTTTCGTACTCGCGCCTTTGTTCCTTCCCGTGCTCGTCGTTAAACTTTTCAACGACCTTGTTCTTCACCACGACGGTCATTTGGCCGCTCTTTTGGTCGGGACTCCGTTGGAACCCGTCTTGGATTTGGAATTCGCCCCGGCCCGCCATCTTTTTGGCGAGCTCTTGGGCCTTCTCCATGCTGGCGACCTTGACGTCCATGCGCACCAGTTTCTCGGCGGGGACCCGGCTCCAATCGTCGGCGTAGGCCCCCATTTTTTCCGGCGGGGTGAAATTCAGCTCGTAGCTGAAGTCGGGCTTTTCATTCCCGAGCTGGCGCGCCTGCTGGAGCGAGGGGAATTGCTCCATGCCGAGGAAGATCTCCAGGGGGGCGAGCTTCGCCTGGGTCTCCAACATCAGGGCGGCGTGGGCGCGTTCCATCTTATGATATTTGGAATTGTGCAGCCCCTCCGCCAGCGCTTGGACCTCTTGCCATTTTTTATTAAGGCCCTCGCTCTTCTCCGGGCTGGGTTTCTTGCGGTAGTCTTTTTCCAGGCGCCCGTATTCCTTCCAAAGGGCCTCCAGCTTCCCGAGCTCCTTTTGGAAAGACCGCGCCTCGGCGCCCCAGGCATCGCGCTGTTGGGCAAAGACGGCCAAGGTCTCTCGGGTGTCTTTCCCGTGGTAATAATCGAAGAGTTCGCCGACGAGATGTTCCCCGGCCTGGCGGGTCCCCGCGGCAAGCGCGTCGGTCGGTTGGAGCGGCCCCACCGGCGTCGGGGTGTCGGCGGCCTTGGCGCCTTCCGCTTTCGGGGGCGTCGCGGGCCGCTCGGCCTCGAGGCTTACGTCGCGGCGATCGGCCTTGGCGCTGCGCGCGGCGGCCGGCTCCGGCTTCTTGGCCGCCTTCGGCCGCGGCGTCTCCGGTCGAGTGGCATCGCCGGCGCCGATAGTCGCAACCTGGGTCCGCTTGGCGGGACCGACCGCGTATTGACTGCCGTCCTTATTCAGGTAGGTCATGGTGCCGCCGCTGCGGAGGTGGGCCTCCAGGTCGAGGGCGACCTTGGGCCAATGCCCGTCCTCGGGGTTGGTCTCGCCCCGGGCCACCGCTTCGAAGTGCTTAAGCAGGAAGTCGCGATGGGCCCGGTACTCCGCGCTGCCCGGCTTGTATCCGGCGCTGCGCAGGACGCGGTCGGCCATCCCCTCCATCGCGAGCTTTTGGTGGGCCGCGCTGAAATTGTCGGTGTGGGCCCAGGCCAGGATGTCAGCCGGCAGGGCAGCGAATTTTTTCGCCGTATCCTTTTGTGCCCCCACGCCCTCGGCCTCGCTTCGCTCGACGCGCTCCACCCGGCCGTCCCCGATCCGGAACTGAACCCGGCCCTCGAGCATGCCCTGCAGGTCGGCGCTCCACTCGTGCTGCCCCCGCCGCTCCCGGGCCGACCAGCGGAACAGAGCGACTCGGTCGGAGAGGGGGATGCCGCCGAGCAGCAGGCCGGCCTGGTCGACGTCGCTCAAGTGATAGTTGGCGTGGGCCTCCAGGTTTTTCAGGGTGGCGGCGAAGGCATCGAAATCCGGCGAGGCCCGCATCGCGTCCACCAGAAGAAGGCCGGCCAGCTGCCTTCCCTCGGCTGTGTCGCGGAAGGCGCGCTTGGCATCACCGCCGAATTTGTCGACGATGTTTTTTAACAGCTCGGGATTGTGGGCCAGGACCTCGCCGAACCGCGCCAGATCATCCACGCCATAGCCGCGCTCCAAGGCGAGGGCGACCAAGGCCTTCGCCAGTGCGTCCTGGCCCTTCACCTTGTCCATGCCGGCCTTGGCCAGCAGCTGCTTGGCCGCGACTTCCTGGGCCTCGAGCAGGCGGCCCAATTCCGGGAATTCCTTGAGCAGGGCCTCCGACTTCTTGCCCTGGGCCAGGGCCTCGGCGAACTGCTTCATCACCCGCTTGCCGTGTGGACTCGTGGGATCGAGGTTGAGGCGCGCGCGGACGAAGCCGTCCAGGTCCTTGAAATCCCCCAGCGCCTTCTCGGTTCCGGGCAGGTCGTTGGCGTGCTGGAGGATGTAAGCGAGGGTCCGGCCCTCCGCCGAATCGGGATCCATGCCCATCTTCTCGACCAGGCGATTGGCCTTGCGGAAGGCCAGCATCGCACCGATTTGTTTCGGGTCCTGCCCGTCCAGCACGGAGGGTATCTCCTGGTGGGCCCGCTCCGCCGCCAATTTCCGCGCCTCGGGGGCGCTGAGTTTTCCCTGCTTCAGGAGCTGCTGATAGTGATCCTGCGCGAGCTCGGCCTTGAGCTTGGCGCGCAGTTCGGCGTTGGCCGCCCAATTGCGGGTGGCGATATTCAGGACCTTGGTGCCGCCGTGATAGGCGAGCTGCCGCACCCCTTCCCCCAAGTGGCGCTCCAGGGTCCAAAAGCCCGGGCCAGGGTGACCTTGGATGGTTTCCAGGGCGTAGTTCATGGCCGCGGAGAGCTCGGTCTGGACGAGCATCATGCCGGCGAAGTTCCCCACCTTCATTCCGACTACGGATTCTCCGCGTTGGAGGGCGGCCTGAATCGCGCGGTCGCCGATGCCCAGCTTGTCCGCGAATTTGCCCCAAAGCCGGTTGCCGCCGTGGAAGGCCAGGCTGGTCACGATGTTGAAGCCGACTTCCTTCCACTGGAAGTCCCGATTGTGGATCGCGGAGGTCAGGAAGGTCTGGACCAGTCCTTCCGCGGCCGCGCCGGTGATCAAGATGCCGCCCTTGGTGGCGGCGCCGGCCCAGCGGCCGGCATTCAACATGCGGATGGCGAGCTTGGTTCCGCTCATCCCGGCGCGAACCGCCGTGCCCACTCCCAGGGTCATCGGCAGGGTGACGGCCATGACGATGGCCTCGGTCTTCAGCGCGTCCCAACTGTGGTCGGCCAAGTTGTCCCACTCGTCGTTGGGATCCTTCATGTCGTTGAAGATCTTCCAGGCCTCTTGGGCGATGGGGTCGTGGCTGCCTACCGTGTTGGGCATGTGGCCATAGGCCTCGGAGCGGATCTTCAGGTCAATTTTTGCCTCGACGGCTTGATCCACCGCTTTTTGAATCAGCGGCTCGGTCAGCTCGGCCCGTCTTTTTTCAATTCTTTCCCGGATATCTTTTTGGAGAATCGCGTCCCCGCCGGGAATATCGGCGTCACCGCGAAGTTTCTGGGCCGCTAGGGCCTCCTCCACCGCTTTATCGGTGTCCTCCCTGCTAAGCTGCACCCGGGTTTTGTTCTTCTTAAAGGCCTCCCGAATCTCCTTCTCGAGCTTGGCTCGGTCCTTGGTTTGGACCTCCGTCTTGATCTCCTGCATCCGGTCGGGACTGATCTTCTGCTTCGCGGCCTCTAGATCCTTCCCGAAGAGCTTTTCCAACAACTCGGCGGCCGTGGAATAATCGCTGTTGCCGCGCAGGGTCTTGGCCAACTCCAGGCTATAACGCCGGTCTTGGTCGGGGCTGAGGCGCTGCTCCAGGCCGGGGCGGAGCTCCGCCTCGAGCAGGGCCTTGAAGCCCTTGTCCTTCTCCCAACCCAGGTACTCGTCGAAGAGGTAGGCCAGGGTCTCGGGCCTGCCGGGGCTCAGGGCGTCGAACTTCGTCCCCGGATGAATCATATTGTGGGAGGTGACCTTGAAGGCCTTGCCCTCGGCCTTTTGGCGCTGGTACTCCGCCTTCAGATTCCGCATCGCCTCGTCGAGGGTCAAGGCGCGTCCCGATTCGATCTCCGCCCGCAGGGCATTAATCATCACCTTGTTGAGCTTGGCCTGGGTGGTCTTCGGGACATAATCCATGGCCGCGCGCTGGGCGAGGTTGAGCTCGTTGAATTCGCCGAGCTGGTCTAAGGATTTGAGGCTGATTTCCTTGAGGACCAGCTTGGTCTGCTCATACATGGCGCCGATCTCGGGATTCTTCTCGAGGTAGCCGGGATCGGCGGCCTCCTGGGCCTTCACCGCCGCGTGGAAATCGGCCATCTTGAGGCGGGTCGCGTGGATCTTGTCCTGACGCAGCAGGGCCTGGGTCTCGTAGAATAATTTCTGGACGGGGTCGGCGGAGGAGGCGGCCTGCCGCTCGTTCCAGCGGATGAAGGCGAGGTTGTCGAGCTTTTGCAGGGTCGAAAGCTTTCGTTCCACCTCGGATTTTCCATGGAAGGCCATCGTGCCCGCGGGGCTGGGCGGCTCCGGCTTGAAGATCGCCTGGCCTTCGGGGCCGATCTCCACCAAGTTTTGCAGGTCCGCCGGCAGGTCGGAGGTCTTGAGCCCGGCCCTGTGGAGGACCTTGTTCACGCCCTCGTGATAGGTCTTCAGTGCGGTCTCGGAGCCGGCGTGTTTCACCCACCGCTCGAGTTCTCCCACTTCCTTGCCGATTTCCTGGAAGGCCTGGATCTTCGCCTCGGCGATCTGGGGTCCTTTTAATTTTGGGTCGGGGATCCACAGGCCCTGGTCGAGGCCGCTGCCGGCGACGGCCTGCAGGGCCCGCGTCACCGCCAGCTCGCGGCTCTGCAGGCGGTATTGGTCGAAGGGCGGCGGGGGCACGGCCATGTCCTTCCAGAGCCCGCGCATCCGCTTTAATTCCGTTTTGAGATTCTTCAGTTCCTCCCAGTAGAAGGACCACTGCAGGGCGATGCGCTCCTTCGCAACGGCATCGGGGGCCTTGGCGAGGGCGCTGCCGTAATCCTCCACGGCGCCCTTGTAATTCTCGCGGACGTGCCGAATCCTGGCCCGCAGCAGGTGGGCTTGGCCGTCCTTGGGGGCCCGCTCGATCCAGGCGGTGGCGCTGGCCTCCGCCGCCTCGTAGACCTTGGCGGCCTCGACCCACTGGTCCTGGGTCTGGGCCTGGCGCTCGAGGATGCGGGCGTGGTGGAACTTAAGCTCGGCGTCGATGGCCGCGGTGCTGGCCTTGAAATAGGGATTCTCGGCGAGGAGCTTGGCGTGGTGATTCCACCGCGCGTCCACCGAGGCCCAGGTCTTTTGCAACAGGCGCTGCGCCGCTTCGATCTTTCCTTGGGCGAGCAGGGCGTCCACCCGGCGCAGGCCTTTGTGGATCTCCTGGTCCTGCTTGAGGGCGGAGTCTTTGTAGAGGTTGCGGACCTGCTCGAGGCGCTCCAGCAGGCGGCGGGCGACCTTGTCCTTCGGGTCCTTGTTTAGCAGTTCAGCCGCGGCCTTCTCCGCC
The DNA here is from genome assembly GCA_048499175.1 of bacterium. GTDB lineage: Bacteria > UBA10199 > UBA10199 > DSSB01 > DSSB01 > DSSB01. The sequence continues at coordinate 7,632 of JASOAK010000035.1, forward strand.
TGGAGATAGAGGTCCTGGGCCTCGCGGCCCTGGGCGACTTTTTTCCCATCCAAGGCGCGGGCCTGATGGAACTTCAGCTCGGCCTCGAGGCGGGCGCCGCGGGCGTGGAAATCGGAGCCCTCCTCGAAGAATCTGCCGTGGTTGTCCTGCCGCACTTGGAGGGCCTTGGCCGCTTTGCTTAACAGTTTCTTGGCGGCCTCCGTCTTTCCATCCCGGAGCAGCTCGTCCGCGCGGTCGAGGTCTCGGCGAATCTCCCGTTCTTCCTTGAGCGCCGCGCCCTGCTGCTTCTGCCCCACCTGGATCTTGCCGACCCGGGCCACGATGTCCAAGGCCGCCGCGTCCTTGGGATCCTTGCTCAAGGCGACCTGGGCGCTGCTCTCGGCCAGCACGTAAAGGAAATGGGCCTCGCTGAATTGTTCGGCGGTCTTGGCCTTGGCCTCCAGGAGGCGCGCCTGCTGGAATTTCAGCTGGGCGTCGAGGCGGGAGGTGCGGAGCTGGTGATTCGGCTCCTCCCAGAGCAGCTTCGCGTGGTGGTCGAAGCGCGCCTCCGAGGTCTGGGCCGCGCGCTTCACGAGTTTTTCGGCCGCCGCGATCTCGCCTTGGGCGAGCAAGGCGTCCGCCTCGCGCAGGTCGGCTTGGATGCGCTCGCCCAGATGGTTCATATGGTTGAGCTGGGTGGCCTTCAAGGTGTCTTGCAGGCCCGGGGTCTGGGGGGCCAAGCGCAGGGCGTTCAAGAGATAGGGCTCGGCCTCCTTCAGCTGATTTCTTCCCAAGTGATAGTGGGCCATCCCCAGCTGGGTCTCCGCATCCTCGGGGCGGTAGTGGAGGGCGGCCTCGAGGTGCTGAAAACGGGCCTCCGCGGTCGCCGCCAAGGTCGCCATCTTGGCGTGATAGGCGCCGAGTTTTTCGGTGAAACCGGCCTTGCCCGCAAAAAAGGTATCGGCGGAAAAGGGCGACGACTCCCAGGGCGGAGGCATAAGTCCCAGAGACTTCAGGGCCTCCCGCACCTTGGGGTCTGCGGCGTGCCGGTTGACGTAGTTCAACAGCTGCGCAGCGGTGATCGTGTGGTAAGCGTGGTTGTCGACGCGATTTCCTGAAATGAGCCCGGAGGGGATCCCCGCCCGGCGCAGGGCCTCGTAGAGATCGAAAAGCCGCGAATTGTCCTTCGGCGTGAAATCCAACGAGTAGGGCCGCGCCAGCTCGTCGGCGACCAGGCATTTTTCCTCGTAGCGCCGGGCCTGGGCCGCGTCGCCGCGCTTGGCGGCATCCAAGCCGGCCCATTCGTAAAGCGAGGCCAGGGATTTATGCTCGGATTCCTTGAGCAGGACCTCGCCGGCGAAGGCGACGGCGCCCTGCTTTTGGATCTCGGGATCCTGGAGGCCTTGCAACCAGGCCATCAGCTCGGGAATTTTCCCCCCGCTGCGGAGGACGACCTGGGCGACGTGCCCGCGGGCCGCTTCGGTTTTTCCCCCGCGATACAGCAAGTCGGCGAGGGCCTGGTGGGCGAGCCGGGTGTGGGGGCGCAGGTCGAGGGCCAGGCGGTAGGATTTTTCCGCCAGGTCGAGGAGGCGCGCGGCCTCGGCGGTTTTGTTCTCAGCCACGGTCACCGCGGCCCTTTTTTCAAACTCCTTCCCCTTCTCCACCAACTTATGGGCGCCGTCTTTCAACTCTCCGGTCAGGAGCTGCACGGCCTCGGCGTCGGCGAACCCTAAGCCGCGGAAGGCCTGGCGGAGGGCGTCGACTTGCTTCTGGATCTTCGGGGAAAATTTATCGAGGTGAGAGAGGACGTAGGCGACCACCTCCCGAGGTTTGGTCTGGCCGTCGCGGTCGTGGTCGACCTCTTGAGCGGGGATCTTGGCCTCGCGGTACCACTGCTGAAAGGCGCCGTAGAGTCCGCGCTGTTCTGGAATGCCGTTGGCCATGGCGTCAAATCCTTCCTTAGAACGGCCGTTCTATTCTCACCAAGGAGCGAGGGGCTTACCACCGCTAATTCCGCCGCGGCCTTGGGGGCTTGAGCCTAGGCTCAATGCGATGCCGAGGATAGACCTCGGCACTACCCTTCGACGGAGGGTGCTTGGGAAGGAGTGCCGATTATTAGGGATTCAATTGTAATGCCAAATGTCTCGAATAAAATAAATTTATATAATTATATGATATTAATAAATTTTATTAAACAGACCTAAGAAGTGAGGCTTTATAATGAATAAAAAATGCCTTATGAGTTTTGAAAAAACCACAAAAATACATATTCAAATTACATTAATAAATATATGATATTTATAAATTTATTTTAATAATAAAATTATAACTACCTTTCATGCGATCCTCCCCGACTACCATCCCGGGGGCTGCGCGACTTTATTTTCTGGAGGCGTCTTCACGAGGCTCCGCAACGCAGGACTAAGGAAGCATGAAAACACGGGCAGCGACGTCTTCCTTCCCCCGAATGGCGCCGACACCAAGAAAACAAGCCTCGACAAATTTAAAACCTAATCGGACCATGCGCCGTCCCTTCTCGCACATTTGTTGCCACGGAGGCCCCCATGTCGCTGAAAAATTTTCGCAAACCCACGCCCCTCACCCCGCTCCTGCTACTTTCCTTTTTACCCATAACGATCCCCATTCGCCCCGCGCTAGCCGTGCCTCAGCCCCCGGCGGTGATCCGCAGTTGCGCGACGCCCGTGGAATACGAAAGCGCCCGGCCCAAACACCGCCCCGCCCCCGCCCCGATGGGCGGCGTCTCCGGCTCCGCGCCGGCGACCTCGATGGCCCAGCAACCCCTGATGAAGGCCGCGCCCCCGCCGCCCGCAGCCGATGCAGCCAAGGCCGAACGCTCAGCCAACATCCTCCCCGAGGCGAAGCCCGCCAAGGACGGCCTCGACGTCCATCAGGCCGGGAAGAAGGTCGACAAGGAGGTCCGCCGCGCCAGCGAGGTCTACTTGAGCAACGACGACTCGATGAGCCTGGCCAGCGCCCAGCGCCTGCTCTACGCCATCAATAACTTCCTGCCGATCTACCGCGACGAGATCCGGCCCCATGAGTTTCTCAACTACTTCCACTTCCAGACCTACCCCTTGGTCCCCGGCCAGACCTTCAGCGTCAAGGCCCAGCTCGCGCCGCGCGAGAAGGGCGAGACCCTCGCCCTGGCGGTGCAGGGCCGCAAGCTGACCAAGGAAGAGCGCCGCCCCGCCGTCCTCACGCTGATCCTCGACAAGAGCGGCTCGATGGCCGCCGACGGCAAGATGGAATACCTGAAAGAAGGCATGGCGCTGCTCAAGGCCCAGCTGAAGAACGGCGACGTGCTCAACGTGGTGGAGTTCGACCACCAGGTCTGCAACGCGGTCGAGGGCTTCGTGGTGGGACGCGACGGGATGGACGGCTACGACCGCACCGTCGCCGAGCTGCAGCCGCGCGGCTCGACCAACCTGCACGACGGCCTGGTCGAGGGCTACAAGCTCGCCGAGCGCTTCCACGACCCCGAGAAGATCAACCGCGTCATCCTGATCACCGACGCCATCGCCAACACCGGCGAGCTCTCGGCGGACCTGATGGCCTCGATCGGGAAGTACTACGACACCAAGCGCATCGCTCTCTCCGGCATCGGCGTCGGCCTCGATTTCAACGACGAGCTGCTCGACACGCTCACCGACAAGGGCAAGGGCGCCTACCTCTTCATCGGCCTGCGCGAGGCCCTGCCGCGGGTCTTCGGCACCGACTTCGTCAGCCTGCTCGACACGGTGGCGCGCGACGTGCATTTCAAGGCGAGCTTTCCGAAAAACGTGAAGCTGGACGTCTTCTACGGCGAGGAGGTCTCCACCGAGAAGGCGAAGGTGCAGCCCATCCACTACTTCGCGAACACCTCGCAGCTCTTCCTGCTGGATCTCTTGGGCCAGGGCGGCGCCGAGGAGAGCTACGGCCTGCAGATCGAATACAGCGACCCGATCACCAACGCCGCCAAGGTCGAGAACTTCAGCGCCTCGGCCGCCTCGCTGCGCACCGCCGGGCAGGAGAACGTCGCCAAGGCGCGCCTCTTGATGGCCTTCGCGGGCCTGCTGGAGAAGACCTCGCTGCCCGGGACGCGACCCTATGCGGGCTGGCGCATCAAGGCCGAGCCCCGCGGCTCGCAGCAGGCCGAGGGGAAAAAGGCCTGCGCCGAGGCGCAGGCGGCGATGGCGGAGCAGACGCGGGTTTACTCGGATCAAGAGACGGCCTACGTCGTCGACCTGACAAATAAGTATTGCGCGAGATTTTGATGTGGTAGGGGCGAACCTCGTGTTCGCCCCTACATGGATTGGAACATCGCCAAAATCCTCCACTGGTCGACGGACTACTTCCAAAAAAAAACCGTCGACGCCCCCCGGCTCAACGCCGAGCTACTGCTCGGCCGCGCCCTGGGGCTCTCCCGCGTCCAGCTCTACGTCCAGTTCGACCGGCCCCTGACCGAGGCCGAGCTCGCCGCCTTTAAAGAGCTGGTCCAGCGCCGCGCCGCCCGCGAGCCGCTCGCCTACATCCTGGGGGAGCGTGAATTTTACTCCCTGCGCTTCGAGGTCTCGCCGGCCGTCCTGATCCCGCGCCCCGAGACCGAGGAATTGGTCGAGCGCGGCCTCCAGCACCTGCGGCGCACGGATCCCGCCGAGCCCAAAATTCTCGACGTCGCCACCGGCTCGGGCTGCATCCCCATCGCCCTCTTGAAAAACCTCCCCGCCGCCCGCGCCCTCGCCTTCGACCTCTCCGAGGAGGCCCTCGCGCTGGCGCAGCGCAACGCCGCCGCCCTGGGCGTCGCCGAGCGCGCCGCGTGGCTGCGTCACGACCTATTTCAGCCATGGCCCGAGGCCCTCGCAGGTCCCTTTGACCTGATCACCGCAAACCCCCCCTATGTCGCCGAGGCCGAGTGGGCGACCCTCGAGCCCGAGGTCCGGGAGCGCGAGCCCAAGCTCGCCCTGGTCCCGGGGCCACTCGGAACCGAGGCCTACGCGGCGATCCTGCCCCAGCTCCCCGCCCGCCTCGCGGCGGAGGGCCTGGCCCTCTTGGAAATCGGCATGACGCAGGGGCCGGCCTTGCTGGAGATGGCGCGTCGATTCTGTACCGACCTCGAGGCCCGCGTCCTCCCGGACCTCTCCGGCCGCGAGCGCTTCCTCGAGATCGGAAGACGTTTGCCCTGAAGCGAGGGCTGGTGCTAGATTGCGGCCTTCCCGGAAAAGGCCCCCCATGGACATCGCCCAAATCTACGACCAACTCGTCGCGGATCACTTCGACGAGGATCTCTTTCAAATCTACCAAGACGCCCGCGAGCAGGCCCTGGCCCAGATCCGCGACCGGGCGCCGGCGACGGCGCCGAGCATCCTGGACTTAGGCATGGGCACCGGCGAGTGGCTGCTCAAGCTGGTCGGCGCCTTTCCGCAGGCGACCTGCCACGGCGTCGAGCTCTCGGAGAAGATGATCGCCGTCGCGCGCCGCAAGTTCGCCGAGCGCGGGCGCGAGGTGAAGATCATCCACGAGGACGCCAACCGCTTCGGCAAGCACGTCGCGGCGGCGACCATGGACCTCGTCACGGTGCACTTCGTCCTCAACTACATCGACCGCAAGCGCGTCATGGCCGAGGCCTTCCGCTGTCTCAAGCCCGGCGGGCTGCTCTCGGTGGCCAGCAGCACCCACGACTGCTTCGCGGCGCTCCACGAGCTGGGCAAGCAGTTCCTCTCGGCCGAGGAGATCAAGGCCCAGTTCTTCATCCCCGAGGACTTAAGCGAGCTGGAGGCGGACCTGCGGGAGGCCGGCTTCGCGGTCGCGCGCGGGGAGGTCTTTCAGAAGAAGGTGCGCTTCGAGGATTTCGACCATTTCTATCACTTCGCGATGCATTCCGGCTGGCTGGCCGACCCGATCTTCCTCAAATACATGAGTCAGGAAAACCTAAGCCTGTACCGGGAAGTCGGCAAGGCGGTCTTCCCGATGGAGGACAGCTTTCAGGCGGCGATCGTGCTGGCGGAGAAACCCCGTTAGGGGGTCCGGGCCCCTTGCAATCCAAGGCAATAGTCTATACAAGAACCGCGAAATGGACAAAATCGTCATCGAAGGCGGCCGGTTTATTCGCGAGCCCGAAGCTAGTTCGGGCTCGCTAAAGCTCAGGGGGAGTTACCGCCTCCCCCTTCACCCCCATCGGTCAATGTGGCCTAGCAATCTCTATGGATAAAATCGTCATCGAAGGCGGCCGTCCTCTACGCGGCAAGATCAAGGTCTCCGGCTCGAAGAATGCCGCGCTGCCCATCCTCGCCGCCACCCTGCTGACCAAGGGCAAGAGCGAGATCCGCAACCTACCGCGGCTCGCCGACGTTCAGACCATGGGGAAGCTGCTCAAGGACTTAGGCCTCAAGGTCCAGCTCTGGGGCTCGAAGATGAAGGTCCACGCCAACGGCTACAGCCGCCACGTCGCCGCCTACGAACTGGTCAAGACGATGCGCGCCAGCGTCCTCGTCCTGGGACCCCTCGTCGCCCGGCTCGGCAAGGCCAAGGTCAGCCTCCCCGGCGGCTGCGCCATCGGGGCGCGCCCCATCCACCTGCACCTCAAGGGCCTCGAGGCGATGGGCGCCAAGATCAAGGTCGAGCACGGCTACGTCGAGGCCGAGGCCAAGCGCCTGCACGGCGCCACCATCCACTTCGATACCGTCACCGTCACCGGCACCGAAAACCTCATGATGGCCGCCACCCTCGCCGAAGGGACGACCGTTTTGGAAAACGCCGCCCGCGAGCCCGAGGTCATCGACCTGGCCAACTTCCTCAACGCCATGGGCGCCAAGGTCCAGGGCGCGGGCAGCTCCACGATCACCGTGGAAGGCGTCGAGCAACTGCAGGGCGGGGTTTATTCCGTGATGCCCGACCGCATCGAGGCGGGGACCTTCCTGATCGCGGCCTGCCTGCCGGGCAGCCAAGTTGTATTGCAAGGCATTCCCTACGAGTACGTCGAGGCCCTCTCGCTCAAGCTGCAGGAGGCCGGGGCCAAGGTCGAGGTCAAGAAAGACGGCATCGCGATCAGTGCCCCGAAGAAGCTCAAACCCGTCGACGTCTCGACGGCTCCCTATCCCGGCTTCGCCACCGACCTGCAGGCCCAGTTCATGGCCCTCATGACCATCGCCGATGGCTCCAGCGTCATCCGCGAGAATATCTTCGAGAACCGCTTCATGCACGTCGGCGAGCTGATCCGCATGGGCGCCGAGATCAAATTGGAGGGAAATTCCGCCGTGGTCCGCGGGGTGAAGAACCTCTCCGGCGCCCCCATCATGGCCACCGACCTGAGGGCCAGCGCCTCCCTGGTCATCGCCGGTCTTGCGGCCCAGGGGATCACCGAGATCACCCGGGTTTATCATATTGATAGAGGTTATGAAAAAATTGAAAAAAAATTTCGGAAATTGGGTGCAAGAGTCAAGCGAGTCAAGGTAAAGTACTGACCTCGTATGAAAACCCTGCGCTCTTCGGACCGGAATTTCCGCTACGAATTCGAAAAAATCCTGAAACGCGGCGAGGACTTGACCAAGGAGGTCGAGCGCGAGGTCGACTCCATCCTCGAAGAGGTCAAGCTCCGGGGCGATAAGGCTGTACAAAAATACACCCTGAAGCACGACCGCTTCGACCTCGAGCCGACCAAGTTCGCCGTCCCGAAGGCCGATATCAAGAAGGCCTACAAGGCCATCCCCAAGGCCGACCTCGAGGCCCTGCAGCTCGCCGCCCAGCGCATCAAGGCCTATCACGAAAAGCAAAAATTCACCGGTTTCGAGATCAACGCCGAGGGCATCTCGGTCGGGCAGCGCGTTTCGCCGCTGTCCCGCGTCGGGGTCTACGTCCCGGGCGGCAAGGCGGCCTACCCCTCTTCGGTTTTGATGAACGCCATCCCCGCCAAGGTCGCGGGGGTCGAGACCGTCATCATGGTCACGCCCTTCGTCGAGGGCAACGGCCACCCGGCGGTCCTGGTCGCGGCCGATCTGGCCGGCATCGACACGGTCTACAAGATCGGCGGGGCCCAGGCCGTCGCCGCCATGGCCTACGGCACCGGGATGATCAAGCGGGTCGACAAGATCGTCGGACCCGGCAACGCCTACGTGGCCCAGGCCAAGCGCCAGGTCTACGGCCTGGTCGACATCGACATGATCGCGGGCCCCTCCGAGATCTTGATCATCGCCGACGAGAACGCCGACCCGGCCTGGATCGCGGCCGACCTGCTCAGCCAGGCCGAGCACGACGAGAACGCCTCGGCCATCCTGATCACCTTCAACTCCAATTACGCCCACCGCGTCGAGGGCGAGATTCGGCGCCAGCTGCGCGCGCTCAACCGCCGCAAAATCGCCGAGGCCTCGATCAAAAACAAGGCCTTCATCATCGTCGCCAAGAATTTCGCCGAGGCGGCCGAACTCTCCGACGAGATCGCGCCCGAGCACCTCCAGCTCGCGATCAAAGACCCCAAGCCGGGCCTCTCCGCCATCCACAACGCGGGCGCCATCTTCCTCGGCTACCATACCCCCGAGGCCTGCGGCGACTATATCGCCGGGCCCAGCCACGTGCTCCCGACCGCGGGCAGCGCCCGCTTCAGCTCGCCCTTGGGCGTGCACGACTTCCTCAAGACCAGCAGCGTGATCAGCTTCGACGCGAAGGCCCTCAACAAGTACGGCGACGCCATCGTCCGCCTGGCCGAGATGGAAGGCTTGAGCGGCCACGCGCAAAGCGTGCGGCTGCGGCTGAAGAAGTAAAATTTGACAAGCACCGTTGAATTCGTTCGATGCTTGGCGGTATCCTGGCTGCGCCATGAAACCAGAAGTCCGAAAACAGGTCGGCAAGTCCAACCCCTCCCAAGTCCTGCGGCGGTTGACGGCCTTGAACGAATTGATGAAAAAAATTCCAAATCCCGAGCCGCGTGAAAAAAACCTCAAACCCATTCGAAGAACTGTTGGTCGGGCTCGTTGACGCGGGCGTGACCTTCGCCACCGTCGGCGGAATCGCCTGCGCCTTCAACGGGTATGTGCGCGCCACCGAAGACGTCGACGTCCTGCTGAAACGCGACCCTGAAAACATTCGCAAGCTGCTGCAATTTCTTTCGGGCTACGGCGAAGGCTACGGTGCGGAATTGCAAGCATCCGATTTTTCCGAAGAAGAAGGCGCCGTCCGGGTCATCGAGGAATTTCCGATCGACATCTTCGTGCTGATGTCCGGCAGGCGTTTCGAGGATTTCCAAGACCAAATCAAAACCATCGAATTGGAAGGCCGACCCATTCCCTACTTGTCCCGCGAGGCCCTCGTCGCGCTGAAGGCGGATTCTTTACGCGAAAAAGACAAGATGGACGTCGTCCAGTTGAAGGCATTGAAAGCGCCATGATCCCGCGTTCCTTTTTCCTCCAATTGATCGACAAGGAGTTCGGCGAGTTCGAGGAATTCCTCAAGCAGTCGACCGACGACGAGATCCGCCAGTTTCTCGACGAGCTGCACCCCGCCGACATCGCGGACATCGTCGAACGCCTCGACGAAGAGGACCGCGGCCGGATCATGGCCCTGCTCAGCGAGGAGCGGGCCGCCGAGGTATTGCCGCTGATCGAGGAATACCACAAGCCCGAGGTCCTCGACGCCATCCCCGAGACCACGCTGACCAAGATCGTCCTGCACATGGACAGCGACGACGTCACCGACATCCTCGAGGACCTGCCCAAGGAGGAAGCCGAGGAGATCCTCGACTCGCTGCCGCAAAAGGAATCCGACGAGGTCCGACAGCTGATGAGCTATCCGCCCGACACGGCGGGCGGCCTGATGCAGACCGAATTGGTCGCGGTCAGCCCCGACGCGACGCTGGGGCAGGCGATCCACCTGATCCGCGAGAAGTACTCGAAGGTCGGCGACATCATCAACCTCTACGTCGTCAACGAGCAGGGGCTCTTGATCGGCATGGTGCCGCTGCGCACGCTCATATTGGAAGAGGCGGGCAAGAAGGTCTCGGAGGTGATGGAGCGCGACGTGATCAGCGCCTTAGTCGACATGGACCAAGAGCAGGTCGCCGAGCTGTTCCGCAAGTACGACTTCATCAGCCTGCCGGTCGTCGACCAACAAGGCAAGCTGCTCGGCCGCATCCTGGTCGACGACATCGTCGACGTCATCCAGGAAGAGGCCAGCGAGGACATGTACCGCCTGGCCGGCGTCGACAAGGAAGAGCATGTCGACGACACCCCGCTGCGCTCGATCCGCCTGCGCCTGCCCTGGCTCAGCTTCAACTTGGTCACCGCGATCGCGGCCGCGACGGTAGTGAGTTTCTTCCAGGGCACCATCCAGAAGGTCGTCGCCCTGGCCGTCTTCATGCCCATCGTGGCGGGCATGGGCGGCAACGCCGGGACCCAATCGCTGACCGTCATCACCCGCGGCATCGCCCTGGGCGAGCTGACCTTCTCCAACGCCAAGCGCGTCCTGCTCAAGGAGCTGATCGGAGGAATCACCAACGGCATCGTGCTTGGGGGTTTGATGGCGCTGCTCGCCTATCTCTACAAGGGCAATCCCATGCTCGGGGTCGTGCTGGGCTTGGCGATGATCTGCAACATGTTCATGGCGGCCCTGGCGGGGACCTCGATTCCCTTGCTCCTCAAGTGGGCGCGGGTCGACCCCGCCCTCGCGAGCGGGGTCATCGTCACCACCTTCACCGACGTCACGGGCTTCTTCGCCTTTCTCGGCCTTGCGACCCTCTTCCTGCACTACCTGACTTAATCGGGAGTCATTCCACGATCATGATTTCCGTGTCCCCGTCGTTGCCGACATAGGCGGCCAGTCCGTCCTTGAGGTAGGGGCGGTAGCCGGGATCGAGGGGAATGCCCTTCAAATCCACCTCCGCGCTGTCACCGGCAGCGCCGCTGCCCGCATGGAACCAGAGCTCGGCCCCCTCCACCCAAAGCGCTTGCCTCAGGTCGATCTGCAGGGAGTCGAATTTCTTGGGTGCCGTCGTCGCACTGACCTTGCGGCGGGTCCCGCTGGCGACGTCGTACATCCAAACATGATGCTCGGTCCCGTCGATCTGATGCCAGACGACGCTCTCGCCGTCCGTACGCGGGTTGCGGTCCAGCCGCGTCATACCGTCGGAGGTCAGCGGAACGACGACCGGCGGATTCTGCGTCAGGTCGACCAGCGTGACGTCGCCGCCCGAGGCGTAGACCGCGCGCCGATTCCGGAAATCGAAGTCGGGGAAGGCGGGAAGTCCGGCGGCGATGGGCAAATGGCCCTGTCCGTCGAAATGGACCAGCTCGCTGTCCGCGGCGCCGCGCCGCTCGTAGACCGCCTCGCAGCCGCTGCCGATCGGCGTGTAGGTCTCGCCCGCGCTCAGGATCTCGGTCAGGCCCGCGCCTGCGGTGAAGCGCTGGAGGTCGTTGGCGCCGCCGCCCTCGCGGAAGAAGTAGCAGCCGTCGGCGATGCTCCCCTCCTCCTGCTGGCGGTCGCCCAAGTCTTGCGGCGCGCGACCGTCCGCGCTGACGTGGGTGTCCTGCAGGCCGACGCGGTAGCTGAGCAGCGCCTCGCCTTCCGCCGCGCCGGAGCCGAGGGCCATGAAATCGACGTCGCCGGAGAGGAAATCGACCAGGTCGACGCTCGTGTCGTCGCCGGCCGGATCGCGGCGGTCGTGCAGGAGGACCTCGGTGTCGAGGTTGCCGTCGATGCGCTGCCACAGGACCTTGCCCCGCGCGGTCATGGTCCAGGAATTGTTCATTCCCCAGTGGTCCTCATCGGCGTTGTCGGTCAAGCGCCGGACCGAGCCTTGATTTTCCGGCGGCTGGATTTGCACCAAGCAGGCCTCGCTGCTCAACCCCCCGGCCGTTGCGGTCACGCGGGCCTCGCCGGGATAGAGGGCGACCAAGTTGCCTTGGGCGTCCACCGCGGCGAGGCGCGGGCGATCGCTTTGGAAGGCGTCGGGGTTCACGGCGACAGCCTTGCCAGCTGGTTTTCCCTCCACCGCGAGGGCGATCTTGTCTCCGGGAAAGAGGGCTTGGGTGGGGCAGTTGGCGATGGCGAGGGACTCCAGGTCCAGGGGGTCGTCGGTACCGGGGCCGCCCCCGCCGCCGCAGGCGGCGAGTCCGAGAAAGATAAGGGCATTCAAGAGAGACGAAAGGCTGGGTTGGCGAAATTTCATGGATCCTCCATAAGTTGAATCCCCTTAGAGAAAGCAAAGGACCGGCCAACCATAAAAACTGAATAATATTAATATCTTAATTGTTTAGGCAAGGCGTTGGGACGAAAAGGCCTCATGGAAAATTCAAAAAAATATCTATTTTTCAAAATTATCCCGACAGACCGACCGCGTCGCATGGGGAGATTAATAAGTCTAGCCGGTGGCCAATTCGAAAAATAATGTTATCTATGTTGATAAACAACTAATTTTATCCACATAAAAACTTTAAATAAAAAATATTAAAAACAAATAGTTATAAAAATTATGTATGAAATACACAAATAAACTACAATAGAAGCATTTTCGTTTTTTATGGGTTTCGAGGCGAAGCTTAAAATAATTATAATAAATTCATATCATTAAGTCCAAAACGGAAGGGGGCCATAGCCTGGCATCTCCATTGCTTTAGTAATTCACCGGAGGGCGTCGCTATGGAACAAAATCAAAAACCCGAATCGGTCTCGGAACTCTTCGCCAAGGTCCAACAACAATTAAAACAGACCCTGCAGAGCCAAGACCAACGAGCCGCCCAGCAGGCCCTGGGCCTGGCTGAAAAGGCCATGGCTCGGATCGAGGGCCTAATCCTGGCGGATCCTGCCGTGACCCACGACGATCTGCGTTGTGTTGTCGAATTCACCCGCGGTAAAATTTGGTGCGAGGCCCGTCGTCACCTGAGTTCCTTGGCGCAAGCCCGTCTTGCCAGGGTCGCCTAAATCTCGAAGCGAGGATCCATCCCATGACTTACGTCACCCCTAAAAATCAGCAGATGCCGCCTCCCGAGGAGTCCTTGGGCGATTCCGACATGGAACTGTACTATGAGGAATTCGACGAGGAGATGGGAGAATACAGCGGGGAGCCCGCGGGGCCCGCGATACCCTCCACCCCCACCGAGATGCGCGCCTTCTTAAGCGGCCTGGTCGAGCAGGGCCGGCTCTCCCAGGAGGAGTATCAGCGCTACTTGGGGCAGGTGAATCGCGCCGCCGCCTACTCCGAGGAGATGCGTCTCCAGGAATTTTCCAAGATCCACCAAGAACTCGCGCCGGCCCTCGGCGCCGGCGGAGAAGACTACGATCCCGACGCCCCGAAGGTGACTCGCGAGCAGATCGTCGACCTGATGAACGACATCAAGAGCGGCCAGGTCAAGCCCGTCGACGAGAGCATGACGAAGGAACAAGCCGTCGCCACCTTGAATCAAGCCCTGCAGGACGAAAAGGCCAACAACTCGACCCGGGCCGCCGCGGAATTCCGCGAGGTCCTGGAGGCGGTGGGCGGCCCCGAGGCCATCGACCCGGTGAACATCGCCGCGGGACAGTTGGGCGCGCCTCCGACTTCGATCGACAAAGACGGAACTCTCCGCTACGACGGCCATGCCGAGGGCGGCAGCCCCGAACTGAATCTTAGGGCTCCCGGCGATAAGGTCGAAGTGATCGTCGACAACGCCGCGACCGTGACCCTGACGCCGAAGAACACCACCGACGAGGTGACGATCAGCGAAGAGGGCAATTATTACGTCGTTGAGATGGGCGGCGATACTTTCAAGGTCAACAAGGATGCGAAGCTCAACATCGTGAGCGACCACGTGAGCGGCGAGGTCGCCAATGAGAACGGCAATCTCACCTTCGGAGCGAGCAACTCCAAGACTAGAAAATATTTCAGCCCCGCCAAATTGCAGGAGATGTCCGAAAAGATTTTATCGGGGGCGCAGAAAGTGGATCAAGACAGTCCGCTTAAATACGGCCAAGACAACGATAGAGCCTCCGCCATTCTCAAGGATATGGCCGCCGCCATGGCCGAAACCGATCCGGAGAAGCGGAAGGAATTATGGGGGGCTGTGGCCGAAAAACTTAATCTACTCGCCACCAACAAAAATTATACCGGCGAATACAAGGGTTATCAAAACGACGTCGCGCAACTCGTCTTTAACATGGTTTACGACGCCTTAGGCGAAGACGGCTTCAAAGATGCCTTGAAGCAAGGGCTCATCCCTAAAGACATCGCCTCGAATCTCGCCATGCGGCTGACCGTCAAAGCCGATGAAAACCTTTCCGAAGATTTTGTGAACGCCGGCAACAACGGCCCGGGTTGGACTCATCAAATGTCCGCGGATTTCCTGACGACCAACAGCGCCGAACCGACGTCGGGAGCCTAATCTGTTCCATCAAAACCACAACCGTCGGGTCCGCCGTTAGCCGCACATTTCCCTCAATCGCTAGCCAACTCACCTAGGCCATATTCGCGCAGGATCGGATTCAAGCGGCTCCCTTCTTCGGGATGCCTCCGCAAAAAATCTTCCACAAACTCCCGAAAATCCTCCTGCATCCCGGAGGCGCGCATCGCCGCGAAGATCTTGTTCAGCCGGCAGTAAGAGGCGTCGTTCAGGACCACCGTCGTCATCTTCGTGTCTTTGTAGGGAACCTCGCTCTTCACGTAATCGGTAAGGACCGCGGCGATGACGTATTCGTTGGAGAGCCTGGCTTCCAAGCTCTTCTCGAACCAGGCCGGAAAAAGATCGCCCGAACCGCGCAGGACCTTGGAGGAATGATAATCCAAATTGGAGATGGCCCCCGCAAAGCCCTCCGACCAGGCGGCGCCGGGGTTGGTCTCGGACTCCCAATGACGGACGGCCCTATCGTCGTGGCCTTCGTGTCCGCGGTAGGGGGGGAATTTCCTGCCGTAGAGGTGGTACATCAGGGAATGGCCCAACTCATGGTAGAGCGTCGAGACATCCATGCCGCGGATATTGGTGGATTCGCTTTCCAGCGGGGAGAAGGTATCGACGATGTGGATTTCCTGGTGGCGGCCCCGGCCGCGAAACCAACCGGAATGTCGGTCGCCAACCTGGTTTTCAAAGACGATCCGGACCTGCTCCCGCCCGCGCAGCTCGCGCAAGGTATCCAGCAAAAAGCCCAGGCCCGGCGGCGGATTCCGCAGGTAGTCGAGGTAAAACGAGGCCAGCTGGTAGGTCGCCTGCCGGCGCATCAGCTGACCGCCGCGCCATACCCTGGTGCTTCCCACGCCGTTGCCGATGCGCAACTCGAAGCGCTTCAGGTCGTCGACGTTAAAGTAGGCGTCGCCGCATTCCCGCCGCAATTTTCGAGGATAGGCCTCGAGGTCCTTCACGGGAAAACTCTCGAAGAGCGGTTCGCAATTCGCGAGCTCCGCCCGGGCCGTCGACGCATCCCCCTTTTCCTTACCGCGAATCGGTGTCATGGTGTCGCTCCCTTAAACCCGCGCTCAGTCGATATTGCCCCACGTGAAGATTTCCCAAGGCGTCCCGTCGTAGCCGTGGTTGTCCATGTCGTCGGTGAACATGTTCCAGCGGCTGATCACCTCGCCGTCCTTGTGGACCCAGAGGTCGTTCTCGCGGTCGTCCACGCCGTGGCCGATATTGTCGCGGTCGTGACGGGTGAAGCCGTAGCCCGCGCGTTGGTAGACGATCTCCAAGAGGTCGGCCAACTGGTCGCGCAGCTCGATGATGGCGCCCTCGGTGGGGACGTCCACCGTGGTGAAGTGATCCAGCTTCGCCTTGAAGGTGGGGTCGATCTCGTAGAGGAACTGCATCACGGCGTTGGAGGGCGGAAAAGAGAGATGGATCGTGGCGAGGTCGACGCCCATCTCCTCCGCCTTGGCCAGGATCTCGTCGACGGTGAGCTCCACTAAGGGCCGGGCGGCCAAGTCGTCCGCGACTTGGCGGGCGGCGATCTCCGTCTCGGTCTCTTCGGCGCCGGTCTCGCTCGAGGCGTCGACCGGTTTCAGGCTCAGGCCCGCGCCGATCTCGTAGGCGAAGCCGTCGAGGAAGAGGGTCCGCGCGGTCAAGGCCGCGTCCGCCTCGAAGCCCTCGGGGAAGGTCCCCTCGGCCTCGACGCCCGAGCCGTAGAGGGCGCCGAGCAAGGTCGCGAGGCGCTGCTTCACCTGCTGCCAGGCGTGGACGTCGTCGGGATTCGACTTCGCCTGGTTCCAGGCCTGCTTCAAGGTCTCGTCGGAATTCTTCAGCGCGTCCAAGAGGGCCTGCGAGGGCGGCTTCACGCCCGACTTGATCTCGTTCATGAGCGAATCGGGAATATTCAGGGAACCGTAGTCCTCCGGCGCGATGCCCATCGCGTCGAGCAGCTCGATCAGCTGCGGGGGCCAGTCGGCCGTGTCCACCGCCTCGGTGTCTTCCGCGGTCGTCCCGTTCAAACCGATGTTCTCCCAGCCCGCGGGCACGCCGTCGCCGCCGGAATGAGAGCCGCCGGTGCGCTTCGGGGCGCCGCCGCCCGGCGCGGCGAGGCCGCCGATCGAGCCGCGGCCGCCGTCCTTGAAGGTCACGTTCGGCGCGTGGGCGTTGATGTTGAGGTAGAAGCCCTCGGGGACGGTGAACACCGTCTTCTCCCCGTCGAGGTCGGTGACGGTCACGCGGTAGCCGCCGTCCTTCAGGCGCTCGACCAAGACCTCGTCCGAATTCTTCACGGAGATATTCGCGTTGGAATAAACGACGTGATTGCCGATGCTGCCGAAGGGCGGCTCGAAGTCCAGCGTCTGCCCCGCGACGCCGTCGTAGGTCGCGGTGTCGCCGTCGATCTCGGCGCCCTCGGGGATGCCGCCGCCCTTACCCGTCGCGCCCTCGACGAACTCTCCGACCTCCGCGCGACCGCTCAGGTCGTTGACGTGCTTGGCGCCGGGGGTGTTAATCTTGAGGCTCTCGATCTCCTCCGGGTCGTGGAGGAAATAAACGCTGGTCTTGCCGGTGGCCTTATCGGTCATGACGACCTTGAGGACGGTCTCAGGCGGCTGGAAGCGGGTGTCCTGGGTCTCTTCGACCGTGACGTCGACCGAGGTCGAGGCGACGTCGAGGGTGATGTCCGTGCTCCAGAGGTCCATGGGGCGTTCCTCGCCGATGAAACCGATCTTGGTCGTCTCCTGGGTGTAGACCAGGTTGTCCATGGCGCCGGGCTGGCCGCCGAAGGGATCGGAAGCGGCCTCCGTCGGAGGAAGGCCCTGCTGTCCGGAGGCCATCGGATCCCAGGCCTGAGGGGCTCCATAGCCGAGCTGGCCGGCGGCCCATTCCATCTGGGTCACAAAGTTCTGCCAGGCCGCGGGATCGGGCTTGGCCTCGAGGCCGGAGATGACGGCATTATAGTAGGCCGTGGCCTCCTCGTACCAAGAGACGAGCTCCCCGTTTCCGGCGCCCGTTTCCTGGTTTTTGGTATTTAATTGGGAATAATAATTCCCAAACTGGTAGCTTTTGGACTGAACCCCGATATTTTTCGAATTTTGAGAAATAGACGTCATGTGCCGACCCTCCTTAAAAAGCCGCAATGGCGTCTTTTCTAGATTGCCAGTTTCCTGCCAGGCCTCCCGCTCAGAGCCAAAACTATAACTTATTGAATTAATTTATTTTTATTTTTTGGTTCCCTCGGGGACTCCGCGCAGGGACTGTAAATAGGAAATTTTATGAAGTGCCCGCAGCGGACTTAGGGCTCCACCCACAGGGTGTCTCCAGCCTCCCCCAGCCGGAGGACGAGGGCCTGACTCAGGTTCAGGGGTTGGAAGGCCAAGGCCCCCAAGGCGATCCTTTGGCCGGGGTGGAGGAGGAAGGGGAGCTCCGGGGGCAGTTTCATCCAGCGCCCCTGATGTTCCACATAGAAGCCATGCCGTGACTCGGAGGGGGTCCGCGGGGCGGAGGGAGGCAGGGCCTCGACCTCGAGCCTGCCGCCGGCGCGCTTCTTCAAGATCAGGTGGCGACGCCGGACGACCGGATCGGAAAGGGAGATAAATTCCGCCTCCATTCCGGCCGGCGCGGGGCCGCGGCCCAAGACGCGGACCTGCCCCTCCGGGGCCTCGGAGGCAAAGAGAGGGATGGGGCCGTTCAGCGGCAGGGGCGGTGGGGGAGTCGTCGCGTCCGTTTCCGAGAGGAGGATCTCCCCCGCCAGGGCGGTGGGGCGATCGGTGGCTGGGTCTTCCATCGAGGGTTCCAGGCTCGCCTCCGGCGGAAGCTCGTTCCTTTTCTCGCTCTCCTCCATGACGCGAAAGACGCTCTGTCCCAACACCAGCTTGTCTCCCGGCCTGAGCTCTCGGCCCGCCCCGGCCGGCACGTCCTCCAAGGCGCCCTGCGCCGAGACCCTCGTCAAGGTGTTGCCGCTGGAAATATTTTCCACCCACATCCGGCCCGCGGCGTCCCGGCCGATCCGGGCGTGGCGACGGGAGATCGCGAGATCCTCTTGCAGACGCTCGCCGCCCAGCGCCTCGGGGGCTCGACCCAAGAGCCATTCCCCCCGCAGCCCGTGAAAATCCAAGAGGTAATCCTTCGGGGCGAGCGTCACCCACCGAGGCG
>JASOAK010000036.1:0-25399 GCA_048499175.1 bacterium
AACTAATTAATATTATTGATTTTTTTAAATTCAAGGTTGGAGTTCTTTTTGCAGCTCTCGTTATGGGTCGCCGGGGATTCGCCCGAGCCTTCGATTCATCGAAACAGCAGGAGGATTCAAATGAAAGCATGGTTCTCAAAAAATTGGGCGAATCAAATCGTCCCCGCCTTGGTGATTCTCGCCTTGGTAGCCTGTGGCGGAAAAAAAGGCGGCGGCGAGGCCACCAATGCCGACGTGCAAGCCAACATCGAAAAAGTCTCCACCGCGGGCGGCGGTTCCGGCTCGGGCCTGGACGTCAAGGATTCCGGCACCGGCAACGAGAAAGACCTCTGCGACAAGCAAGGGGACGCCTATGCCCGCTTCGCCAACTACACCTACAACTCCCGCGATTACGTCTTCAAGACCTCCAACGACTTGGGTTTCCATTCCCTCTATCAAGCCAACCCCGCGCAGTACACCGCCAAGGACGTCGCCTTGATGCACACCTATTTCGTGCAGGCCGACAAGCGGGTCTACGGAATCCTGAACGTGGAGATCGAGAAGAAGATGGTCGATTACCAGAAGGCCGCCCAGGCCGGGGAGTGGACGAAGGTCCAGGCGCGCTACAACAATCTTCAGACGATGTTGCAGGCCCGCTATACCCTGTTCGCCTTCTACGCGAATATCTTCGGCATGACCGGAGGCATCACCTGGTACGAGGGCAAGGATCTCGACGGCGAGATCGCCGCGGCGATGAAGCCCTATCGCGACAGCGTCACGGCCTCCACCACCCTGACTGCGGTCCAAAAGGCCGAGATCGAATACGCGATGGTCGAATCGGCCCGCTTCACCGTCTCCCGGGTGGAAAACAAGGACTATGTGGTGGCCACCACCTTCAACGCCTCGCGCAAGATGATCGAGGTCCAGCTGTTGCCAGTCACCGCCGAGACCATGCTCTACGCGAATCATCAGAAGCTGCAAAAGGCCGACTACCTCGTCGCCGAGGAGATGATGAAGGCCAACGAGGTCGCCTTCAAGGACCTCGAGACGAAATACACGGCCTTGAAGGACAAGCAGGCCGCCATGGATCCCGTGGAGTACCAAAACCAGATCACCGCCCTGCGAGATCAATACGTCGCGGTGACGGCGGACAAATACCTGCTGGAGACCTTCTTCCGCGCCGAATTTTCGCGCGTCAGGGGCGACGCCACCGCCGCCCTCGCCACGAACAGCAGCGCGGCCACGCGCATGGAACAGATCGAAAAGCAGATCGCCGAGGTCAAGGCGAAGATGGCGCAAGCCAACCTCACCGAGGCGGATAAAGCCAACTTGCAGGCGGAATACGATCGCTTGACCCGGGAATACGAGAAGCTCCGCGCGGAGACCGCCGCCGAGCCGGCCGCCAACGGTGCCAACACCAAAGACTCGTTCAACTTTAACGCCGCTCCGGCGGATACCATCCGGTTCATGAATACGGACAGCAGTAAAGACTAAATCTCGATCCTTTTTCAATGAGCGAAACCGGCCTTCCCGGAGGGAGGCCGGTTTTTTTCTTCTCTAGCGGGCCGCTTCCCGTTAGAAATCCTCCCATGAAAAAGCCGCTCCGCGTCCAAGACGCCTTCGACTTCCTCGAAAAGCTCGCCCCGACCTCCCTCGCCGAGGAATGGGACCCGGTCGGGCTCCAGGTCGGCAGCCTCAAGGAAGAATTGCACGGCGTCCTGGTCTCCCTCGACGTGACCGAGACGGCGCTCTGGGAAGCGGTGGAGCACGACTGCAACCTCCTGGTCACGCACCACCCGCTCTTCTTCAAGCCGCTTAAGCGCCTCGACGACCGCACGCCCGTTTCGCGCTGCGCGCGCCTCGCCGCCCAAATGGGAGTGAACGTCGTCTCCTTCCACACCAATCTCGACGCGACCGAGCGCGGCTTGAACGACCAGCTGGCCCGACGTCTCGGCCTGAAGGGGTTGAAGCCCCTGCTGCCGTCGCGGGACCCTCGCCGACCGCGCGCGGGCCTTGGCCGGATCGGCAAGACCCCAAAATCGAACCTCGGCAAATTCGTCGCCGGCGTCGGGAAACGCCTCGGGCTCGAGCACCTGCGCTTCGTGGGCAACCCGAAGCATCCCGTCGAGCGGGTTGCGGTGATGACCGGCAGCGGAGCAGGCTATTTCAACGAGGCCAAGGCCGCGGGCGCCGACGTCTTGGTCACCGGCGACGTCAAATACCACCCGGCCCTCGACGCGCTGGCCGAGGGCATCGCCTTGATCGACATCGGGCACTTCGCCGGAGAGATCGGCATGGTCCCCTGGCTGGCCGCGGAGCTGCGGCGCTGGGCCCGGCGACGCGGACTCGCCAAGCGCGTCTTCGCGAGCGTGAGCGGCCGCGACCCCTTCCGTTTTTGGAGCGCGAGGTCCTCCCGATAAAATCCCCTTTGGAAATCCTGAAAAAAAAACGTAAACTTGGCCCAGAATGCAAAAATTCCTAACCAACCTGATGGGCAAGGCCGGCAAGGTGGTCGAGAAGGTCGCCGCCGTCGCCAAGCGCGACAAGACGACCAAGCCCAAGAAGACCGGCGTCACGGACGCCGAGGGCCAAGACTTCGGCTTCATCCAGTGGAACGAGAAGCAATTGCAGGGACTGCTCGGCGGCGCCGAGCGCAAGGAGCTCTTTCCGCTCATCCCGGCCCTCAACGGCAAGAAGTGCCTGCACCTAAGCCCCGGTTCCGAAATTTACGTGGAAATGCTCTCCAAGCGCGGCGCCCAGGACATCGTCGAGCTGGACGTCAGCCGCGCGGTCGCCGGCAAGGCAGCGACCCCGGCGCCCTCCGCCTATCCGAAGGCGCGCGGCGCGCTCGACCACCTGCCCTTCGCCCCCGAGACCTTCGACTTTTTGGTTTACCCTTCCGCCCTGGCCTGGCGCTCCGACCTGCACAGCTTGGTGCCCGAGGCGGCGCGCTGCCTGCGCGACAACGGGCGCGTCGTCTTCTCGACGATCCATCCCTTTTTCGAGTACCTGATGAACCCCCGCGGCGGCTTCAAGAAGGGCATCGACACCCTGTTCAACACGCTCAAGAAAAACGGCTTCTTCATGGAGGAGATCCGCGAGGGCTCGCTCGACGAGGCGATGAAGACGACTTCCCTGCCGCCGAAGCTGGCCGAAGACCTCAAACGCTACCACGGGCTGCCCCTGATCCTGCTGGTCAAGGGCATCCGACTCGCGAAAAGGAAGGCCGCGTGAGCGAGGCGGAATCCAAACCTCCCGTCCCGGCCCCTGCCGCCCCCGCGCCGGCCGCGGCGAAGCCCGGAAAAAAGCCGGACGCCATCGAGCAGAAGCTGCTGCAGATGCTGCACAAGCTCCCGGAGATGCCGCCGGCCTTGGGCAGCTACGTCCCCGCGCTGAGGGTGGGCAACCTGCTTTACATCAGCGGCCAGCTGCCGATCTTCAAGAACAGCCTCGGCGCCTACAAGGGACGCCTCGGCAAAGAGATCACCCTCGAGGCCGCGCAGCGCGGCGCCAAGCAGTGCACGCTGAACGCCCTGGCCCTCGCGAAGAACGAATTGGGCAGCCTCGAGAAGATCCGCCGCGTGATCAAGCTGACCGGCTTCGTCGCCGGGATGCCGGGCTTTGTCGACCAACCGAAGGTATTGAACGCCGCCAGCGAGCTCTTGGTCGACCTCTACGGCGAAAACGGCAAGCACGCCCGCGTCGCCGTCGGGGTGACGGATTTGCCCATGGGGGCCTGAGCGCCGACTCGGTCTGGAGTCTGGAGTCGCGGGTCCTCAACGGTGAGATGACAGGCCCCAGAAGCTTTAGCCAGCGAATTTACTTCCGGGTTGGCGAATCTTTCAGCCTATTATTGGGGGTGGTATTTGTTTGATGAGATGACAGGCCCCCAGAAGCTTTAGCCAACGAATTTAATCGGGTTGGCGATCTTTACTAAATCCTGCTTCTCGAACATATATTACTTGGATTTTCCCGCACCAGGCGATGTGGAAGGGGCTTGGTGACGTAGTCGTTGGCGCCATACTCGAGGGCGCGGCGGCGGTCGGCCTGGGAATCCTTGGCGGAGAGCATCAAGACCTGGATGGGGTGCTCGGGATTGGTCTCGCGGATCTGCCGGCAGACCTCGATGCCGGACATCCCCGGCATCATGATGTCCAGGATCACCAGGTCGGGGGGATCTTCCTTGACCTGGCTTAGGGCCGTCAGGCCGTCCACGGCGGTGCGCACGTCGTAGCTGGGGCCGATCAGCATCCGCTCCAGGATCTTTCGGATCTGGGGATCATCGTCGACGACCAAGACCTTGCGTTTGCTTCCCGAAACCTGCTGACTCATAGCGTCCTTGTCCCGATGCCCCAAGTAAACCTAAAGCCGCCGCCGCGCAAAGTCAAACCGTCCCCGATGAATTTCGCGATAGTTTTGTAGGACCTCCGGCCCGCGGACCCGCGCCCCTTCCCCTAGACGCCCGATCCCACGCCCCGACACAAAGGCCGTCGAAAACGGTCTCCGGCGTTTAAAAAATTCGTAACGCACTGCATAAACAATATCATTGACTTTGGCGGGACCATCCGCCATTTAGCCCGCCAAATCCGGTCCCCAGGGCGCTTAGGCGCCCAGAGGATGGGCTTTTTGAGCTAAGCACGGGAAATATATAAAAAACTTGACCTATAATTATATATAAATTAAGTTCCATTTCACTTAAATTAAGTTTAAGTGATAGGCACCTTAAGCCCGACGCTGGACCCGTCGGGCCCCGAAAACAATCGATCGCACCCGGGTAGAGGAATTCCTCTTCTAGAATGACTCTACCCGAAATCCGCAGCGTGACCTGGGAATGTCCTTCTTCAACGAGGAGAAAGATATGAAAAAACTAGTCGCATCCGGCCTAGCCTACGCCTTGACCGCGTTTTGCCTCGGCGCCCCGGGACACGCCGCCGAATCCAAGGCGGGCGGAGTCGAGTTCAGCGGCAACGTCGACGTCGTCACCGGCTGGCAACACGACGACGGCTCGAGCGTCGACGGCCCGACCGGCGCCTTCCCGCGCCAGGCGGGCGGAAGCTGCTCCTTCGGCGCCGGCGGCCTCGGCTGCAACGCCGCGGACGGCGCGGGCTCCGGGAGCGGCCAACTGGGCGACTTCCGCGGGCTGGCGCGGCCCAGCCGAGACACCTTCAATTTTTATCTCGACCAGGTCGAGCTCGACATCCAGAAGAGCTTTGGCGAGAACATCCGCATCCGCGCCGACCTCGACTTCGGCCGCTTCTTAAGCGGCAGCGGGCGCAACACCCAGGCCGGCTCCAACTTCAATCTCGAGCAGGGCTACGTCACCGCCAACATCGCCATCGGCAACGGCATGGAATTGCTGGTCGGCCGCTTCAACGCCCCCATCGGGCTGGAGAGCGTCGACCGCCCCGACAACGTCGCGGTCTCCTTTTCCAACGTTTATCGCTACCTGCGACCCCACAACCTGACCGGCGCCAAGATCTACTACGCCTTCAACGCGACCTTCGACTGGAGCCTCTACGTCGTCAACAATCTCGTCGACGTGATCAGCACCACGGTCGGCACCGACAGCGCCATCCCCTCCTACGGGACGCGTTTCGGCTTCACCTGGGGCGGCGAAGGCCGGGAAAACACCATCGGGCTGAGCTACGCCGGCGGCCCCGAGCAATTCGGCAACAACGCGCACCTGACGCACATCCTCGACCTCGATTTCAATTTCCACATCGGCGAGAAGATCACGATCGGCGGGGAAGGCATCTACCGGCAGGATAACGTCACCGGCGCCTTCGCGGGCTTCCCCAACAGCAAGGGCCTGGGCGGCTTCCTGCTGCTGGGCTTCGCGCCCAGCGACACCTGGAACCTCTACTTCCGCTACGGCTACCTCCACGACATCAACCCGATGGGCGCCTACACCGGCCTCGATCAGCAGATCCACGACTTCAGCCTCGGCGCAGGTTACCAAATCACCGACGGGGCTCAGTTGAAGTTCGAATACCGGCTCGATTTGCACAATTACAGCGCGGCCACGGCGGCGGCCTTGACCGGCGGCGACCGCAGCGCGCTGCAAAACGCGATCGCGGCGGAGTTCGCCTATAATTTTTAGTTCTTTGAAACGAAGGATTTCCCAAACGCCCTCTTCCCTGCACGCGGTTTCGGCAATTGCCCAAGGCGCGGGCAATGCCCCGGAGAGGCGACCTGGTTCGACCCCATTAAGGGTCGAATATCGAAGCAAGATTTCGGCGGCGGCCCTGGTACGGGGCTTGCAACCTAAGTCAAGGAAATCCCTGGATAATTTTGTACATAACCCACAGGTTTCGTGGCGAATTTGAACCTCGACATCCTGGAGAAAAGAAGGAGATGAACATGAAAAAACTAGCTATCGCGGCCAGTCTGTTCGCGCTCAGCGTCAGTCTGCCGGCCCACGCCGAGGAGTCCAAGGCGGGCGGGGTAGAGTTCAGCGGTAACGTCGACATCGTCACCGGCTGGCAGCACGACGACGGTTCGGCTATCGGCGACGTCAGCGGCGGCCTTCGCGACTTCCGCGGAGCCACCGCTCCGAGTCGCGACACTTTCAACTTTTACGTGGATCAGGTCGAGCTCGACATCCAGAAGAGCTTCGGCGAGAAGATCCGCCTGCGCGCCGACCTCGATTTCGGCCGTTTTCTCTCGGGCAGCGGTCGCAACACCGACAGCGGCGTCGTCGGCAGCAACTTCGAGCTCGAGCAGGGCTACGTCACCTTGGGCGTCCTGGGCGGCGAGTTCCTGATCGGCCGGTTCAACGTTCCGATCGGCTACTACCTGGTCGACCGGGCCGACAACCCCACGATCTCCTTCCCCAACTCGTATAACTTCCTGACCCCGGTCAACGCGACGGGCGCGAAGATGTACTGGGCCTTCGGGGACAACTTCGACATGCACCTCTACCTGGTCAACCAGCTCTTCGACTGTATCATCGTCGGCGCGCCCTGCTTGACCGGCGCCCGTCTCCCGATCCCCCCCGCCGCCGGCGTGGTGGCCGCGGGCGACAGCGCGATTCCCTCCTGGGGTACCCGCTTCGGGTACAACTGGGGCGAAGAGGGCAAGAAGAGCACCCTGGGCTTAAGCTACGCGGGCGGTCCGGAGCAAGCCGGCAACAACGCGCACTTGACCCACATCATCGACCTCGATTTCGCGATCAAGTTCACGGAGCAGCTCCTGTTCGCCGGTGAGTTCACCTATATCCAGCAGAACAACCTCCCGACGGTCCTCGGCCCCAACGCCAAGAGCCTCGCCGGTTACTTCGTGCTGGATTACGGCCTGAGCGACATCTGGGACATCTTCTTCAGCTACGGCTATCTGCACGACTTCCAAGGCGAGTTCACGGGAGCCGACCAGCAGATCCACAACTTCATCCTCGGCGCGGGCTACCAGATCACCGACGGCGCGAAGATGAAGCTGGAATACCGGATGGACCTCCACCACTACGCGGCGGTCCAGCCCGGCCTGCAGCCGCGCAACGTGCTGATCAACCCGGCCAGCGGCGACCGCACCTCGCTGTCGCACGCCCTGGCGGCGGAGTTCGCTTACAACTTCTAAGATCCCGGCGTTCTTGAAATTGGAAAACCCCGGTTCCGCCCCGCGGAGCCGGGGTTTTTTTATGTTTTTTGTTCGCCCGTCGCCTTGCCCGTATCGACGGCAAATGCCGCGAAGTTAAGCATGCCCGGCGCCGCGCCGAAACCCGGTCCCTAGTCTAAGCAAACGAAATACCTGGCTTTTCTCGAAAGGACGCCCTGGCACCTCCATTGCAAATTCCCTGGGCGGGGGATTTGCGTGGAGTGCGTGCCTGAGCTGTTTGACGTCGTGTCGAAAATCCGCAGGGCGCTGCATTTCCGGCCCTCCAGGAGTTCACGACATGACACCACCGGTTTCGACAACGACTCATCCCGCATCGGCGCCCGCCACGGCGCCGGCGGCAACAACGGGGAATTCCGTGCCTCCCTATCGCCTGCAATTGAGCGGCGGCTACACCTCCATCGCCTTGGGCAACGGCGCCCCGACCTACTCCGGCGGCATCTTCCAAACCCAGGTCGGACAGGCCTTTCACGTGGATCCGCGCAACGCCTTCTTCCTCAACGGCGTCTTTCGCCTGGGCGCCCTCAGCGACGGCGCGGGCCACGACGTCTCCCTGGTGCACTTCGGCCTCGAGGGCGGCTACGAGGGATGGATCGCCCCGGAAATTCTCTCGGCCTTCGTCTACGGCGGTATCGGCACCAACGTCCTCTACTCCCGGCAATTCGGCGTCGCGCCCTCGGTGACGCGGGCCCTCGACAACCAATCGATGCTGGCGCTCACGCTCGGCGGCGGTTTCTCCCTGGGCCGGGGCATCTTCGTGCTGTCCGGCGGATTTCAACCCAACTTCGGCCTCAGCGTTCCGGAGACGCCGGACTCCTTCGGCGGTCGCGGCTACAACCCCATGGGGTGGTTCGTGATGGGCGGGCTCGATTTGGCGCGGTTCGTGGATTGGGCCGGGGCCCGCTTTCCGCAGGGAACCTCGATCGGCCAGTTCGTCCGCGGCATCACGCCGGGCGTCATCCTCGACACCACCTACACCTTGAACCTCGGCGCGCCGCGCAACGGCGAGAACGCCCTACGCATCTTCGACACGCGCGCCGACCGGCCGATGTTCAACTACCTGGAATTGTCCCTCGACCGGCCCGTCGACGCGGAGAATCCCTTCGGCTTCCGCTTCGATTTCGGCGTCGGCGAAAACGCCCGGATCGCCCGCTCGCGCTCCTCGTTCAGCGGCGACTGGTACGACCTGCAGCAGGTCTACGCGCGGCTGCGGCTTCCGATCGGCAACGGGCTCACCCTCCGCGGCGGAAAATTCGCGACGCTGATCGGCACCGAGGTCATCGAGAGCCTGAACAACAATCACATCAGTCATTCCTGGCAATTCGGCCTCGCGGAACCTTTCACGCATCTCGGAGTCCTGGCGGAATACCCGATCATCCAGGACCGCCTGACCGCGACGACCGGCATCATCAACGGCTGGGACAACGTCCTAGACCGTTCGGCCGGCATCGGATGGCTGGGCGCCTTGTCGGGAAATCCGACGCCCTGGCTGACCCTCTCCGGGGCCGGCACGGTCGGATCGGAAGGCGGCAGGCTGCGCAGCATCGTCGATTTCATCGCCGCGGTGAAGGTCAACGACGCGGCGGCGACGCAAGGGGGCTTCGACCGCTTCACGGCGTCCGCGACTTACGACTGGGGCCACGAGGGCGAAGGCGCGGGCCAGGCCGAGACGAATTGGCACGCCTTCGGCCTGACGGGACGGGTCAACTTCCTGCCGCAGGTGGGCTTCGCGCAGGGCTTCGAGGTCTTCGTCGACCCCGACGGAGCCCGCACGGGCGCCCCGCAGACCATGTGGTCGACGCGTTCGACCTTGCACGTCGCGCCCTTGGTCGGCGTGGACATCCCGGCCTTGCGCGGCTTGCGGCTGCGCGCCGAATTTCGCCACGACAGCTCGACGGCCCCGAGCTTCCTGCAAGGCGCCTTGCCCGCCACCTCGCAGAACACCTTCGGCTTCGGCGTCGGCTACGTCTATTGACCCGCAAACGGAATTCCTCTCCAAAAGAGGGATGCACAACACTGCACGGAAGGCCCTCCTGGGGAAACCCAGGGGGGTCTTTTTTTAGTTACTTGACGTAAGGTCTTCTCCGGCTAGGGGCGGATGCGGCAAATAGAACTGAGCGTGCATAGAAGAAGAAATCCCCCGCGCGATATTTCCCTTGCATATCCAAAAGCGAGCTTCCTAGATTTCCCCATGGCCCTATTCCTCACCTTCGAAGGCGGCGAAGGCAGCGGCAAGACCACGCAAATCCAACGCCTGGCCGAGGCCCTGCAAAGACGCGGCCTGCCCTGCGTCCTGACCCGCGAGCCGGGGGGCACCGATATCGGCGTCGAGATCCGCAAGATACTGCTCGACGGTAAAAACCGCCACCTCGGCCCCCTGGCCGAGCTGATGCTCTACGCCGCCGACCGCGCCCAGCATCTCGACGAGACGATCCGCCCCGCCCTGCGCGCGGGCACGAGCGTGCTCTGCGACCGCTTCGCCGACGCCACCGTCGCCTACCAGGGCTTCGGGCGCGGCCTAGATCTGCAATTGATCTCCGAGCTCAACGAGCTCGCCACCGGCGGGCTCAAGCCCGACCGCACCTTCCTGCTCGACCTGCCCGTCGAAATCGGCCTGGCCCGCGCCAAGGCGCGGCTGGCGCGGCAAAAGAGTTCGGAAGGGCGCTTCGAGGCCGAGGCCCTCGCCTTCCACGAAAAGGTCCGCCAAGGCTACCTGCGCCTTGCCCACGAAGAGCCCGAGCGTTTCCGCGTCGTCGACGCCACCCTCGAGGTCGAGGCGATCCACCGCAAAATCCTTCAGGAGGTCGAGCCGCTGTTGGAGGCCAAGCCATGAGCGACCTGCCCTTCCTCGCCCACGGCGAGACCTACCGGCGGCTCGACCAAATGCGCCTCGCGGGTCGCCTGCCCCACGCCTTGATCTTTCTCGGACCGGAGGGCGTGGGCAAGCGGCTCGTCGCGCGCCACCTCGCGAAGGCCCTGCTCTGCGAAAAGGAGTCCGAGGCCCCCTGCGGCGTCTGCCGCTCCTGCCAGCAGGCGGCGGCGGGCCAGCACCCCGACCTCTGGAGCCTCGAGCCCGAGGGCGGCCGCATCAAGATCGACGCGATCCGCGAACTGAAGAAAAGCCTGAATCTCCCTCCGCTGGTGTCGAGGCTCCGCGTCGTGCTGATCTCCGAGGCCCACGCCCTCAACGCGGCCGCGGCGAACGCCCTGCTCAAGACCCTCGAGGAGCCGCCGCCCGCCACCTACTTCCTGCTCGCGAGCCACGCGGCGGGCTGGGTGCCGCGCACCATCCTGTCGCGCTGCCAGAAGGTCCGCTTCTCCCCGCTCCCGGAATCGGCCCTCGCCGAGATCCTTCGGGCCGAAGGCAAGTCCCTCGACCCGCGCCGCCTGCGCCTGGCCCACGGCTCCGCGCGCCTGGCCCTGCTCTTGAGCGAGGCGCCCGAAGAATGGCCGGATTTGGAAAGGCTGTGGGGAGACGCCGAACCCCTGGGCCTCGACGAGGCCTACGCCTTGGGCCAAAGCCTGAACGAGGCGGAGCGCCTGACGCCCTACCTCGAGAGCCTGCTGCTCGAATCCCACCGCCGGCTCTGCGCCGAGGATTCCCCCGAGCGTCGCTTCGCGCTGCTGACCTTCGCGGAGAGAATCCTAGAGTTTCGCCGCGAAATGCGGCAAAATGCCAATCCCAAGCTGCATCTACCGCGCCTGCTGATGTTTTTCAAAGAGCCGCTCGAAAGCCGACTATGACCCGTTTCTACCTGACCACCGCCATCGACTACGTCAACTCCCTCCCCCACTTGGGCACCGCCTACGAGAAGATCGGCGCGGACGCCCTCGCCCGCTTCCTGCGCCTCGAGGGCCGCGAGGTGCACTTCCAGATGGGCAACGACGAGCACTCCACCAACGTGCTGAAGGCGGCGCGCGAAAAGGGCCTCGAGCCGAAGGCCTACTGCGACGAGATGCGCGGCAAGTTCACCGAGATCTGGAAAAAGCTCGGCGTCAGCTACGACGACTTCATCCAGACCAGCGAGCCGCGGCACCACCAGGCCACGCAGAAGCTCTTCGACGCCATTCTGAAGAAAGGCGATATCTACGAGGACCTCTACGAGGGCTGGTACTGCGAGTCCTGCGAGGCCTTCTACACCGAGAAGGACTTAGTCGAGGGGCTTTGCCCCCATCACAAGACCAAGCCGAAGTGGCTCAGCGAAAAGAACTTCTTCTTCAAGCTCTCCAAGTACCAGCAGCCCCTGCTCGACCACATCGCCGCGCACCCCGAGTTCATCGTGCCCGAGATCCGGCGCAACGAGATCGTCAGCCTGATCAAGGGCGGTCTACAGAACGTCTCGGTCTCGCGCTCCGGCTTCGAATGGGGGATCCCGCTGCCGAACGACGCGGGCCACGTGGTCTACGTCTGGTTCGACGCCCTGATCAACTACCTGACGGCGGTGGGCTACGCGGACGACCCCGCGCGCTTCGAGAAGTGGTGGCCCGCCGACCTCCACGTCATCGGCAAGGACATCACCCGGTTCCATTGCGTGATCTGGCCCGCCATGCTGATGAGCGCCGGCCTGCCGCTGCCCAAGACGGTCTTCGGCCACGGCTTCGTGTATTTAAAGGGCGAAAAGATGAGCAAGAGCCTGGGCAACGTCGTCACGCCGCTGGACGTGGCCGACGTCTACGGGCCGGACGCCCTGCGCTACTACCTGCTGCGCGGCTCCAGCTTCGGCGCCGACGGCAACTTCACCTGGGAAGACTTCATCAAGCGCTACAACGCCGACCTGGCCAACGACCTGGGCAACGTCCTCAACCGCTCGATGGGGATGGCGAAGAAGTACTTCA
This sequence comes from bacterium, assembly GCA_048499175.1. Taxonomy (GTDB): domain Bacteria; phylum UBA10199; class UBA10199; order DSSB01; family DSSB01; genus DSSB01. Next base: position 12,424 of record JASOAK010000036.1, read on the forward strand.
ACGGCCTGCTCAAGCCCGGCGAGGCCGCGGAGGCCGACCAGCCGCTGATCTTGAAGGCCGGCGAGACCGGCAAGAAGGTGCGCCAGGCGATGGATTACCTGCAGGGCGATATCCAGTGCCACCTGGCCCTCGAGGCGATCTGGGACCTGATCGGCGCGGTCGACAAATACATCGACAGCTGCGCGCCCTGGACGCTCAAGAAGGAAGGCAAGGAGGCCCGCCTCGCGCAGGTGCTCTACAACGTCTTCAATTGCCTGAGGCTGATCGGGATGTGGGTCGCGCCCTTCATGCCCTTCACCGGCGAGAAGATCTACGCCCAGCTGAGGCTGCCCTTCCCCAAGACCTTCGCGGAGGGCGCGCCGTGGACGGCGATGCCGGCGGAGCACCAGCTGGGCGAAGCCTCGCCGCTCTTTCCCCGGATCGAAACCGAATCCAAATGAAACGGAGTTTCCGCTCGGAATTCCGGCTTGATAGGAAATCCTACTGGTAGTACAAGTAAGAATATGAAGCTGAGCATCTCCCTTCCCGAGGACATGGCGCGCGAAATCAAGGAAATCGCCAAGAAATCCGAACGCAACGTCTCTTGGTGGCTGCAAAAGGCCTGGTCCCTCTCCCGTACCCGCTTGCTGCGCGGCGACAAGCACCGCGAGGCACAAAATCGGGCCCTCAAAAAATTGGCCTCGCTTCAAGGCGCGCTGAAGGAGGATTTCCCGGGCGAGGATTCCGTCTCCTTGAGCCGCCGCGCCTTTCAGCCCAAAAAATAATGTATCTTTTCGACACCAATATCTTTCTGGAAATTTTATTGGGGCAGGGCCGGGCCGATGCCTGCCAAAGGGCGCTCGCCGCGGTGGACGAGAATCACGAGGGCTGGGCCAGCTCCTTCTCCCTCCATGCCGTCGAGGCCATCGTCGGCGCAAAAGCCGGAAGATGGGGCGTGTTGGAAAAATTCCTCTCCGCGCTCCAGGAACATCCCCATTTTTTCGTCTATACCACCACCCTTGAGGAAGAACTCGAGGTGGTTCGTCGCGTTCCCAAGCTCGGCCTGGACTTCGACGACGCCCTGCAATTTTGGCTCGCCGAAAAGAAGGGATGGAAGCTCGTCACTTTGGACAAGGACTTCGCCAAGCTGCGTTCGAAAGGGGTGGATATCCTCGCGCCTGTCGAAATCCCTTGACCGCGCTCAGCGCCCGAAGCCGTGCCGGTGCACCGGCGCCTCGCCTGTCGAGTCGACCACGTCGATCATGTGGCCGGACTGCTGCTCCCACTTCTGCAGGGCCTTCTCGAGGATGGGCTGGTTGAGCGACCAGAGCTCTTGGTTCTCGCCCTCAAGCACCACCGTCGAGAAGAGGTGGTAGCTGATCGAAAAATTCTGGAAGCCCGTCTCGTCGGGGCCGCCCCAGACGATGAAGCTGCAAGGCTCTTGGATCTGAAGGCGCACCGGATTGTCGGTCTGGAAGGAGGTGCGCAGAAATCCGACGATGTTGAGGTTGAGGCGAAAGGTCCAGAGCGGTTCTTTAAGATTCTTCATCACCAGCATCAGCTCGTCCAAGAAGGTCTGCTGGTCGAGGCCGGTCTTCTGAATGTGCTGGGTGGCGTCGTAGGTGATGATCTCCATCGAGTCGGGCATCACCAGGCCGAAGAAGGCGCGCAGAAAATTGAAAACCTGCTCGAAGAACCAGACATTGGTCTCCTCGGGGCTGAGCGCGGTGAAGTTCATGTTGGAATTGAAGCCCCAGGCCCCCACCACCTGATTGCGCTCCCAACTGGTCTCCAAAAATTCGTCAAAATTTTTCAGCATAGCTTTGAATCTGTCGGCAAAACCCCTGTTGTCGGGCCAAGCCGCCGGGGGCGGATTGGCGGGCCTCGATACCTTAGCAAAAATCCCAAATCCGGCCCAGCGAACAAAGCAGGAAAATCCGGTCGCAAGCTCCGAACCTTGACATCCTATTTCATTATAACTTATTGATATTATTAAAATTTATTAAATTCATCCCAGGCCGGGTTGGACTCGAGGGACGCGGCCAATGCCCGAAGCGCCGCGCTCAGCGCCACTTTCGAGGCGAATTCCACTTTTAGGGTGAAGGTCTTGCCCTCGAAATTCTGCGGCGGCGTCACCCGGGCCCCGTCCGGCAGACGCAGGCGCTTCGTCCAGGCCTCGAAGGCCAGCTCGTGGGCGTGGCGTTGCGGGTGCAGACGCCGGTCGACCGCATCGCGCAGGAGGCGGCCCAACTCCTTCGAGTGCAGGTCCTTGGCCGAGACCTCTTCCAGCAGCTCGGAGAGCAGAACGGCGGCGTCCTTTCCGGTCTTGGTCTTTAAGTCGGAGATCTGTTCGAGGAATTGCAGGGCCAGGTTGATGCCGATGGGCTTGTTTTGCAGCCATTCGCCCAGGGCCTGGGCTTCGGGAGGAGAGAAACGCTTGAGGCGTCGCTCGACGGTCTTGAGGTAGTCGTCCATGGCCCCTATTTAAAGGAAGCCCGGAGCGATGCAAAGCGGGTTTCGGGATTACAGCGAGTAGAGGGTCTTGCGCAGGCGTTTCATCTCCTGCTTCTCGCGTTTACGGATGGAATCGGAGAACAGATACAAACCAATGGCGGCCACGAGGGCGATGCTGATCATGACGGTAACTCCCTAAATACCCAAGCATTTCCCCATCCTCATCGTTATAGGTTATCGGCCGAACTGGGCCCAAGTTGCGTACAGAAGAAGGGCACTTAAATATTGACAGCGGGCCTCCAAACCCCTAATCGGGGGCAGGCCCATGCGGAATAAGCCGGCGGAACAGCCCGATAAGTTCATGAAAGCCGCGCTGGCCTTGGCTCACCGGGCCGAGGCCGCCGGAGAGGTGCCGATCGGCGCGGTGGTGGTCCGCGACGGCAAGATCGTCGGCCGGGGCTATAATCTTCGCGAGACCCGTCGCCGGCCCACGGCCCACGCCGAGCTCCTGGCGATCGAAGCGGCGGCCCGCAAGCTGGGGCGCTGGCGACTGGAGGGCACAACGTTATATGTGACCTTGGAGCCCTGCCTGATGTGCTGGGGCGCCATCGTCCTGGCCCGAATCCCGAAAGTGGTCTTCGGGGCCAGGGATCCTAAGGCGGGGGTCTGCGGGTCGATCTTGTCCTTGCAGGACGAGCGCCGCTTCAACCACCACCCCCAAGTCGTCGGCGGAATGATGGAAACGGAATGCGGCGCGATCTTGAGCGAGTTTTTTAAGCGGTTGAGGAAAGAGAAGAAGCGGGGTAAAAAGTAGGATTTTCTGAATCCGAAGCGCTTCCGTCCAAGAACAACGATTCCCCATACCTTACCGCTGGGGGTTGAAGGGGGAGGAGCGGAGCAAGCTTGGATGGGGTTTATTGGACTATCGCGCGGTTTGCCTGGCCACAACGTGGCCAGTTTGCCCGCTTGCTCCCCCTGGGCTTTAGCCGACCCGAACTTGCTTCGGGTCGGCGAATAGGAGAGGTGACCGAGTGGTTGAAGGTGCTCGCCTCGAAAGCGAGTGTACCTTAACGGGTACCGTGGGTTCGAATCCCACCCTCTCCGCAGGAAAAAATGAGATCTTGAATTAAGGAAAAAAATAGATCCCCCAACCTTAACCGCTGGGGGTTGAAGGGGGAGCGCGGATGCGCCCCCTGGGCTTTAGCCCGCTCGAACTTGCTTCGAGCGGGCGAATAGGAGAGGTGACCGAGTGGTTGAAGGTGCACGCCTGGAACGCGTGTGTGCGGGAAACCGTACCGTGGGTTCGAATCCCACCCTCTCCGCCATTTCCAAACATTCGTGGAAATAGAACGAGGCGCAGCCGGTAGAGGCTGCGCCTCGCTTCGATCGCCACGACGCTTTTCAATTTCCTGCCACCAACGAAACCTTCTCCCGCTCATGCTCCCAGCGCAGGTCGCGGTCGAAGAGGTCCCGCTCCAAGGCGCAAGCCTCGCATTCCCCCGGCAGCGCGACGGCCGCCGCGCTCAGCGGCTCGCCGCAGCTTGGGCAGGCGACGCCTGCCTCGGCCTCGCGCCTGCGAGGCGCCGTCCCCCGCTCGTTCAGGAATTCCATCGCCTCCGCGACGACCGCGGGATCGCGCACGATGCGCCGGTGGCCCAGCCCCTCGGTCATCGTCAGGCGGCCCTCCGGCACCGAGTGCGCGACCGCCGCCCCGTCGTACCAAAGGACCTCCGCGTCGGCACGGTCGTGGATCACCAGCAGCGGCATGCGCACGGCCGGCCCCAGGACTCGCGTGTTGAGCCGGTCGAAGCGAATCTGCAAGCGCCGCTCGATGCGGCGACGCATCGCCTCGACCACCCGCCGCGGCAGCCTCAGCATCCGGCCGAAGCGGTAGACCCATTCCAAGGCGTCCGCCGGCGGGGCTACGTACACCGCCCGGCCCACCGCCAGGCCCTGGGCGATCGCCAGCGAGGCCGCGGCGCCGCCCATTGAGTGCGTGACGAGAGCCTCCACCGGCCCCAGCCGGTCCGCCACCAAAGCGAGGGCCGCGGCGAATTGCGGTAGCGAGCTCAGGCGCCCCGCGGAACGGCCGTGCGCCGGCGCGTCGAAGGCGACGACGGCGTAACCCGCCTCGCGCAGGGGCTTCAGAAAGGGCAACATCTGGGCCGCGCTGCCGCCCCAGCCGTGGACCAATAGGGCCGCCGGACCCTCGCCCCAACGCCAGGCGACGAGCTTGCGCCCGTCGAGATCGAACTCGTGGCGCCGGGCCGAGGCGAGCAGCCGGGACTCCTCCTCCGACTCCGGGCGCCGCGGCGCCGAACGGAACAGGCGCTCGGCCACGGCCGCCGCGAGATCGGTGGAAATGCGGGCCAGTCCCGCCAGGAAAATCCGGTAGAATCGCGGGATTAACAATCGAACGTTCGTGCTATTTTTAGAGCGCATAATGGGCTCCTTTCCAGCCGCTCCGGCGGCTTAGGCCTTGGCTCGTTGCATCAGGGATTCAAAGGCGGTCTCCGCCCGGCGGTCGGCCTTCGGGTCGTTCAGCAGCCGGACGGAGTAATGATAGGCCAGCATGAGGCCGTAGAGTTCGTAGACGAATTGCTCCGGGTCGACCTTGGCGTGGAAGTGCCCCTCGGCGATCGCACTGCGCACGATCCCAGCCAGCGTCTCCAGCCAATCCTTCTGCTGGCTCACCAACAGGTCGCGCGCGGGGCCGGGGCGGTCGTCCAGCTCGGTCGCGGCGGCGACGAAGAAACACCCGCCCGCCATGCGGCCCTCCTTGGGCCAACGCCGCCAGCGATCGAAGATCGCCCGCAGCCTCGGCTCGCCGCGCGGGGCCTTGAACGCGGGGCGGATCACGGTCTCGGTGAAGCGCTCGGCGGCGTGCTCCAGCACCTTCACCTGGAGGCCTTGCAGGGATTTGAAATGGGCGAAGAGGCCGCTCTTGGAGAGGTCGAGGTCCTCGGCCAGGCGGCCGAAGCTCAGGCCCTCCAGACCCACTTGGCTGGCCAAAGCGGTGGCATGTTCCAGGATCATCTGTCGGGTGGTGTCGCCTTTTTGGATCATGAGACCTTTTTAGCACGATCGTTCTATTTTTCCAGGGATAAAAAATCGCGTTGGGGCGACCCTTGCGGGCACCCAAGCCAATTCCTTAAGGATGGAGAGGGCTTAGCCGTCGAAACCAAGCTGGATTTTTTTCGACAACCCCGCCGCGGAACCGCCGAGAATCTCCCGCTCGGGAAAGCCCTGGAGGGGCCATGAGAAAAATAACCGTCGGCGACGAAACGCCCCGTTCCGCCCAAGCCAAGGGCGTGGGCGCCGCACCGCCTGCGATCGTCTCTCCCCCGCTGGCGCCTCCTCCCATGCCCACTTCCTTTTCCCGCCCGCCTGCGGCGCCGCCGGAATGGTCGCCGCCGCGACCCGCGCGGCATTTCAGCTTCGGACATCCCGGCTTCGCCCCGGAGTGGGGCCGCGTCACGCGCGGCTTCGACGCGACGCCGGAGCGGCGCGAGTGGCAGGCCGAGCAGATCCTGCGCCGGCTCGGCCACTGGCCGCCGCCCGAGGGCGAGGTCTACGTGATCCAGATCGACCAAGACAGCCCCCCCCCGCCGCCGGCGCGGAACCCCAGCCTGCCCACCGCGGAGCTGCGCGTGCAAACCGAAGCGCGCCGCCGCGCGATCGAGGCGCTCAACGCCTACCTCACCGCCTTCACCGGACAGACCGTCGCGTTTCGCGCGGAGCGCTCGGCGGGGCGCTTGAAGCTGACGGAGTTGAATCCTAAGGGTCCTCTGCGCTCCGCCTCGCACCCGGGGCAGCTGGATCCGGCGGGGCAAGCCAGCTGCAACGGCATGATTTGCGGCATGGCCTGGCTGCGCAGCGGGATCTACCCTTACAAGGCTTGGCCTTCCGGGGTCTTTAATCCGGTGCAGGATTCGCTGATGGAGGTGGCGAGGGACATGAATTTCGACGGGGCCATCGACCGCCGGGAGTCGGCGCGCTCCGCCCGGGCCTACGGTTTCGCGATCCAGATCCACGCCGGCTTTCCAGGCTCGCCGCGCAGCGTGGGTTGCCAAACCCTGCCGCCGCCGGACTTCGCGGCCTTGCAAAAGATCGTCGCCGATGCCGGCGCCGCGACCTTTTCCTACGTGCTGGTCCGGCGGCCCAACGAGATATTCGGGGCCCAGGAATGGTAAGGCGTCCCCTCTCGGAGATTCGATGCGCCCGAATGTCCAAATTCGTCAGGGACGAAGCTTCTCGAGCAGGCTGACCAAGTCGTCGGCATGCTCCTCTTCCATCGCCAAAATCCCCTCCAGCATGCGCCGGGTCGTGGGGTCGTCGTTGCCCAGGTAGGCGATCATCTCGCGGTAGCTGTCGATCGCGATGCGCTCGGCGACCAGGTCTTCCTTGATCATGTCGACCAGGGAATCGCCCTCGACGTACTCGGCATGGCTGCGGGTGAGCAGACCCTCGGGGGAGAAATTGGGCTCGCCGCCCAGCTGGACGATGCGCGCGGCGATCTCGTCGGCGTGGGCCTGCTCCTCGACGGCGTGCTGCATGAACTCCGCCGCGACCGACTGGGCGTTGATGCCGGCCGCCATGAAGTGATGTCGACGGTAGCGCAGGACGCAGACGATCTCGGTGGCCAGGGCCTCGTTGAGGATCTTCACGACGATCTTGCGGTCGGCGCGGTAGCCGGGGGTGACGGCGCCCTCCGTGATATGCTGCCGGGCGCGCTTTCGAAGGGTTTTGATGTCGGTTAAGAAGGTCTTTGCCATGTTGGCTCCAGGATCTTAAGGGTTGAGAGATTCGCTGCGGGACAAAGTGTCCGGCAAGGGCGACAGGAATTCAATCATTTTTCATTTTACGACACATCGGCCCCAATCCGCCGCCCTGGCGCGCCCGCCAAGACCCCATAATTGTTTTTGACTCGGGTTCCGGGAAATTGGACAATACCGCATCCATCCAAAAAATCATCCCAATGGCGCCTCTCGGGTCGCCGTAGGAGGTTACCGCCGTGAGATTCAAACCGTTTTTTGTCCTCTTCCAGGCCTTATTCTGCCAACTCGCTCTCAGCCCCTCGCTGGGGGCCTCGACGATCACCGTCAACACCGAGGCGGATATTATCGACACCCCGGAGTGCACGCTCCGCGAGGCGATCGCCTCGGTCAATAACGGCGGCGCCTTGGGCGGCTGCCAGGCGGTCGGCGACGGAGTTCCCGATACGGTGGCACTCCCCGCGGGCAATTACGTCTTATCGCTACCCGGCACCGAGGAAGACAATTGCGGTGACGGCGATCTGGACGTTCTCGCCAACCTCACGCTGAACGGAGCCGGCTCCGGAAATACCAACATCAGCGCCGAGGGGTTAAAACCCGATACTCCGGAACGCGTCTTCGACGTCAACCCCTTCGGCAGCTCGGATCTCACGGTCAACCTCAACGGCGTCACGGTCCGCGACGGCGACGACTACGTCGGCGGCGGCATCCAAATCTTGGGCGATCAGCCCGAATTCATCACTTTCGTCAAGGCGGGCGGCTTCGGTTCGACGGTTTCGGTCGTCCTCAACGACGTCGTCGTCACCGAAAACAACGCCTTTATCGAGGGCGGCGGCATCAACAACTTCGGGGCGGACCTCACGCTCAACAATTCCCAGGTCACGCAAAACCAGGCCGAAAATTTGACCGGCGGCGGCATCTCCCATCAAGGCGGCTGCTTCAAGTGCATCGACGCGGCGCTGCTCGTCGTCAATTCCGGCGGCCTCCTGACCTTGCAAAACACGACGATCTCCGGCAACAACGCCGTGGCCGGCGGCGGCGTCTACAACGAGGCCGAGTTGGTCATGGATTCCAGCACGGTCAGCGGCAACACCGCGGCCAACGACGGCGGCGGCATCTTCGGCGATTTCGGCTCGCTGGCCCTGATCACCAATTCCACGGTCAGCGGCAACCAGGCCCTGGGCGAGAACAATCCCACCATCGTCCTGTCGGACATGAAGCTGGGCTTCTTTCCCAACGACGGCGCCGGCGGCGGCATCTATCAAGTCTTGGGCGCCTTGGTCCTGGTCAACAGCACGGTCAGCGGCAACAGCGCCGGCAGCCTGGGCGGCGGCTTGTTCTTTATCACCAGCTTTCCCAACCTGCAGTCGGGCGACGCCCTCGCCCAGGGCAACGGTCCCAGCGTCGACTTGGGGCTCTTCAACGTCACGATCGCGCGCAACACCGCCGGCGACGCCGGCGGCGGCGTCCTGCTGTTCGAGGTGGGCTTCAACGGCGATCTGACGGCCGGCGCCCCGGGCTTCCAAAGCGCCGTCGCCAATTCGCTGATCGCCGCAAACGCCGCCGGGGCCGGAACGGATTGCTTGGGCAGCTTCACTTCCCTAGGCTACAACCTGGTTGGCCAGGTCGACGACAACTGCGTCGGCTTCGGCACGACCGGAGACCAGACCGGCAACCCTTCGGCCCCGCTCGATCCCTTGATCGGCGACCTGCAGAACAACGGCGGGCCCACGCAGACCCATGGCCTGTTGCAAGGCAGCCCCGCCATCGACACCGCCAACCCCGACGGCTGTCTGGATGAGGACGGCCTCCCCCTGAGCCGCGACCAGCGGAACTTCGTCCGGCCCGTCAACGCCACGGGTCTGGCCGCCGCCATCTGCGACATCGGCGCCTATGAAGTCGGCGGGGCGGTGCTGCGCGTGGTCAAGAGCGACGACACCGGCGGCCAATCCGTCGCCCTCGGCGAGTCTTTCATCTACACGATCACCGTCACCAACGAGGGACCGAACCTCGCGACCGACGTGCATCTGAGCGATCCCCTGCCCGGCCAAGTGGACTTCCTGGGCCCGATCACCGCCGGCCAAGGCAGCTGCAACAACGCGGGCGACGTCGTCACCTGCGCCCTCGGCGAGATCCCGGTCGGCGCCACCGTCACGGTGAGCTTCGCGGTGACGGCGGTCAGCCCCAGCAATACGGTCGTCAACACCGTGACCGTCACCACCTCCACCAAGGAGTTCGAAAACACGGGCACCTTCACCGCCACGGTCACCACCTCTCTCGGGGGCGGGCTACTGGAGGGGGCCGGGTGCGCCGTGATTCCCGCCGCCGGCGGATCCATGCAGGCGCTGGGCGGTCTGCTGCCCCTAGCCATCGCGATAGCCCTGGGCGCGCTGCGCCGCGCCGCGCGGCGCGATTGACGGCCGCAACCACCTTGCACGCTTCGGCCGCCGGTATTCCCGGCGGCCTTTTTTGTCGGCTGGCGATAACGGAGAAAATGCTCTAGGAAGGATCCATGTCCGCCGTGGTCCTATTCGACGGGGTATGTAACCTCTGCAACGCCAGCGTGGCCTTCATCCTGCGCCGCGATCGAAGGGCCTATTTCCGCTTCGCCTCCCTGCAATCCGAGGCCGCGAAAGGGTTGCTGCAAGGCCACTCGCTGGAGGCCGGTCTCGATTCCATCGTGCTGATAGAAGACGGCGAGTGCTTCACCAAATCCACCGCGGCCCTACGCATCGTCCGACGTCTCGGCGGGCTCTGGCCGCTGCTCTACGCGTTCATCATCCTCCCCCGCTTTATCCGAGATCCGATCTACGACTGGGTCGCCCGCAACCGCTACCGTTGGTTCGGCCGCCGCGAAAGCTGCATGCTTCCCGCGCCGGAATGGAAGGGCCGCTTCCTCGAATCCTCCCTCGCCGGAGGTGCAAACCCCCCAGCTTCCCCGAATTGAGGGCTTTCAGCCTCCACCGCCGATTTCGCATTTTTGTAAATTACTTAATAATTTCATATTATTAGAAATTGAAATGCTTGGCATTGGCTTTGCTTTGTTTACCCTTGAAGGCACGGGGGGCATGCATTTCATCCCGCCTCGAGACGGTTCCTTACGAACCGCGGCCTACAACCAGACGCACTCCAATAGAGCCGAAAGGGCTGGCGCCATGGACACGCGGGAAATTCAAGATAAGACAGTCGAAGCCAAGGGCGGCGCGTTTTTCTACGAACAATGGAAGCGCCTGCGGGTCTCCGCCGACGCGTCGGCCGCGCCAAGCGTCGCAGTCTCCGCCGCGCAGCCCGAGGCCGCGCTCCCTTCGCCGAGCCCGAACGCCGTCTCCGAGAACAAACGCCCCGGCGGCGTCTGGGCGGGGAGTCAGGCCTGGAGCCAAGGGCTGGGGGCCGAGCGCCACCTGCGCGCCGTGACCGTCGATCCCGCCGAGGCCGCGAAGAAATCCCTCGATCGCTACAAGCAGCGCCTTCAAGAATACCGGGACTGCCAGGCCGCGCGTCTGTCCTTGCTGAAGCAGAGCGAAGCCGCCGACTCGCCGGAGGGGAAGGCCCGGGCGCAGCAGGGCCTCAAGACCTTGGACAGCCGGCTCGACTTTTTGGAAAAAGAATTGCGCCACGGCTACCGCCGCACCAAGACGGCGATGCAGGAAATTCGCAAGGCCTCCTGAGCCGGACCCGCTCCGAAAAACTCATCGGACAATGCGACGCTTTCGATTAGACTGGGGGGCGCCGCCCATGCGGCGAAACCCATGTCGAAGACGAACGCCCATCCCATCGTGCTTCGGGCCCAGGACCTCACCAAGGTCTACGCCATGGGCGAGGTGTCGGTGCAGGCCCTGCGCGGGGTCAGCCTGGAGCTCACGGAGGGGGAATTCGTCGTCCTCCTGGGACCCTCGGGCGGAGGCAAGTCGACCCTGCTCAACATCCTCGGCGGCCTCGACACGCCCAGCTCCGGCGAGCTGCGCTACCGCGACCATCACTTAAGCGCCGCGGACGAGGCGGGCCTCACCCGCTACCGGCGGGAGCACGTCGGCTTCGTCTTTCAGTTCTACAACCTCATCCCCAGCCTGACCGCGCTGGAGAACGTCCGCCTCGTCACCGACATCGCCGAGCGCCCGATGGACGCGCTCGAGGCCTTAAGGCTGGTCGGCCTGGAGCCCCGGCGCGACCACTTCCCCTCCCAGCTCTCCGGCGGCGAGCAGCAGCGCGTCGCCGTCGCCCGCGCCATCGCCAAGCGCCCCGACATGCTGCTCTGCGACGAGCCGACCGGCGCACTCGACCACGCCACCGGCAAGCTGGTACTGGTCGCCTTGAAGCGGGTCAACGAGGAGCTGGGGACGACGACGGTCGTCATCACCCACAATGCCGGCATCGCCGGGATGGCCGACCGGGTACTCCGCCTAGCGGACGGAAGGATCCTCTCCGTCGAGCGCAACGCCCGGCGCCTGGACCCGGAGGAGCTGAGCTGGTGAGGCAAATTAACCGCAAGGTCCTGCGCGATCTCTGGCACCTGAAGACCCAGGTCCTGAGCATCGCCTTGGTCCTCGCCAGCGGCATCGCGGCGCTGGTCGCCTTCCTTTCCACCCAGGCCTCCCTCAAGACCGCCCAGGCCCGCTTCTACCACGAGGGCCGCTTCGCCGACGTCTTCGCCGATTTGAAGCGCGCCCCGCTCAGCCTGGCCAAGGAGCTCGCGGCGATCCCGGGCGTGGTCAGCCTGGAGACCCGCATCGTCCGCGACTTCCTCCTGGACCTCCCCGACCGCGTGGATTCCGCGGTGGGTCGATTCATCTCCCTGCCGGATTCCGGCGAGCCCCGGCTCAACCGACTCTACCTGCGCCAGGGGCGGATGCCCGACCCCGCGCGCGACGACGAGGTCGTGATCAGCGAGGGCTTCGCCACGGCCAACGGCTTTAAGCCCGGCGACGCGATCGGCGCCATCGTCAACGGGAAGTACAAAAAGTTCCAGGTCGTCGGCACCGCCCTCTCCCCCGAGTACATTTACGCCATTCGAGGCGCGACGCCGATCCCGGACGACCGGCACTTCGGGATCTTCTGGGCCCCGCGCCGGGGTCTCGAGGCGGCTCTCGACATGGAGGGGAGCTTCAACAGCCTCTCCCTCATCCTGGGGCCGGGCAGCTCCACGCGCGAGGTGCTCGCCCGGCTGGACCGCCGGCTGCTGCGCTACGGCGGCCTAGGGGCCTACGACCGTAAGGACCAGGTCAGCCATCGTTTCTTGAGCGACGAGATCAACCAGCAGAAGGTGATGGCGATCGCGATCCCGCTGATCTTCCTTTCGGTCGCGGCCTTTCTGCTGAACGTCGTGTTGAGCCGGCTCATCCTGATGCAACGCCCGCAAATCGCGACCCTGAAGGCGGTGGGCTATTCCAATCTCGCCATCTCGCTGCATTATTTTTGGCTGGTCTCGGCGATCGTGGCGCTGGGGCTCTTGGGGGGCATCGCCCTGGGCGCCTGGATGGGACGCTACCTGACCGCGATGTACACCGACTTCTACCACTTCCCGATCATGGAATATCGGGTGCCGCCCGCCTTGATCGCCCTCGCCCTGGCCGTCGCCTTCGGCGCCGCCCTGTTGGGCGTGTTCGGCAGCCTGCGCCGGGTCTTCGCCCTCTCGCCCGCCGAGGGGATGCGCCCGCCCGCGCCGCCCTCCTTCCACGAAAACGTCTGGGAGCGCCTGCGCTGGGTGCGCCGTCTCTCGAACTCCGGAAAGATGACCTACCGCAACCTGACCCTGCGCCCCTTCCGCACCG
>JASOAK010000037.1:0-25131 GCA_048499175.1 bacterium
CTCCGCAGGTATAGGGGCGGGCCCCTGTGCCCGCCCGACCGCCGCGGGGCAGGCACGGGGGCCTGCCCCTACAAATTCATTATATCGCCCTCTCCGGAGAAGCCGAAGGAATTTCAGCCCTTCCATCCCAGGCCCAGCACGTAGACCTCCCGCGAGGTCTTGCGGGTGGCCTCCGGTTCGAAGACCTTGACCGTCTTGAAATGGTTACGGAGTTTTTTGAGGTATTCGGGGAATTCCTCACCCGGAAACAACTTGGTGACGAAGTTTCCCCCCGCTTGCAGCCATTGCGCGGCGACCTCGAGGGCCTTCATCGCCAGCTCGTAAGAGAGGTAGGCGTCCTTGAAGAAGATGCCGGTCAGCTTGGGCGACATGTCGGAGCAGACCGCCTGGACCTTACGCCCGGCCAGCTGCTCGCCCAGCCAGGCGGCGGTCTCGGGACCGTAGATGTCGCCCCGGAAGGCCCGGAGGTTGGGGGCGCCCTTGGCGAGGGGCTCGAGGTCGACGGCCAGGACGAGGCCCCGGGGGCCGACCGCCTTGGCGAGGACGACGGCCCAGCCGCCGGGGGCGGCGCCCAAGTCCAGGACCGCGTCGCCGGTTCGGACCAGGCGGTGTTTTTGGATCATCTCCTCGATCTTGAAGCTGGCGCGCGAGGGCAGACCTCGGGCCTTGGCCTGCTGGTAGAATCGGTCTTTGCGTTCGTAGGTCGCCATCGTCCCGCCGGAATTCCCCCTTCTGCTCGGGGTTTTTTTCTGTTAGCAAATCGCAAATCCCAAGGATATCCTTTCTTGGTTTTGCGGAGAAAGACATGGTCTTGCTGAAATCCACCGACATCCCCCTCGGCACCCCGGCGCCCGATTTCCGCTTGCGCTCCGTCGACGGCAAAGACTACGCGCTCAAGGATTTCGCGGGCGCCAAGGCCCTGCTGGTGATGTTTATTTGCAACCACTGCCCCTACGTGGTGGCCGTCGAGGACCGCATCATTCAATTGCAGCGCGCATACGGCCCCAAGGGCGTCCAGCTCGTCGGCATCTGCGCCAACGACCCCACCGATTACCCGGACGACCGGCCCGAGAAGCTCCTCGAGCGCTGGCGCCAGAAGGAATACGGCTTTCCCTACCTGGTCGACGAGACCCAAGCGGTGGCCAAGGCCTACGGCGCGGTCTGCACCCCCGACCTCTATCTCTTCGACCGCGACCGCAGGCTGTTCTATCACGGACGCATCGACGACCATTGGCAAGACCCCTCCAAGGTGACGCGGCGCGAGCTCGCCGCTGCCATCGACCGGGTCCTGGCCGGCGAGGCGCCCCCCGAGGAGCAATGGCCCTCGATGGGCTGTTCCATTAAATGGAAAAAGTGAAACCCCGCGACAACCCTTCTTGTGAAAATTGCCGGTACCGCGGCAAGAGCCTCTTCGGCACGCTCTGCGCCGACGACCTCGCGCAGCTTCAGCCCCACAAGAAGCTGCGTCAATTCCGCCGCCGCGAACTGTTGTTCGCCCAGGGCAACGTCCCCGAGGGGCTGTTCTGCGTCGCCTCCGGGCAGGTGAAGATCTTCCAGACCGGCATCGACGGCCGCGACCAGATCGTCCGCCTGGCCGGGGCGGGCGATCCCATCGGCTACCGGGCCCTCTTCGCCGACGAGCCCTACAACGCCTCCGCCGAGGCGCTCGAGGAGAGCGAGGTCTGCTTCATCGACCGGGCCTCGGTCTTGAGCCTGCTCGAGAACAAGCCGCTCTTCATGCGACGGCTGCTGCAATGGCTCTGCCAGGACCTGAAGCAGGCCGAGGAGCGGATGCGCCAGTTCGCCCAAAAGCCCGTCCGGGAGCGCATGGCCGAGACCCTGGTCCTGCTGGCCCAGGCCTTCGGCAAAAAGGTGCCCGGCGGAATCCAACTCGGCATCCGCCTCACCCGCCAAGAGCTGGCCGAGCTCTCCGGCACCGTCCTCGAGACGGCGGTGCGCTGCATCAGCGAAATGAAGCGGGAAAAGCTGCTCCGCGGCGAGGGCCGCAGCCTCATCCTCCCCGACCCGGCCGCCTTGGCCCGGGTGGCCCGCCTCGACCTGCCCTGATTTTTTTCCGATTTTTTTGAAAAACATGACCTAGGTCAATGTTTCTTCCAAGGCGATTTCCTACATTGAAGCCCTAGGCGGAGACTCCGTTCGAAGGGTTTCTCCGCGGAAAGCGATTCCGATGTTGCAATGGCTCCCTGAGAATATCGCCAGTTACGGCGCCCAGTACGACGCCGTCTTCGCCAATATCTATTACATTGTCGGCGCGTGGTTCTTGGCCGCGGAGTTGTTTCTGTTCTTCTGCGTCTTCGCCTTCGGTCGCCGCAAGGGTCGCAAGGCCGGCTACCTGCCGGGTCATAGCTGGAAGGCCATGTCCTGGGTCCTGATCCCGGCCGTGGTCATCTTGGGTTTCGACCTGGCGATCGACCACCAGCAGGTCCCGATGTGGCGCGCGATCAAGGAAAAACTCCCGCCCGCCGACCAAACCGTCACCGTCAAGGGCAAGCAGTTCGTCTGGGACATCACCCATCCCGGCGCCGACGGCAAGCTGGGCACGGAAGACGACAAGCAGACGATGAACCAACTCTACGTCCCCGTCGACAAGGTCATCCACCTCAATCTCGAGGCCGAGGACGTCATTCACAGCTTCTTCATCCCCAACCTGCGCTTCAAGCAGGACGTGGTCCCGGGCCGCTCGATCAAGGGCTGGTTCAAGGCGGTGAAGACCGGCCAATACAAGATCTCCTGCGCCGAGCTCTGCGGCGTGGGCCACGGCAACATGGGCGGCTGGATCCACGTGCTGAGCGAGCAGGATTATCAAAAATGGCTGAGGGGCGAAGAGATCACGACGAGCCGATTGGACAAAGACAGTCTCTAAGGGAGCGGAAATGTACCACATGCAAACGGGCCACGCGGTCGGTTTTTGGCGAAAATACGTCTTCTCGACCGACCACAAGGTCATCGGCCTGCAGTACATGATCACCGGGCTGTTCATGGCGATTCTGGGCGGTTTTCTCGCCTACGCCTTCCGCATGCAGCTCGCCTATCCCAACGAGGCCGTCCCCCTGTTCGGCCAGGTGGGGCCCGACGTCTACAACGCCATGGTCACCATGCACGGGACCATCATGCTCTTCTGGGTGGCCCAGCCGATACTCGTCTCCGGCTTCGGGAACTACCTGGTGCCCTTGCAACTGGGGGCCGAGGACATGTGCTTTCCCCGCCTCAACATGCTGAGCTACTGGACCTTTCTGGTCAGCACCCTCCTCTTGGTGGCCTCCTTCTTCGTGCCGGGCGGGGCGATGGGCGGCGGCTGGACCGGCTATCCGCCGCTGAACGCGCGGATGGACTACACCGGCGTCGATTGGGGCGGCACCCTCTGGATCCTGGCGCTGGCGCTGGAATTCGCCGCGGCCCTGATGTCCGGGATCAACGTCCTCTCCACCACGCTCAACATGCGTACCAAGGGCATGACGCTGTTTCGGATGCCGCTCTTCGTGTGGATGCAGAACGCCGCGAACCTGATCTTCATGTTCTCGGTGGGGCCGCTGATCGCGGGGGCCTTGATGCTCTTGGCCGACCGCACCCTCCAAACCGGCTTCTTCATTCCGGCCCAGGGCGGCGACCCGCTGCTCTGGCAGCACCTCTTCTGGTTCTTCGGTCACCCGGAGGTCTACGTCCTGCTGCTCCCGGCCTTGGGGATTCTCTGCGAGGTGATCCCGACCTTCGCTCGCAAGCCGATCTTCGGCTACCGCATGATCGTCTATTCGGTGGTGGCGGCCGGCGTCTTGAGCTTCATCGTCTGGGCCCACCATCAGTTCGTCAGCGGTATCAACCCGCAGCTCGCGGTGGCCTTCTCGCTCACCACCATCATGATCTCGGTGCCTTTCGCGATCATCATCTTCTCCTTCCTGGCGACGCTGTGGCGGGCCTCGATCGAGTATAAGGTCGCGATGCTCTTCGCGCTGGGCATGCTGGCGGAGTTCCTGATCGGCGGCGTGACCGGCATCCACCTCGCCTCGACGGCGACCGACATCTATCTCCACGACACTTATTTCGTGGTGGCGCACTTCCACTACACGATGTTTCCGGTGACCTTCTTCGGGATGTTCGCGGGGGTCTATTACTGGTTTCCGAAGATGTTCGGCCGCAAGATGAACGAGGGCCTGGGCTGGATCCACTTCCTGGTCACCTTCGTCTCCTTCAACGTGATCTTCATCCCGCTCTTCGCCTTCGGCCTGGCCGGACACCAGCGGCGCATCTACGACCCCAGCCTGTGGGAAAACCTGGTGCCCTACCAGCACCTCCACGTCATCGCGACCGTCGCGACGATCGTGTTGCTGCTGGGGCAGATCCCCTTCGTGTTCAACTTCTTCTGGAGCATGAAGCAGGGCCAGAAGGCCGAGCGCAACCCCTGGAAGTCCAACACCCTGGAATGGGATACGCCTTCGCCTCCGGGTCACGGGAATTTCGAGACGCCTCCGGTGGTCTACCGCTGGCCCTACGAGTACAGCGCCCCCGACCGCGAGGAAGATTACCGTCCGCAATGGCTGGCCCCCGAGGCCAAGCCCTAAACGATCGAGGTACTATGAGCACGGCAGCGACAGCGACTTTAGACCGTTACGAAAGCCCCAGCGTGGCCACGGGCCGCATGGGCATGTGGTGGGTGCTGGCCTCCGAGATCGTCATCTTCGGCGGTGCGGTGGTCTGCTACCTGCTGTACCGCTGGCACCACCCCGAGTGGGCGGAGTCGGCGGTCCACACCAACGAGCTGATCGGCCTGATCAACACGGTGATCCTCCTGACCAGCAGCCTGACGGTGGTCCTGGCGCACGACGCCGCCCACCACGGCGACGCCGGCCGGGCGAAGCGCCTGATGGGCCTCACCATCCTGCTGGGTGCGTCCTTCCTGGGCCTGAAGGCCTACGAGTACAGCCACGAGGTGCAGGCGGGTTTCACCCCCGTGGCCAATCTGTTTTGGTCTTTTTACTACTTCCTGACCGGCCTCCACGCCCTGCACATCGTCGCGGGGCTGATCGCCATCGCGGTCGTGATGCGCGGGGTCGGCCGGCGGGAAAATATGCAGCGGGTGGAGTACGTCGGCATCTACTGGCACTTCGTCGACGTGGTGTGGATCTTCCTGTTCCCCTTGCTCTACCTGGCGCCCAAGTTTTGACCGGATGTTTTAAGAGAGGACGAGGCATGAATCGCGGCACTTACATCAAGATCTATTTCATCCTGCTGGCGATGGTCGGCGTCAGCGTCGGCCTGGGTCTGGCGGGTCACACCCGGATCGCGGTCGCGGGGATCTTCGCCGTGGCGCTGTTCAAGGCGAGCCTGGTGCTGGGCTACTACATGCACCTGAAGACCGAAAAGAACTGGGTGAAGTGGATGCTCGGCTCGGCCGTGGCCTGCCTCGTCATCCTGTTCGTGGGCCTGGTCCCGGACATCGTCTACGTCTACGGGAGGATCGCCGGAAACTGATATGGGACCCTACGTCGAATACATGCCCCGCGCCGTCCGCTTCGCGCCCAAGGAGCCTGCCTTCGCGTCCAACGCCGTCCTGGGCATGACGCTCTTCCTCTTGGCCGAGCTGATGTTCTTCACCGGCCTGATCAGCGCCTACCTGGTGCTGCGGGCCGGGGCGGGGGACTGGCCGCCGGCGGGGCAGCCGCGCTTGCCCGTCGCCGTGACCGCCTTCAACACCCTCCTGCTGCTGGGGAGCGGGGTGACGATGGTCCTGGCCCGCGGCCGGGCCTTGCGCCCGGGGCCGAACGCGTATCGGGGCTATTTGGTCGCGACCTTGCTCATGGGCGCCGCCTTCGTGGCGATCCAGGGCTTCGAGTGGGTGCGGCTGATCGGCTACGGGCTGACGACGAATTCCAGCCTTTACGGCGGGACCTTCTATCTCTTGATCGGCGTCCACGCCCTGCACGTCCTGGGCGGGCTGGCGGTCCTGGCCTACGCGCTGCGGAAGACCCGCGGCTTCCTCCCCGTCGCGGGGCGCGGCCGTTGGCTGACGGTGGCGACGATGTATTGGCTGTTCGTGGTCCTGTTGTGGCCGGTGCTTTATGGCTTGGTCTATTTTTAAAATTTTGGTTTTAGCCTCCTTGTTGGCGGCCTTCCCGAGGCCCACGTGGGCCTGCTCGGTCTGCTTCTCCGCGCAGGGCGACACGCTGCTGGCCTATTACGGCACCACGCTCTTCATGATCCTCTTTCCCTTGGCGCTGGTCGGCGCCTTCGTCTATTGGCTGTACCGCCAGCACCGCAAGCACTCCGCCTGAATTTTCAGGCGTCCGGACGTCCCTTGACCTTTTGGGTTTTTTAGTTTATATATTTATTGACTAATAAACTGAAAGGTCGCGCATGAACCCTCCAAGCCTCCAAATCTACGAACTGCAAGCCGAAATCTGCAAGGCGCTCGCCCATCCCCTGCGCCTGCGCATCCTCGACCTGATCTCCGAGGGCGAGAAGAGCGGGTCACAGCTTTTGGAAATCCTCAAGATTCCCAAGGCGAACCTCTCCCAGCACCTCTCGGTGCTGAAGGGCGCGGGCATCCTCAAGGAGCGCCGTCTTGGGCCAAGCCGCATCCTGGCCCTGGCGATTCCGCAGATCGAGGAGGCCTGCGAGCTGATCCGCAAGGTCCTCGCCCAGCGGCTCCAGCTGCAGGGGAGGGAGGCGGAGCGCGCCCGCGAGGTTTTGAAACGGCAAAAAAGGAGGGCCTAAGCCATGGAAGGACTGATCTTTCGACAGCTGTTCGACTACGACACGTGGACCTACACCTACCTTCTGGCCGACGCGGAGACCCGCGAGGCCGTGCTGATCGACACGGTCCGCGAGCAAGTACCCCGCGACCTCCAGCTGCTCGAGGAATTGGGCCTGAAGCTGAAATATGTCCTCGACACCCACGTCCACGCGGACCACGTCACGGGCGCCGAGGAGATTCGCAAGGCCACGGGCGCCAGGACGGGGGTCGGCGCGGCGGCGGAAGTCGCCTGCGCCGACCTGGCGCTAAAGGAGGGCGACGAGGTCCCCTTCGGCCGCTTCCGCCTCAAGGTCCTGGCCACGCCGGGGCACACCAACGGTTGCCTGAGCTATTTTCTCGGCGACCGCGTTTTCACCGGCGACGCGCTCTTCGTCCGCGGGACGGGGCGCACGGACTTTCAGCAGGGCTCGCCGGAGCGGCTCTACGACAGCATCCAAAAACTCTTCGCGCTTCCGCCCCAGACCGTGGTCTATCCCGGCCACGACTACCGCGGCATGACGGTCTCGACGATCGGCGAGGAGAAGCGCTTCAACCCGCGCGCCGGAGGGGGCCGGGGCAAGGAGGACTTCGTGGCGATCATGAAGTCGCTCAAACTGGCCATGCCCAAGAAGATCCACATGGCGGTCCCCGCCAACCTGCAGTGCGGGCGCAAGGCCGGGGACGAGCTGCCCCTGGCCTCCAAGCAGCTGCAGGCGGAGGCGGCGAAATAAATGCTGCTGGCGATCGGAAGCCTGGTGGTCGGATTGAGCCTGGGGATCTTCGGCGGCGGTGGATCCATCCTGACAGTGCCACTGTTGGTCTACGGCGGGAAAATTCCGATCCAGGACGCGATCCCGCTTTCCCTAGTCTTGGTGGGCCTGACCAGCGCGGCGGCGACCCTGCATTACGGGCGGCAGGGCCTGGTGGATTGGAAGCACGGCCTCCTGTTCGGCCTCTTCGGCATCGTGGGCGCGGCGGCGGGGGCCTGGCTCAATTCGCTTCTTCCCGCGGAGATCCTCTTGCTCGCCTTCGCGGCCTTGATGGTGGCGATGGCCCTCCTGATGTTCCGTCCGCCCGGCGTGAGTCCCTGCGAGCGGGTCGGCCTGGGCCGGGCCTTTTGCGCCTCGGTCAGCGGGACGGGGGTAGGGGTCTTGACCGGACTGTTGGGGGCGGGAGGCGGTTTCTTGATCGTGCCGGCCCTGGTCCTGCTGCTGGGCCTCGAGATGTGCCGCGCGGTGGCGACCTCGGTCTTCGTGATCGCGCTCAACAGCGCCTCGGCCTTGGCCGTCAGCCGGCCCGCGCTGGGAGAATTCCTCGCCTGGCCCTGGCCGGCCTTTCTCGCCTTGGCCTTGGCCGCGGCCTTCGCGGGCGCGAGGCTGGCGCCGCGCCTCCCCCAGGCCGCGCTGCGCAAGGGCTTCGCCGCTTTGGTGTTGGTGTTGGGCCTCGGCATCCTCCTGGCGGAGGGGCTGAGCTTGGCCCGGTAAAAAAAGGAGGTCCGCTTATGAAACTGAGTCCGCAAGAAGTCCAAGCCCGCCTACAGGAGTCCAAAGAATCCGTCTGCTTCATCGACGTGCGCTCCCTGGATGAATTCCAATCCGGGCACGTGCCGGGCGCCCGCTGCGTCCCTCTGGACCGGCTGGAGGAATCCCTCGCCACGCTGCCCCGGGATCATCTGATTCTGCTGGGCTGCCAATCGGGGCGCCGCAGCCAGGCGGCCTTCGAGCGGCTCCGCGCCCTGGGCTTTCAAAATCTCGCCGAGCTCGCGGGCGGATTCAGCGCCTGGCAGGGAGCGGGTCTCCCAGTGGCCGCCGCGCGGCGCGCCGCGATCCCGGTCCAGCGTCAGGTGATGATCGTCGCGGGCGCCCTGGTCGCGGTCGGGACTTTTCTCGGGCTCTGGCTCCACGCCGGATTTTTGGCCATTCCCGCCTTGGTCGGCCTGGGTCTGTTTCAGGCCGGGCTGAGCGGCTGGTGCGGCATGGCCCAACTGCTGGAAAAGATGCCGTGGAACCGAAGTTCCGTCGCGGGCGGCCGATAATCCCGCCTTCGCCGTCGTCGTCCCGTTGGGCCGCGGACCGGCCTTGCGGGAGGGCATCGCCTTTTCTAGACTGCGCCCAAGCTAAGTGGTGGAGAACGTTGATGAGTTAAGGGGAATGTGGTGTCGCTTGACGAGCCGGATGGAGCATGTTACCAAGCCGGACCTTGATATGGATCAAGGTTGCACCTTGCCGATAACACCCCTGAATTAAAGGACATTTCTTTCATGGAACTCAAATACGGCTACGGTCTGGTCCCCGACCTCTCCGCTCACGGTGCCGGGATCGACCACCTGATCAAGGTCCTCCATGTCTTCATGGTCGTTCTCTTCGTGGGCTGGGGCGTCTTCCTCCTCTACTGTCTCATCAAGTACCGTCGCCGTCCCGGCCACAAGGCCAGCTACGAATCCAACAAGAGCAAGCTCCCCAAATACGCCGAGATCGCGGTCGTGGGTTTTGAGGTCTTCCTGTTGGTGGGCCTCTCCTTCCCGGTGTGGTCGAAGTACAAGCGGGACTTTCCCGCCGACAAAGACGCCCTGGTCGTGCGCGTGATCGGCCAGCAATTCGTCTGGAACATCCACTACCCCGGCGAGGACGGCAAGTTCGGCAAGACCGATCCCAAGCTCGCCAGCGGCAGCAACCCCCTGGGCATCGACGACAAAGACCCGGCCAGCTGGGACGATGTCGTCTCCGTCAATCAATTCCATATCCCCGTCAACAAGCCGATCATCAGCCACATCTCGGCGATGGACGTGATCCACAGCTTCGGGGTGCCGGTGCTGCGGCTCAAACAGGACGCGACGCCCGGCATCGAGGTCCCGATCTGGTTTCAGGCGGTCAAGACCGGGGTCTTCGACATCGTCTGCTCGCAGCTCTGCGGCGTCGGCCACAGCCTGATGAAGGGCGTGGTGACCGTCGAGTCCGCGGAAGATTATCAAAAATGGTTCGCGGAGCAGCCCAAGCAATTCAAGCCCAAGGCCGCGGAAAAGGCCCCCGCTCCGGCGGCAGAAAAGAAGCAAGAGGGTTAAGCCATGCATCAGCCAGTCCACACCGAACACGCCGAAGCCGGCCACGCCGAGCACCACGAGCTGGGCTTCATCCAAAAATACATCTTCTCGGTCGACCACAAGGTCATCGGCATCCAGTACACCGTCACCGCGCTGCTCTTCCTGTTCTTCGGGTTTTGCCTGATGATGCTGATGCGCTGGCAGCTCGCCTACCCGGGCGAGCCCCTGCCGGTGATCGGCGATTGGTTCGGCGAGGGTATGCCCGGCGGCGTGATGCTGCCCGAGTTCTACAACTCGCTGGGCGCCATGCACGGCACGATCATGGTCTTCCTGGGCGTCGTCCCGCTCGCGGTCGGCGGCTTTGGCAACTACCTCGTCCCCTTGCAGATAGGGGCGCCCGACATGGCCTTCCCCAAGCTGAACGCGGCCAGCTACTGGGTGTACTTCGTCGGCGGCGTCATCATGCTGGCGAGCTTCTTCGTCCCGGGCGGTGCCGCCAACTCCGGCTGGACGAGCTATCCGCCCCTCTCGGTCGTCGCCACCACCGGGCAGACCTGGTGGCTGATCGGCATGGTCGCCTTGATCACCTCCTCGCTCTTGGGTTCGATCAACATCATCGTCACCATCGTCCAGCTGCGCGCCAAGGGCCTGTCCTTCTTCCGGCTGCCTTTCCTGGTGTGGGCCCAGTTCGTCACCTCGTTCCTGCTGCTCCTGGCCTTCCCCCCCCTCGAGGCCGCCGGCATCCTGCAGCTGATGGACCGCGTCGCGGGCACCAGCTTTTTCATGCCCACGGGCCTGGTGGTCAGCGGCAACGCCCTGCCCTTGGCGGGCGGCGGCAGCCCCCTGCTGTGGCAGCACCTGTTCTGGTTCCTCGCCCACCCCGAGGTCTACGTCTTGATCCTGCCGGCCATCGGCATCGTGACCGAGGTCATCGTCAACAACACCCGCAAGCCGCTCTACGGCTACAAGACCATCGTCTACGCGGTGCTGTTCCTGGGCTTCATGTCCTTCATCGTGTGGGCGCACCACATGTTCATGACGGGCATGGGCGTGACGATGAGCAACTTCTTCCAGGTGACGACCATGATCATCTCGATCCCGTCCGTCGTCGTCCTGACGGTGCTGATCCTCACCTTGTGGGGCGCGTCGATCCGCTTCACGCTGCCGATGCACTTCGCCCTGGCCTTTTTGCCGATGTTCGCGATCGGCGGCCTGACGGGCCTGCCGCTCGGCCTGACCGCCTCGGACATCTACCTGCACGATACCTATTACGTGATCGGGCACTTCCACTACGTCGTCGCGCCGGGGACGCTGTTCGCGCTGTTCGCGGGGATCTACTATTGGTACCCGAAGGTCACGGGCAAGCAAATGAGCCGCTTCTGGGGGAAGATGCATTTCTGGCTGTCCTTCATCGCCATCAACGGCGTGTTCTTCCCGATGCTGATTCAGGGCATCGCCGGCCTCAATCGACGGCTCTACGACCCGACTTTCTACGCGCACGGGGCCGCCATCCAGGAGCTGAACGTGATCATCTCGATCTCGGCCTGGTGCCTCGGCGCCGCCCAGCTGATCTTCATCCTGAACTTCTTCCTGAGCCTGAAGTGGGGCAAGAAGGTCGGGGACAACCCCTGGGAAGCCACGACGCTGGAGTGGGCCACGCCCACGCCGCCGCCGCACGGCAATTTCTTGACCGAGCCCGTGGTCTACCGCGGGCCCTACGAATACAGCGTGCCCGGCGAGGAGAAAGATTTTCTTCCCCAGCACGTCGCCGCCAAGGCTTAGCATGATCGCATCGACTAGGAGAGCAACGCATGTCCGCTGAAATCCATTATATCGACACCCCGCATCCCGTGACGGGGGTGACCAACTCGAAGCTGGCCATCTGGCTCTTTCTGGCCTCCGAAGTGATGCTGTTCGGCGGTCTGTTCTCGGCCTACATCCTGTTGCGGGTGGGCAGCCCCAGCTGGCCGCACGGCCCCGAGCTGCTCAACATCCCGCTGGCCACCGTCAACACGATGGTCCTGATCACCTCGAGCGTGACCATGGTCATGGCCTGGGCCTCGCTGATGCTGAACAGCCTGACGAAGTTCCGCGTCTACATGAGCGCGACCATCCTGCTCTCGCTGGTCTTTTTGGTGATCAAGTACTTCGAGTACGCCTCGAAGTTCGCGCACCACCACTATCCCTCTACCGACAACTTCTACGGGATCTATTTCACCCTGACCGGCCTGCACGGCCTGCACATCGTCGGCGGGGTCTTGGTCAACGCTTATTTATTGCTGGTCGCGGGCAGCGCCTTCAAGAAGGCGCCCAAGATGTTCACCGGCCGGGTCGAGGCCGCCGGTCTTTACTGGCACTTCGTCGATCTGGTTTGGATCTTCCTGTTTCCGGCGCTGTATCTACTGTAAAAGGAGCTCCCATGGAACACGGCCACACTGAAGAGATGCTGAAGCACATCAAGATCTACATTTTCGTCTTCGTGGCCTTGGCGGTCTTGACGCTGGTGACGGTGTGGGCTTCCCACCTCCAGGTGTCGGGCACCATGCACATCGTCATTGCGATGGCCATCGCCATCCTGAAGGGCGCCTTGGTGGCCCTGTTCTTCATGCACCTGATTTCCGAGAAGAAGGCCATCTATGGCGTCTTGATCTTCACCGTGGTATTCTTTTTCGCGCTGATGTTCATCACTTTCTTTACGAATATGAATATGCTTCGTTCCACCTTGGGGTATTAAGCTTTCCCTTAGGAGGTTTTCTTGTCGTTGCGCGCCTTCCATCTCTTCTTCATCACGGTCTCCGGGCTGCTCTCGCTTTTCCTGGTTGTCTGGGGGCTCTACGACTTCAAGACGACCGGCGCGGGCATGGGTCTGGGCTTGAGTCTGCTGGGGACCGTCGGCGTGGTCCTGCTTTCCGTCTACTTCCGCTGGTTTCGGCAAAAATACCCCAAGCTGACGCCCATGCTGCTCGCGACGCTTATCCTGGGCCTGTCCGTCGCCGAGCCGCGACTGGCCGCCGCCTGCTCCACCTGCTACCTCGATCCCAACAACCCCCTCACCAAGGGCGCCATCATGGGCGTCGTGGTGCTCGGGGCCATCATCGTCGGCGTGCTGATCGGGATCGCCTATATCGGTTATTCCTGGCATCGCCGGGCGAAGCTGATGTCCACGCATCTTTGATCTATCCCCATACTCCAAATTCTACATCCTTTTTTCCTTACGTGCACACAGGCTGGAAATCGGAATACTCCCCGGAATGCATCAGGCAGGAGGGAGGGCGTAGGAGCGGAAAAAAAAGCTGAGAGAGAGCACAAAATTTAGGGGCTGACGAAGGAAGACCCTAAATTTTCGTGCGAACCAGCTTTTTTTCCGCGAGTAGCCCGACCGGGCCGTAGCATTTCGGGGAGTATTCCGATTTCCAGCCGGTCGCCGCAAAGTGGAAAATGTCCTATTAAATCAAAATTTACGCCGTAATGATTGCTTTTAACTTCCGACGAAATTTAGCTAATATTACACATATTACACATCGGGGCTTGACTCGTCGGAATGGAGTCCCCAATTAATCTGAGCGACCCATGAGACTGGATAAATTCACCCTCAAAGCCCAAGAAGCCGTTTTGGAGGCCCAGCACCGGGCCGCGGAGCACGGCAACCAACAGGTCGAGCCCGACCATCTCCTGCTCGCCCTGGTCGATCAGGACGAGGGGCTGGTCAAGCCCATCCTGCAGCGCCTGGGGGTCCATCTCGGCCCCTTCCGCGAGGCCCTGCTCAAGGACATCGAAAAATTTCCCAAGGTCAGCGGCTCTTCGGGCGAATACCTCTCGCAAAACCTGAAAAAAATCCTCGAGAGCGCCCATCAAGAGGCGACCAAGCTGAAGGACGAATTCGTCAGCACCGAGCACCTCCTGCTGGCGATCGTCGACACGTCGGGCAGCTCGGCCCAGCGCCTGCTCGCCTCGCAGGGGGTGAAGCGCGACGCCCTGCTCAAGGTCTTGATGGAGATCCGCGGTTCCCACCGCGTCACCGACCAGAACCCCGAGGCCAAGTACCAGGCCCTCAAGCGCTACTCCCGCGACCTGACCGACCTCGCGCGGCGCGGCAAGCTCGACCCGGTCATCGGCCGGGACGACGAGATCCGCCGCGTCATGCAGGTCTTGTCCCGCCGCACCAAGAACAACCCGGTTCTGATCGGCGAGCCCGGCGTCGGCAAGACCGCCATCGTCGAGGGCCTCGCCCAGCGCATCGTCAACGGCGACGTCCCCGAAAGCCTGCGCGACAAGACCCTGGTCGCCCTCGACCTGGGCGGCCTCTTGGCCGGCACGAAGTACCGCGGCGAGTTCGAGGATCGGCTTAAGGCCTTGCTCAAGGAGGTCGTCGAATCCGACGGCGAGATCGTCCTGTTCATCGACGAGCTGCACACCCTGGTGGGCGCCGGCGCCGCCGAGGGGGCGATGGACGCCTCCAACATGCTCAAGCCGGCCCTGGCCCGCGGCGAGCTGCGCTGCGTGGGCGCGACGACGCTCGACGAGTACCGCAAGCACATCGAGAAAGATCCGGCCCTCGAGCGGCGTTTTCAGCCCGTCTTCGCGGGCGAGCCCAGCGTCGAGGACACCATCGCCATCCTGCGCGGCCTCAAAGAGCGCTACGAGGTTCATCACGGCGTGCGCATCCAGGACAGCGCCCTGGTGGCGGCCGCGACCCTCTCGCACCGCTACATCACCGACCGTTTCCTGCCCGACAAGGCCATCGACTTGATCGACGAGGCCGCCAGTCGCCTGCGCATGGAGATCGACAGCCTGCCCGTCGAGATCGACGAGATCGAGCGCAAGATCCTGCAGTTTCAGATCGAGGAGCAGGCGCTGAAAAAGGAAAAGGATCCGGCCTCCCAAGAGCGCCTCCAAAAGCTGCAATCCGACTTGGCCGCCCTGCGCGAGAAGAGCGCCAAGCTCAAGGCCCATTGGAAGAACGAAAAGGAGGCCATCCACAAGATCCGCCAGACCAAGGAAAAGATCGAGCAGGTGCGCCTCGAGACCGAGCGCGCCGAGCGCTCGGGCGACCTCAACCGCGCCGCCGAGCTGAAATACGGCCAGCTGCCGGGCCTCGAGAAGGACTTGGCCGCGCTCAACGCCCAACTCGCCGAGCTGCAAAAAGAGCAGAAGATGCTCAAGGAGGAGGTCGACGCCGAGGACGTCGCCGAGGTCGTCGCCAAGTGGACCGGCATCCCCGTCTCGAAGATGCTCGAAGGCGAGGTCGAAAAGCTTTTGCAGATGGAGGACCGGCTCCGGCAGCGCGTCGTCGGCCAGGACGAGGCCCTGCAGAAGGTCGCCAACGCCGTGCGCCGCGCCCGCGCGGGCCTGCAGGACCCCAACCGGCCGATCGGCTCCTTCATCTTCCTGGGGCCCACCGGCGTCGGCAAGACCGAGACCGCCCGCGCCCTGGCCGAGTTTCTCTTCGACGACGAGCAGGCGATGATCCGCATCGACATGAGCGAGTACATGGAAAAGCACTCCGTCTCGCGCCTGATCGGCGCTCCGCCGGGCTACGTCGGCTACGAGGAGGGCGGCCAGCTCACCGAGGCGGTGCGGCGGCGGCCTTACTCGGTCATACTCTTCGACGAGATCGAGAAGGCCCACCCCGACGTCTTCAACGTCCTGCTGCAAATCCTGGACGACGGGCGGGCGACGGACGGGCAGGGGAGGACGGTCGATTTCAAGAACACCGTCCTCATCATGACCAGCAATATCGGCTCCCAATACATCACCGACCTGGGCGGGAAGGACGACGCCGAGATGGAGCGGCGGGTGATGGAGTCCCTGCGCGGCCACTTCCGCCCCGAGTTTCTCAACCGCGTCGACGAGATCATCATCTTCCACTCGCTGAAGGAAAAGCAGATCGAGAAGATCGTCGACATCCAGCTGGCCCGCCTCGACAAGCTGCTCAAAGAGCGCAAGATCGAGCTCGAGCTGACCGAGCCCGCCCGCAAGGTGATCGCCGAGCACGGCTACGACCCCGTCTACGGCGCGCGGCCGCTGAAGCGCGCCATCCAGAAATACCTGCAAGACCCGCTGGCGCTCCAGCTGCTCGCCGGAGAGTTCAAGGACGGCGACAAGGTCGTCGCCGACGTGAGCAAGACCCAGGTGGGGAAGGGGGCCGGCGAGCTGGCCTTCCGGAAGGCGGGAAAGTAAAAAATTATCCCTTGCGCGGAACTTTTTCCTTTGTTACTCCGATAATGCACTCCAAGAACCCGTAGTCTCGCGGATCCTCACTCCACCGCGAGGGGTTACAGCAAACAATTCGACGATCATGAGAGCCGCCGCCGGCGTTTCGCCGCGTTCGGAGGCGCGCTCTCGAGGGCAGATCCGCGCCGGCTCCGGCGCGGGAAGGGGGCTTTCCATGAAAACTTTTCGTGTTTTGGCGCTTTGTTCCGTCTTGAGCTTGGCCGCATGCGGGGGCGGCGGGGATGACGGCGACGGCGGCGAGGACGTCTTCCTTCCCTTCGCCTCCCAGTCCAGCGCGGTAATGGTGTCTCCGGACGAGACCCGTCTGGTGGCGGTCAACGAGAACGCCGACTCCGTCAGCGTCTTCGACATCACCGTCGATCCGCCCGCGCTACTCAAGGAGGTCCCAGTCGGCGACGAGCCCGTCGCGGTGGTGATCGGACCGGACAACGACACGGCCTTCGTCGTCAATCAGGCCTCGGCGACGGTCTCGAAGCTGGCCGGCCTCAGGGGGAATCCCACGGTGGTGGACACCGCCGAGGTGGGCGCCGAGCCGGTGGGACTGGCCCTGGCGCCGAGCGGGAAGTCCCTTTTCGTCTCCGAGTTGGCGCAAGGGAGGGTCCTCAAGCTGGACGCCGAGACCCTCGAGCCCGTCGCGGCGACGGCGGCGAAGACCCCCTTCGGCATCGCGGTGACCAACGACCTCGACCGAGACGACAACGACGAGACCGTGATCGTCACCCAGTTTTACGGGACCCCGATCAACGGCGCCACCGACGACGACAGCCGCCGCGGCGAGGCGCAGCTGCTGCGCGTCTCCGACCTCGGCTCGAACGGCACGGTCCCGTTCCAGCCGCGTTCCAGCCAAGTTTCGCCCGTCGGCAGCTTCGGAACCGCCAGGACCTCGCCCAATCAGCTCTACGCGGTCAGCGTCCTGGGCGACCGGTTTTTCGTGCCGACGATAGCGGTCTCGCCCGCGGGTCCCGTGCAGGTGCGCGGCGGCAACGTGCGCCCGCTGATCCTCGTGGGCAGCGTCTCCGGCAAGAACGAGCTGGCCGCCCTCAGCGTCAACCTCGAGAAAAAGATCCAAGACCTCCTGCCCACCGAGGACGGAAAGCGCAACTTTCTCTCCGACACGACCTCCTTGGCCGTCTCCGCGAGCGAATCCGACGCCTCCCATATAGTCCTTTACACGGTCTCCCGCGGCGGCGACGCCGTGCAGCGGGTCCTGTTCAACCTGAGCAATAACCAGGTTTCGATCGACGATTTCGACGGCAACGGCAAACCCGACCAGATCGACCTGTTTCCGGCCTGCCGCACCCCCATGGGCATTTCCGTCTTGCGCAACAGCCCGAAGGCCTTCGTCAATTGCCGCGGGACGCGCAAGCTGGTCACCCTCGACCTGGGACAGCAAATCGCGACTTCCACCGTGCCGACCTCGACCCCGCCGGCCGCGGGCAGCGAGGAGTTCGAGGCGGAACGCGGTCAGCTCCTGTTCTTCACGGCCCGGGCCCGATGGTCCGTCGAGTCGCGCTCCGACTGCGCGGCCTGCCACGCGAACGGGACGCTCTCGGACAACGTCGTGTGGAGCTTCGCGACGGGTCCCCGCCGCACCATCCCGATGCACTGGACCTATCAGGATCGCGACGGCGACGGGGTCAAGGAGACGCAAAAGATCCTCAATTGGACCGCGATCTTCGACGAGATCCGGGATTTCGAGGGCAATATCACCAACGTCTCGGGCGGGCGCGGCGTGCTGACCACGGCCGAAAACGACGACGCCTCCGACCCGGCGAACTGCGACGTGCTCGGCGACCAAGGGCCCTCGTTGCTCGACGGCGACGCGAACGGCGTGATCAACGGCGACGACACCGACGAATTGCTGGTCAACAACGGTTTCAACGACGTCGGCTTGGCGGGATCGGTCCTGGATCTCGAGACGGCCAACGAGGCGCGGCTCTGCGCCGGCGAGGATTGGGACGAGGTCGACGCCTTCACCAAGACCATGCGCAGTCCGCGAGCGCCCAAGACCTTCGGCGACGCGGCCTTGGAGGCCTCGATCGCCCGCGGGCGCGGCCTGTTTACCGAGGCCGGCTGCTTCAAGTGCCACGGCGGGCCCGGCTGGACCTCCTCCGAGCTTTTCTACCAAGTCACCCGGGACAATACCCTCGACTTGGCCAGCGGCTTCAGCATCGGCAATCCCAACTCGGGCATCGGTCCCTTCGACGACCAGGAGCTGGTCGACGAGTTCGGCGTCGGCGGAGGCAACAACCGCAACATCCAGACCGAGAACGGCGGGGACGCGGCTCCCGGCATCGCCCCCTTGCAGGTCTCTTGCGTGCTGCGCAACGTGGGGACCTTCGGCGATCCGGATAATCCGGGCCTGACGACCATCCTCGAGATCAAGAACGGCAACAGCACCCAGATCGCCCAGGGCTCGGTCAACGGCTACAACGTGCCCAACCTCCTGGGCGTGGCCCTGAACGCCCCGTATTTCCACCACGGCCTGGCGAAGACCCTGGACGAGCTGCTGACGGATCCTTCCTGGGCCGACCACTTGAGCCGGGCCAATCCCGCCTTCGCCCTGCAAGGCGCGGGCGAGGTCGAGGACCTGAAGAACTTCCTCTTGTCCATCGACGAGGGCACGCCGGCCTTCGACCTGAACGACGTCGTGGACCTCTGCGACACCGCGGTGTTGGTCACGCTTTGAGCCGACGTCCGGAGACGATATCGTTGCCGGGGCGCTTATAACGCGCCCCGGCATCTTTTTTTTTTTTTCGGGTCCGGCCACCGGCCGGAAAAAAATCCAATTTAGGAAAATGCCCTATTCTCTTTGCACCCGGGAAACTTATGATTCCGTCTAAGGGTAGTGGAAAATGGGGCTAGGGGTTTCCCAAAAAATCCGTGCGGGTATTTTTGTATTATTGGCTGCGGCCTTTGGTTTAGGCGCCTGCAGCTCCAATAAAGCCGTTTCACCGGGGGTCGCCCCGGAGGCCCTGGCGCGGGAATCCCTGAAAAACATCGCCACCCTGGCCGCCCAAGCCAATGCCTCCGTCTTGGGTTTCCCCGGAAGTGTTTCCGACTCGAAATCGATCTCCAGCGGCCGAGGTTGGCATTGTCCCGAAATTATAGATTTCGAGAATGATTGCCTAAAATTGTCGGGTTTCTGCTCTTCCCAGGGGGCGGCGATGGAAATGACCGGGACGGTGGAGTTCAAGGTCTGTCTCCGGGAGAGCGGCCTGGGACTGGCCGGCTTCACGGGGTCCTTGTCCTTTCATTCGTTGTGGAGCCCGCCGCCGTCTTGCGTGAAGGAGGCGCCCGACGCCTCTTGCCCGTCAACGATGGTCCGGATGGAGCTTTCCAATCCGGTGAATTTAAGCGTTCGCTTCGCGGAACTCGACTCCCTCGCGGTGAACGCGGTCCATGCGGTGCTGGAGGAGCGTTGGCGCATGGCCGGTTTCGGGGCCTGGCGACTGACGGTGAACGAATTCAACGCGGTCTCCGGTTCTCGGATTTTTCAGTGTTCCGGGGAGCCGGTGGTTTGCGCGGTCGGGGAAATGCCGGCAGGCAATTCCGATCCTCCGGCATCGCCCGTCCGGTCGGAATGCCTGGACATCCCGGATCATTGCGACTCGGACCAACTTTGCCAAGAATTCCTGAACGCCTGTCCGGACACGGCGGAGCTGTTGAACGGATTCGGGCATGAATTGCGATGCTTGGACAACCAAAGTCGCGGGGGCAAGAGTTGCATCCCGGCCAGGAACGCCGGCCCGCCGGACGACGGGGAAAATCCCCCCTTGGGGCAATGCGCGCGGTCCGAGGGTTGGGTGGGATTTAATTACAGCCCCATTACCGCGGCGAGCATCATTTTCAGCGAGGCGTACCCCCTCGGCCAGGGGCTGGATTGCGGCAGCGATGCCGATTGCCAGGACCCGTCCTTCACCCTGCTTTATTGGACCCCCTGCATCTATCCCTGTCTCGATTGTCCGGAGAGGACCTTCGACTGCGAGGCCTGCACGGCATGCCTGACCAAGCTGCTTTGCGTTCGCGGCGCTTGCGCCTTCGACGAGGACGCCGACGGGTACATCAACGCGGGATCGGGCCGACAGGAGTACGACCCCCTCCTCCTGATGGAGCGGGAAGACAATTGCCTCGATAAGTCCAATCCGGACCAGTCCGACGTGGACCGGGACTGCCTGGGAGACCTCTGCGACAACTGTCCCGCCTCGGTCAACAACGACCAGTCCGACCGCGATCTCGACGGATTGGGGGACGCCTGCGACAATTGTCCGCTGGTGGCCAACGGTCCCAATCCTGTCTGGGAATGCGACGGCAGGGTTTGCGAGCAAGTTCCTTCCAAGGACAACCAAACCGACAGCGACGGGGACGGCGTCGGAGACGCCTGCCAGGGCGACATGGACGGGGACGGCGTGCCCGACGAGTCGGATAACTGCCCGCTGACCCATGGAACCGACCAAGGCGACCGCGACCGCGATGGGGTCGGGGACCTCTGCGACAACTGTCCGCGCACGCCCAATCCGGATCAGACCGATTTGGTGAACGACAGCGGGGATCCCTATCCGGACGGCCGAGGCGACGCTTGCAACGGCGACAGCGACGAGGACGGGATCTTGGACAAAGAGGGGGACAATTGCACCTTCGACTACAACCCCGACCAGGCGAACCAGGACGAAGACCCGATAGGCGACGCCTGCGACCTATGCCCGAGGGATTACAGCCCCTACAACCAGCCGGAGGCCTGCGGGGAAGGGGATTTCGACGGCGTGCCCAATCT
Organism: bacterium; assembly: GCA_048499175.1. Lineage (GTDB taxonomy): Bacteria > UBA10199 > UBA10199 > DSSB01 > DSSB01 > DSSB01. Next base: position 20,797 of record JASOAK010000037.1, read on the forward strand.
TTCCGACAATTGTCCCAAGCAATACAACCCGGACCAGGCCGCCTATGCGGAGGGCGGCGGATTTCCGGGCCAGGCCTGCGCCTATTGCCTGGTCTCCCAGAGCCCTTGGGCTTGGGATTACGACAATGACGGCGTTGGGGACAGTTGGGATTGCGACAATTGCCCCCGTGTCGCCAACCCGGGTCAAGAGGACACGGACGGCGACCTGATCGGGGACGCCTGCGACAATTGCCGGCGCGTCCCCAACTTTGGGCAGCGGGACTCCGATTCGGACGGGGTCGGCGATCTCTGCGCCTTCTGCGATTTCAACGGGAGCTGCGGAGAGCTGGAGGATTACTTCAATTGTCCCGACGATTGCCCCGCCGTTTGCGGCAATTCCGTGATGGAAGATCCCGCGGAGGGCTGCGACGACGGAAATCGCACCGACGGGGACGGCTGCGACGGCAATTGCACCCCGACCGGCTGCGGCAATGGGATCAAGACCGAAGGGGAGGTCTGCGAGGACGGAAATCGCACCGACGGGGACGGCTGCGACGGCAATTGTACCCCGACCGGCTGCGGCAACGGGATTGTCACCGCCGGAGAGGCTTGCGACGACGGCAATACCGTCGACAACGATGATTGCTACAACGACTGCACGCTCCCCGTCTGCGGGGACGGGAAGGCGACCTTGGGCGAGGAATGCGGCGAGCCGGGCCTGGACGCCTGCGCGGGAGGCGCCGCCTGCCTGTCCTGCGTCTGCGGTTGCGAAAGCCAGGACTCCTGCGGCGAGGGTTATTATTGCGGTCTTTCCCAGAGTTGCCGGTCTTGCGAAGAAGCGAGCGTGGCTTGCACCGACGACCGACAATGCATGGATATCGCGGCCAAGTGCGGCGCGCCGCCCGAGATGACCTTCGCCTGCCTTCTGAGCAAGGGCGGCGGCGTCTGCGGCGAAGCGCAGCCGAGCGCCTGCGGCAACGGGATCTGCGAGTGCAGGTCCGGGGAATCCGACATTACCTGCCCGCAAGATTGCAACCGCGACAGCTGCGTCATCGTTCGGCCCCCCGTCTGCGGCGACGGGTTGTGCGAGTGCAGGTCCGGGGAAAACTACTCGGTGTGCGCGGAGGATTGCCCGCAATTCGAGACCAGCTGCAGCGACGGCGTCGACAACGATTGCGACGGCAGGATCGAATGCACGGTGGACGAACAGGATTGCCTCGAATTTCCCTCGGAGGACCCCAGGGCCTGTCCTCCTCCCGGGAGCGATTTCTGCGGGGACACCGTTTGCAACGGATCTGAAGACTGCGATACCTGCCCCTTGGATTGCCTAAAGTGCTCGGTGCCGGGCCCGAAGGTGTAATACGTCCGCGGCCCTGATGTCGGCCGGAAGAGGAAAAAAAGCGTGAAGCTGCTCAGCAAGGCGACGAAAATTTTCCTGTTGATCCTGCAGGCCGCGCTCCTGTTGCAGCTGGGGTGCGCGGGAACGACGGGGGAGGGCGCGAATTTCGCGGTCCCGCCGGCGCCGGTCGCGGAGCTTCCGTCGGTCCTGCAAATTCCCAAAGATCTTTCCATCAACGTGGACAAGACCCGTTCCGACGCGGGTCCGACCATGCTCGCCATGCTGGCGGATCCTTACCTCGAGGAGGCCTTCGTGAAGTTCCTCACCGCCGGGGCCTGCGGCAACGGGTCCCTGGAAGCCGGGGAACAGTGCGACGACGCCAACAATCTCTCCGGCGACGGTTGCAGCTCTGCCTGTCAAATCGAGGATTTTTCCGAGAACCTTGCCTTCAGCGCCAATCTGGTGTTCTTCGCCAACACCCGTCTGGCGGCCCTGTTGGGTCCCTTGAGCACCATCCTGATTCCGGTGGACCCCGCCTTGACCCGAATGGAGAGCGTCATCTTCATCGGGACGAAGCCCTACATCGCGCGACTGAATTTCGGGGACTTCGACCTCGACGGGATCGGCGGGACCGAGGGCTGTTCGGGGCATACCGCGGCCCTCCCGATCTGCGTTCGGGTCTGGGTGGACGACGGGGTCGTCGAGACACGGCTCTTTGCCGCCCGCTTCGACGAATTTCCGCTCCCGACCAATCCGGGGGCCGGGAGCCTGCGCGGCGAGGACCTCACCTTCGGGGCCGTGGGGTCCAATGTCAGGATCGCCGCGAATTACGACCACCTGGATACCGAGAATAAATTCACGGACAGCTTCTTCGGGGGCTTGATCGAGACGCCCTCGCTGCCTCCCGAGGTGTTTTTGCCGATCCGGGCCTTCGTGAGCCAATTAGGGCCGGATCCCACCGCGCTCAAGACCAGCAACGGCAGCGCCCAGGATCCGCTTGCGACCAGTTACGCCAAGGGCTTCGGGCGTTGGTTGGAAAACGACGATTATTGGCTGGGCTCCTTCGAATCGAACGATCCGCCGACGCAATTCACGAACCAATGCGTTCGAATCTCCACCGGGGAGGGCGTGGACTTCGACGCCTTCTGCCGCCCCTTGGACCTGAACCTTACGGGGCTGACGTTTTTACCGTTTACCACGGCCTCGGATTTGATTTTCTTCGATTTTCCGCCCCTGGCGCCGTAAGGGCGGGGTCTAGGATGGTTATTAGCCGGCCTCGGCCCGCGCGGCCGCCTCTTTTGCCGCGGCCTGCGGCAGCGACAGGATCCTCTCCCGCAAAAACTTCTCGATTCTCAGGTTGATCAGCTCGGGCTGTTCGACGAGGGCGGCGTGCGAGCCGTTCTTGATGATGATCAGCTCGGACTTGGGGATGACCCGGTGCATCTTCTTGGCCAGCCAGACCGGGGTGAAGGTGTCCCCGTCGGCCCCGATGATGAGGGTGGGGACCTTGAGGCGCTTCAGCATGTCCTCGGCGCTGTGCTGTTGGACGCTGCGGCTGAGCTTGGCGAAGAATTGCGGGTCGAGGCTCAAGATGTGATCGACGTACTTCTGGGCGTCGGCCTTGTCGGCCATCCCGGTGTTGATCATCTTCATCAGGCCGCCCAACTGGTACCAGAAGGGGTTCTTGATGAGCAGCTGGCTTAAGAAATTGCTTTGCTTGGGAAAGAGCAATCCTAAGGCGGTGAAGACCTCGAAGATATACTTGGAAAGCGGCGAATTATAAAAATAATCCATCGGCCGCCCGAAGGTGCCGAGGCAGGAGACGATGCCGGCGACGTAGCGCGGATGACGCCGGTAGAACTCGAGGACCACCTGGGTCCCGAGGCTATGGCCGATGAAGAGGGCCTTCTTGACCTTCAGCTCGTCGCAGACCGCCTTGCAGTCCTCGACCAAGGCCTGGACGCTGACGTTGTCGCGGTTTTTCGGCGCGGCCGAGCGGCCGTGGCCGCGATAGTCCCAGGTGATGACCTGGAAGTGGTTCTTGAAGGCGTTTTCGAAATATTTCCAAAAAAAGGTCGAGACCCCCATCCCGTTGCACAGCACGATGGGAAATCCGAAGCCGACCGCCTTGTAATAGATCGCGGTGCCGTCGGAGCTCTTGGTGAAGCCTTCCCGCAGCCGGATCAGCTGGGCGAGTTTGCCCGGATTCTTTTGTGTGACGGCCTTCCGCGGCCCTTTGCTTTTGTTCATAAAAGGCGGCGCAAAGTATCAGGCTCATTCTAACAAAGCAATGGTAAAATACCGTATTGACAGGGTTATTTTTAATCTATATAAGGACCGACCATGCAAAGCCTCACGCTTCCCTCCCCCGGAAAAGTCAATCTTCGCCTGGAAGTCGTCGGAAAGCGCTCGGACGGGTATCACGAGCTGCGCAGCCTCATGGAACGGGTCAGCATCGCCGACGAAATCGACCTGAAAATCGTCGAAAAAGGCATCACGGTCACCTGCGACCACGAGGGAGTCCCCAACGACGAGAGCAATATCGCCTTCAAGGCCATTAAAGAAATCTTGGCCTATTCCAGCCGCAACGTCGGGGTCGAGGTGCACATTAAAAAGCGCATCCCGGTGGCCGCCGGCATGGGCGGAGGCTCCAGCAACGCCGCCACCGTCATCAAGGGCATCAACCATCTCCTCAAGCTCAAGCTGACCAAAGAAAAGCTCATGAAAATCGGCCTTAAAGTAGGAGCCGACGTGCCCTTTTTCCTCTTCGAAGGCCCGGCCCTGGCCGAGGGCATCGGCGAGCAGCTGAAAAAAGTCAAAACCATGCCTAAGTTATTGTTTTTACTAGTTAATCCTAATATTCCCGTGCGCACCGACTGGGTCTACGGGCGCTACCAGCTCGAGGGGGGTAAATTCAACGGGCAGGGCGAGGTCCCCAACGCCTACCGCACCAAGAAAGACGTCGCCAAGATCCTCCACAACGACCTCGAGCGCGTCACCATCAAAGAATTCCCCAT
>JASOAK010000038.1:0-25079 GCA_048499175.1 bacterium
TGGGCGCCCACTCGAGGCCCTTGACGGTGTGGCAGTTGATGCAGCCGTACTCGATGAAGAGCTGCTTGCCCTGGGTGTAAACCGGGGCCAGGTCGAGATTCAGCTGCTGCACGTGGCACTTGTTGCAGCTGGACTGGACGAAATCCCCGCGCAGCAGCGGGGTCTTCCAGTGATGCTCGAAGCCGTGGGGGTAGTCGCCCTCTTCCAGGGGCTTGTGCTTGATCTGGGTGGCGCGGCCCTGCCCGCCGTGGCAGGTGACGCAGCCGTACTCTTCGACGGGATGGTTGTTGAAGATCTCGTTCAGGTTGGAGTGGGTCCGGAACGGCTCTTTGAGCTTCTCGTAGCCGGGCTTCAGCACCGGAATATGGCAGCTGGTGCAGCGGTCGACGGTGCCCCAGTTGACCGGACCCGCCTTGCCCAGGTCGTCGAGGACGTATTGCTCGATCGGGGCGCCGCGATCTTGGACGCCCTTCAATTGCTTCTGCAGGGCGTCGACCTTCTTGGTGAGCGCCGACTTCTGCGCGTCGAGGTCTTTCAGTTTGTTCTGGAAGAGGTTGATCTTCTCTTGGACGGCGAGGAAGGCCTCTTCCTTCTGGATCTGGACCTCGTTCAGCTTCTTGATCTCGGCGTCCAGCTCTTCATAGCGCTTTTTGTAGCCGGAGAAGTCCTGCCCCTCGTGCTGAGCGTGCTTCCATTGATAGAAGAGCTCGTCATGGTCGGCCTTGGCGAATTGGAGGTCTTGGTTGGCCACGTCCAGCTCGATCTGCTTTCGCTTGAGCTCTTCTTGCAGATCCTTGAACTCCTGGCTTTCCAGGGCCTGCTGGGCCTTCTCCCGCTCCAGCTCGATCTGCTTGAGCTTCTTCGGGTCGATCCCTTTCATCTCCTTGGCGATCTCTTCCTCAATGCGCTTGGTCTCGAGGCGGGTCCACTCTTCGGCATAGAGCTTCCAGGTACGGCGTCCGATGGCCTCGTCGTAGACGTACCAAGCCGTCAGGACCATCAAGGCCCCACCCAGCAAGAACCAGACAAAACTGAACGATTTCTCTCGGCCCGCAAGCGCCATACCGGCTCCTAAATATTCAAGTTAATCCAGGGAAGTTGGACGATGTATTTGATGTTGAGGGTCCACCGCAGGATCATCTTGATCGGCAGGGACATCATCGTCAGAAACAGGAAGGCGGTGATCCCGTAACGGACCGGCCCCAACTCCTGGAGAATCTTGGATTTCTTCGACTTCAGCTTCCAGTAGATCGGGATGATCGCGTAGTAGGCCCCCACCAAACCCATCCCGAAGACGGCGGCGACGACCGTATTGCGCAGAATGTCGAGACCGGTCAGGTCGGCGAGGAGGATGTTGAGGTCGATGTTGGTGAGCGCCACCACCTTGTGGGAATCCCACTCCTGCCAGGGCGCGAAGAAATTCCAGCCGGGACCGCGGAGGAAGACGCCGACGATGATCAGGGCCACCCAGAGGATCAGGAAGCCGAAGCAAAAGTTGGCGACGGCGAACTTGCGCTCTTTCCAGGTGTAGTAGCCGTTCCCCTTGGGGTTGATATCGATATAAGGAATCACCATCAGTCCGACGATGATCAGGGACGGCAAAACGACGCCGGCCATCCAAGGATCGAAATAAACGAGAATTTCCTGCAGGCCTAGGAAATACCAGGGGGCCTTGGAGGGGTTGGGCGTCTTGGTGGGGTCGGCGGGCTCTTCGAGCGGCGCGTCCAGCACCAGCGACCAGACCAATAGGCCCATGAAGGCCAACAGACCGCAAATGAACTCGATTCGAACGAGATGCGGCCAGGTATGCACTTTGTCGGTTTTCGGGTCGATGACTTCGGGGATCTCCGAAGCGTCCTTGATATCAGCCATGGTGGAATCCTTCTAAGCCGGCCTTACATGGGCCCGGAAATGCCTCCGTCCTTACGCACGCGCCAGAAATGCACGATCATGAGCAGCGCCGCGACGATCGGGATGAAGATGCAGTGCAAGACGTAAAAGCGCAGCAAGGTCGGCGCGCCGACCACGGTGCCGGCGGTCAACAGGCTGCGGGCGTCGTAGCGGGGCGTCGCCACGCCGGTCAGGGCCGCCACCTGCTCGGCCAAGGGGCCCTCGGCGCCGAGCATCGGGGTCGCGCGGGCCATGTTGGTGCCGACGGTGACCGCCCAGATGGAGAGTTGGTCCCAGGGCAGCAGGTAGCCGGTGAAGGAGAGGAGCAGCGTCAGCGTCAGCAAGAGGACGCCGACTACCCAGTTGAATTCGCGCGGCGGCTTGTAGGAACCGGTCATGAAGACGCGGAACATGTGCAGCATGACCATGATGACCATGGCGTGGGCGGCCCAGCGGTGCATGTTGCGGGTGACCATCCCGAAGGGGATATCGAATTGAAGGTACTTCATGTCGTTATAGGCGTACTCGGCGACGGGCCGGTAATAGAACATCAGCAAGACGCCGGTCACGACGGTGACGAGAAAGAAAAAGAAGGTCAAACCGCCCGCGCACCAGGTGTAGCGCAAGGTGAGGCCGTGGCGGCGAAGTTTGGACGGGTGCAGGTGCAGGAAGACGTTGCTGGCTACCATCAGGATGCGGTTGCGGGGGGTGTCGGCGTAGCCGTGCCGGAACACCGACTTCCACACCGAGCTCTTGACGATGGTCTCTTGGATATCTTGAATTTTGTCTTTCATAAGGATGTCACCTGTGGTTCGGACCGAGGGGGCTCGGCCTCATGGGGCTCAGGACAGTTTCAAGAAGGCGTCGGGAGCGTCCCACTCGCCCTTTTCGAAACGGTACGTCTTGGATTTGTCGACGAGGATGATGCCGTCGGGATCCAGGGAAATCTTCACGCGCTCCAGGGGCCGGGGCGCGGGGCCCTCGAAGTTGACGCCGTTCATCTTGAAACCGGAGCCGTGGCAGGGGCACTTGAACTTCTTCTCGGTGGCGAGCCAGCGCGGGGTGCAGCCCAGGTGGGTGCAGATGGCCAGCAGCGCGTAGATGCCCTCGTTGTTGCGGACCATCCAGAGGCGGTTGCTCTCTTTGTATTTTTCGGAGACTTCGCCGACCAGGTATTCCTCGGGACGGCCGACCTTCACGACGGGAGAGGGTTCGAAAAGGACGCGGGGGTAAAGGAAGCGGAGGAAGGAGAGCAGCAAGGCCGTCATAAAGGCGCCAAAGGCGGCCCACCCGGCAAAGCCGAGGAAATTTCTTCTTGTCCAGAGATTATCTTTGCCCTTTTTCGGGGCGACCCTTTCGCTACCCGGTATCGTCGCTTCTCCAGCCATTGAGACCTTCCCAATTTTGTGCTGCGTGGCACAGCCTTTCACGTCAGGGGACACCGCCCCAAACAATTCAATATAATCAACCAATTAGGCTTGATTCACCCTAGCTCTTAACAGGCGCGCGCATCATACTCAAGGGCCTCCGACTGTCAAGAGAAAAGCCCTGTAAAAACCGGGCGATGATACGATGCGGCGCGCGGGAGGCGAAAATCCATTTTATGGAGGGTGGACGGGGAGATGCCTAGGGCTCGACGCCGAGGCAGCGGAGGGCCTCGAGGTACTTGGCGCGGTCCTTTTCGTCGGCCTTGAGGTAGGCGACTTGGAGCTTGCCGACCAGTTCTTGGACGCGTTCGAGGGCGCGCTCGCCCTTCGTCTCATAGGCCTGGGCGGTGTAGAGGGTCAGTCCCGCATAGACGGCCGGGGAGAGGACATACTTCCGGTTCTCGTCGATGATGCCGGCGAGACGCCCCAGATCTTGGGTGTTGTGGCCGCGGAAGGTGGCCTGCCCGTCGAACAGGGCCAAGGCGACCATCACCTTCCGCGAGGTCAGGATCTTCTCGACGGTGACGGGCTCGCCCGGCTTGGCGGGCAGGAGGTGCTCGAGCAGGGCCTCGCCGTTGCCCTCCTGAAGCGTTCCGTCGTCGTTGAAGAACTTCCGGGCCCAATCGTTCTCCGGCTGCCGCACGGCCAGGAGATAGCGGGCCCCCTGCTGGATCTGATAATTCTGGATGCGCAGCAGGCTCGTCTCCTTCTCCTCGGCGCCCATGCCGGCGAAAGCCTCGGCAGGCGGCTCCCCTTCCTTCTCCGCCATCTTCTTCATCAGCTCCTGCTCCTTGGCGCTCAGCTCGATCGGCTTGGCGAGAGCGGAGAAGTCCAGGCGCTGGTAGGAGCCCGCATGGTTCACCTGGAAGGACACGGGCAGGGCCATCAGCTTCGGAATCAGCTCTTTCATGCCCTCGGTGATCTGTCGCGAATTCGCCAGGTCCTCGTCGAGAATCCGCTTCCGGGTATCCTTGTGATCGACCTCTCCGACCGCCCACTCCATCGCGTCCGGCGCCAGCCAGCGGGCGCCGGCGCGAATCCCGGACAAGGGCACCCGGTACCAGGGCTGGGAGCCGATATTGTAGACGTTATGATCGTAGACCTCGTCGGTGACGCGGCGATTGACCCAGGCATCGTAATCGCCGTCCACCACGAGCCGCCTCAGGCCGTAATTGAAAATGGCGACGGCGAGCAGACCGTTGCCGGCCCGGGTGAAGAGGCCGCCGGCCCGGCTCAGGAGCGGCGAGGCGGCGATCCGGGAAGAGCCCAAGGCGAGCCGGACCATGTCGGGACCGAAGAAGGCGACGAAGGCCCCCCATTTTCGCACGGGATGGTCGGGCTTCAGCCAGAGGCCGGCGCCGCGGTCGAATAATGTCGCGGAGAGGTAGCCCGGTCCCATCGTCCGCAGCAGGTTGAAGGGGACGCGTCCCGCGCCCGAGAGCATCTGCCACCCGGCCAACTTCCAATGGAAGCCCGCCGCCGCCGTCCGCCATCCCCACTTCTCCAAGATGTTCATGCCGACGGCCTTGCCGAGCGAATCCCCGCTCCTCACGCCCACGCTCACGACCTCCTGGCCGGCCAACCGCATGCCCTGCAAGACGCCCCCGCTCAAGCTGCGCTTCAGGATCTCCGTGAGGGACTTCATCCCCTCGACGCCCTTGCTGCGGACCAAGGCGCGGCTCGCGGCGGACCGGTTCACCGCGACCTCCCAGGCCCCTCCGGCGGTGATGTTGAGGGTATGGACGAAATAGAGGGTCATCCCGAATTTGAGCTCTTCGGTCCCGGCCCGGCCGAGGCCCAGCTTGGCCCCGACCTTTTCCGCCAGGTACTTGGACAGCATCTCCGCGGGAAAGATCATCGCCATCGAGGTCGCGAGCGGCACGCCCTGGAAGGCCAAGCGCGAGGAGAGCGTGTCCTGCAGCAGCATCGCGTTCTTGGGGTGCTTCAAAAAGGCCTGCCCCTCCGGGCTGTCGGCCAGCTTTTTTAAATCCTCGAAATTGAGCCCGCGAAAGGCCTCCTCCCCCAGCTTTCGGATCTCGTCGGCCTTGAGGCCGGCCACCATGAAGGGCACGCGCTCCGGGGCGACGTTGTACTGCTTCGCCAGGGAGAAGATCTCCTCGGGGATGAATACCGCGCGGGGGTCGATGAACTTCCGCGCCTCCGCGAGGACCTCCTGGGGGGGCATCTCGCCCGTCTGCTGGATGTAGAGTTTGACGAAGCGGGCCTTGTTTTCCCGCAGCAGGTCCTTCGCGTCGCCGTCGCGCAGGGCCTTCTCGCCAGACTCCAGGGCCGTCCACAGCGCGGGCCCCACCCCGCGGTAGTCGAGGCTCAAGCCCTCCCGCTTGAGGACCTGGGTCGCGGCCAGCGAGTCGCGGACCCGCAGCAAAGCGCCCTCCTCCTTCAATTGCGTCTCGATCTCGGCGCCCAGCTTTTCCTGGACCGCGGCGTCGGGGATCTTCGCCTTCACCAAGCGGAGGATCTGCCGCTCGAAGGTCTTCGGCTTCAACGGGTCGATGAGCCTGGCCAGCTCCTTGCCGTGCTTCGAGACGAAGGCCTTCAGCTCCGCGCTCATCGGCTTTCCGGCGGGCGGCTCGCCCGGCCTGGCGTAGGCCTTGAAATATTCCGCCACCTCGAGGCTGCGCGGGCCGGAGATGTGCTTGTCGTATTGATGTCCGGCGGGCTTATGGCCGACGCTGGGTTTGGCCTCGATGAACAGGGGCTCGCCGCCCTTCTCTTTGGATTTCTTGGAGAGATCGTTGGCGTCCTTCCAGGCCTGGTCCAGCTGCGCCCCGCTCTGCAGGTCGACGCTCACGAAGCCCGCGCTGAGGCGCGTCTGGGATTTGGCGAGGATCGGCTCGCGCAGCAACTCCGGCACCGCCTCTTGAAGCTCCTTCGGGAAGTTCAAGGCCGGCAGGGCCCCGCTCTTGTTCGAGACATGGAAGGTCTCGCCCGCGAAGACCTTGTTGGTCAGCTCGCCGTTCTCGAAGTACCGCCAGCGGGCCTTCCGCCCCACCACCGCATCGGAGGCCTCCTTGGCCGCGCGTTCGGACTCGGGGACGTCGGGGCCGACGCCTTCCTTGACCGGCTCGTAGTCGACCACCCAGCCGGTGAAGTCCGCGGTCACGTCCGCCTCCTGCATGCGAATGCCCTTCTCGGCGATGACGTGCTTGCCGAGCTTGCCGTTCTGGAAAACCAGGCGCTGCCACTTCGGGGTGCGGGTCTTCTCGGGCCCGACCTTCTCGATGTCGTCGATGAACATGTGGCTGTACTTCTTCTGGATGACCGACTCGAATTCCTTGAAGGCCTCCTTCAAGTCGTCCCGGGTGACCGGCGTCCCGTCGGCCTTCTTGTCCCCGACGATGAAGCCCAATTCGTCGCCGTCCCGCATCGCCAGCACCACCTCGCTGCCGACGGGAAAGGAGGTGCCGTGGCCCGGGAGGATCCGGATCCCCGACACCGAGTCGAAATGCTGCCCGTTGAGCTTGAAATACTGTCCGGTCTTGGGGTCGACGGCGATCCGGCTCTCCTCGTCGAGCAGGGGGGCCTGGTTGGCGGGATGCATCTGCACCAGGCCCTTCCGGATCATCACCTTGTTGAATTCGTAGATCAGCTCGTGGACGTAGCGGTCCTCGTTGCCCCCGTACCAGGAACGGACGAAGCTGTAGAACTGTCCCAGCTCGACGAACATCAGGTGCGCCCCGCCGGTCTCGCGGATCACGGTGTCGACGCGTTCGGCGGCGAAGGACCGCTCGATGAGCCGCGGCATGCGCAGGTCGTGCGAGACGTCGTAGGCGACGGAATAATACTGCTCGGCGACGCCCTCGAGGATCCCGGGCGCGGCCTTGTCGCCGATCAGGACCTCCTTGAGCAGGTCGGGTTTGCCGAAGGGGTCCTCCGCGAGGCGCTCGGCGTTGTTCAGGTGCGTGCGCAGGGGCTTCAGGCCCTCCAACAATCCGCGGATGCTGTGGACGAGACGCACCGGGGCCCGTTTGGCGACGCCCTCCTCGCCCGGCTCGAGGAAACGCCCCTCGGGGATGCCGTTCAAGTCGGAGATCGCGATCTGGCCGTAATGCAGGCGCTCCGCCTTGCTCAAATCCTTTTGGGCCTCCTCCTCCTTCAGTCGCAGGGTCATCTCCTGGCTGCGGGCGTTGGCCAGGCGGAAGGCGTAGTCGACCTTTTTCAGGAGCTCGTTGACGCTCTCCATCTCGTAGACCCCGCCGGCACCGACGCGGACGTCCTCCGGGCGGAATTGGACCTCGGCGTAGCCCGCCGTGAGCCCCACGTGGTACCTGTCGACGAAGCGCTTCCAGGCCTCGTTCCCCGAGGCCTCGGCCGCCTTGGAGATGCGGTCGTGGATGTCCGCCTCCAGCTTGAGCAAGGCCTCCTGCGTCAGCAGCTTCGCCTCGGGATTGACGACGCGAAAATTGGTGCGGGTCCCCTTGGAAACCACGGACCCCTGAAAGTGATGCTTCAGGGCCTCGTAGGTCTGCTCGAGGACGGTCTCGCCCAAGTCGCGGTTGACGGCGTTCGGGCCGGTGACGTTCAGGTCGAACACGGCGACGCCGAAGCTCAGGCCCTCGGAGACGGTGGATTGGAAACGCCGCTCCTCGGTGCGCCGTAAAAACTCGTAGGCGGAATCCGTCTCGGCGCCGGGATAGCCCCGCGCGACCGTCTCGTTGGCGCGGAAGAGACGGAAGACTATGTCCAAGGCCGCTTCCCGGGACACCGCCTTGTCCTTGCCGTCCTGCAGGGCCCAACGCTCCAGCGACTGGACGGGGGCGTTGAGCCCCTCGAGGAGCTGGCGCATCTCCTGCACGGTCTTCTTGATCTTTTTCTTCTCGGCCTCGATCTCCCGCTCTTCGGCCTCTCCGCGTTGTTCGGCGGGCTTCAACGACCATGCCGTCAGTTTTTCCAAGGAGCGGTGCAGATCCTTTTGCCTGCGTTTTAAGTCGGCGAACTGCCCCTCCGCGGAGCGCAGGTTGCCGGAGAGCTCGTGAATCAGGCGATAGCGGGCGGCCTCGACGTCGTAGCTCAGGGCGTGAAAGTTCCCCTTGACCGGGAGGCGGGGAAAAACATCCGTCTTGATGAGATAGGGGGACGAGGGATCGCGGCCGCTGCGGAAGAAGGCGGAGAGGTAGAAGGGGGAGTTGCGGGGAAGCGACAGGGCCTGACGGAGCATCTCCCCGTGCTGCCGCTCCGCCCAAAAGAGCGGCCGCTGCAGTTCCGGGGCGGAGAGGTCCCCGGGCCCTTGGAATAGGGTCGGAACCGTCAAACAAAGTTCGGGCAGGGTCTCCAAGGAAAGACTGGGTTTCCCGGATACACCCTTACCCTGAGGTGCCCCTGGTGGTGTCATGTGTGCCCCACGGACCCCCGGCGCGAACCCTCGCCGCTTGTCCGTAATTCTATGTTTTTTATTAGGTTTTACCGCTCTTGGTGGGACCCCAAACGCATCGTCATATCCCCGAACGGCAAACCCCTATCTCCCCTTGATATTTATCGCCCGAATCCCGCCAAGGTTGTGCTTTTCCCTTTAGAAATCAGGAAATTGCCTGTGGATAAATGGCAGGACATGCAGCCGGCTGCCGCCGCCTTGATAGGCGGTATGGCTGAACAACCCCCGGAAAAAAGTCTCCTGACGCTTGGCGTAGGCCTGCGTGCGCGCGACGATCTCCGCTTGGGCCTCTTCCAATCCCTTGCGCCCTAAGGCGACCTCCGCCAATTCGGCGTAGCCGATGGGGCGGATCTCCAAGCGGCGCGGGTCGATCCCCCGGGCGAGCAGCCCCCTCACCTCTTCCAGCCAACCCGCCGCCAGCATCTCGGCGACCCGCCCGGAAATGCGCCGCCGCAATAGCGCGCGGTCGCAGCGAAGCCAATAGGTTTCGGTCGGGAAACGCAGGACCGGCGGGCGCCGGCGGGTGAGCAGCTCGGAGGGCGGGCGGCCGCTGAGCTCGGCGATCTCGAGGTAGCGCACCAGGCGGTTCGGATCCCGCGGGCCGATCCGCGCCGCGCTCTCGGGATCGAGCCGAAGCAGACGGCGGTGCAGGGACTCGGGGCCTTCGCGGGCGGCCTCCGCCTGGAGGCGGCGACGGATCTCGGGATCTCGCGGCGGAAGCTCGTCGAGGCCCTCGAGCAGGGCCTTCAGGTAGAGCCCCGTGCCCCCGACCAGGATGGGCACGCGGCCGCGGCCGGCGATCTCGGCGATGAGCCGCTCCGCCCGCCGGGCAAACTCCATCGCCGTCATCCGCTCGCCGGGCGCGCAGGCGTCGAGGAGCCAATGCGGCAGGCGCCGGCGCTCCGGCGGCAGCTTGCCTGTGCCGATGTCGAAGCCTTGGTAGAACTGCTGGCTGTCGGCGTTGAGGATCTCGCCGCCGATCCGCTCGCCGAGCCGTTCGGCGAACTCGGACTTGCCCGAAGCCGTGGCGCCGGCCACGACCACGATCGCGGGCGCCGAGCTCACAGCACCCTCTTGAACCATTTTTCGATTTCGCGGGCCTCGACCTCGACCATGACCGGCCGGCCGTGGGGACAGTGGTAGGAGCGGGGCGTGCCCTCGAGCTCCCGCAGCAGGGCAAGCATCTCTTCCTCGCTCAATCGCTGGTGGGCGCGGATCTGCCGGTGGCAAGCCATGGTGGCGAGCACGTGGTCGATGCGGTCTTCCAGGCCCGCCATGCCGGAGCTCTCCTCCATCTCCTCGGCGATCTCCCGCAGCACGGCGATCCAATCTACGTCGCGCAGCAAGGTCGGATGGGCCTTCAGGACGAAACTGCCCTCGCCGAACTCGTCGACCGCGAAGCCGAAGGCCTCGAGGCGCGGCAGACAGGCGCGCAGCCGGGCGGCCTCGTGCTCGGGCAGATCGAAGGACAGGGGCTGCAGGAGACGCTGCTGCGGGAGGGGGCCGCTGAGATACGAGCGCTTGAGTCGCTCGAAGCCGATCCGCTCGTGGGCGGCGTGCTGGTCGACGAGCAGCAGCGAGCCTTCGCTTTCGCAGACCAGGTAGGTCGCGCCGAGCTGGCCGATCAGCCTCAGCTCGGAGAAAGCCAGCGCGCCGATTCGCGCGGACTTGGGCGCCTCGCGCCACGAAGGAGCTTCGGCGGCCGAGGCCGTCCCCGCCTCTCCGGGAGCGAAGCCGCGCAAGGCCCGCTCGATGCCCCGGGCATATTCCTCCCGGAAAGACTCTCCCAGCGAGGTCTGGCGCGGCGCCGGCTCGGGAAAGGAGAAGCCGCCCGCGGCGAGCCGAGCCGTCGCCTCCCTCCCCTCCTCCAGCCCCTCCGTCTCGGCCGCCTCGCGCCAAGGGGCGCGGTCGAGGGCGTGGCGGATGGTCTCGGAGATCAGGTGGTGGACGACGTTGGAATTGCTGAAGCGCACCTCCCGTTTGGTGGGATGGACGTTGACGTCCACCTTCGCGGGGTCGGCGTCGAGGTGCAGGATGGCCATGGGGTATTGCTGCGTCATCAGCAGGCCGCGGTAGCCGTTGACGACGGCATGATTGATCAGGCGATCCTGAACCAAGCGGCCGTTGACGAAGACGTAGATCTGCCGGTTGGTCTTCTTGGAAAAATTCGGGTGGCCGATCAGGCCGCGGATCGACAGCTCCGAGACCTTGCGCTCCAGGGGATAGAGGCGCTCCATGGTCTCCTTGCCGAAGAGGTCGAGGATGCGCCGCTTGGGGTCGGCGGCGGCGGGACAGAACAGCGAGACCTTCCCGTTGTGCTCGAGACGCCATTCCACCGCAAGATGGTGCAGGGCCATCGCCGTCAGGAGATCCAGGGTATGACTCCATTCGGTCTCGGGACGCTTGAGGAATTTCAATCTCGCGGGGGTGGTGCAGAACAGCTCCTTGACGGAGATGCGGGTGCCCCGGGACATCGGCAGCTCTTGCAGCTCGCTTAACTTTCCGGCCTTGACCTCCACCGCGTAGCCGACCGGATCGCTCTCGACCGTCGCGCTCTCCAACCGGAACTCGCTGATGCTGGCGATCGAGGGCAGGGCCTCGCCGCGAAAGCCCAGGGTGTGGAGGCTGAAGAGGTCCTCGGCGCGGGTAATCTTGCTGGTGGCGTGGCGCTTAAGCGCCAAGGGCAGGTCGCGGGGCGGAATGCCGTGTCCGTCGTCGGTGACGACGATGGACTTGGCGCCGCCCTGCTCGAGGCTCACGTGGATGCGGGTGGCGCCGGCGTCGAGGGAGTTTTCGACCAGCTCCTTGACCACCGAGACGGGGCGCTCGACCACCTCCCCCGCCGCGATCTTGTGGACCACGTTTTCGGGGAGGACTCGGATGGGGCGGGGGACGGAGGGCATGGGGTCCCTCCTATTGAAAAGCGGCGGTCATGGCAAGGGTTGTGGGCTTAAGATTTTTTCTACCCCCGGGGACCAGGGGATCCGCCGCTTTAACGCATTATCAAAGACGCATAAAAAAAGCCCCGCTCCGGATTCCGGAGCGGGGCCTTCTCTGAAAAGGAGATGCGTACTACTTTTTCGCGCGGCGCAGCCGCAGGCCGAGCAGGCCCAGCAGCCCCATCCCGAGGTAGGCGCCGAAGCCCGCGGGGGCGGAACCCGCCGCGTTCAGCGCGCAGCCGCGGCCCAGGGCCTTGTTCAGGTCGGACTCGCTGGCGTTGATCGGGTTGGTGCCCAGGCTGACCTCTTGGCCGTCCGTGGCGCCGTCGCCGTCGCTGTCCGGGTTGCGCGGATCGGTCTCGCCGGCGTCGACGAAGCCGTTCTTGTTGGCGTCCTCCGCGCCGTCTTCGAGGCCGTCCTGGTCGCTGTCCTTGCGGGCGCCGTTGGTCTCGCCGGCGTCGAAGACGCCGTTGCGGTTCGCATCCTCGTTGAAGTCGAGGATGCCGTCGCCGTCCGTGTCGGCCGCCTTGGGATCGAGCTCGTCGAAATCGACGATGCCGTTCTTGTTACGGTCTTCCACGCCGTCGGGAATGCCGTCGCCGTCCGTGTCGAGGTTGCGTGGGTCGGTCTCGCCCGGCTCGAAGAGGCCGTTTTGGTTGCGATCCTCGATGCCGTCGGTCAAGCCGTCGCCGTCGGTGTCGTTGCTGTAGGCGTCGGACTCGCCGATGTCGCGGATGCAGTTCTTATTGGTGTCCTCGAGCGTGTCCTTGATGCCGTCGCGGTCGGAATCGCGCTGCGGCGGGATGAACTCGCCGGGGATGCACTCTTTGGTGCAGCTCGGATCCGGATTCAGGGGACAGGGATCCTCATTGTCGTTGATGATGTCGTTATCCGTGTCGCGCTTGCGGAAGTTGGTCTCGTTGGGACCTTGGATGCAGTCGCGGTTGATGTCCTCGAACTTGTCGGGGATACCGTCACCGTCCGAATCCTGAGCCTCGGGAGGCTCGACGCCGGCCACGCACTCGTTGGCGCAGAGCGGGTTCGGATCGAGCGGACAGGTGTCGGTGCCGTCCTTGGTGCCGTCGCCGTCGGTGTCCGGATCGAAGGGATCGCTCTCATTGGGATCGACGAAGCAATTGCTGTTGAGATCCTCTTCGGCGTTCGGAAGCCCGTCGGAGTCCGAATCGGTGAAGGGATTGATGCTGTCCGGATTACACTCGCCCTCGCAGGTCAGGTCGGGGTTGTTCGGACAGGCGTCGAGGCGGTCGTTGCGCCCGTCGCCGTCGGTGTCGCGGTCGAAGGCGTCGGTCTCGCCGGCATCGACGATGCAGTTGTGGTTGAAGTCCTCGTAGAGGTCCGGGATGCCGTCGTTGTCGTTGTCGAGGTCTTCTTCGGGAACAATGCCGGGTACGCAGGGCTGTTCGCAGCTGGTACTGGTGTTCTGCGGGCAGGGATCGAGGTTGTCCAGCAGGCCGTCACCGTCGGTGTCGGCTTTGCGGGGATCGCTCTCGTTCAAATCGACGATACCGTTTCGGTTCTTGTCCTCAATGCCGTCGGCCAGACCGTCGAAATCGGTGTCGGCGCGAACGCCGTTGGTCTCGGCCGGGGAATCCCACACCCCGTTGCCGTTCATGTCCTCGAGCAAGTCGATGATGCCGTCTTCGTCGGTGTCTTCTTTGGAGGGATCCAGCTCGCCGAAGTCGCGGATGCCGTTCTTGTTGCGGTCCTCGATGTTGTCGGGAAGACCGTCGGAATCGCTGTCGATCAGGGTGGGGTTGCTCTCGCCGTCTTCCACCACGCCGTTCTTGTTGCGGTCCTCGATGCCGTCCTTGAGGGTATCGCCGTCCGTATCGTCGTTGGCCGGATCGGTCTCGCCCGGATCGACGATGCAGTTTTTGTTCTTGTCCTCGTTGACGTCGAAAATGCCGTCGTTGTCGAAGTCGGCGGTGGGCGGAAAGACCTGTCCTGGAAAGCAGGGACGCGGGCCGGTGCCCGGACCGGTGCCGCCGGTGGCGCTGAGGCGCACCAGGGTCGAGGCCGGGGAAGTCGTGCCGTCCGGCGCGATGCCCACCGCGAAGACCTCTTCGCCGGCGCGGGCGTCGATGGTCGAGATGAAGGACAGTCCCGAGAATTCGCGGACGTCGACGATGAAATTGGTCTCGGAGCCGGAGGGCGAACCGCGGAAGATCTCGATGCGGTCGACCGCCTCGGGCACGGAGCCCGAAAGGGTGAAATTGGTCGCGGCCGAATTGGACGGCGCGGCGGAGGCGATTTCGGGCCGCAGGTTGGTGGCCGGGGAGTCGATCGGTCCCTGGGTGTTGCGGTAGATCGCGTTGTGGGTCACCTGATTTTGCGTGGCGTCGAGCAGCTTCACGCCGAAGCCGCTGTTGTCGAAGAAAAAGCCGTTCTGGATGGTGTTGCGCTGCGAGCCGGACTCGACGAGGATGCCGTTGCCGCTGCGGGTGACGCTGACCGCGTCGATCAGGTTCCCGTTGGAGCCGCCCTTGATGCAAATACCGGAGCCGGAGGCGCCGCGGATGGTGATGCCCTTGATCGTAACTTGGTTGGAGTCGAGCTCGATGGCGCAGGTGCCCGCGTCAAGCGCCGAAGCGTCGAGGATGACCTGTCCGCTCACGCCGGCGCCCTTCTCGAGAGTGAACCCCGCGGCCGCCTTGTTGTTCAGGCGGATGCTGTCGCGCAGCGTGATGGTGCCGGCGGTGTCGAAGACGATCTTCTCGGTGCAGAAGGACGGCAGGGAGCTGTCCTGGATGTTGTAGCCCTGCTCCAGGGCGCGGCGCAGGCTGCCGGAGATGCTTGCGTCGTCGACCATCGAGGTGACCTTGCAGATCTTCCCGCCGTTGGAATCTTCAGGGATGTTCAGTCCTCCGGCGACCGCGTCGCTTCCGATCAGGATCGTGGAGAGGACCAGGACGAGTACTGCGGCTTTGCGAATAGCGCGCATAACGACACTCCTATATGTCATTCAGGACGATGAGTCCTTTGCGTTAGAAACCCGAAAAAATGCACCCTCACGGTTTAGGGGACGCTGCCGCCCCCGCCGTGCTGAATATTGCGAATCATGCGGACCGGATCGACGCCCAAAAAGATCGTCCAGGTCGGGCCGTAATTGACCAAGAGATCGGGCTGGCCCGGCGCGGTGGTCAGACCGAAGCCGGTCGGCATCGCATCCATCGCAACGCCGGCACGGATCGCCTGATTCCAGGTGTGGGCGTAGAGCTGGGCCCCGACGTGGAGGCCGCCTTCGGAACCCCAATCAAGGGTCGCCGTGAAGGGAGCGCCGACGTCGGCGTTGGAGCTCATCAGGCCCATGTAGCCGAGCGCGAAATTCAGTCCCAGGCCGAAGTGCTGGTGAAAGCTGAAATTCCCCTCGGCCAGACCGCTCAAGTTCAAGGCGGTGAGACTGGAGTCCACCGAACCCGGGGAGCGCGGGATGCTCAGGGGATGGACCCCCAGCCCGGCGCCAAGGCGAAAGTCGAAAAAGCTGTTTTGGAAGAGGCTGTACGAGGGTTGGAAGTAAAGGCTTCCGCCCGTGTAATTGGGGGCCGCGCTGCGGAACGGCTCAGAGGTGGCGCCCACGCTGGTGCCGAAGTTGTACCCGCCGCCGATCACCAGGTGGAGGTTGTCCCAAGCGTTGCGCGCCGGCGCCGTGGCGGCGGCCAGATCGCTGGCCGGCGGGGTCTCGGGCTCGGGGGTGACGCGCCGTACCGGCGGAGGATTCACCTCGGGCGGCGGCGGAGGCGCCCCCGCATCGGCCGAAGGTGGAGGTGGCGGTGCTCCCGCGTCCGCGTGCAAGGGATCGACTACTGGTGGAGTCATAGAATCTCCTCTCTATACAAAAACTTTGAAGGCCCCTAGCCCGCCGGCCCCCTATGCCGACGGCTGGATTTCAGCACCTTTTCGGTCCCATTTTCCGAAACCGCCTTCTGTACAGAAGCCGCGGGGTAAGCGCCGAAAATCTTTATTTATTTTTGGAAACCGAGAGCTTATTCGGAGCCTTTCACGGGAAGTTGCATGATTTTTTTTCGGGGCCGCGCTTTTCTCTCTCTCCTGTCCATGTTTCCGAAGCCCTTAAATCGACGCGAATGACGCGGAAATGGC
This sequence comes from bacterium, assembly GCA_048499175.1. Lineage (GTDB taxonomy): Bacteria > UBA10199 > UBA10199 > DSSB01 > DSSB01 > DSSB01. The sequence goes on from JASOAK010000038.1 coordinate 15,768, forward strand.
GGCTTCGTGTCACTTGCGCAAAACCGAGGTCAGCAAGCGGGTGAACTCGTCGCCGAACTCGTTCAGAAGGCGATCGAAGCTCCCGCGCCACTGCGGCGCCACGCCGGGAGTCGCGGCCTCGTCGCGCAGGATGCGGCGGTAGCTCTGCAAAAACTGCGGGTATTGCTGGAACCGCCGCTGCGTCATCGTCCCCGCCTCCGCCTGCGCGAAGAAGGAATGCCAAAACGGCAGCAGCGTGAACTTCACGAAGGCCTCGGGATTGCCGTTGAAGTCCGAGCCGGGATCCAAGTCGGAAAGGCGGTTGAGATGCTCCTGCTTGAGGCTCGAGGCCGGAAGCCCGCGCTGCAACGGAAAATAAAGGGCGGCGCAGCTGGAGCAGAGCTCGGGCGGCAGCATCGAAGCCATCGTCGCGTGGTAGTAATCGTGGAAGGGAACGAAGAAGGCGTGCACCTTCCCGTCCAACTCGGAGATGAGCGTGGCCTGGCGCACCATTCCCACCGGCGCAAGGAGCTTGCCCCGCAGCCGCATCGTGTCGTCGCGCGTGATGATGCCGTCGACGAAGACCGGGCGGTGCGCCGCCTCGCCGAAGCGCGCCCGCAGCAGCCCTTCCCAGAGGGATAAATTCGGAAGACGCACGCGGATCCTTCCCTCCCGCACGAACTGGAGCTGGACTTCCCGGCCGAAGGCGTCCTCGAGTTCGCCCATCAGGTGGCGGAGGTTGGAATAATGCCCTTTGACATTGGCTTTTCCGAAGGAGGCGTTGGCGTAGGGGAGGCTCAACTCGTAGACTCGGCCCTTCCCCTCGGCAAAGTCGGCGGCGCGACGCAGCAGGTCGCCCTTGGGCCTCAGGAATTGCGTGCTGAAGGGCTCGGTCAGCCGCTCCGGCGGATGCACCTCGACCTCGCCCGACAACAGGCGCGCGAAATCGCGGATCTGGAATTCCCAGAGCCGGTCGGCCGTCTCGATATTCAGGCGGCGGGACAGGATCTCTTCCCGGGGCGCCTCGAAGGGGACTGCGCGCAGCTCGGGCTCCATTCCCTCCCACAGTCGCCGCTCGGCCTCGCCGTAGCTCACCCGCGGAGGCCGCGGGCCCCGGCCGCCCGGGGGGAAATGGTAAGTTTCGTAGGCCGGCGCGGAGGACGGCGGGAATCCGCCGGCCTGCATGCGGAGCGGTTCGGGGCGGCCTTCCGCCCCGGGCCCCAACGCAGCCATCGCGAGTTGCGGGCCGCTCAGGATCTCCGCGGTCCGGCGCGGGAGCCGCGCGGTGAAGGATTCCAGACCGCGGTGTCGGGCTTCCAAATCGATCTCGCGGCTTGAGAACCGCTCGCCGAAGGCGTGATAAGTTAGACGGCCCGCCACGTGGAATTGAAGCAACATCGCCAAGGAATCGACAAAGGTGGTGGCGCCGGACCGCGCGGGCCGCAGGCCGGCCCTCTCCTCGAGATGGTGGCCGAGGATGATGCCGGCCAACGTCCCGCTTTGTTGAAATAATGTCTGTAGGGGCGAACCTTGTGTTCGCCCTCCCCCGCCGCCTGGGGCGAACACAAGGTTCGCCCCTACGTTCCGATACGCCGCCCGACTCGCCCACCCCGCCAGCTTCAAGCCTCCCAACACCAAATAGCTCGAAGCCAAATCCCTGCCGACGGCGCCCGGGCCCCAATCCTGCTCCCGCCCCAAGGCCTGGTTCGCCAAGCGGCCCGCGAAAGTGAAGGTCGGGGCCTCCAAGGCGAAACCGGCAACGGACGCCGTAGCCCTGGCGCCAAAGCCCCGCGTGAACAAATTCGCCGCCGGACTCGCGCTCAACCGCGCCAGGCTCGCCAGCCGCGCCAGTCTAAACACCGAGACCGCCGTGCCCATCGCGAACAAGGCGGCCGGGTCGCTCGCCTCGCCGGCGAGGCGCCGCAGCAGGAATTCTGCGCGCGGCCCCGTCGCGCCGCGGCCCAGGATGGCGTCAAGCCGCAGCGAAGCGCGCCGGGAGATTTCCACGGGCGCCTCTTCTTGGATTCGCGCGTAGATGCGGGCGGCGACCTCGAAGTCGCCGGCGGATTCCCGGCGACCGCCATAGGCAAGGAGGGATTCGAAAAACAACTCCGAGTCCGTCTCCCGCGCCAGCGAGGACAGCTCGGGGTTCGAACCCAGGCCGGAAAGCAAGGATTCCGGCGCAAAGCCGGGTTGTAGGGAGACTGGAGTCGACATCTTTCACCCGAAACCTAGGACAAGGGATGCCTAAGATTCGGGCCCAGGCGCCGGAAGTTGCGCAATGCGGCTAGCGATTGGGGGTATTGAAGTAAGAAGCGGCCACCGAGAGTCCGACGAGGACGGCGGCGAAGATCCATAGGGCTGAGGTGGAAAACAAGGGAAACATCGCGACCTCTTAGTTGTTGGACACCAGGTTGGGTACCTTCAGCAGGGACTTCAGCGTAGCGCCGAAGAAGTCGAAGACCTGGTTCATCAGGTCAGTGGCGCCGGCGTTCTTGGCCTTCAGGTGGCGGGCCAGCTCGAGGTAGATCGTCTGAATCTCGTGCTTGAGGCCCCGCGAAAAGAACAAGGAAGTCGGGTCCTGCTGCATCGCCGCGTGGTAGCCTCGGAAGGCCTGGCTGAATTTTTTGTGGAATTCAAGGGTGAAGAGCGCCTGGGCCATTTCCTCCGGGCAAAGGTCTTGGAGTCGACTGACCAAGTCTTCGATTTCGATGGGGTTTTTCGGCTCGCTGGAGCCGCGGTTTTCGCCTAATTCCCGTATCGCCATGAAAGGCCTCCCACGGGAGATTTATCGGCCGAATCCGGGAAACGTTGCGCCGGCCGCGGCTATTCGTAGTTCAGCCGATAGTCGCGCCGCATCAAGTCCTGCACCGTGTTGCCGCCGGAGCTGCTACTGCGGATCCAGCTGATCGTAAAAATGCCGTCGTCCGAGACATGGGCCTGGACGTTGGAATTGGTGTTGCCGGAGGCGATCACCGAGAAATCCGCCGGCGTCGTGAAACTGCTGGTGCCGTTGTAGACGCGCGCCAGAACCTGACCACCCTGCTCCCAGGCGAAGAGGAAATTGCCGCGGTGGTCGTTGGCGATCGACATGGTGTTGGCGAGACCGCTCGCGGTGATGCGGAAGGGGCTCTCGCCGCTCGGGCCGCCGAGGACCGCGCCGAAGATGCCGCCGCCTTGGGCGTTCCAGGCGGTCATGATCGAACCCTCCTCGTTGATCGCGACGCTCAGGCTGGCGGTGGAGGAGAAGCCGGAGGTGCTGATGTTGCGGTCGACGTCGCCCGGCGTCACGCCGTGGAAGCTGCGGACGTGAACTTGGTTGGAGCCGCTGATCTCCGCCAATACCCAGGTATCGCCCTCGCCGCGACTCACTGCGTAGTGACTGCGGGAGCTGGGCTCGGCGCCGAGGTTGCGCGTACCGGTCTGCGTGCCGTCGGCGCTGAATGAGGTCGCCACCAGCTGGCCGTTGCCGTCGCGGTAGACGGCGACGAAGCCGTCGCCGGTCGAGACGACCTGCGCGTCGGGGACGTTGGCGCGGTCGGCCGCGCCGACCAAAGTAATGTCGCCGCCGATCGGACTGCCCGAGGCCGAGAGGCGCCGCGCGACGATGCGGGCGGTGCCGGGGTCGCCGTCGGTGCGGGTATAGACGACGACGGTCTCGCCGTTGTCGAGCATGGCCGCCGAGGTCGTCAGGTGCCGGGCCGTGGCCTCGTTGCTGACGGTCGAGACGCTGCCGCCCGTTCCGCCGCTGCGGAGGAAGGCGAAGGTGCCGGTGTTGGCGGGCGTCGTCGAGTCGAAGACCGACCAAGCGACCGCATTGCGCGCGCCGGCGCCGGTCAGGTCGACGCCGTCGAGGTTGCCCGCCAGGGGCGTCGCGTTCATCGCCGATTCGGGGCCCAAGGGACTGGCCGAAGAGATGGGATCGCCCGGGGGCGGCGGCTCGCTGGGCGCGCCGCAGCCGGTCAGCAAGGACGGAATCGCCAAGAGGGAATACCGATAGGGAGACTCGCTCCAGAGGGGATTCACCCGGCGCGAGGCGCCGAAGGCGTCGTTCAGCAGCTGCGAGCGGGAGACCGTGGCCAGCGAGTTGGCATCGCCGCCGACGGCCGCGGATTCGGGAGCCGCCGTGCAAACCTGTTCTTCCTCGGGGATCAGGCGACAAACGCCCTCGACCTCGTCGTAGACTCCGGGGAGGAAAATTTTATTCGGTGGAGACATGTTCGCCGTTTCCTATCAATTGGTGGATGAAGCCGCCCAAGAGTCCGCCGCCCAGGATGAAGACCTCGAGACGCAATTCGGGCAGGATGGCCCAAGGGGACAGCTTGAGAAACCAAATCGCGATCGCGCTAAAAAGGAGCCCAAAGCAGGCCCCGGATAAAAAGAGCTTCATAAAGACCGTCCTTTTAAAGATCGGCAACGGAAGACAAAAGTTGCGACCCGGGGCAGGACGCGTTAGGAAGGCATTTCAAGCACTTAGCGAAAGGAATCGGAAAGCCCCCATGCCCGCCAAGGCCGCCCCGCTCTCTCTACTGTCCCGCCGCTCCCGACAACTGCGCTCGTTTATCGCGATGGACGTGCTGGAGAAGAGCCAAGGCATGGCACAGCTGGGCCACGATGTCATCAGCTTCTCGGTGGGGGAGCCCGACTTCCCGGCCCCCCAGGCCGTCAAGGCCGCCGCGATCGAGGCCCTGCGGCGGGACTTCACCAAATATACCCATTCGCTCGGCATGCCCGAACTGCGCGAGGCCATCTGCGCGCATTACCGCAAGCGCTATCGGGTCTCGATCCACCCCGACCAGGTCCTGGTCACCGCCGGCACTTCCCCCGCCATGCTCCTGCTCTTCGGGGCCCTGCTCGAGCCCGGCGAGGAGGTGGTCTTAAGCGACCCACACTATCCCTGCTACGCGAACTTTCTGCGTTTCGCCGGCGGCAGGCCGGCCTTCGTCCGCGGCCGCGAGGCGGAGGGCTTCCAACTGAATCCCGAGGCCGTGAAGAAAAAATTGCGACGCAAGACGAAGGCGATCCTGATCAACTCGCCCGGCAATCCAACCGGCACCCTACTAGGCGCCGGGGCCATGAAGGCGCTAGCCAAGATGGGGAAATACATCATCAGCGACGAGATCTATCACGGGCTGACCTACCAGGGAGAGGAGCGATCCATCCTGGAGTTCACCGACCGCGCCTTCGTCTTAAACGGCTTCTCCAAGGCCTACGCGATGACGGGCTTCCGCCTGGGCTGGTGCATCTTCCCGCGGGCCTTCTCGAAGGTCTTCCAGAACATGGCGCAGAATTTTTACATCTCGACCTCGGGCTTCGTGCAGGCAGCGGGGATCGCCGCCCTGACCAAGACGGATAAGGAGCGCGATGCCATGCGCCGGATCTTTCAAGAGCGGCGCCGGGTGATGCTGGAGGGAGTGAAAAAACTTGGCTTCGGCGTCACCGCCGAACCCGGTGGCGCCTTCTACGTCTTCGCGAACGCCAAGCACTACACGCGCGACTCGCACCGCTTCGCCTTCGATATTTTAGAGAAGGCCAAGGTAGGGATCACGCCCGGCATCGACTTCGGTCCTTCGGGAGAGGGCTACGTGCGCTTCTCTTACGCGACCGACGTGACGAAGATCCGTGAGGGGTTGGGGAGGATCGAAAAATACCTGAGGAAGCGAAAACTGCTTACTTGAAAAATCCGAAGCCCATTCGTCAAGACCTCCGGTTCGGTCCTTGACAGTGAAGATAAAACATACATATAAATACATGTGCGAACAAACCTAATCCTTAAAGACGAACTTCTCAAAAGAGCCGCCGAACTCACCCAGATTACTGAAAAAACAGCTCTCGTTCACGCGGGTCTTCAGGCGTTGATCGAAAAATATGCCCGGGCCCGCTTGGCGGCCTTGGGCGGAACGGAGAAAAAACTTCGCTCCGTCCGCCGGCGGCGTCCTTCGCGAGGGAGTTCATGATCCTCGCGGATACCTCCGTCTGGGTGGATCATTTTCGCCGCAGCAATTCCAGGCTCATTCGCTATTTGGAGGAAGGGGTGGTTGGATGCCACGACTTCGTGATCGGTGAACTCGCCTGCGGCAACTTCAAAAACAGACAAGAAACCCTTAACTTGCTTCGCGAGCTTCCCAGATTGCTACCGGCACAACATGAAGAAGCCTTGGAGTTCGTCGATTCCCACCGCCTATGTGGGAAAGGCATCGGTTGGATCGACATCCATCTGTTGGCCTCCGCTCGATTGAATCGGGCGAAGCTTTGGACCCTCGATAAAAGACTGGAAACCGTGGCCGCTGCCCTCGACGTCTCGACGCCGAGATAAAAAAAAGCCGACCGCTCCCTTGGGTAGGCGCAAAGGGCCGTTACACTTCAAAAAAAATTGTCTCCTAATTGGTCGCCGAATCCGCATCCACCGGCTGCTTCGAGAGGCTTTTCCGCTCGGCCTGCCGGGGCATGTCGTTGCCGACCGCGTCCAGCTCGTCGGAGATGGGGTCGCGCGCGGAGGACGCCGCTTCGCCGGTCTCTTCGATGACGCCGCTTAAGTCGCTCTCTTCGACGTCTCCCTCTTTCTTTCCGAGGAAGTAATCGCGAATGGAACGCCCGGCCTTCTTGAAGCCCTTGGCCATCGTATGCCCCGCGGTCTTGAAGGCCTTGCCGGTGACCTTGGCCCCCTTGACAAAGCCCTGGCCGATGCTGCCCGCGCCGGAGGAAAATCGCCTTGCCGGCCGAGGAGGCCAAATCTTCATCGGGATGGGAGGGTACGGACTGGCTGGTGTCAGGGGGTCGCGGCCGGGGCGAGGGCGCTTGGGCTGGCCTCGCCCGCCGCCTCGTCCGCCGAGGGCCTTCGCCACCGCCCCCACCGAACCTAAAAAGGTCAGGGCGAAGACAGAGACCCCAAAAATCGCTTGGAAAGGCTCGGACTTGTCCACAGGATCTCCTTTCGGGTCTTCACTTCAGATTTCATGGACTTATCACAAGTTATCAGCCAGGAAGAAAATGCCTTGTGGACAACTAAAAAAAATACCCCAAGAGAATTCTGGGGCCATTTTTAACTTGGTGATGAATTGCAATCAGTGCGGGACTTTGTCGGAATGACTAAAAAGAAATCGCTCACGAAGGGCGTGGCCTTGGATTCTTCGACATGCCACTGGGGAGGTGCGCCGCGGCTTTGGGCGCCGTGGCCAGCGTGCAGCCTTCGGCTCCGTCTCGCGCGAGACTCCTCGCAGGAGTTTTCAAAACATGGATCTAGGGATTTGTCTTTTCGGGAGACCATGGGTGCTCGCTTTCCAAATGGCTTTGGAGAACCTACAGCAAAAGCGTGCATAAAATAGGCCACGAGAGTTTGGTGAAAATATTAGAATTAATTAAAAATATCAAATAGATATAATACGCCCCGTGGCGATGGAGCGCTTTACCACTCTATTTTGGGGCCTGAACCCCAAAGTCCCCATTTTATGGTGGTTCTAATCCCTCTCCACTTTGGAGGATTTCTGTACTCGAAGATTGACTGTGGATAAAAAAATAAAGGGGGCATTTCTGCCTATTTTTTCTAGCAACTTCTTAGGTAAACGACACTTGCTCGATAAGATTTCACCACCCAAAACTGAGGGGTTTCAAGCCCCCGCCCTCTGCTCCGCTAAAATTTCCGACCCATGATTCGCATCATGAAATTAGTTCACATGGGAACAATTATCACCCTTATTTCTTGACAAATTCTTTCTACCTGACAAAGGCCATAGCTAAAAATTTATAATAAAATCAATATATTATAATATTGACTTCGGTGGCATCCGAATTGCTTTTCCTTTTCTCAGACTCTGAGGAGGGTCTTTTGGATGGAAAGCAATTTCTCTTCTGCCGTCGCGCAGCCTGCTTATCAAAATTCAGTTTCCCAAGGCGCCCCAAGCAAGGCCTTGGGCACCTACTCCTCCACGGCAAAGTCTTTGGAACAGAGTGGCGGCGCCACTTCCGAGCTCGCCTCTTGGTATGAGCAGGCCTACGCCTACTACAACGCGGTGATGGCGGGCGACCCCAATACCCCCAAGCCCGACGCCCAGGCCTGGAACAGCTTCCTCGCTCAGATGCAATGGGCCGCCGGCCAGCTGGGCTACGGCGGCGTGCAGTCCTGGGATCCGAGCATGGGACAGGGCGGTCCCGTGGGCCCGATGGGCCCGCAAGGCCCGCAGAGCAACCAATTCGGCGGCATGACCGGCACCATGGACAACTGGGTCTACACCGACGAGAAAAACAACGTCGGCTTCACCGGCAACGGCACCCATGATCTCTGGGGCAACGACGTCACCATCAATGTCGCGCCCACCTCCGCCGACGTCACCGTCGAGACCACGACGGATACCCGCTTCCAACCCGCGGAGACCGTCGTGAAGATCACCGTCACCGACCCGGCCACCGGCACTCAGGCGGTCTACTTCGTCCACGACTACGATCCCGCCAACGGCGACAAGATCAAGATCAACACGCCCAACTCGGACCAACAGGTCGTCAACAATACCGGCGACCCCAATATCACCACCGGCAAATTCACCGGCGGCGCCGACGGCGCGGGAACTAAGCCCGACGCCAGCATCGAGGGCGTGGTCCAGGAGGACGGCACCATACTCTACGAGCCCGAATTCGCGGGCGGCACCATCGACTTCTGGGCCAACCCCGGCGAGAACCAGACCCACGTCGTCTACTCCGACGCCAACATCTCGGTGAAGCCCTCCGACGAGGTCGTCGTCACGCAAAAGCCCGACGGCACGATCGAGGTCGCGGTCAAGCACAAGGACGGAAGCACCGACACCTACCTCGTCCAGAAGGGCTACAAGGTGAACGTCAACGCCAACGCCGAGTACATCAAGTTCGGCGCGACTCCCGGCACCGAGGGCGTCCCCGCCGAGATGAGCGAACGCGTCACCCTGAACGGCGGCGTCAACGACGCGACCGCCTCGGGCGGCGTCGACGCGGACGCGATGGTCCAAGGCCTGCTGGACTTGTCCGGAAAGACGGAGGCCCAATTGCTCTCCGGCCTCAAGGCCCAGGGCTATGAGTTTAATGACATCGCGGAATTGAAGAAGGCGATCCAGGAGGGGAAATTCCCGCCGGAAACCCTCGCCAATCCGAAGGCGGACCTGGAATACGGCGATTCCGACCTCTACAAACTGCTCAACTTCTTCGCGATGATCGATCCGCAGATCCAGGAAGAGCTGCAAAAGGGCCCGAGCAACCGGGACTACAAGGCCATCAACGAGCGCTTCATCGAATACTTCCAGCAGCTCTACCCCGACACCATCGTCCAGAATGCCGGCGAGGGACCCGCCCAGGGCTACATCAACATCG
>JASOAK010000039.1:0-24322 GCA_048499175.1 bacterium
TCGCGGGCGGCGGCCTCGGTCGCGGGCCGCGGAGTCGCGCGCTCCAGGGCGCGGACCGCGGCGACGAAGCGGGTGACGCCGGCCTCGGCGTTGCGGATGCCGGCGATGCGCTGGGCGATGTCGCGGCGCAGGCGGTTGGCCTCGACGCCCAGCTCGCGGCGGCGTTCGGGATCGAGGCCGCGGCGGGAAAGTTCTCGCTCGGCGCGGCGCAGCTCGCGGATCCGCTCGCGGACCTCGGCGACGCGACGGTGCGCGGCCTCGAGGCGGACGCGGACGTCGCGGTTCTGGGCCTCGATCGCGGCGAAGCGCGGGTCGCCCTCGCGGGCGCGCAGCAGGGCGGTCAATTCTCTTACCTCGCGGCGGGCGTGTTCGACCGCGCGGGCGGCCTCGCGCAGCGACGTCTCTTGATGCCGTGCGGTCAGCTCTTCGGCGACCACGCGGCGTACGGGCGACGCGGCGTGCGCGCCCGGCGGCACCAGGCCGTGCTCCGCCTCGGTGCGGGGGCGCAGGCGGATCTCGCCGGCCACGAGACGGCGGGCGGCGGTGGGGAGGTCGTCGCCTCCCTCGCGCGCCATCAAGGCGGCCAAGGCCTCGTGCGGGCGCAGACCGCCCAAGGCATCTGGGTTGGCCTCGAGGTGCTCGCGGGCCTCGCGGTACCCGCGTAAAAATCTCTCCCGGCCTTCGGCGGTGCGAAGGGCCTCGGGATCGGCGCCGCGCAACAGGTCGTCCAAATGGGCCAGGGTGTCGGCCAGACCCTCGTCGGCGAGCAGCCTGAAACCGAGTTCGGCCTCGGGGCTCGCCTCGCGGTCGCGGATCGTCTCGCTGAGGTCCGGCGAGGCCCGCAGGGCGCGTTCCGCGAGCGGGGCGTCGCCGACCCCGCGGGTCAGCCCCGGAATCCTTTCGGCCGGGACCTCCACGGGGGCCGTTTCGACTCCCGGTTCCCTTCCCTCGGCGGGCCGTTCGGCGGCGCGGGTCCGCTCCGCGGGCCGCGTGCCGGAGACGGCGGCCTCGAGCAGCGTCGCCAGGGCCTCCGGGGCGACGCGGCCGGCGTGCTCGGGATTGACGTGGGTGAAGAAGAAACGCAGAAAGCGCCGCGCGGATTCGTTGAGCGCCGGCGGTTCGCCGCGGGGGTCGAAGCGTCGGGCGACGTGGTCGACGATCCCATCCAAGGCCTCGGGGGTGTAATTTTCATAGACGTCCAAGTCGACCAGCTCGCGGAAGAAAGCCCGCTCCTCGCCCGCGCGCCGCGCGGCCGCTTCGCGCGCGGGGCCTTCCTCGGCGCCGCCGCGGTAGGGGCCGCCGGCCGCCTCGCGCCCGCTGCCGTGGCGGGTTGCGCGAGTGGAAGCCAGCGCGTCGGCAAGCGAAACGTGGTGCTCGCGGCGCGCGGTCCGCTCGGCCTCGCTGCGCGGCGCGCCGGGGCGCTCCGCCGCGGCGCGCGGCGCCTCTTCCAAGCCGAAGTGGCCCGCCCAGTGGTGCGTGCCCATGACGTGGTCGGCTCCGGCCTGGCCGATGTTCATGCCGATGTTGAGCATGATGCCGCGAACGGAGTTGTCCGGCTCGTGGCCGATGATCTCGGTGACGCTGCGCTCGGCCGCCTCGAACCGTTCCATATAGTAATGGTCGCCCGTCGCCTCCCACATGGCGCGCATGTGCTCGCGGCGCTCGACGGCGCGGTGGAAGTCGCTGTCCAGCAGGTCGCGGGCGCCGCGCTCGGCGTGGTAGCGGATGTTTTGCGAGATCTGGAAAGTGATCGCCGTCGCCACCTGGCGGTAGAGGAAGCGGCCGACCATGCTGCTGGGGCCGGGGACCGAGCTGAACAGCATCATCGAGATCGGATCGTTGATCATACTGTCGGCGCTCATCCGCAGGCCGGAGGCGAAGGGATTTTCCATCGGCCGATTCAGGATGAGGGCCGAGGTGGAGGCGTGGATCAAATTGAAGGTGACGCCGGAGGCGACGTGGCCGCCGACGTAGGCGATGCCCCGCCCGGCCATCATGGTCATGCGGATTGCCGTGGTCGAGGCCATGCGCAGGGCGGCGCGCTCGGCCAGGCCGATAACGATGCGGGAGACCGCCGCGCGCGCCATGCCGCCGATGCCGCCGGAGAGGGCCATGAGCCCGATGTCAACGGCGAGCTGCCAGTTGAAGGTCTGGCGCAGGAAGTGGCCCCACTCCTCCTCTTCAGGGATGCGCGCGCGGAAGTCGGCGACGCGCTGGCGGAGACCGGGAGATACGTTCGTGCCCTCTTCGAGGATGATGTCGCAGAAATCCTGCAGGGCGGGACCTAAGTCGCCGCGGCCCTCCATGCTGAGGAGGTCCCAGTCGGTGTCGTCGGCCACCACCTGCTGCAGGGCCGCGAAGGCGCGCTCGGCGCCGCCGGGGTCGCCGATGTGCTCCATCGCCCGGATCAGGCCCCAGACCGAGCCGGTGCGCGCGGCGCCGTCTTCGCCCACACGCTGGACCGGGATGCGGTTGATCGCGCCGTTGTACTCGCTCAGCAAACGGGCGTTGCCCTCGTTCGCGGCGCCGAAGAGCTGCAGGGCCGCCTCGAAGGTCTGCGGCATGCGGTCGGGCGGCAGCGTCGCCAAAAAGCGCGGCAGCTCCATCGTCATGCGGTCGATGGTGCCGATGTCGTAGGGGTATTCCTCGCCTTCCGCGCGCAGGGTGTGCAGGCGGATGCGCGCGAGTCCCCGAACGATGCGCAGCGTGCGGTCGAAGCGAGCCCCCGCCTCGCCGTTGAGGATCGTCGCCGAGACGTCCAGCAGCTGCTGGATCTGCGCCTGCGCCTCGGCGCGGTGGGCGTCGCCGGCCGGGTCGGAGCGCAGGAAGGCCTGGACCTCGGGATCGGAATAATAGGCGGTCATCGCGGCGCGGGCCTCGCCGCTGCGTCCCTCGACGGTGAGGCTCATCGCGCGCGCGAAGCCCTCGTAGACCCGGCGCGCCTCGGGGATGGACTCGCCCTCGGCGAATTGGTTCCAGAGGCCGGTCTCCATCCGGCGCATCGCCTCGACCGCGGGCCGCAGGGCGTCCACGTCCTCGGCCTCGGTGCGGCAGAGGAAGCGTTCGTCGAAACCGTGCTCGACGGCCCAATGGTGCGCGGAGGTGGCCCGAATCGCGACCAGGGCGCGCTCGGCGGCGCGCAGGCGGCGCTCCTCCGCCTCGCGGGCCTGGGAGAGGGCGCGAGTGAACTGTAAAATCGCGCTGCGCCGCTCGGGCCCGGCGGGGATGTCGGCGATCAGCGAGGGCAAGGCCGCCGTCATCGTGTCGTAATAGACGTTGCGGAAGCTGTCGACCTCGCGGCCGCGGGCGCGCATGCGCTCGACTTCCATCTGATTGAGGAACTGGAGGGACTCGGCAAAGACCGAGGGCCGCTCCGCGGGCCGCAGGGCGCGGATCATCTCGAGATGCTGGTCGACGAAGGCCTGCAGGCCGTAGTCGTTCCCGTGCAGGCGCATCCGCATGCCCTCGCGGAAGCTGTCGCCCAGGAGGGTCAGGATGCGGCGACGCTCGCCCGGCCCGGCGGCGCCGCTCAAGCGGTTCAGCAGGGCGCGCCGCGCCTCGGTCAGCGCGTCGACGATGGCGTTGCTGCCGCCGTCGCGCCCGCCGTAGCCGTCGACCCAGAGCCACATCTCGCGGATGTCGCTGCCCTCGATCAAGCGGTCCGGGTGGGCGCGGACGAGATCGTGGATGTGGTTGCGCAGGGCGAGGCGGTAGCGGTGGATCTCCACCAACATCTCCGCGGAGGGCCGCTCGTGGCGGACGATGGAGGTGAGGGCGGAGAAGGCGCCTTGGATCTCGAAGGGGTCCGCGGAAAATTCGCCCAGGATCGCGTTGAGCTGGACGCGGGCGTCGATGGAGAGCGGTTCGGAGCGCTCGGCGTCCGAGCCGATCAGGTCGCGCACCCGGTTGAGGATCTCCTCGCGCTGGGCCCCGTGCATGTGGGGCAGGATCTCGCGGTAGACGCGGGCGCGGCTTTCGGGGGTGAGCGGGGCCATCTCGGCGTCCAGGGCCGCGAAGACCCGAGAGGCCATCTCGGGCCGGCCGATCTCGGAGAGGCCGGACATCAGCGAGGCCCAGTCCTGAAGCGTCTCGGAAAGCAGGTGCGCCCGGTCGCGCGGCCGCGCCTCGCGAAGCGCCGCCCGGTCCGCGGCGATCCAGTCGTCGACGTAGTCGCCCAATAGGTCGCTCATGCCCGCGCCGGAGAAGGCGCCCAGGATCAGGGCGCGGGAGGCGAAGGGGTTGCCCTCGTTGGCCGGGTGGGCGGCGATGCTGCCCTCGACGCCGCGCAGGATGGCCGCGCAGGTCCCCATGTCGCCGCCGGAGGCGTAGGCCTGGGCGACCATGATCAGGCGCGCGGCGCCGGCGTTGGGGTCTTCGGAGGCGCGGGCGCGGTTTTCCATGTCTTGCAGCAGGGCGGGCAGCGCCTCCGCGGTCGTCCCGAGCAGGCGGTGGGGCGGCTCCAAGAGCAGGAAGTCCATCGTGCCTTCGGTGTAATTGGCATCGATCCAGCGGTGGAGGCCGTTGTAGCGCGTCCACAGGCTTAGGGCGGTGAAACGGCTCTCCTCGGTGCCGTGCTCCCAAAGGTGCCGGATCTCGCGGCCCAGGGAATTCATCATCGAGGCGAAGTTGACGTCGAGGCGCCCGGTGCCGACGTAGGCCTCGAGGAAGCGCACGAGAACGGCCTGCCGGTCCGCTTCGCTTAAGCCGTTGGTGCGGTTCTCCGGCAACAGGTTCATCTGGGAGGCCTGGTAGATGTTGTAGAGGCAGCCCCGCGCGGCCTCGCCGTTGCCCAGCCGGCGGTATTCCTCATACATCCGCCAGTAAAGCGTGATGCGGCCCCGCGTGGTCGTGCCGGCCGAGCTTTGCAATTGGGCCTGGTATTCCAGGGTGCCGAGGAGATGCAGGGGACGCTCCATGTTGAGGACGTCCTCCTCGGAGACGCGGCGCGGGGCGTTGCGCAGCAGCCTTTCCAGGTTTTCGAGGCTCGCGGTCAGATTCCCCCGGTTGCTGCCGGAGACGAAGTTGCCATAACGCCCGCCCTCGGCCAGCTCGCCGCGCAGACTCTGGAGCTGCTGGATGAGGCGGTTGGCGTCGGATTCGGAGAAGGCCTCGCCGCGGTGCTCCCAGAGCGTGCGGTAGAGCTCGCGCATCGGGTGGCCCTCGGGGAAGGCCGCGTCGGGGGAATGCGCCGCGGGCGCCTCGCCCGTGCGCGCGGGATTCGGATCCAATTCGCGGAAGAAGCTGGAGCGCAGGTATTCGGGCAGCTCGCCGCCGGCGGCGATCGTGTCGGGATGGGTATGGGTGGCATAGGCCGTCGTCAGCTCGCGGGACAGGCGCACGGTTTCGAGCTCGGCTTCGCCCAGCGCACCGTTAATGCGCAGCAGGAGGCGGTAGTCGCCGACCTGCTGCTCACTGGGCTCGGCGCCTTCTGCGATACTCAGGCTGGGCAGCAGGCGCTCGACGGCCAGGGTGCGCAGCGAGGCGAGCGAGCGGTCGCGGCGGCTTTGGAGGGCGCCGATCAGAGTGGCCTCGGCGCCGAAGGCCCCGCTGCCCGGATCGGAGCGGTGCGCGTTGAGGAAGGTCAGGGCGCTGCGGGAGCTGTTCAGCAGCAGGAGATAATCTTGGGCCAGTGCGGCCGGGCCGCTGCGCAGGCCATCTTCCACGCGGGATTGCAGGGCGGCGAGGCGAGTGAGGTGTTGTCGGATCTCGGCCAAGCGGGCGTTGGCCTCGGCGGAGCCGGCGGGGAGGGCGTCGAGCTCGCGGGTGAGGTCGGAGAGCCGGCTCGCCCACTGTTGCAGCTCGAGGCGGGGGCCCTCGGTCATCCCGCTGCCGGGGGCCTCGGGACGCGCGGCCTCGGTGCGGGCCAGGGCGGCGGCATCGCCCGCGCCGTCGCGCGCGGCGACGGGAGCGCTTTCACGGGTGCGGTCGGCGGCCGTCGAGGTGGAAGAGCCCGTCGGTTCCCCGTGGGGCCCCGTTACCGGCCCGGAACCGGAAGAGATGGAGGTCATAGACAAAGCTCGGCTTCATCGTGCCCCCATAAAAGTCGCGAAGACTTTGGACGATATCCCTTATATCGGCGGAATGAGGGAAAGATGTTGAGCCTTTTTATTATTAAAGGACGATTTTTGCGCCTTCGCATCCGCAAGGGAATTTTACCCAGGTCGCGCAAGCGAAAAAAAGGCATATTTTTAAGGATTTTAAGTGGTTTGCCCACAACAAATCCCTCGAGTAACCGATCTGTTACCTGTGCACGGGGGCACCTCAACGTCTTTTTTGAGGAGTCCTCCTGTGTCCGAAGTCAATATCTCCATTCTTTCCCGACTCTTATCCAGCTACCTTCAAGAAAGACCCGAGGTTCAGGGCGTGGTCCGCAACATCCTGAGCGCCGCGGACGGCGACGGCCAGGCCAACCAGGAGGATCAGGTCCTGACCGACGTCGAGGCCCGTCGCTTCATCGAGCGCCAGCACGACCAGGCCCGGACGATGCGGCAGCGCCTGAGCTTCCTGACCAGCCGCCGGGACGCCCTGGTCGGCACCCTCCAGGCCGCCCAAGAGACCCTGCGCCGCGCCAACGCCCCGGAAGAGGTCCTGAACTTGGTCCGAGCCGCCGCCGAGCAGGACAGCGACCGCAACAACTTGAGCCTTCCCGAATTGAACGAGGCCATCCGACAGATCGAGGAGGCCGCCAGGGCCCTCGAACAGCTTAACGGAGACCGCTTTTTTCACCAGGTGGAGGACATGGCCCGCGACCTGAGGGCGATGGAGCGGGAGGGCACGGAGATCCTCTTGCCCGAGACGGTCGAGGCGCAGCGCGCGGCCATCGACCTCAATTTTTTGAAATCGCTCGAGGAGGGGGATTGGCAGGCCATCGAAGGGCTGGCCCGACGGGCGGCGCGCGGCGAGGAGGTCTCCGCCGAGGACGTCCAGACCCGCTTCTACATGACGGTGCTCAGCCTGCTCAACGTCGCCGGTATCGACCCCGCGAATCGAAGCGGAGATTGGCGCCTCAGCTTCGAGAACCTCCAGGCGGCCTTGGCCCGGATTCCCGTGCAGGAGGGCGAGCGCCGCGAGTCGCCCGAGCTGATGATGGCGGAGCTGCGCTACGCCGCCGACTCGGCCCAGCAGGACTTGGGCCGAATCCAAGGGCAGCGCTTGCTCGCGCACCCCGAAAGGACCGACCTCGGCGTCTCGCTGCGCCCCTTGATCGACGGGCGCCCGGAGATCTTCTCCTTGGATCCGCGTCTCCAGCTGTTCCGCGACGAGTCGGGCGAGGACGGCATCCTGACCGCGCCCGAGCTGGCGCGCAGCCTGCGGCATCTTTACCGTTCGGCGGGCGGGACCCCTCCTGATCCCGCGGCCATTATGAGCGAATTGCGCGTCCTGGTGACCGCGCACCAGCCGGAGACCCCCGCCGCGGACGCCGCTCGGGCCCGCGGCGGCGACCCCTTCATCCGCGAGATGAATCGATTGGTATTGGAGGACCTGGGGAGGATGCGCGACGGCTTCACCGAGCGCGACCGGCAGCTGGTCGACACGATGGAGGCCTGGGACTTCATCCCACGGGTGGGCTCGAATATCGTCACGCTGGGCGGCCTGACCACCGGCGGCGACACCTACGTGGAGGTGCGCCGGGGCTTCGCGGAGCTGGCGGCGACCCGCCGCGACAACGCCTTGGCCGAGCTGCGGCGCCTGATCGAGCACCCGGATGCGCCCTCGGCCTTTCCCTTGGTACCGAATTTTCAGACCTGGCTGTCCCGCCGCTCCGGCGCCGAGGCCCAGGCAAGCATTCCCAACGCGATGGAATATCTGCGCCGCACGCAGCCCGCGACGGCCGCGATGCTGGACGGGCCCTTCTTCCAGGCGACGCGGCTCTGGAACATCCGCCGCGAGACCGACGCCGACCGCCAGGCCCGCCAATGGCTCTCGCTGGCCTCCGACCTGCGCGGCGGCTACCGCGGGGAGGGCGTGACCTCGGTGATCCACGCCGTGCCCAATCTCGCCTTCGCGCGCGCCATCATCCACGCCGTGCGCCGCGAGTCGACCAACCCGGAGATCCGCCGCGAGGCGCGCCTCGCCTTCCAGGACAGCATGGGCTACGACATCACCGACGACCAGGGCAACGTCACCCAGGGCGGCAACGGCGAGCTGGGGCTGTGGCCGGTGGATTGGTTCCGCAATTTTCCGGACGAGGCGGTGGCCACCGCGCCGAGCGACGCGGTCTTCATCGGGGCCAGCTTCTACGGCGGCGGGGCCGTCTTCCGCGGCTTTCGCGGCCTCTTGACCGCGGCGGGCCGGCGCGAGTTGCTGGTGGGCCTGAGCGAGTTCGCCGGGGTGCGCAGCACCGCGGTGGTGCAGGCGGCCGCCTCCGAGACCCTTACCTTGAATTCCCCAGGTTGGTTCGGCCGCTGGATGATCCGCGGCGCCGAGCGGCGCGTGGCCGCGGCCGAGGCCCAGTTGACGGCGGCGACCACCGAGGCCGAGCTGACCGCGGCGCGCAACGCCCTCTCGCGGGCCCAAAACGTCCATCGCATCCTGACCGCCCCCTTGCAAGGCCTCGCCGAGAGCGGCACGGCGGGGGCCGTGGCGGCGACCAGCCTGCGCGGCCTGGGCTACGTCCTGCGCGGCGCGGGTTGGCTGGTCGACCAGGGGATTCCCCGCTACGCCATCGCGAGCCAGCTCTTCACCCGCTTCGCCCGGCGCAACCGCTTTCCCCTGAGCCTGGATCGGGAATACCTGGTGGGACTGCCGCCGTCACCGCGTTCGACGGAGGCCTCGGCCGCTGTTTCTCGAGGAAATCGGGTCGGCCCTTCGGGGACGAGGGCCCGGTCGGCCACGCCCCGGGCCTCTGTCGGCGATGCCGGAGCCCCCGCGGAGTCGGCGGTGCCCGTCCTCTTGAATCGGACCCAAGACGGCGATGCCGGGACGCCTCCGATGCTGCGTCTGGAGCGGCCCCGTCGGCCGCGGTGACGAGGTGCGATTTGGCGAAATTTTGTGCAAAATCTTCAAGGGAATTGAGGGCTTCGCCGGCCGTTCGCATCTGGGACGCAACTTTAAGAAAGCCGCCCCGATACTGAGGCGTGGCATGCATTTTGAGCCCCGTAACCAACATTCGTAGGGACCCCTGCATCCGGTCCTGAAATCGATTTATTGGGAGGAATTCCAAGATGACTCCGATCCAACCCCGTCACAACGGCCTTGTTTGTGAAGCCCCGCCCCCCGAAGAATTGGTTTGCCGCGCCGACCAGCCGGAACAGCTCTTCACCAGCGTGGACGGCTACACGGATGCTTCCCCGATCCTCGAGCCCTCCCGCACCGATCGGATCCATGCCCGCTACAGCCAGCAAGTTTTAGCGCTCGGCCGCGCCCGCATCCTCGGCGACGCCGGCTTCTCCAGCGGCGGCTCTTCGAGCGGCCATGCGAATCCCATTTCCAGCAGCCTGCTCGGCGCGATCAGCCTGTTCAGCATGACCGGCTGCTCCGGCCACCCGCCCCTCAACGAGGACGGCGGCGCGGGCGGCGACACCGGCGATCCCGGCGATTCCGAAAATCCCCCGATGATCCCCGGCGGCGAAGACGGCGGCCTGGGCAGCGGCATCAACACCGCCTTCGGCACGGGCTCCTGCCCGCGTCCCCTGGACCTGGATCCCTCGACCAGCTCGGGCAACGCCCTGATGACCTGCGGCCACAACGGCCTGAACGGCAACGCCACCGGCGTCGGCCTGATCGAGCGCCTCAGCACCTCGGCCGGCGGCACCGCGACGGCCCTGCAACTGCCGATCACCCTGAACAACGACGCCGCCCGCCCGGTCTTCACGACCACCAGCGCCACCGGCACCGGCGGCATGATGTACACGGGCTTCGCCCCGCGCAACACGCAGCCGCAGCTCCAGGGCAACAGCGCCCTGTTCGGCAACAGCGGCGTCTTCGCGTGGAGCGAGAGCAACCCCTCCGCGGCCACCCCCGTCCTGTTCGACCGCATGCAGATCAACCTGGCCGGCGACATTCTCCCGATCAGCCTCGAGACCCACGAGACCGTCACGAGCATCCGCCCGAACGGCCCCGTCTCGATGGTCCGCGTCGGCAGCCAGCTCTTCGTGCTCAGCGAGAACCGCGCGCTCAACCCGAGCGACGCCCGCATCACCAACGCCCCGGCGACGATCCACCGCTACAACATCGCCGCCAACGGCTCGCTCAGCCCGGCCCCCGTGGCCGGCGTGCAGCCCGGCAACGTGATCTTCGGAACCAACAGCCAGACCAACGCCTACCTGATCGACGGCGCCTTCCATCCGACCGCGATCGGCGACGTCGGCGACGGCCGCATCGCGGCGGTGATCCAGGGTTCCGACGACGGCACCAACCGCAGCAGCATCCGCGTGCTGACCACCGATTTCGGAGCGGCCTTCAACGCCGATCCGGCGCACCCGGATGAGCCGGTCTCCAACACCATCGACCTGATCGACTCCAACACCCCGGGCGCCCCCGACTTCGTCGTGAACAGCTCGAGCCAGGTGGCGATCACCAACATCGGCGGCGTCCCGCACGCCATCGTCGGCAGCGCCGACGGCTCGGGCCGCATCGCGGTGGTCAACCTCGACCGCAACTACGTCGAGAACCGCGTCCGCTTCGTGAACGTCCTGGACGACGACAACGACTTCAACACCGACCACGGCGACGTCGCGAACATCGTGACCCGCCCGGACGGTGCCTTCGCCTACGTCATCACCGACACCGGCGAGGCCCGCGCGGTCACCCTGACCCCCGGCGCCAGCCAGTTCGCGGTCGGCCGCGTCTACCGGATCACGCAGTCGGCGCCGGCCAACGGCACCGAGCTGCCCTCGCTGTTCATCGACAGCTCGATCCTGACGGCGCGTCCCAGCGGTTACAGCAAGGCGCCGATCAACTAAGCGTCGCAGACATTACAGCTAATAAAGACCCCCGCGGAGGTAGGACCTTGCGGGGGTTTTTTTTATCCGGTTATTTCTTCTTCTTAGGCGCCCAGCGCGGGTCCGGCTCGGTGTCTTGGACGGCGATGCCGGTGATGGGCGTTTCGCGGGAGGGGTCGATCGCGAGCATGTCATAGTCCTGCTTGCGCTCGGCGCTGTAGAAGCTGATCGAGCGAAAGCCGGTCAGGTCGACGTGGTTGGGAAAAAAGAGATCGAGGGTCTCGGAATAGCCCAGGGGCACCGCCACGGGATACTCGATCATCTCCTTCATGCGCGAGGGCAGGCGGCTGAAGGTGTGGGGGTCCTTGATACGCAGGCTGTTGTAGGCCTTGATCTTCCGCCCCGCGGCGTCCACGACCTCCCAGCGGTCGCGCAAGGGATTCAGCTTGAGGATGTCGACGCCGTTGTTGGTGAGGCCGACGGTGACGATCTTGTAGCCGGGGATCAGGTTGTCCAAGTCGGCGTTGTATTTGGCGTCGATGGTGATGCCCTGGGCATGCAGCTCGACGCGGCTTCCGCTGTTGTTGGGATTCTTGCTTTCCTTGGCGCCGAAGCAGGCGGTGAGCAGGATCAGGCACAAGACTTGGGGCAACTGACGAGCGAATGTTTGCATGGGGCCCAAATTTTGCCATTTCTCTCGATTTGTCAAGGGCTTGTCGCCGAGGAAGAGTTGTCGAGCTCGGAGAAGGGTTTCACCTCCCGGACCAAGTGGCAGGCCACCCGGTGCCCGGGCTTGAGCTCTTCCAAAAGAGGCACTTTTTGGGCGCAAAGCTCCTGGGCGTAGGGGCAGCGGGTACGGAAGACGCAGCCCGAGGGCAGGTCGATGGGGGAGGGGACGTCGCCGCTGAGCACGATCTTCTTGCGTCTCAGGTTCGGGTCGGGGATGGGCACCGCCGAGAGCAGGGCGTGGGTGTAGGGGTGCCGGGCCCGGGCCAAGTCGGCGCCGGGGATCTCCTCGACGATGTGGCCCAGGTACATGACGACGATCTTTTGGCTCAAGTGGCGCACGACCTTCAGATCGTGGGCGATGAAGAGGTAGGTCAGCTTCATCTCTTGCTGGAGCTGCTGCATCAGGTTGATGATCTGGGCCTGGACGCTGACGTCCAGGGCGCTGACCGGCTCGTCGGCCACCACCAGCTGGGGATAGAGCATCAGGGCGCGGGCGATGCCGACGCGCTGGCGCTGGCCGCCGGAGAACTCGTGGGGGTACTTCCCATAAGCCTCGGGGCTCAAGCCCACCTTCTGCAGCATTCCGACCACCTGCTCGCGGCGCTGCTCGGCGCCGCCCACCTTGTGCACCACCAGGGGCTCGGTCAGGATCTGCCCCACCGTCATCCGCGGGTTGAGCGAGGAGAAGGGATCTTGGAAGATCATCTGGAAGCGCTTGCGCAGCGGGCGCAGCTTTTTCTCCTTGAGCCCGGTGAGCTCCTGCCCGTCGAAGACGACCCGGCCCGCGGTGGGCTCGAGCAGGCGCATGATGAGGCGGGCGAGCGTCGTCTTGCCGCAGCCGGATTCGCCCACCAGGCCGACGGTTTGTCCGGTTTCGATCGAGAGCGAGACGTCGTTCAGGGCGTGGACATGGCCGACCGTGCGGCCGAGGAAGCCGCCCTTGATGGGGAATTTTTTAATGATGTTTTTGGCGGCTAATAATTCAGACATCGCACCTCCTGCCCCGCCCCGACGTACTTGTTGGGCGGCATCCGACCGCGGCAGGCCTCGACCACCCTCGGGCAGCGGGCCGCGAAGCGGCAGCCCGGCGGCAGCTTGGAGATGTCCGGGACGCTGCCCTTGATCGTGTGCAATAGCCCGCCCCGGTCGTCGAAGAGCTTGGGGATCGATTCGAGCAGGCCGATCGTGTAGGGGTGCTTCGGCTTGGCGAAGAGTCGCTTGGCCGGCGCCCGCTCGACGATCATCCCCGCGTACATGACCAAGACGTCGTCGCAGACCTCGGCCACCACGCCCAGGTCGTGGGTGATGAGGATGACCGACATATGCATCTCGTCGATCAGCTCTTGGATCAGGTCGAGGATCTGGGCCTGAATGGTGACGTCCAGCGCGGTGGTGGGCTCGTCGGCGATCAGGATGTCGGGCTTGCAGGACAGTGCCATCGCGATCATCACGCGCTGGCGCATGCCGCCGCTCAGTTGGTGAGGGTAGTCGCGGACGCGCTTTTCCGGATCGGGGATTCGGACCTTGCGCAGCATCTCGACGGAGATCTCGAGGGCCTCCTTTTTTCCAACCTTCTGGTGCAGCTGGACCGCCTCGGCGATCTGGTCGCCCACCGTGAAGACGGGGTTGAGCGAGGTCATCGGCTCTTGGAAGATCATCGCAATGTTGTTGCCGCGCACGCGGCGCATCTGCTCGTCGCTCAGCTTGAAGAGGTCGATGCCGCCGCTCTCCGGGACCTTTTCGGCGTCGACCTCGGCGGTGGGTTCGCGGCGCAGGGATTCGAGCAGGATCTCGTTGACCGGCGTCGCCTCGGGCTCCTCGTGGCCCTCGGGCGGCTCGGGGCGCTTGGGCCCGGGCGGAACCGGAGGCGGCGTGACGCCTTCGATCTCGCCGTGGTAGAGGGCCTGGCCCTCGGCGATGCGGCCGGGGCTCTCGATCAGGCGGAGCAGGGAGAGGGCGGAGACGGTCTTTCCGCAGCCCGACTCGCCGACGATGCCCAGGACCTTTCCCTGATTCAAATGAAAGCTGATCCCGTCGACGGCGGGCAGGGGCCTCCCGTGGACGGGGAAGGTGACGCGGAGGTTTTTGACTTCGAGAATCTTGGGCATACCAAATTTGAACGAAAGTTGTGAGCTTCGTAGGGGCGGGCCCCCGTGCCCGCCCTGCGACGATTGGGCGGGCACGGGGGCCCGCCCCTACGTTTTTAACTTGGGGTCGACGGCGTCCCGCAGTCCCTCTCCTACCAAATTAAAGGCCGTGATCGTGAGAAAAATCGCCAGGCCCGGGAAGGTGGTCAGCCACCAGGCCACGTCGATGACGCTCTTCGCCTGGGAGAGCAGCTCGCCCCAGCTGGGGGTCGGCGGCCGGACCCCGAAGCCCAGGAAGGAGAGCGAGCTCTCGATCAGGATGGCCGAGGCGATCCCGAAGCTCGCGCTCACCAGGACCGGCGCCATCGCGTTGGGCAGGAGGTGCCGGCCCAGGATGCGGCGCGTCGGCATGCCCTGGCTTAAGCAGGCGGTGACGAAGTCCTGGTTGCGCAGCTTCAAGAATTCGCCGCGGGTGAGCCGCGCGATCCCCGTCCAACCGGTCAGGCCGATGACCAGCATGATATAGAAGAGGTCCTGGCCCAGCACCGCCACCAGGGCGAGGATCAGGAAGAAGGTCGGGAAGCAGATCATGATCTCGATTAAGCGCGAGATGAACATGTCCCAGCGCCCGCCGAAATAGCCCGCGATCGAGCCTAAAAAAATTCCGATCAGGGTGTAGAGGCCCACCGCGACCAGGCCGACCGAGAGGGAGATGCGGCTGCCGTGGATCAGTCGGCTCAAGACGTCGCGGCCCTGCTGGTCGGTGCCCAACCAGTGGTAGCGGCTGGGGGGCTCGAGGATCTCCTCGAGGTTGTAGTCGTCGGGCGAGTAGGGCACCGGCGCGTAGCGGAACTCGGCGCCCTTGGCCTTCCACTCCTTGAAGTCGACGCCGTGCAGCTCGGGGTAGAGGTTGAGGTGCTTGATCGGCCAGAGCTTGTTCAGGATGGGGAGGTAAACCTTGTCCTGGTACTTCGCGTAGACCGGCACGCCGTTCGCCAGGACCGGCGCCAAGACGGCGATGGAGGCCAAGAACGCGATCACCCAGAGGCCGATCACGCTGAGCCGGCGCAACTTGAACTGGCGCCATACCAGGCCCCAGTAGCGCGGCGTCGTCGGCGGCTCCGGGGGCGGCTTGTCGGGCTTGCGTTGTGGAATCTCGAGGCTCATGCCGACTGTTTCTCCTCGAAGGAAATCCTCGGGTCCGCGAACGCGTAGGCGATGTCGCTCAGCAATAGGCTGAGCAGGGTGAGAAACGCGGAGATCGTCGTAATCGCCATGATCGTCGGGTAATCCCGCGAGCCGATCGCCTCGAAGGCCAGCTTTCCCATGCCGGGGATGGAGAAGATCTGCTCGATGATGACCGAACCGCCCAGCAGCGCCGGCAGCAGGGTGCCCAGCAGGGTGATCTGCGGGATCAGCGAGTTGCGGAAGGCGTGCTTCCAGATCACCTTCCGCTTCGGCAGGCCCTTGGCCCAGGCGGTGCGGACGTAGTCCTGCTTGACCACCTCGAGCATCGTCGTGCGGGAGAAGCGGGTGATGAAGGCGAAGCTCCCGTAGACCATCGTCACCACGGGCAGGACCAGATGCCAGGCGTAGTTGCCCAGCTTCATGAAGAAGGGATAGTTTTCGACGCCCTCGGAGTGCAGGCCGCCCATCGGGAACCAATTCAGGTGGTCGCCGCTCGCGAAGTACATCAACAATAGGTAGGCCACCCAGAAGGTGGGCAGCGAATAGAGCACGAAGAGCAGCACCATGACGCCCTTGTCCAGGAAGGATTCCCGGCGCAGCGCCGCGTAGACGCCGAGCGGGATCGAGACCAGGTAGGCGAGGAAGAACTCGATCAAATTGAGCGTCAGCGTGATCGGCAGGGCCTCCTTGATCTTGTCCAAGACCGGCCGGTGGTCCTTGAAGGAGGTGCCGAAGTTGAGCCTGAGCACGTTGCCCAGCCAAATCTTGAATTGGATGCCGTTCTGCCCTAGCCACTCGAGGGCGCGGCGCGAGGCGTGGGGCTTGTCCTTGGGGTCGGAGCCGTAAATCGCGTCCGTGACCTTGGCGATGAAGGCCTCGTAGCCCGCGGGCAGATCGACCTTGAGCCCGTAGAGCTTGAGCATCTGGTCGGTGACTTCCTGGGAGACGGCCGTCTCTTTCAGGCCCTGCGCGGCTTGCAGCTTGAGCGTCGCGGGATTGCCGGGGGCGAGGCGCACGATGAAGAAGGTGATCAACATGATCCCGAGCAGGGTCGGGATCATGGTGAGGACTCGCTTGAGCAGGTAGGCGCTCATGCTATTTGCCGACCCTCCATTCGAGGATGTCGAGCCCCAGGGGATAGACCTTCACGTTCTCGAAGCGGCGGCTGCGCGCCACCAGGGCGGGGCCGCTGTAGAGGAAGGCGTAGGGCTGCTCCTCGTAGACGATCTTGTGGAGGCGGTGGTAGAGCTCGCGGCGCTTCTCCTTGTCGAAGGTCTGGCGGGCTTCTTCCATGATCTTGTCGGCCTCGCCGTTTTGGAAGCCGACGAAGTTGGAGCCCTTCTCCGCCTGCGAGGAATGCCAGACCTGGTAGGGGTCCTGGTCCAGGCCGAAGGACCAGGCCAGCGAGACCGCGTCGAAGTTGCGGCTGTTGAGGTTTTGCACGAAGACCGCCCACTCCATCGTCTGGATCTCCACCTCGATGCCGGCCTCGGCGAAGTCTTTTTTCATGATGGTGGCCAGGTTTTGGTAAAACTCCGCACCGGAGGGCAGGAGGAACTTGAAGCTGAATTTCACCCCGTCCTTGTCGCGGATCCCGTCGCCATCGTGATCGATCCAGCCGGCCTCGTCCAACAGTTTTTTCGCCCCCGCCGGGTCGAAGGGGATCTGCGGCAGGCTCTTGTCGTACTCGTAGCCGAAGATCCAGAAGGGTCCCGTCGTCAGCTTGCCCAGGCCGTACTCGAGGTTTTTCAAAATGCCCTCGCGGTTGATCAGCCGGGCCAGGGCCTCGCGGACCTTGCGGTCCTGGAAATAGGGCCGGCGCAGGTTCCAGCCGACGTAGCGGTAGGCGGGCGTGTAGTACTCGTGCTTGGCGAAGAGCTTCTCGAAGGCCGGGGTGTTGGACTGCTTCACCCACTGCTTGGGGTTGAGCGAATCCATGTCGAGGTCGCCCTTCTTCAGGCGCTGGAAGGCGACGATGTCGTCGGGGATGATGCGGAAGACGATGCGCCGGATGTCCGGGAACTTCGACTTGTCCCAGTAGTTTTCGTCGCGTTCCAGGACGATCTGCGAGCCCGTGTCCCACTTGACGAACTTGTAGGGCCCGTTGCCGATCGGCGCGCGGCCCGCCGGGTGGCTGTTGAAATCGCGGCCGTCGTCGAAGACGTGCTTGGGGATGATCGGGATCCCGCCGACGAACTCCAGGGCCTTGAAGTAGGGAATCGCGTAGGTGAAGCGCACCGTGTAGTCGTCGAGCTTCTCGACGTTCTTGACGTCCTTGTAATAGACCCGCATGTGGGGCGCGTCGACCTTCTCGTCCATGATCTTCTGGAAGGTGTAGAGGACGTCGTCGGCGGTGAAGGGCTTGCCGTCGTGCCACTTGATGTCGTCGCGCAGATGGAAGGTGTAGGTGAGCTGGTCGTCGCTCACCTCCCAGCTCTTCGCCATCTTGGGCTTGAACTCGAGCGTCGCGTTGTCGCGCTCGATCAGGCTGTCGAAGACGAAACCGTTGATGCGGCCCTCGTAAGCGTCGGTCGCGGTGATGCGGTTGAGCGTGTCGGGTTCGCTGCCCAGGTGGTAGATCAGCGTGTAGGGGTCTTTGGGGGCCTGGACCTCGCAGGCGTTTAGCGAGGCGAGGCCGAAGCCGAGTGCCACGGCGAGGCGAAACCGGCGGCCGGCGGTTTCCCGAAATGTGCTTCCCAAGCGCTTCACGGCTTCTTTCCCTAATCTGGGCCCCGCGACGTCCTTGCCGGGGCCGTGCGCAAGAGTGAGTCTAAATGCTCGATATGTCAATGGTTTTTGGCATTGCCCCCACGGCTCGTTACGCGCTGCGCCATAAGAAGCCCGCAACAAGGCCGAGCGAGGACCGACACGCGGTCATAAGGGGCACACATGACGGCACCTCGAGTGCGGGCCGTCGTTCCGGGATCCGAGTTCGCCGCCGCTTCGCCGGCGGTCACCCGTTTCGACGATTCCGCGCAGCAAGCGATCCGGAAAAATTTTCGGGAGCGGGTTCTGCCCTCGCTCGGACGCTTCGCCGTCGACGCGGCCTGGAACCGCGGCGCCGATCTCTTTCGCAGTGCCGATTTCCAACTCCAGCTTAAATTCCATCGGACCACCTTGCCGATCGAGGACTCCCCCGACCTGAAAATTCTGGAAGGGGCGGCGCTCTGCGCCAAGTTCGACAGCCGCGACGGAAACCTTGCCTCCTCCGGTCCGATCGCCTTGGGCGGCTTCGTCGCGCTGGGCGGCCTTTTCGATTTTTGCGCAGTCGAGGCCGATCCCGCGGGGCGGATCATCCTCGGCGCCTGCCCCTGTTCCCTGCCGAAGTCCGAGGACATCACCGCTTCTGTCCTGCAAAGTCCGCTCGGGGCGCTGTTCCCCGAAGGGCGGGCGGAGGCGGTGCCGCTGCACCGCTTCCGCAAGCTGCTCGATGCGGCCGCGGGGGCCTCGGCGGGGCCCGGCGCCGACTTGCTGGGGGCCTTGGCCGAGGCGACGCTCAAGATCGCCGTCCCCTCCGACATCTGGGTGGACGATCCCCCCGGCACGCCCGGCGGCAGTTGCCATCCCTTGATCGCGGGGCTGGAATTTTTCCTGGACCTCCCTCTGCTGCGAAAAAATATCGAGGAGGCCCGATGGAAGACCTTCGATCTCTCGGGGATCCGAGAAGGCTCGCATGTCGATTGGCCCCGCCTCGACTTGAGCGCCCTGCCGCTGCCGGAGGGGATCCGCATCCCCGAGGGCCGCGCGGACCTGCGGGTCGATTTCCGACCGGAAGCGGGGGAGACCGAGATCGTCTTGAATAAGCTGGAGGCGCGGGTCCAGATTCCTTCCCTATTCGGGGAGCAAAGCGTCCGGCTGCGGGGCGGATTGGCGCTCGTCCTGAAAAAAGGCGGCGAGGCGAATCTGGACTTTCGCGGCCTGGAGATCGAGCTCCCCGGTCTGCCCCCCGGACCGGAGGCCGCGCTGGGCGCCTCCCTGCGTCTTAAGGGCGGAGTCCGGTTGCGCTACGACGCGGCCGCCTCCGATCTGAAGATCGAGGGGGCTAAACTGCAATTGGAAGAGATTAGGCTGAAAAGCCTCGCCGATCGCGCCTTGCAGTTCGCCGCCGAGGGTCCGCTTTGGACGGGGGCTCTCTCGGGAAACCTCGAGCTCGATTACGACGCTGCCTTAAGCCCGGATCCGCTGCGCGTTTCGGGGGAGTTGGCGGGCGGCGTCGTCGCCGAGCTCGTGGGGCGGCGCTTCGAGGTGAAAAACCTCCATGCGGTGTGGAGCGGTCCCTTCGCGAAGGGCGCCGAGGGCTTAAGCCCGCGCGCGGAGGACTGGGAGGTGATGCTGGGAGGCGATCTTGCGGTGGCCCTGCCGGGCGCCGCCGCGGGCTTCACGGCGGAGGGGGTGGATTTGTATTGGGGCAAGGCGGACTCCAAGCTCCGTCTCGAGGGCGACGCGAGGCAACTTAAATTCGGGCCCTTGGCCTTGCGACCCAAGCTTCGTCTGGAGATCCAACCGCAGGACTCCGGCGGAAAAACCGCCTGGACGGGGAAGGGGGCCTGGGAGGTCTCGGGCGATTCTCCCAAAATGCGCTTCGGATCGGAGCTCAGTTTCAAGACGGACTTGCGGGACTCGGAATGGGTCTTGAGCGCCCTGCGCGCCGAAAAATCCGGCCAGGTCTTGGCCGAGGGCGGCAAGGTCCGCGGCCGCAGCGACGCCAAGGGCTTTCGCGCCACCCTGGAAATTCCGCGGGCGCTCGGCGGCGCGGGGCTGGAGCTCAGCCTGCGCAAGGCGCCCGGCGTCGCCCATTTCTCCGGAGGCTTCCGGATCGGGCCCGGCGAAATCGCCTTGGCGCCGGGCTGGAAGCTCAAGGGCGCCGAGGTCTCGGGACATTACCAAACCCCGCCTTGGCAGGAGCTGCTGGCGAAGCCCCGCGTGGCCGTCGACCTGCGGGCGGCGGCGCGGCTGGGCACGGGTCCCGCCGGCGTCCCGGTCTCGGCCGGGGTGCAGGGGAGCCTGAGCTATTCCCCGGAGAAAAATTCCCTGTTTCTGTGGGTCAACCCCCGGGGCCATTCTCCCCTCCGCCTCGGTCCCGCGGAATTCCCCGGCCTGCCGGGCAAGATCGAGGCCTCGGCCGAGCTTCAAGGGACCTGGCAGATCGTCCTGACGCCGCAGGGCGCCCTGGTCGGCGGTCGGGGCGTCGGTATCCGCGAGGGAGAAGTCTGGCTGAAGACGGGCGAGGGCGACGCCGCACGAAGGCAGCCCTGGCTCTCGGCATTCTCGGTGAAGGCGGACCAGCTGTGGAGCGTGCAGAAAGGCGTCGCCTACGCCGGGGGCGAGGGAATCAAGCTGGAGGCGGACGCCCACCTCGGGGCTTGGTTTCCCGAACTGCCCGCGGAGGCCTCGAAGCGTCACGTGGTCCTCATCGTGGATCAAGCCCCGCTGAGCTCCCCGGCCTTTTGGAAGCTGTTCGCGAAATCCTTGGGAGAGGGAGGGAAGCCCTGATGCCCTGCCGAAAAGTCTCCACGCCCCCGCCGCTGCTCCCGATCGCCAAGCCCTTCGCCTCGCTGAACGCCATGCCGGGCGCGGCGAAGCCCGCCTCGCCCGGCGCCGCGGATTATTATGTCTGCGATGGGCCGGAAGAGCGTCCCGCGCTCGCCGCGAAGCCGCTCGTCGCAGCGGCCGCGCCTTGGCAAAAGCCCGCGATGTTTTTCAGCCCCGTCGCCGCGGCGCCGCAGCTGCCCCCGCCCCCCGATTCGCCGGCGGCGCGCCTGCTCTACGACATCACGACCCAGCTCGAGGACTTCACGCTGCGCAGCAACCTCAAGCTGCCGATGCAGGGCATCGGCCCGGGGAAGGTCCAGACCTTCACGACGGCGGTCCTCAAGGACGGCGGCGCGCTGGTGCAGCTGGGCATCGAGTTTCGCCCCTACGCCGGGCCGCAGTCCCTGCTCAAGCCCCTCGAGCAGGTCCCCATCCTCGGTCCTTTTTTCATGGTGCGCGTCTTGAGCGTCGAGATGGAACCCGTCAGCCGCAAGCTCCAGGCCCGGGTGAAATACCTGTGGTTCCCGATCACCAAGCAGGTCCACGAGGATTACCTCAAGAAGGCGGAGCTGCCCCCGGGACTCGTCAAGGGGCCGGGCTTCGACCTGAACCAGGGGATTCCCGTCTACAGCTGGCAGATCTTGGATCTCGTCTTGAAAGTCCTCGCGGCCAAGGGGGCGCAGGTCGCCAAGAACGTCGGCGTCGACCAGGTGAAGCCGCTTCTGGAGGAGAGCGAGATCCTCGTCGAGGGCGATTTCAGCAATCGGCGGATCCAGGTGCGGGGCGCGACGCTGGAGTTCGGCCCGCTCGCCCCCGGCGAGAGGCATCGCCTGGGGATCACCGGATCCCTGCTCGATCCGGTGGTGAAGATCCACGGCCTGAAGTCCGTCCAGTGGCGGGGCGCCGGGGGCAGCCTGAGCCTGAGCAACGCCGACGAGCGGCTCGAGCCCTTGGAGCTGCGCGTCCACGTCGATCCCCTCGGCGGGCAAGGCGCCCGCTTCGAGGTCCCGGCCTATCGCAGCCGGAAGGTCCGGCTCGAGCTGAGCCCCGGCGGCGGCGGCGAGGGCCTGAGGCTCGGCATGGAGGAGGGGCTGGAGCTGAAGGGCCTGAATTTTTCCCTGACGCCGGAGGGGCCGGCGGTCGACATCGCCTCGCTGGAGGCGAAACAGGTCTCGCTTCTGGGGCAGGGACTCGACCTGCGGACCACCCCGGGGGACAAGGCGAGCCTGACCTCCCTGCGGCTCCGCTTCGTCCAGGGGCGGCCGGAATTTCAGGCCAAGCTTAAGGGGAAGGCGACCGGCGAGCTGCGCGTGTCCCGGCAGGGCGCGGAGCTGGGGTTTTTAAAATTCGAGGCGCTGGAGGGCGACGGCAGCCTCGGCCTGTCCCACGAAGCCGACGGCCGCGCCCGCCTCGAGATCGCCGGCCAGCTTTTTACGAAAATTCCCGAGCTGCGCTTCCTGGTCCAATCCGAAAAGCTGAAGGCCTCGGTCCAGACGAAGGTGGAGCGGGCCGAGGTCGGAGGCGTGGGGCGCCTGAGCCTTTGGCCCGGCTCCGGGCGGGCCCTCCTCGAGGGCTTGGGCGAGAAGCCGATCCGCGTGCGGGGCCTGGACGGCCTGGTGACCTTTCATCAAGATCCCTCGAAGGTGGCGGAATGGGGCGAGCTGAAAAAGGAGTTGGGCGAGGCCTTGGCCCAACAGGTCGTCACCGACTTCTATATCCGTCCCAGCGAGATCGAGTTTCAGGTGGCGCGGATGGACTTGGCCGGGAGCTTTCCTCCGAACGGCTCCCCCGCCCTGGAAATCGCGCAGGCCGAGCTCGGCCCGATCAAGATCCGCGGCGACGTCTGGGGCAAGCTGTTCGCCAGGCTCCCGGGCGGGATATATTTTCCCGTCAAGATCGACGAGGCGGCGAAGATGAAGGACGCCCGCGTCGAGATCGCGAGCCTGCGCGACCAAAAACAGGGACAGGCCGGACGCGAGATCGCCTTCCAGGAAATACGCCTGGCCGGCGAGGAATCGCAGGCGACCTTTTCGAAGAAGGACCAAAAGCGCTGCGGCTTCGACCGCCAGCACCTCCACGCCGCCCTCGGGCTGTTCCAGTTCTCCCCGGAGAGCCGGGAGTGGCAGGTGAAGAACCTCGATCCCCACTTCCACATCTATCTAAAAAATCACGTCGGCGGCGGCTGCCTGAAAATCGACTAGCGCGGCGCGGCCCCGGGCGGCGGCTCGGTGTCGAAGCGCGAGGCGGGCGGGGCCTTGGCGGTGTCGAGGTCTTGGAAGCTCAGGCTCAAGCGGGCCTTGGGGCGGCGGAAGGTCCATTGCATGGCGTTAGGGCCGTACTCGATGCGGTAGCTCCATTTTCCGGAGGGGCTTAAGGCCTCGTAGCTCGCGAGTTCCAGGGGCGGGGCGCCGAGCCCGAGGAGGTCGCCGCCGCGGCGGACCCAATAGCGGATCTCGGTGTTGTCTTTGTCGCTCGCGGACTCCCAACGGGCCGAGGCCTGAGGCGGCAGGCGCTTCAAGAGCCGGTCGATCAGCTCCTCGACGCTCAAGGGGAGGCGGAGGGTTTTCTTCAGGGCCTCCCCGTCCTGCGGGATGCGCTCGTAGCGGTTTTTCTGGGCGTCGAAGAAGAGCACCGAGGCGCCGTCGGCGACGACGCGGGCGCGCTCCTGGCCCAGGTCGTCCAAGATCTGAAGGAAAAGCTTGTTCGGGGGGCGGGCGAGCAGGGCTGCGTCGAAAAGCTCGTTCTTGCCGCCGGCGCTCAGCTTGACCTGGACGAAGGCGGAGAGGCCGGGGAGCTCGGCCTGCCGGCGTGCGAAGGCGTCGAGTTCTTGCTGCAGGCCCGCGGAGGTCGCGGCGTCGAGGGCGGTGCGCGGCGGGGCCTTCGCGCAGGCGAGAAGGGCGGCGCAGAGGGCGAGGAGAGAGAAATTTTTTATGAAATGTCTTTTTGCGGAATTAAAGTATACGCGGGGCATAGTTTTTTTTGCCGTCGCCGTAGGGGCCGTTCGCGAACGGCCCCTACGGATTTGGCGTTAGGATCAGAATAATTATTAGAGATGAACAGGGTCACAATCATCTTGTAGGGGCGAACCTCGTGCCCGCCCCTACGGGCGCGTCAGCGCCGACAGCTTGGACTGGATGCGCTTCAGATCCTCGACCTCGCGCGCCTCCGGGTGTTCCTGGCCGATAGCCGCGGCCACCGCGGCCTGGAAATAGCCGCGGGCCTTCGCCTTGTCTCCCTTGTCCAAGTATACGTCGCCCAGATGCTCGAGGATGACCGGCTCGTTGGGCGACAGCTTGTTCGCCTGGTGCAGCAGCTGTAGGGCCTTCTCGCGGTTCCCGGCCTTGAAGTGCGCCCAGCCCAGCGAGTCGAGGATGTAGCCGTCGTTCGGCTTGATCTCGTTGGCCTGGGTCAACAAGGCCACGGCCTCCTGCAGGTTCATCCCGCGGTCCGCGTAGGAGTAGCCGATGTAGTTGAGCGCCGAGGAGTTGCGGGGGTTGACGGCCAGCAGCTGGCGCATGGTCGCGATGCTCTTTTCGAATTCCCCCTGCTTGTCCTGCAGGACGCCCTTGCTGAATAAGAGCCGCTCCTGGTTGGGGAATTTCTTCAGGCCCTGGTCGACGGCCGCGATGCCCTTCGCGAACTGGCCTTCCTTGCCGTAGAGCGTGCCGAGCAGCTCGTAGAGCTCGGGGACGTCCTTGCGCACCTTGAGGGCCTTTTGCACGTGCTCGATCGCCTCCGGGATCCGGTTCATCTCTTGGTAGACCAGCGCGATGCGCAGCACCGACTCTTTGTAGAGCTCGGAGGAGGTCGGGACGTTCTGAAAATAGACGAGGGCTTTTTCGTAGTTCTTGCGCTGGGCCTCGAGCAGCCCGAGGTAATAGGAGACGCGGTCGTTCTGCGGAC
>JASOAK010000040.1:0-24200 GCA_048499175.1 bacterium
TAGCATCTGTTAACAAACCAGCGCTTGTGGGGCCAAGCCGCCGCAGGCGGATGGGCGGGCCCCGAAAATTCGAAGGGTTTTCGGGCGGTAAATGGAGGCCGGATTTACCCCGGCCGGAATAAAAAAATAGTCTGTCAACCTGTTAGATCGGCAACTGGAAGGTGCCGACGCGGATGCTCGGCTTGCCTAAGCGCCCCGTGATGTTGAGAGGATAGACGCCTTGGGGATTCTTCTGCTGCTCGATGATGAAGAGAAAGGGCAAGGCCTTGGCCAGGGCCTCGGCGATGGAGAAGCCGCCTTGGAGGGCCAGGCGGTAATCCCCGGCCCTGGCGCCCTGCAGGACCACGCGGCCGCTTAAGTCGAGGTCGAGGTCGCCGCCCTGCAGCTTGATGGAATTGAGCTCGAGGTTTTCTTTTTTCACTTCCCCCTGGATCCCGGAATCCTTGGCGCCGCTCAGCTTGATCTCGGGGATCTCCATCGAGGCCTCGGGGGAACTCGGGTCGATCGAGATCCGCTTGGGCCCCATCGTCAGGTTGAGCAGGGATAGGTCTATTTTACCCGAATTCTTCGCCGCGTCGGCGCGATTCAGGCTGAGGTCGATGTCGCCGTCGAGGGTGCCGCTCAAGTCCAGCTTGGCCTTGGCGCCGATGATGCCCAAGTCGGCGATGGGAAACTGGTCGAAAGTGGCCTTCAACTGCAACTCGTCGCCGTCCTGTTGAAAATTGCCTTCCAGATCGCCCTTGCTGCCCTTCAGGTAGAAGTCGAGCTTGGGGCTTTTCGCCATGCTGCCCAGCGCGAAGGGCGAGAAACTCAGCTTGAGCTTGGGGGTCTTCAGCAGGACCTTTTCGCCCTCCCCCACGCCCTCGGAGACCTTCAAATTGTGGAAGGTGACGCTGCCGAAGATGCTGACGTCGAGCGAGCCGACGTCGAACTTGTAGCGGCCCTGCGTCTGGTTTTCGATCTCGGTGAGGATGCGGGACTTGAGGGCGTCGGTCGGAAAAACCCAGACCAGCCAAAACAGGAAGAAGAACAGACCGGCGCCGACGTAGACGAACATGCGAAGCTTGGGATTTTTCACGGCGCTCAGCCTCCTCCTCCGCCCGCGGGCGCCTCTCCGGCCGGGGCGGTGCTGACATAGGTGCTGATCTCGAAGTTGGCGTCGAACTGCTGGCGGTTGTCGTAGCGCGGCTTGAGCTGGAGCCGCTTGACCTGGAGGCTCAAGTCGCTCTGGCTCTCGATGCCGTAGAGAAACTCGATCAGCTGGCTCAAGCTGAGCCGGGAGAGCCGCACCGCGACGACCATCTCTTCGAAATCCTCGCCCGGCGTGCCCGGCATCTCTTTGAGCGAATCGATATTTTGGCCGATCCCGCTCTGCGTGGCGAGGGCCTCGAGCTTGGTGGTCAGCTGCACCTGCGACTTGGGCCGGATGCGCCCCTCGACCGCCTTCATCTTCGCCTGGGCCTGCTGCAGCTCGGTGATCTTGTCGACGACCTTGCTGGCGTTTCTCTCGTGGCTTTGGATCTGGCTCTCCAGCTTGCTTAAGCGCGAGGAGCCGCAGGCGAAGGGAATCAGGATCAGGAGGAGCAAGCCTACGCCGACGCCGACGCCCACCAGGATCTGCTCGCGCGGGGCGAAGCCGATGAAGGTGTTGTACAGCTCTTCGATGTTGAGCCGTTCTTTCCAGGAGTATTTTCCCGATTTCGCCATGCCGTTACGCCCTTACCCGCCGGTGACCACGTCGAAGGACAGGCTGAACTTGATCTCGTCCCGCACGCCCTTGCGGACGTTGCCCGTCTGCACGTTCTTGAAGATCTTCACTTTCTCCATGGAGGCCTTGACCTTGTCGACGCCCTCGTAAGAGATCGTCCGGCCCTCGAGCCGCACCCGCTCGGGCGCGATGTTCAGGTCGTCGATGTCGACGATCAGCTCGTCGCGCGGCGGCATCGCGCCCGAGATCATCTTTAACAATTCGAGGGCGCTGACCGATCCCCCGCCCTCGACCCGCTTGAGCTTCTCCGAGATGGCCGAGATGCGGCCGTCGAGCACGGTCACGGCCTGCTTGGCCGACTGGGCGCCGCCCTTGGGCAGGTCGGGGACCGAGGCCTTGACCATCTTGGCGACGTTTTTGTTCATCTTGTCGACCTGCGAGGAGAGCGTCATGTAGGCCATGATGAAATAAGCCAGGGCCAGGACGGCGACCGAGGCGGCGACCATGCCGATGCGCTTGAGGGAACCGCCGATCTGCTCGATGTCTTTCTTGTAGGCGTAGTCCCCGCGGCGGAAATTGATCTTGGCGCCCTTGTTCGGGTAGACGGCGCGCAGCGCCTCGGCGAAGGCCGTCGGGATCACGTGGCGGGCCCCCTCGCGGTCGTGCAGCTCGGTGAAGCTGTCGTCGAGGACGTCGAGCTGGCTGACGTTGATGTTGAGGCGGCTGGAAAAAAAGGAGTCGATACCGAGCAGCCGCGAGCTCCCGCCGGAAAGATAGAGGGCCTCGATGGGGCGCTCGCCGGACTCGTAGAAGGCAAACAGGGTCTGTTTCAATTGTTGCTGGAGGTCCTCGATGCAGGCGTAGATCGCCTTGAGGCCGGGGTCCTCGGCGCCCGCCAGGACCTGCCCCTTCGCATGCTTCCAGGCCTCGGCCTTGTCGTAAGGCAGTTCTTGGGCCTTGGCGATCGCCTGCGTGATGTTGTGGCCGCCCCAGCTGAGGCAGCGCAGGCCCTTGATCTTGTTTCCCTCGAGGATCATCAGGTTCGACTTGCTGTGGCCCAGGTCCAGGAGGGCGTATGGACCCTCGGGCGGCAGGAATCCCGGAAAGCTCAAGTAGGAGAGGTCGACCGTGTCGATCCCGATGTAGCGCGGATCGATCCCGCTGGTCTGGATCTGGGTCAGGAAGCGCTTCAAATCGGCCTCTTTGATGTAGGCCGCCAAGACCTTGGATTCCTGCGGCGAGGTCGAGAGGATGGTGTAGTCGAAGAGCACCTCCTCGATGTCGAAGGGGATCAAGGTCTCGAGCTCGAACTCGAGGGTCTGGTCGATCTTCTTGACGTTGCCGAAGGGCATGGTCAGGGTGCGAAAGGAGGCCAGGTTGCCGGGGAGGGAGACGACGCAGGTATCGTAGTTGATCGCGTTCTCTTGGACGAACTTGGTCAGCGCCGCCGATGCGGACTGCTCGTAGCTGAGCACCTCCTCGGCGACCAGGGGCACCTCGAAGAAATTGACCAGCTTGAACTCGCCGAAGCCCCGCTCGACTTGGGCGATCTTCACCGAGTAGCTGCCGAGATCGATGCCGAGGACGGTCTGGGCCATCTATTCGACCCTCCAATACATCATGGTCCAGCGGTTGGGATTGGGATTGGTCGTGTCGAGGATCGTCTTTAATTTGACTTCGGTCTCGCCCACGGTCCCGATGCCGATGATGGAGAAAATCTTGTTTTCGTTTTTGACCATGTCGCTAAATTTATCACTTTGCCCCAGCCCGGCGCCGCCGCCCGAAGTGGCCCCGGTCAGCGTCGAAGTCGGACCTCCGGCCCGCGCCGAGCTGGCAGGATTGGGGGTATTTTCGGGCTGCACCACCCCCAAGGCCTGGTCCAGGTTGTTTGCCATAGCCTGGGTGTCCGGGCAACTGTTTAGCACGGCGTCGGTCGCCTTGGTCAACAATTCGGCGTTGTCGTCCCGAACCGGCTCCATGCGGGTGTTGTTTTCGGTATAGGCCAGGATCAGGGACCTCACCAAGGGGTCCTTGGCCCGGCACACGAAGATCTTCTCGTCCGCCCCGTAGACCGTCAGGTAGGGCTTGAGCTTCTGAAAGATGTCCTCGGTCATGCCCGGCACCATCATGAGCTCTTCCATGGAGAGCAGCTTGGCGTTTTTCATCTGGACTTGCAAGCCGCCGCCCACGCCCTCCCGACCGCGCTCCTGGCCGCCCGGCTCGTTCTGGGCGTCGTCCTTGTCGATGTAGTCGGCGATATTCTGCGCCAAGTCCTTGGCCCCCCGGAACTTGTCCTCGAACAGCCCCTTGAACTCGTCGGTCAGGAGGAGATGATACAGGGTGCTCTTGAGCCGCTCATAGCTTTTTTGCGCGGGGGAGAGGTTGAAAAAGGCGTTGACATTGAGCTTGGCGTCCTCCTCGCCGATCTCGGAGGAGAAATTCCCCTCGAAGGCCAGGAAGGACTCGGCCCCCTTGAGGTTGAAGGCCCCCAGCGCCTCGGCCCCGCCAGCCCCGGGGCTGCCCTCCGGAGCGGCCTCTCCGCCCTCCTCGCCCTCGCCCCCTTCCGAAGCGGCCCCGCCCTCCATCTGGGCGATGCCGCGGAGCAGCTCGGAGTTGAGGGGAATCATCTCGTAGAGCGGCTGAATCTGGATGGTCCGGCCCAACTTGCTGCTGGCCTCGCCGGCGAGCTTGCGGGCCTCCTTGTCGAATTTCAGGATCAACTTGCTGAAATTGAGCGCCGATTCGGCCAGGTAGTAGGCCTGGACCCGGTCTTTTTGATTGAGGGCGAGGTTGTAGGTGACGTTGCTGTTATAGGCGAACTCGACGACCAGGCTGCTCAGGATGGCGAGCGAGGCGAGCACCATCAGCAGGGCGATGCCCCGGGCGGTACGGCGATTCGGTTTTAGACCTTTCGTGCGCATCTCAGAAGGAAATCGGCTTCGTCATCCGGATCGGGGCGATCGTCGCGAAGACGGTCTTTTGCTCCTCCTCCGCGAGGAAGGCCTCGATGGTGATCTTGACGGCCTGCGGCAGCTGGTTGTTGAAATCGATGGACTTCGAGTCCCAGGTCTTCTTGAACTCCCCGGACTTGGGATCGAGGTACTCGAAACTCAGGCTCTCGACGTTCTCCAGCATCGGAAACGCGGTGCCTCCCTCCTGGAGGTTCTTGTCGATCTTGGTCGATTCGCGCCGCATCAGCATTTGCCGGCCCGCCTCCTCCGGCATGGGCACCAGGTAATAGCTGACCTCGGCCAGGTCGCTCTCCTTCGCGTCGGCGATGAAGCGCTGGTGGGAGAAGCTGACGAAGTCCAGACGATTCTCCCCGCCCTCGAAGGCGTATTCGCCGTCGAAGGTGAGCCCCAGCAAGTCCTTGCTCTTAACCATGATCGCCATGTCGAGATCCTCGGACATGCGGTTGAGCGCCTGCACCACCGAGTGGTTGGCGTCGTCGCGATCCTCGGTGCCGGCCTTACTGTTCAGGGTCTGCTGGGCGGCCACGAACATGGCCAGCGCCATCGCGGCCAGGATGGCCATGGCGATCATGACCTCCAATAGGGTGAATCCGCTTTGTCCCGCCTTTTGTTTCATTGCAGTTTCGCGATGTGCGTCGTCACCACCAGGGTCTGGTCTTCTTCCAGCTCCTGCCAGATGATCTTCACGGTGATTTCGCGCACCGACTCGCTGATTTTTTTAGTGACCATCTTGGCCAAATTTTCCGTCGCCGCCTGTGGAGCCTGGTTGGCGGCGCCCGGCTCTTTCCCCTCGCTGGTGGCGGGCCCGCCGCCCGTCGCGTCTCCGCCCTCCTGGCCGGGGGCCTGCACCACCGGGATCTCGACCTTGCGGACGACGAACTCCCAGCGGAAGCGCTCGAAAGGCGGCTCGAACTCGCCCTGGTCGTTGATCTGCTCGTCGGGGAACTTGCCCTTGTCGAGGTCCTTCTGCAGCTCGATCATCTTCTCGGTCATCTTCTGCCGGACCAGCATCGAGGCGGTCTGGATGTTCTCGGCCCGCCCGCTGGCGCGCAGCGAGTTGCCCTGGGCGGCGTAGATGCTGAGCAGGGAGATCGAGAGGATGGAGAGCGAGATCATGATCTCGATCAGCGTGAAACCCGCGGAGGCGGCGGTCTTTCTCATGACGAGCCCTCCCGCGGCTGCGGGACGAGCTCTTCCGGCTTCGCCTCGTAGTACTCGCTGCGGATCTTGGACCGACCGGTCAGGGGATTCACCTGCAGGGAATAGAAGGTCTGCTCGTCCTCGTCGCTTAAGTTGACGACCAGGGGCTCGACGAAACCGTTGGGGAAGAAATAGGCCTCGACCTTGCCGCGCTCCTGGCGGTCCTTGTGGTGCATGACGAAGACGTCCTTGAACTTGATCCCTTCGGGCAGCTTGGTGGTCTGAACCAGGAAGCCCTCCTCGGCGCTGAAGCCCGCGGCGGGCGTGGCGCCGGGCTCGCCCTCGGCAGGGGCCTCGTCCTTGGCGACGTTCTTCTTGGGGTCTTCCTCGATCATCCGCACCAGGAAGGGCTCGGTGCTGGACTCGACGGCATAGGTTTGCGCGTCCAGGTCGAAGACCAGGCGGTAGTATTTGTTTTTGACGGCGGCCTCGTTGTAGAGAAACTTGATCGTCCCGGCCAACTTCGCGGACTGCTCGCGAAGCTTGGCCTCGTTGCCGGGGAAGAGGATGGTCGCGCCCATGCCCATCATCAAGGCGATGATGAGCACGACGATCATGACCTCGATCAGGGTGAAACCCCGGGCGTCGGACTTTCGATACATTCCCCAGCCCCTCAAAAAAAAGGCCTTGCCGCGGGGGCTTGGAAGGAACCCCGGCGCCAGGCCCAAAATCATTTCAAATCGCCGTCGACTACTCGGTCTTCGCCCCTTCCTTGACCTCGTAATTGGCGATGTCGGCGTCGAAGCCCTCGCCTCCCTCCTGCCCGTCCCCGCCGTAGGAGATGATTTCTATCTTGTGCCCGGCGCTGCCCGGGGACACGTAGACGAAGTCGTTGCCCCAGCCGTCCTTGGGCACGGCCTTCAGGTAGCCGTCGGGGGGATAGTTGTCGGGGACCTTGCCCACCGTGGGCTTCTCGACCAGGGCGGACAGGCCCTGCTCGGTGGTGGGATAGGAGCCGTGGCGACGCTTATATTGATCGAGGGCGCCTTCGACGTTCTTCATTTGGATCTTGGTAGTTTCGACCTTGGACTCGTCCAGGTAACTTAAGACGTTCACCGTAACCAAGGCCGCGATCGAGCCGATGATGGCGACGACGACCATGATTTCGATGAGGGTCATACCGGCTTGGCTGCGAAGGACTTTAGAGACACCCCTGAAGGACATATTTCCCCTCCTGTCAATAACGGGACGATAATGGCTTAACGTAACAGATGTGGGTTCCGTTTTAAAATATTCAATACTTTTAGCAAGTTATTTCAATCATTTCGGCCACCTAGCCTCGGGATCGACTAGCGGACCATCTGGTTCATCTTCAAAATCGGCAATAAAATCGAGAGGACGATGGCCGCAACCACGCCGCCCATCACCACGATCATCAGGGGCTCGAGCAGGGTCGTCAGGGTGGAGACCTTGGTCTCGACCTGGTCGTCGTAGGTGTCGGCGACCTTCTCGAGCATGGTCTCGAGCTCTCCCGTCTTCTCTCCGATGCCGATCATGTGGGTCACCAGGGGCGGGAACTGGCCGCTGCGCTTGAGCGGCTCGGCGATGGATTCGCCCTCCTTGACCGAATTGCGCGTCTCTTCGATGACCTCGGTCAGGACAACGTTGTCGACGATCCCCTTGACGATATCGAGGGACGGCATCAACTGAACGCCCGCGCTCAAGAGGGTGGAAAGGGTCCGGCAGAAACGGCTGACGGCGATCATCCGGAACATGTCCCCGAAGATCGGCATGCGCAGGCTCATCTTGTCGAAGAACTTCCGCCCGTTGGGCTTGGCCTTGTACTTTTTGAAGGCGTAATAGGCGAGCGCGACGACGATGATCGCGACATACCAGTAATTCTGCAGAAAGCCGCTGATCCCCAGCATGATCCGCGTCGGAAGCGGCAGGGTCGCCTTGGCGTCCTCGAAGATCTTGGCGATCTTCGGAACGACGAAGACCAGCAGAAAGCTCATCAGGACGATGCCGACCACGCCCATGACCACCGGATAGGTCAAGGCGCCCTTGACCTTGCTGTTGAGGCGCGCCTGACCCTCGGTGAAGTCGGCAAGCCGGACCAAGACGGTGTCGAGGGCGCCCGAGACTTCGCCGGCGTGGACCATATTGATGTAGAGGTCGCCGAAGATGTGCGGGTAGGCGCGCATCGCGTCGGCCAGGCGGATACCCTCGCGGACCTTCTCGCGGATCTCGGAGAGGGCCGAGCGCAGGGTGGGCTGCTCGATCTGCTCGACCAAAGCCGAGAGGGCGTCGACCAGGGGGATGTTGGCGTTGATCAGGGTCGAGAGCTGCCGGGTCATGTTGGCGACGTCGTTGACCTTGGGCTTGTTGAAAAACTTCTTAAGGTCGAAGCCGCCCGCCGAGCCGATCGCGCCGCTCCCGCTCTTGCCGCCCTCGACCACCTCGGTGGGAAAGACGTTGATCTTGCGCAGCTTGGCCCGCGCCGCCTTGACGTTTTCGGCGTCGATGATGCCGGCGGTCTTCTTGCCGGCGGCGTCCATTCCTTTGTATGAAAATACGGGCATTCGGATAATGAGTCGAAATTAAAGGCCTGAAGCGACGTTCGCGCCCGGCAAGGTCCTAACGCGCGGGACGACGGAAAGGTTCGTGGATCGTCTCCCTCTTTTCCGGGGATCAGCCGCGGACGACGTCCTCCTGCGTGACGCGAAGGATCTCCTCGATCGTCGTCTCGCCCTGCAGGACCTTGTCGGCGGCGACTTCGCGAAGGGTCTTCATGCCCTTCTCCATCGCCTTCTTCTTGATGCTGGGGGCGTCGGCGTTTCTCATGACCATCGCGCGCACCTCGTCGTCCATCAGCATGATCTCGTGGACGCCCAAGCGTCCGGAATACCCGGTATCCAGGCAGGAGGAGCAGCCCTTCGCCCGGTAGACGAACTTGTCGGCGACGTCCTCGCGCTTCAGCCCCAGCTGCATCAGCTCGAAATCGCTGGGCTCGTAGCGCTCGCGGCACTCTCTGCAGATGGTGCGGACCAGGCGCTGGGCGATGATGCCGATCACCGAGGAGGCGACCAAAAAGGGCTCGACGCCCATGTCGATCAGGCGCGTGGCCGAAGAGGCCGAGTCGTTGGTGTGCAAGGTCGAGATGACCAAGTGGCCGGTCAACGAGGCCTGGATGGCGATCTCGGCGGTCTCCCTGTCGCGGATTTCGCCGATCATCACGACGTCGGGGTCTTGGCGCAGAATCGACCTCAGTGCGCTGGCGAAGGTCAGGTCGATCTTGGGGTTGACCTGGATCTGGTTGATGCCCGGCAGCTGGTACTCGACGGGGTCCTCGACCGTGATGATCTTGAGGTCGGTGGTATTGATCTGCGAAAGCATCGCGTAGAGGGTGGTCGTCTTACCGGAACCCGTGGGCCCCGTGACCAGGATGATGCCGTGGCTGCGGTTGATCAGGTCGAGCATCATGTCGAGGGCCTGGCCTTGGACGCCGATCGCGCCCAGGTCGAGCAGGACCTTGCTCTTGTCGAGCAGACGCATGACCACCGACTCGCCGAAGCTGGTGGGCAGGGTCGAAACGCGGATATCGATGTCTTTCCCGGCGATCTTGATGCGGATGCGGCCGTCCTGCGGGAGGCGCTTCTCGGCGATGTTGAGATTTGCCATGATCTTGATGCGCGAGATGATGGAATTCTGCACCTTCTTGGGCGGGTGCATGATGTCGTAGAGCACGCCGTCGATGCGGAAGCGGACGACGAGATCCTTCTCGAAGGGCTCGATGTGAATGTCGCTCGCCTTCTGCTTGACCGAGCGGAACAGGAGCGAGTTGACCAGGCGGATGATCGGCGCCTCGTCGTCGGCCTCGAGCAAGTCGACCGGTTCTTCCAGCTCTTGGGTGATGTTGTCGAGGTTTTCCTCTTGAAGGTCGCTCATCACGGTGCGGTCGGCGCCGGTGCTGCGGTTGTAGACCGTGTTGATCGCGTCGGTGATCTGGGCGCTGGTCGCGATCATCGGACGGATATTCGTGCCGTAGATCATCCGCAGGTCGTCGAGCGCCGGGATGTTGCAGGGATCGGAGATCGCCACCTCGACCCGGTCGGCGTACTTGGCGAGCGGGATCAATTCGTTTTTCTTGGCGAAGTTGATCGGGACCGGATGGGCGGCCTCGCTGGAGATGTTCTCGGGGTCGATGGCGCTGAGATAGGGAATGCCCAACTGGATGCTGACGGCCTTGAGGATGTCCTCGGATTTCAGGAAGCGCAGCTGGATCAGGGCCTCGCCGAGTCGGATCCCCTTTTCCCGCTGGACCAAGAGCCCCTCTTCGAGCTGGGCCTCGGTCAAGGCGGTGTTTTCGAGAAGGATGTTTCCCAAGCTTTTATCGAGCATACCCGTTACCCCGTTCGTTTTGGTGGGGATATCTTAGCACGACGCGCGGCCGCCAAGGCAAGGGCAATAGCCGTCGGACGGCGCCCTTATCTGGCGTCGTCCGATTGCGCCGCCTGGAGCAACTGCTGGTCGTGATCGGTCAGGCGCGAGGAATCGCTCGAACCGCGAGATCCGGAAGAGCTCGAACCGGAATCGGTGTCGATCGGGACCACCCGGGTGCCGGTGTCGTTTTGGAACTCCCAATCCACCCTTTGGATATCCCTGCGGAATTCCAGCAGGTCCGCGGCGTGGTTGCGGATCGACTGACGGATGACCTTCTGCTGGCCCTTGCCGTAGTTCTGGGAAACGAACATGTTCCGCTCTTCGAC
Source organism: bacterium (assembly GCA_048499175.1). GTDB lineage: Bacteria > UBA10199 > UBA10199 > DSSB01 > DSSB01 > DSSB01. Next base: position 10,590 of record JASOAK010000040.1, read on the forward strand.
CTTCTTTTGGAGGATTTTCAAGAAGTCCTTGGAATCGCGGATGATGAAGGGCCGCAGGAAGACCAGGATATTGGTCTTGGCCTTCGTGGTCTTCTTGTTTTTGAAGAGGTTGCCGAAGATCGGGATGTCGCCCAGGAAGGGGACCTTGGCCGTGGTGATGGTCACCTTGTCGTCGATCAGGCCGCCGATGACGATGGTCTGCTGATCCTTGGCCGCGACCACGGTCTCGACGGAGCGCTTGGTCGTCGTGGGCCCGAGGGAGGTCAGGACGGTCTCGGAGGCGCCGGGGACGACCGAGCTGATCTCTTGCTTGAGCTTGATCTTGACGACGTCGCCCTCGTTGATCTGCGGCGTCATCTTGAGCTTGATACCGACGTCCTCGCGGGTGACGTTGAAGGTCGTGTTGCCGCCCGGGGTCAGGGTGGTGCCCGAGGGGAAGGGCTGGGTGGCGCCAACGACGATCTCGGCCTCCTCGTTGTCGAGGGTCAGCAGGTTGGGCGTCGAAAGCACGTTGACGTCGGTATCGGTCTGCAGGGCGTTGAGGATGACGCCGAAGGTCGGGATCTCGAGGTTGGTGACCGTGCCGTCGGCGTTGGTCACCGGGATGGTCTGGGTCGTCTGGCTGACGACGCCGGCCGCGAGGCCGCTTAGGGCCGCGGCGGAAAGGCCCGCCGCCGTGCCGCCCAAGGAGGAACCGAAGCCGAGGGTCGGGTTGCCGCCCAGGTTGAACTGCCCGCCGCCCTGACCGCTGACGCCGAGGGTGCGGTTTTTGTCGATGGTCAATTCCATGATGACGACCTCGACGTAGACCTGCTTGCGCGGGATGTCGAGCTTGTCGATGACCTCTTTGGCCAGCGTGTTGTAGTCCTTCGCGGTGGCCGTGATGATCAGCGCGTTGGTGTTTTCGTCGGGGGCGATCTTGACGCCGCCCTCGAACTCGGCGGTGACCTCGGTGGCGGCCGCCTGACGGCCCGGCGTGACGCCTCCCGGCGGCGTGCCGGCGGCGCCGACCCTGCTGGCGGTGACCGTGCTGGCGGTCAGCGTGCTCAGTACTTGGGCCAGATCCTTGGCGTTGGCGTGCTTTAGGTAGTGGACGTGGATCTTGCCCTCGGTGCCGGCCTCAAGCTTGCGGTCGAGCCGAGCGACCAGCTCGCGGACCTTGGTCAGGGCGCGTTTGCTGGCCAGGACGATGATGGAATTGGTGCGATCGTCGGGAATGATCTTGGAGATATAGGGGGTCTCTTCCAGCTCGGGACCCCGCGCGGCCGGGCGACGGGCGGCGGCCGTGGTGGCGGCGCCCTTGCCCTTCAGGTCGTCGGCGTAGAGCTCGTTGATCTTGTTGGCGACGTCCTTGGCGCCGGCGAAGCGCAGCGGAATGATGTCGATGGTCTCGGACGGACCCTCTTGGTCCAATTCTCTCATGATTTTGAGCAGCCGGTCGATATTGCTGCCGGTGTCGGTGATGATCAGGGTGTTGGTGGCCGGATAGGCGAAGAGGTTGCCTTCTTTGGAGACCAGGGTCTTGACGGCGTTGGACATCTCGAGGGCCGAGATGTTTCTCATCTGGATGAGCCGGGTGATGAAGGCGTCGGTCACGGGGCTGTCGTCTTTGTAGATGGGCAGCGGGTTTTGCAGGGCTTCTTTCATCGGGATGACCTTGACCAAGTCGCCCGGGGCGTTGACGACGGTGAAGCCCAGGACCTCGAGGGCGGAGAGGAAGGCCTGGTAGGCCTCCTCGATGGTCATCTTCTTTTCGGAGATGATCGTGACCTTGCCGCGGACGCTTTGGTCGACGAGAAAGTTTTTGCCGGTGACCTTGGCGATCTGCTTGATGATCTCGCGGACGTCGGTGTCGACGGCGTTGAGATAGAGGCCCTCGTCGGCGCCGGGGCCGGGCGTCGCCCCGGGAGCGGCCGCCCGAGTCTCGGCGGTCGGCTTGACCGGAACGGCCTTGGGGACGTTCAACTCTTCGTAGCTGGAGCCGGGCTGCGGCGGCGGAGGAACCTGGCCGGAAACCGTGGCGGCCGTCACCGTAAAGCAACCCGTGAGTAGAATTTGAGCTAGTCGGGATTGAGATCGCATCGCGTCCGTTCTCCTTAGATTGCAGGCCCGGTTTTTTTAAGCCGATGAAAAAGCTTTTTGAAAAGAATGGCTGGAAATAGGCCCAGGGTCTGGGGCTTAAGTAGCAAATGAAGGGGCAATATAAAAGGAAAAAATGATTCTCTTAGCTGGGTTATGGGAGGATCGCCAAAATAATGGCGCTCACTGGATGTCGTACTCGAGGGTCGTCTTCTTGCCGTCCCGCACCAGGTCGATGGAGATGCGGTTGGAATCCTTCAACTGCCCGAAGATCTCCATGCCGCGTTTCAGGTCCATCTCCTGACCGTTGATGCGTTCGAGGACGTCGTTCCGCTTGAGGCCGAGCTTAGCAAAAATCGAGCCGCCTTTGATGCTGAGCAGCTTGAGACCGGCGGATTTCCCCCCTTGGAATTGGGGCACGGCCCGAATCTGGGTAAATAACTGGTCCAGGTTGGCCAGGGCGGCCTCCAGCTCGCCGCGATCGACGACGAACTTCCCCTGCTCCAGCTGCTGGACCCCCTCTCCGCTGGGGGGGGTGCCGCCCGCGGCGGGCTTGTCCAGGGCGGAGACCGGCTTGGTCGTAGTGAGCCCGGAGCCGAACTTCTCGATCTCGGCGTATTCGAGGCGCGGGCCGTTGATGAACTCGATGCGGTCGGGGAGGATCTTGGTGATCTTGACCCCCGGCGCGAATTGCTTCTCGTCGTCGACGGTGTAGGTGTCGGTGGCCGCGCCCTGCCCTCCCTGGACGGTCGCGGTGGAACGCTTGTCGGTGCCGGAGCCGACCGAGAAGGTGCTGACCAGCTTGATGTTGAGGGAGGTCTTCGTCGCGGGGGCGTTCAGGTCGAGCTCGGTCGGGGTCGGGGTGCCGGCGGCGACCTCGGGGGCCAGCTCCCGCGAGTCGAAGATATTGCGGTCGAGGATCACCTTGTAGTCGTCGAAACCGGGCCGCGCCTTGGCGGGAGCCGAGGCGACGTTGATGCGGGAGACCTCGAGGTTTTTTTCGATGCGTAGCTTGGAGGCGATCAGCGTGGAGGCCATTTTGGCCAAAAAGAAGGTCCCGATGAAGATCAGGAATAAATAAACGACCCAGAGGTATTTTTTAAAAAGGAGTCCCACGATTTATCTCTGTGGTGAATTTTCAACAGCCAATTTAGCGACGCACGGAAACCTTAAAGGGTTGTACATTCCGTTGGGGTTTCGGCCTTATTCCTTCGGGCCATTTCCCCTCCGAAGTATAAACCCTCGTAATCCTTGGTAGATGCTAGAATAAGGATCTCGATATTTACACAAAAGTTTTGACCGGGCCTAGGAAATAATCGAAGCCCGCCTCCCGTCTCACCCCGTCGAGGCGGAGTTCCAGCTCTCCTCCCGCTCCGCGGGGGCCGGCCGCCTGCCGTGGTAGACCTGGAGGCTTTGGACGTTGAAGCCCCGTTTGGTGATGGACTCGATCCCGCTCACCGCCGCGTTGGCGGCGGCCGTGGTGGTGAAATATGGGATGCTGTACTCCAGGGCGGTTCGCCGGATCGAGTAGCTGTCCTGGGCGGAGTTTTTGCCCAGCGGAGTATTGATCACCATGGCGACCTCCCCCGCCTTCAGCCGGTCGACGACGTGCGGCGAACCGTCGGCCACCTTGTTGATGGCCTCGCAAGCGACGCCGTTCTCGAGCAGGTAGCGCTGCGTGCCTTGAGTGGCCAGGAGGCTGAAGCCCAGGTCGCGCAGCTTGCGCGCGGCCGGAAGGATGGAGGGCTTGTCGTGGTCGTTGACGCTGACGAAGGCCCGGCCGCGCAGCGGCAGCAGTGTGCCGGCCGCGATCTCGGCCTTGGCGAAGGCGGCGCCGAACTCGCGGTCGATGCCCATGACCTCGCCGGTGGATTTCATCTCGGGCCCCAGCAGGGTGTCGACGCCGGGGAACTTGGCGAAGGGCAGGACCGCCTCCTTCACCGAGAGGTAGCTCGGCACCACCTGCTTGGTGAAGCCCTGCTTCTTCAGGCTGATCCCGGCCATCGCCTTGGCGGCGATCTTGGCCAAGGGGTGGCCGATCGCCTTGCTGACGAAGGGCGCGGTGCGGCTGGCGCGCGGGTTGACCTCGAGGACGTAGACGGTCTTCCCTTGGATGGCGAATTGCACGTTCATCAGGCCGACGACCTTGAGGGCGCGGGCCATTAGGATGGTCTGGCGCTGGATCTCCTCGGCAAGCTCGCGGTCGATGGAGTGCGGCGGCAGGCAGCAGGCGCTGTCGCCGGAGTGCACCCCGGCTTCCTCGATGTGCTCCATGACGCCGCCGATCACGACGTCTTTGCCGTCGCTGAGGCAGTCGACGTCGATTTCGATCGCGTCCTCCAGGAATTTGTCGATCAGGATGGGGTGCTCGGAGGAGGCCTTCACCGCCTCCTTCATGTAGCGCGACAGGGACTTGTCGTCGTAGACGATCTCCATCGCGCGCCCGCCCAGCACGTAGGAGGGCCGCACCACGACGGGATAGGTGATGCGCTTGGCGACTTTCAGGGCCTCTTGCAGCGAGCGCGCGGTGCCGTTGGGCGGCTGCTTGAGCTTGAGCTTTTTGAGCAGGGCCTGGAAGCGCTTGCGGTCCTCGGCGATGTCGATGCTGTCGACCGAGGTGCCGAGGATGCGGAACTTCGCGTTGTGGATCGCGTGGGCCAGCTTCAGCGGCGTCTGGCCGCCGTACTGCACGATGACGCCGAGGGGCTTCTCGCGCTCGAGGATGTTGAGGACGTCTTCCTCGGTCAAGGGCTCGAAGTACAGCCGGTCGGAGGTGTCGTAGTCGGTGGAGACCGTCTCGGGATTGCAGTTGACCATGATGGTCTCGAAGCCGGCCTCGCGCAGGGCCAACGAGGCGTGCACGCAGCAGTAGTCGAACTCGATGCCCTGCCCGATGCGGTTGGGCCCGCCGCCCAGGATGACGATTTTCTTCTTATTCGTGACGCGCGCCTCGTCCTCCCGCTCGTAGGTCGAATAAAGATACGGAGTGAAGGCCTCGAACTCGGCGGCGCAGGTGTCGACCCGCTTGTAGACGGGGTTGAGCTTGTGCTTCTTGCGCAGGGCCCTGACTTGTTGGGGCTTCTTCCCTAGCAGCTCGCCCAGGCGCCGGTCGCTGAAGCCCATCTGCTTGGCCTCGCGCAAAAGCGGCGCGAAGGCCTTTGTCGCGGCCTGCTTGGCGTTCTTCTTAATCACGCCCTCGGCGTCGACGATGTCGCGGATCTGGGCCAGAAACCAGGGATCGATCGCGCTCAGCGCGTAAATCTCCGCGTCGCTGAAACCCAGGCGCATCGCGTCGGCCACGTACCAGAGCCGCTCGGCGTTGGGGACCTTCAGCTTTTGCGAGACCAGGGCCTTAGTCGCGGCGTCGGCCTTAACTCTGACCTTCGGCTCGAAGCCGGCACTGCCGATCTCGAGGGAGCGCATCGCCTTCTGCAGGCTCTCTTTAAAGGTACGGCCGATGGCCATGACCTCGCCGACCGACTTCATCTGCGTGGTCAGCGTCGCGTCGGCGGCCGGGAATTTCTCGAAGGTGAAACGCGGGATCTTGGTGACAACGTAGTCGATGGTCGGCTCGAAGGCCGCCGGAGTGTAACGGGTGATGTCGTTCAGGATCTCGTCCAGGGTATAGCCCACCGCCAGCTTGGTGGCGATCTTGGCGATCGGGAAGCCGGTGGCCTTGCTGGCCAGGGCGCTGGAGCGGGAGACGCGAGGGTTCATCTCGATGGCGGTGAAGCGCCCCGTCTTGGGGTTGACCGCGAACTGGATGTTGGAGCCGCCCGTGTCGACGCCGATGGTGCGGATGATCTTGAGCGAGGCGTCGCGGAGCTGCTGGTATTCCTTGTCGGTCAGGGTCTGCGCGGGGGCGACGGTGATGCTGTCGCCGGTGTGCACGCCCATCGGGTCGAGATTCTCGATCGAGCAGATGATCACGACGTTGTCCTTGGTGTCGCGCATCACCTCGAGCTCGAATTCCTTCCAGCCGAGCAGCGACTCTTCGATGAGCAGCTGTCGCACCGGCGATGCGTCGAGACCCATGCGGACGTATTCGCGGTATTGCTCCATGTTATAGGCGATGTTGCCGCCGGTCCCGCCCAGGGTGAAGGCGGGGCGGATGATCGCGGGGAAGCCGGTCTCCTGCACGACTTCGAGGGCCTCCTCGAGGCTGTGGGCCAGGCCCGACTTGGGGACGTCGACTCCGATGCGGAGCATGGCCGCCTTGAACTCGGCGCGGTCCTCGGCCATCTTGATGGCGCGGAGGTTGGCGCCGATCAGCTCGACGCCGTATTTATCCAAGATCCCCATGTCGCCCAGCCGCACCGCCAGGTTGAGGGCGGTCTGGCCGCCCAAGGTGGGCAGCAGCGCGTCGGGCCGCTCCTTCTCGAGGATGCGCGCGACGATCTCGGGCGTCATCGGCTCGATATAGGTGGCGTCGGCGAAGTCGGGGTCGGTCATGATCGTCGCCGGGTTGGAGTTGATCAGGACCACCTGGTAGCCGTCTTCCTTGAGGGCCTTGATGGCCTGGACGCCGCTGTAGTCGAATTCGCAGGCCTGCCCGATGACGATCGGGCCGCTGCCGATGAGCATGATCTTTTTTAGGTCGGTGCGTTTGGGCATATTAACTCTTCGAGTCCATCATGTTGCGGAATTGTCGGAACAAATAAAGCGAGTCGTGCGGTCCCGGCGAGGCCTCGGGGTGGTATTGGACGGCCATCACGCCGTCTTCCTCGCGGCTGAAGCCCGAGACCGTGTTGTCGTTGAGGTGAACGTGGGTCAGCTGCCCCACCTTGCCGAGCGATTTGGGATCGATGGCGAAGCCGTGGTTCTGGGCGGTGATCTCCACCTGCCCGCTCTTGAGATTCTTGACCGGCTGGTTGCCGCCCCGGTGCCCGAACTTGAGCTTGTAGGTCTTGGCGCCGAGGGCGAGGCCTAAGATCTGGTGACCGAGGCAGATCCCGAAGAGCGGGACCTTGCCGATCAGCTTCTTGGCATTGTCGATGCCGTAGCTCACCGCGGCCGGATCGCCGGGGCCGTTGCTCAAGAACACGCCGTCGGGCTTCTCGGCCAGGACCTCCTCGGCCGGCGTCGTCGCCGGGACCACTTTCACGTCGCAGCCGGCGTCGATCAGGTTGCGCAGGATGTTCTTCTTGATGCCGAAGTCGTAGGCGATGACCTTGCGGCGCGGTCCCTCGGCGGGGGCCTGCGCCCCGCCGCCTGCCACCGAGTAGGTGCCTTCCTTCCAGACGTAAGGCTTCGCGCAGGTCACCTCGCGGACCAGGTCTTGCCCTTCCATCGAGGGCAGCTGTTTGGCCCGCTTGCGGAGGCTCTTCAAGTCGAAATCGGTCGTCGAGATCAGTCCCGGCTGGGCGCCCTTGTCGCGGATGTGCCGGACCAGGGCGCGGGTGTCGATGCCCTCGATGCCGGGGATCTTGTAGCGCTTGAGGTAGTCGCCCAGCGACTCTTTCGCGCGGAAATTGCTGTAGGTCCGGGAGTACTCCTTCACGATGAAGCCCTCGACCTGGGGCGCGGCGGATTCGACGTCGACGGCGTTGACGCCGTAGTTGCCGATCATCGGGTAGGTCATGGTGACGATCTGCCCCTTATAAGAAGGATCAGTCAAGATCTCCTGATAGCCGATCAGCGAGGTGTTGAAGACGACCTCGCCGCTCGCCTCGCCGGCGTAGCCGAAGGAGTAGCCCTCGAAGTGGGTGCCGTCTTGGAGCATCAATATGGCTTTGTCTTTTTTGAGCAGCATAAATTGTCCGAAAATATATTCTTTCTTCAATAACTATCACGTGGTCTGTTTCCTGTGGGGGCCCGCCCCTACAGGCGAACCAACCGGCCTAAACCATGTGAACGCATCGCCCCCCCACCCACGTCGCGACCGCCCTGCCCTTCAGCTCCCAGCCCTCGAAGGGGCTGTTGCGGCTCTTGGAAAAGCCCTCGGCGGCGCGATAGGTCCAAAGACCCTCCAAATCCAACAAGGCGATGTCCGCGTCGGCGCCCACTTTAAGCCCCTGATAGGGCCGGCGCAAGACCGCCAGCGGCTTGGCGGTGAGGGCCTCGACCATCCGCGCCAGGCTGATCGCCTTCTGCTCGACCAGGCGCAGGGAAAGCGGCAAGGCCGTCTCGAAACCCAGGATGCCGAAGGCGGCTTGGTCGAACTCGGTCTCCTTGTCGACGGTCGCGTGCGGGGCATGGTCGGTCGCGATGCAGTCGAGGGTGCCGTCGGCCAAACCCGCGACCACCGCCCGGCGATGTTCCTCGCCGCGCAGCGGCGGGCACATCTTGGCGTGGGTGTCGTAGCCCTCGCAGGCTAAATCGGTCAAGGTGAAGTGGTGCGGCGCCGCCTCGCCCGTCACGGGCAGCCCCGCGCGCTTGGCCTGGCGGATCAGCTCGACGCTGCCCAGGGTGCTGACGTGGGCGACGTGGAGGCGGCAGCCGGTCAGGCGGCTCAAATAGATGTCGCGGGCGACGATGATGTCCTCGGCCTCGGCGGGCATGCCCTTGAGGCCCAGACGGCAGCTGACCTCGCCCTCGTGCATCGCGGCGCCGCGCGCCAGCTCGGCGTCGACGGAGTGCGTGAGCACCGGCAGGTCGAAGCCCCGGGCGTAGTCCATGGCGAGGCGCATCAGCTGGCTGTCCATCACGGTCATCCCGTCGTCGGAGATGCCGACGCAGCCGGCCTGTTTCAGCTCGCCGATCTCGGCCAACTCTTTTCCCTGCAGGCCCTTGCTGATCGCGCCGATCGGCAGAACGCGGACGCTGGCCTTCTCGCGGGCCTTGTTCAGGATGTATTCGGTGACCGCGGCGTTGTCGTTGACCGGGTTGGTGTTGGCCATGCAGCAGACGGTGGTGAAGCCGCCGGCGGCCGCCGAGCGGGTGCCGGTCTCGACGGTCTCTTTGTGCTCGAAGCCGGGCTCGCGCAGGTGGGTGTGCAGGTCGACGAAGCCGGGCACCAGGACCTTGCCCTTCCCTTCCATCGTCTTGAAATCCCCCTGCGGCTTGAGCCCCGCGCCCAAGGCCTCGATCTTCCCGTCGCGCAGCAGGACGTCCCCGACTTGGTCGAGGCCCAGCGTCGGGTCGAAGATTCTCGCGTTCTTGATGAAATAGGCTTCGCTATTCACGCTTGATCCTTATTCGTTTTTCACGTTCTCGATTTCGCCGGCGAGCAGGTACAACAAGGCCATCCGAACCGCCACCCCGTTCTTCACCTGGTCGAGGATCAGGGAGTAAGGTCCGTCGGCGACCTCGGGCGAGATCTCGACGCCCCGATTGACGGGGCCGGGGTGCATGATGACGACGCCGGGCTTGGCCCGCTTCAACAGCTGGGGATTCAGCCCGTAGAAGCGGGAATACTCGCGCAGGCTGGGAAAGGGCGTCCGGTCGAGGCGCTCGCTTTGGATCCGCAGCATCATGATCACGTCGAAATCGGGCAGCACTTCGGCCAGGTCGTAGCTGACGTCGACCCCCAGCGCCGCGATGCCCGCGGGAATCATGCTCTTCGGCCCCACCACGGTGACCTTGGCCCCGAAGGTCTTGAGCCCGCGGATGTTGGAGCGGGCGACCCGGGAGTGCGCGATATCGCCGACGATGCCGACGCGCAAGCCCTCGATCTTCTTTTTATGGTCGCGGATGGTGAGCAGGTCGAGCAGGGCCTGGGTCGGGTGCTCGTGGGCGCCGTCGCCCGCGTTGATGATGCGGGCGCGCTGGAGGATGCCGGCCACCGCGTGGGGCGCCCCCGCCGAGGGGTGGCGCACGACCAGGATGTCGGGCGACATGGCCACCAGGTTTTTGGCCGTATCCAGCAGGGTCTCCCCCTTGGTCGCCGAGGAAGAGGACTTGGATATATTGATGACGTCGGCGGAGAGGCGCTTGCCGGCGATCTCGAAGCTGGTGCGGGTGCGGGTGGAATTCTCGAAAAAGAGGTTGATGACGGTCTTGCCGCGCAGGGCGGGGACCTTCTTGATCGCGCGGCCGCCGACCTCGCGGAAGGTGTCGGTGGTTTGGAAGATGAACTCGATCTCTTCCCGGCTTAGGTCCGACATGCTCAGGATATGTGGGGTCTTCAGCGACATAGGGCCTTTATAGTTTCGCGATCACGACCTGGTCTTGACCGTCGGTCTCTTTCAGCCTCACCTTGACGACTTCGTCGTCGGGTACTTGCAAAGTCTTGCCGCAGAGGTCGGCCTGGAGCGGGATCTCCCGCCCGCCGCGGTCGACCAGGGCCAGCAACTCGACCTTCTTGGGACGCCCCAGGTCGAACAGGGCGTCCAGGGCCGCGCGCACGGTACGGCCGGTATAGAGGACGTCGTCGACCAGGAGCACCCTCGCCCCGTCCACCGGAAAGGGCAGGACGGTCTCTTTGACGACGGGCATGTCGGCCACGGTGCTTAAGTCGTCGCGGTAGAGGTTGATGTCCAGGATGCCGATCGGCTCGGGGCTTTTGAGCAGGGCCGCCAGCCGCTTGGCGATGGGCACGCCGCGGGTATGGATGCCGACGATCTTATAGGCGCCGTCGCTCCCCTGCCGCTCGGCGACCTGGGAGGCCAGGCGCTGCAGCACGGCTTCGAGCTGAGAAGCGTCCATCAAGATTTTTTCCGAGGTGTTTGCCATGCTCGCCCCTAGGAAGGCCCGAGCGGATAAAAAAAAACCTCCCGCTACCGTGGGAGGTTTTTGAAAATCCGTTCCAGCGCCTTCTTTTTCTTTTTCATTTCTTGCCAGGGCTTGACCTGCACTCGTCTCTCCTTGGAATCGCCCGTTGCGCGGCTACATCGCGTCAAATTGACGGAGCCTTATAGTCGCGGATCCGCAGGTGTCAATGGCTTTTTGCCAAAAGCTACATATCGCCCGAAATTTCGGGGAATCTTATCGCCAATTCGGTTTGTTTGCCACCCCCGACGGTGAGGTTGGCCGTCTTGGTGTACTTCTTCAGGGCGGTGGCGGTGAGGGAGTATTTGCCGGGTTTGAGGTCGACGACGATCCAGGGCGCATCGCAGTCGGTCTCGAAGACGAGGTTGCCCTGGGCGTCTTTGACGCTGAGTTGAATATAAGAGACGTAGGCCCGCCCGCCGGTCGTGAACATGAGCTTGGTGGAGTATTTTCCCCAACGCGGGTCCTCTTTGGATTCGGCCACCCCAGTGCAGGCAAACTTGAGGTCTTTATAGGTAAGCTCCTGATCTTGGGCGACTTGGGCCTTCGCGGAAAAGGAAGCCAAAGAACAGGCGAAGACAGAAAAGAAAATGAAAAAGCCCTTCTTCATGAGAACATCTCCTTCACGAAGCATGTGGACGATAAAAATTAAGAAAGATTAAATCTTCACTCAGCCCGCAAAATAACAGGCCTCTTAGCGATGGGGGTTGAAGGGGGAGGAGCGCAGCAAGCTCGGATAAGGTTTATATACTATCGCGCGGTTTGCCCGGCCACAACGTGGCCGGTTTGCCCGCTTGCTCCCCCTGGGCTTTAGCGAGCCCGGACTTGCTCCGGGCTCGCGAATAAAGAGCCGGGAAACGGACTTGAACCGTCGACCTACTGATTACGAATCAGTTGCTCTACCAACTGAGCTATCCCGGCTAAAATCACAAATTTTGCAAACACCCTCACCTTAAGCGATGGGGTTCGTCAAGGGGAGGCGCAACCGCCCCTTGACTTTAGCTTCACCCGAACTTGCTTCGGGTGAAGCGAATAAACGCTCTACCAACTGAGCTATCCCGGCTAGGATTCGGAGGATTCGCGCGGTCACCCCGCGAAGGATCCGAATTTCTTAAACCTTTTCACAACGCCCCCCGGGATTCAACCGGAAAATAGGGTCGACAGCCCCAAGTCGCGATGCTAAGCGGACGCATGGATTTGAATTCCCTCGGAAAGCAATCGACTCCCGAGCTGTTCATGACTTTATTGAAAGTGATGGACGAGCTTCGCGGCCCCCAAGGCTGCCCCTGGGACAAGAAGCAGACCCCCGATTCCCTCGTCCCCTGCCTCCTCGAGGAGACCTACGAGGTCATCTCGGCCATCGACGCCAAGGACCCCAAGCAGCTCAAGGAAGAGCTGGGAGATTTGCTTTTGCAAATCGTCTTCCACAGCCGCATCGCCGCCGAGGAAAACTCCTTCCGCATCGACGAGGTCCTGACCCATCTCATCGAGAAGCTGGTCCGCCGCCACCCGCACGTCTTCGCCGAGGGCGAAGTCCACGAGGCCGAGGAGGCCCTGCGGCAGTGGGAGCGGATCAAGGCGGCGGAAAAAGATCCCAACGAGTCCCTGCTCGCCGGCGTCCCTGTACAAACGCCCGCCCTCGCCCGCGCCTACCGCCTCGGCGCCAAGGCCTCGCGGGTCGGCTTCGATTGGCCCGACGCCCAAGGCGTCCTCGCCAAGGTGAACGAAGAGCTTCAAGAACTGCATGAAGGAATCCGCGCAGAGAACCAGGATGCCGTCGAAGAAGAGTTCGGCGACCTGCTCTTCTCGCTCGCCCAGGCGGCGCGCTTTCTTAAGATCAACCCCGAGGAGGCCCTGCGCAAGAGCACGCTCAAATTTCAGCGGCGCTTCGAAAGGATGGAGCAAAAGCTCCGGCAAAGCGGCCGAAGGCTCCAGGATTGCACGGCGGAGGAATTCGACAGACTCTGGCAAGAGGCCAAGGCGTTGTCCTGAATCATTCACAGGCGCTGTTAAGAAGCTGTGAAAAAGTCGGTGAATAATTTTTATCCCGCGACGCGGGCACGATTTTTCGAAATGAGAACGCGATATATTCGGCGAGAGCCTCGGAGGCCGAGGCGCCCAAGGCGAAATAGCACTTTGCTCATTTTTTAATCAGCATGGGGCTCCGAGATGAAAGCTCGAGGGAAATGGTTTCCGATCCTGCTCAGCGCGACGGTCTTTCCCGGCGCCGGCCAATGGTACGTCGGGCGACGCCTCCGCGGCGGTCTGATGATCGGCCTGACCCTCTTGTTGACCCTCGCGGGGGTCGCGCGGTTTCTCTCGGTGGTCTTCGCGCTGGCGAACAAGCAGGGAGTGCGGCGGCCTCCAGAGCTGAATCCCTTCCCCCTGCTCGCCCAGGCCTGGAAGATCGACTATCAGGTGCTGCTCGCCTTCGTCCTCGCGATCGCGGCCCTGTGGATTTTGTCCATTTTGGATCTCACTTTCGCCCCCAAGGAGGGAAAGCCTTCATGAAAGCCATCCGCATCCTACTCGCCGTCCTTCAGCTCGGGTTTTTCTTGGCAGCGACGGCCTGCCGCCGCGCCCCCGCGCCCGACCAACCCATCGAGAAGGCCGACAAGCCCAACGGCCCCAAGCTCGAAGGAAAAGACCTTATATTAAGGAAGGGGCTCGAGATCACCGTCGTCCAGGAAGGCGCCGGCGCGAAGCCGCGCAAGATCCTCGTCGAAAACCCCAGCGGCGCGGAGGGCCTAGCCTTCACCTGGCGCCTCGCCGATGCGGAAGGGGCAAGCCCCGAAAGTCTCCCGAGCGGCGCACTCCCCGAGGCCGGCGACGGCTCCGGCAAGATGACCCTGGCCAACACCGTCGACGGCCGCCGCATGACCC
>JASOAK010000041.1:0-19259 GCA_048499175.1 bacterium
GCGCGACCTCGGTGACGGACGCCCTGGGCACCTTGCTGCAATTCCACGTCGGCGGCCGCCTGGCCCGCGAGGTCTCCGGCTCTCGTCTCCGGCGCCTCGAGCAGGAGCTGGAGCGGCGGGCGACGGCCTTGGAGGCCGACGGCGCGCGGGCGCCGCGGGTGGCCTTCCAGCGGCCCCTGCGCGACTATGTCCCGGAACGGCTCGCCTCCTGGGCACGCCGGCTCGGCCGTCTCGGCCGGGGCGCCGCCTACGCACCGCTGTGGACGGTGATGGGCGTGGGATTCGGCGGCGGCTTCGGCGGACCGCCGCGGCGTATCGTCGAGACGCGCACCCTGCGCGTGGAAAATGTCCCGGTACGCGTGGAGATTTTCCACCGGAACGAAATCCCCCGCGACACGATTCGCCGCATCGAGGAAGGGCTTCGCCGCATCTTCGAGGAAGGCGTCTCTCCCGTCGATTTCGACGGCGAGGCGGAGAATCTCGCGGGCGATCGGCATTTCATCCTGCAGCGGCTTCGCAACGGCGGTCCCACGATGCGGGCCCGCTTGGAGATCAGCGCCCTGGGGACGATTGCGCGCTTCGAGATCACGGAGGAAGGAAGGCGTCCCTACGTCCTCTCTCCCGAGCTCGCCGAACCCGAAGCTCCCTCCGAGGTTTCCGTCGCGGCCCCCGAACCCGTCGTCGGGGGCGCGGAGGTGGTTTCGGAAGCGCCACCGCCGATCGCCGCCCCGGCGCCCGAGGCCTTGCCCAGCGCGGCGCCTGCCGCGGATATTCCCACCCGCCTGGGAGTCGCGGTCCCCGAGCTTCCCCTGGAAATCCTGGGCCAAGTCGCGGAGACGTGGCGACGCTTCGAGGCCCCCGCTGTCCGGGATTTGGACCGGATTCGCGAGGCCTTTCCCGAAGCAGGCCCCGTCCTTACCCACCTCGCCGAGCTTCAGGCGGGAGGAGAGCCCTGGGGAGAGGTGCGAGCCCGCGCGGGCGACATCCTGCACGATATCTTTTCCGATACCGGGATTGCCGGAAGCGCCCGCGCCGAGATCTGCCTTCGCCTCCTCGCGGCCTTGCAGCGACCCAACCGCCGGAGCGGTCCGGAGCAAGTCTTGGGCGATTTGGAGGCTGTCACCCGGCGCCTTGTTGATCTGCGCGAGGGGGTCCCGCCCCGAGAAGTCCCCGGGCTGTCCACGAGTCCCCCCCCCCGCGGACTACGATCCCGCGGCGATCACGGGCGTCCCTCCCGGTCTGCGCTTGCGTCCGCCGCATCGGCGCCTGATCGGCGTCAGTCCTTGGGTGCAGCAGTTCGAGGCCATTCCCAGTCCTCGGTCCAGCGGCGCCTCCTTCGAGCTAAGAGAGCGCGAGTTTTCGATCGACCAGGAAGTGGAAGTGGTCTTGGGAAATTTGTATCGAGAACTGCGGACCGAAGATAGTGGAGAGGCCGCTCGAAGAGTGCTTGAATTTTTGGAGGAGCGATTAACTGACTACGTGCGCGCCATCGACGGTAAAAGTGAATGGGCCGGCACGCCAGTATCGACACACGTAGATAGCTACCGATGGAGACGAAAGGGGCGAGGGTTTCGATTGGATGGCGTTTATGAGGAGACGAGGGATTCAGGATTCGCCTTCTACAGGTATTTATTGGGGGTTCAGGAGCTTGTGCAAGGTCTTCACTTGTCCAGCCACGAATTACTTTCGAGTGAAGGCTCTGCGGCGCAAGATTTCCTGGCGTCCTTCGCCTATTCAAGAACTTATTTAAGACAGATGGACCGGATGTCCAGGGGTATTTCCCTGGGCGGCTTGGTACGAAATCTGATTCGGGTCTTTGAGGAGCGGGATTACCGCGGCGTGGTGGATCCGGCGCCCCGACGGAGGGCGCGCCCCCTGGGCGGTTCAGAATCTCCTCCGCCCGCGCCTCGGGACGCTGCGGAGGCCCCCGCGAGTTCCACTCCCGAATCCTTGCCCTCATCCGCAAGAGGCGACGCCCAGCCCCGCCAAGCTTCCCTCCCCGCTACGATACCGGCCGAGGCGGAGATTCCGGAGAGGGCCGGTCCGGCCGCCGCCGATCCGGTCCCGGAGGCCGGAGCGGAGCCCCCCCTTCCCGCCGGGCGCGAAGTCCTTGCATCGCCCGAAAGGATCGAACCCCTCCAGATCAGTCGAGTCGAAGTTCCGCCCCGCCCGACGGCTCACTGGGGCGAGGTGCGCGCCCGGCCTGGAGTTGTTGCATCGCCGAGATCGGCCGCCTTTCGACCGTGGACCCGGAGCGCGCCGGGATGCGCGCGGCCCGCACCTCCAAACCGCCCGACAGCTGGGCGTTCCCGCAGAGGGGGCCATGGAGGCGGCAAGCGTTCTTTTCCGAGCACCTAGGACGCGGCACGCCTGCGGAACGTCGAGCGTGACGCCCGCGTTAGCCTCGCGCGCGAGGATCTCGCGCGCTCGCCGAATGGCTTCGGAGCCGGGGCTGGCCCGAGATGTAGTCTGGTCGTGCGCCGCGCGATGAATTCCCAAATTCCGTGAATTGCGCTCACCGCGCTGGAGCTTCGAGCCGCAGCCTCAGCGCCCTGGACGTTTCGAACAGATTTTGGCGGGCGATCCGCCCGCCCGACCCCGGCGCCGATCAATGGGCGGAACTCTTCGACTCTTTCGGGAGGCCAGATCCGCCGCGAGGCGCCCTCGCCGAGGTCTTGGCCGGAGCTGCGGGCCTTGCAGCGGAGCCGCCCCGTCGCCGCGGCCGACCTCCGAAGCGGTCGCTCGGAGAGGCGCTTTCGCGTCGGCGCCGCCCGACTCTCCTTCCGCCCGCTCCCTCGGTTTCACGGAGCTGAATTCACTGTTCTCTGATGTTGCCCGTGGGGGACGGCACCTACCGGTAGGGCCTCCATCGACCTGACCGGCCTCGGTTGCCGCGGGTTCGATCTCGCTTCTTTCAGCCATTCCGCACGTTCCGGAGTCCGGTACGAGCGAGGCCTTAGCGGTTCGTTCCCAGCGCCCGAAAGCGCCCTTCGCCTCGTTCGGGGTCCCGAGGGCGAATCGGCGCCTGTCGACGAACCGGGAGATCTTGAGGGGAGAGTTGGCTGGACTGGGAAGCCGTGAAGGCGTCCATCGCGTTTAAATTTTGATCGAGACCCGACTCACGCCGACGACGGCGATTCCTTGGCGATGGCCGTGGGAATTGAAGCGGCAAATCCTGCGGCTGCCCGCCGATTTGCCGAGGCCGCGGCAAATCGTTCGCGAACAGGGGCTCGGAAACGAACTCCTTTTTTCTGAGCGGCGCAATCCCCTGAACGGCTCCGGGCTGAACCTGCCGCGAGCGGCGGGCGCTGGCGAGCCAATCCCGGAGCTCCGCACCCTGGATCAATACCTGGCAACATTGAAGGCATGGCGCTCGACCCGGCTTGGCGGATCCAACTCGGTCGTAATGACGCCATGTTCCCGGCCGCCGCCGTTCGCAGGGTCGTGGGCCGCTGCGGCCCGTCCGGAACGTCGTGAGGGAGGCATCCCCGACGCCGAGGGCTCGAGAAGAGGTCGCTCCCCCGCCGGCCCCGGCGACGGAGGAAAGGGCGCGGGAAGAGGCGACGGCGGCCCCTCCACCGCCCTTGCCGCCTCAAGAGATTCGGAGACCCGAGACAGCTCCGATACCCGCGGTCGACCGGGAACCCGCCTCCGTCGAGGCGGCTCCCGACGCCGTGCCCCCCGACTCTCTCGCCCCGGTCTTGGAGGCGGAGGCTGTCCGGGCTCCCGACGCCGAAATACCGCCGATCGCTGAGGGCGCCGCGGAGTCTCCGCGCCCTCAAGAGATCGCGCCGCCAGTCGAGGCGTCGCCTGCGCCCGTGACCGAGATCCGCCCGACGCCCGTTCCGACCCGCCCCAGCCCGCTTCCCCCGAGGACCCTGCGGTTGAGCGCCTTGCTCCCGGAGGACGCCGGACTGCCGATATCGCGCATCGACGGCTACCTGCGCGCCAACGAGATGCAGCGCCGGCTGATCGTGCCGCCGACCCTGGCGGAGTTCGCCGCCGCGCGCGCCGCCCTCGAGGCGCGCTTGCACGGGGCGGAGGCCTCCGAGGCGGCGTCGATCCGCGGCTTCCTGCGTTCCTTGGACGAGGCCTTGCGCGAGCCGACGGCGGAGGAGATCCAGGCCTTCAACCGCGGCGCCCTCGCCGGCATGAGTACGGCGGCCCAGCGGCGCTTCACGGCGCTTTCCGAGCAGGCGCAGCGCGGCCTATATTTGTTGCAATTGGCGTTGCCTCCGGCGCAGCGCGGCAACCTCGCGGCCTTTTTGGCCAACCCCGAGGCGGCGAGGCTCCGGGGCGGAGCCGAGGAGGTGCTGAGCGGCGTGGCCCTTCTGCACGACTTGGGGGTCCGCGGCTACGAGCACGGCTTCCTGCCGGCGCCCGGCAATGCGAAGTACCTCGGCCTCGAGGAGAATCCCGTCCAAGGCATCCACGGGGAGTACCAAGAGGCCCTGCGCACGGCCTTGGATCCGGCGGTCGAGCGGGTTTGGATGGGGGCCCCGATGCGGATTCGCTGGCGGCTCCTGCCCGAGGAACAACGGCAGTTTCTCGAGCGCGAGGTCCGTCCCGTGTTCGAGAACCGCGGCTACGACTACACCCGGCAACAGGCCTCCGAAGTGGACCAGCTTTACAGGACCGGCGAGGGGCGGCGGCGCCTAGCGGAGGTCAAGCTGTCGCGGCGCTCCAACTATTCGCCGGGTCCCGAAGAGATCGGAAAGGTCCTGCTGCAAGTCTTTCGCCACGGCTTGTTGGTCCGCCAGCACGAGCTGGAGGGTATGGACTACCGGATCACCGCGCCGACCGTGAATCCGCGTTGGGTCCTTCGCCTGCGAGAAACCTTGAACCTTACCGGCGTCCCCTGGACGCTGACGGTCCGGGAGACGGCCTCCGGCCGGGAGCAGGTCTTCGAAGCGGGCATGACGGCCCTGCGCGGATCCGGGACCTTGCCCGCGCGACGCCTGCGACCCATCCCCGCGGCCCCGGGCCTGGCGGCGACGGAGACCTCCGAGGCCGCCCCGGTCGAGACTCCGGCCGAGGCCGAGCCCTGGAGCGAGGCCATGGTGGATTTCTTGAACCAAGGGCTCGAGGGTCCGCACCGGCTCTCGCGGCGCCTCAACCGGGAGGCCGGCCAGGCGCAGCTGATCGCCGACCTGCGCATCACGCATCAAAGGAATTTGACGGAGGCCGTCGAAGATTTCCTGGCCGGCGAGGGCGCCGCCTTGCCCGAGCCGCGCCGGCGGCGCATTTCGGAACTGCTCCGCCAATTCAGGCTTCATCCAGGCGAGACCATGAGCCGGAATCGGATCGGAATCCTGTTCGAAATCACGGCCCTCGCGGTCGGCGAGCGCGTATCGGCCGAGGAACTGCGCGCCGGGGGAGAGGCCGTCCTGCGGGGCGTCGAGCGCAGCCTCCAAAACAACTCGGAGCTATGGGAGTCGACCCTGCGCGGTTGGAGCGAGTCCCTCGAGGCGATCGAAACCCTGTCGCGCGAGATGAGCCGGGAAGAAATGGAAGAAAATCTTTCGGAATATTCCGCGGACCGCATCGTGAATATTTCGACGGATGCCTTGGGCCGGGGCGGGATGAGCCTGCGGCAAATGCACGCGGCCTTCGAGGAGGGCCGGATGAATGCCGAGGGCACGGTCGCCGATACGGTCCGAGAGCTCGTCGAGCTTTACGACGCTTTAAGCGGGGAATTGCGGCTGCGCGAGGAATAAGACCGAAGGCCTCGCGTCAAATCTTGATCCCCGCCTTGGCGAGCAAGACGCCGTAAAGAAAATACACGCCCACCATGACGGCAAGGCCGATCAGCATCGCCGCGGCGAAGGGCAGGTGCCTGAGCAAGGTGGGCAAGAGCAGGAAAAAGGTCAGCGAGGGCACGACCATCCAAAAAACGCCGTAGGAAAGGGCCGACACGCGCTGGACGTCGCGGGTGTCGTAGTAGAGCCAGATCATCGCGAGAACGGCGGTGACCGGCAGCGAGGCGATGATCGAGGCGAACCAGGTATGGCGCTTGGCAACCTCGGAGATCGCGGCGATCAAGAGCGCGGAGATCAGGGTTTTGATCAGAAAGTGCAACATTTCGGGGGTTCGCCCCTACCACCCCAAGATATACGCGAACATCAAGGGCGCCACGATCGTCGCGTCGCTCTCGACGATGTACTTCGGCGTCTCCAGTCCCAGCTTGCCCCAGGTGATCTTCTCGTTGGGCACCGCGCCGGAGTAGGAGCCGTAGCTCGTCGTCGAGTCGCTGATCTGGCAGAAGTAGCCCCAGAGCGGCACCTCGGGGCGTTGCAAGTCTTGGTGCAGCATCGGCACCACGCAGATCGGGAAGTCGCCGGCGATGCCGCCGCCGATCTGGAAGAAGCCCAACGAGTGGTTCTTGGTGAGCTTGGTGTACCAGTCGGCCAGCTCGATCATGTACTCGATCCCGGTGCGCACGGTATGGACGTTCTTCACGTCGCCCTCGATCACGTGGGCCGCGTACATGTTGCCCAGGGTCGAGTCTTCCCAGCCCGGGACGAACATCGGCAGGTTTTTCTCGGCCGCGGCCAACAGCCAACTGTTTTTGGGCTCGATCTGGTAGGAGTTCTTCAATTTTCCGGACAATAAGATCTTGTAGAAGAACTGGTGCGGAAAGAAGCGCTCTTTCTTGGCTTCGGCCTCCTGCCAGGCGTCGACGCAGATCTTCTCGATGACGCGCATCGCCTCGTGCTCGGGGATGCAGGTGTCGGTGACGCGGTTCAAGTGCCTGTCAAGGAGGGCCTTTTCCTGCTCGGGGGTCAGGTCGCGGTAGTTGGGGATGCGCTCGTAGTGGTCGTGGGCGACCAGGTTGTAGACGTCCTCCTCGAGGTTGGCGCCCGTGCAGCAGATCCCGTGCACCTTGTCCTGGCGGATCATCTCGGCCAGCGAGAGGCCCAGCTCGGCGGTGCTCATCGCGCCGGCGAGCGTGACGAACATCTTGCCGCCCTTGTCGAGGTGGCGCACGTAGCCCTCGGAGGCGTCCACCAGGGCGGCGGCGTTGAAGTGGCGGTAGTGCTTCTTGATGAATTGCGAGACGGGACCGGTCATAGGGATTCCTATCGAAAATGAAATTTACGGAGATTTAGGGAGCCGCGGCGCGAAAAGTCAAGCGGATCGCGCCGCGCGGGCCTCGGCCCCGTTTTCCTGGGGCTTGGCGAAGTCGGGCAGGTCGGAGAGGTAGTCCTCGAACTTTTGCTCCTCCTCGCGGCGGCGCGCCGGATCCCAGCCCAGCTCGTCGCCCATGATCTCGAGGACGCGCGGCAGGGCGCGGCGGGCGGAGCCGATGTCGAGGAAGGCCAGGCGCGTGCGGCGGGCCAGGACATCGGTGACCGTGTAGCCCATTTCATGGCGGATGCCGTAGAGCACCTCGGCCTCGAGGTAGGGGTGGGCCTCGGCCAAGCGCTGGCCGTAGCCCTCGCGGGCGAGGGTCGCCACCTCGCGGGCCAGGGCCCCGTAGGCCTTGGCGAGGTGTTGGGCGACGTCTTCGGCCAGGCCGAATTCCTTTTGCAGGCGCTTGGGCAGGTCTTCGGAATAACCGATCGCGCCCATCAGCGGCACGACCTCGCTGCGCGAGGGGCCGAGCGGCGCGAGGGGACCGACCTTGATCGCGTGGTCGACCGCGTCCAGCGCCATCTTGCGGTAGGTGGTCCACTTCCCGCCGGTGACCGTGAGCAGGCCCGAGTCGCTGACGTGGACGATGTGGTCGCGCGAGAGCCCCGCCGTGTCGGAGGCCTTGGGGTTGGAGACCAGTGGCCGCAGGCCGGACCAGGCGGAGAGCACGTCCTGCCGGGAGACGGGCACGTCGAAATACTGCTCGATGTGGCGGAGGATGTATTGGATGTCTTCTTCCGTCGGCTTGGGGTTGCTTTCGATCTTGGCCGGGTTGTCGGTGGTGCCCACCAGGGTGTGGCCCAGCCAGGGCAGGAGGAAGAGCACGCGCCCGTCCTCGGTCTTCGGGATCAAGAGCCCCGTGGCGGGCGGCGAGAAGCGCTTGTCCAAGACGATGTGGATGCCCGAGCTGGCGCTGAGCATCTTGGGCGCCTTGGGATCGTCCATTTGCCGGATGTGGTCGCAGAAGGGACCGGTGGCGTTGACGACGACCTTGGCCTTAACCGGAAAGGCCTCGCCCGTGAAGCGGTCGCGCACTGTGGCGCCGGCCAGGCGGCTGTTTTCCTTGCGCAGGTCCGTGACCTCGACGTGATTGAGCACGGTCGCGCCCTGCTGGATGGCCGTCATCGCGATGGTGACGTTCATGCGCGCGTCGTCGAACTGTCCGTCGTAGTACAGCACGCCGCCGCGCAGGCCTTTGGCCTTGAGCATCGGAAAGCTTTTCTTGGCGTCCTTGGCGCGGAGGTAGCGGCTGGGCTTGAGGTTGGACTTGCCCGCGAGCCAGTCGTACATCTTGAGGCCGATGCGGTAATAGGGGATCCCGAACCAGTTGTAGAGCGGCGTGACCAGCGGCAGAGGATGGGCCAGGTGCGGCGCCAGCTTGATGACCGTGGCGCGCTCGTGCAGGGCGTCGCGGACGAGGTTCCATTGGCCTTTGTCGAGCTTCTTCACCGCCTGCTCGAGGTAGCGCACGCCGCCGTGGATGAGCTTGGTGCTGCGGCTGGAGGTGCCGGAGGCGAAATCGTCGCGCTCGACCAAGGCGACCTTCAGGCCGCGGGTCGCCGCGTCGAGGGCGATGCCGGCGCCGGTCGCGCCGCCTCCGACGACCAGCAAATCAAAATCTCCGGTTTTGAGCTGTTCCAACAGGGCCTGGCGTTGCATGGCCCCGGACTATCCCAAGGGCCGTTTCGGGGACAAGCCTAAATCAGGACTTCCGCCGAACCCGCCAAGGTGATGTTCTTCGGCATTAAGTCGCGCGCCCATGGCTCCACGGCCTTTTCCGAGGCAGAAACTTCGAGGAGAAAAGTAGATGGCTTAGTCGATCAGCTTGCTTAAGGGCTCCCAACAAAGGGGCCCGTAACGGAGAATTCCCAGGAGGTCCTTGACATCACTTGGTGGTCCTCAAATGTAGCAACCTCCATCCGCGAGGCAGGGTGAAGTCGCCGCCCGGCTTACGATTTTGAATTCGGCAAGTCGGCGCAGACCAGGCGCCAGATTTTCAGCTGCTCCTCGCGGTGGCGACGGCAGAGAATATCGAATTGGAGGTTGTATGGGGCAGGAGAGTCTTGCGCCCGAGCTGGATCGTGAGGTGCTGAGGACGGTGCAGTCGAGGAGGTAGTACCAGTTGTACCAGAGGGTTTTCTAAATTCGGCCCAGGGAGATTTGATCGGCTGCTGGGCCGTGATCGGGAAGCTTGGCTGAAGTACTGCCTGGCCAGGAGACCCACCTGCCGAAAGTGCCAGGGCAGCCAGTAGGAAGGGGACATGTTGAGGTTCCAGGTGACGACGCGTGGCAGGCGCCGTGGCCATCGAGGCTTCTCGGCCAGGTAGCGCATCACAGGGTCGATGCCGGCGCTGCGCCGCGAGCGAAATCACTACCGGCAGGCAAGTCAGGCTTGAGCTCAGCCAGCGCGCGGCCATCTCGTCAGGTTACGCAGCTTCGCGCAGTCGGCGACAGCCGCTTTGTTCTTCACGCTGAGCCGTAGCCGATGTTGGCAGCTGACGACGGCTGGGCGCTCCAGGCGGGAGCGGTCTGCGGCTTTTCGCGCGGCCCAGGGGAATTTTAATCGGCGCGGGGGATTCCGGCTCCGTGACCCGGCGGGCGCAGCAGCAGATAGGCGAGGAGAGGCCGAAGAGCAGGGCGAGTTGCCCACCAGGTAAAGGCTGCGGAGGATTTTTTCATAGGCTGGGATGGGATGTTTAGGGAAGACCAGGGGCGCGCCTGGCCAAGGGAATCTCGAATCGCGTCTATTTCGGCGGGGGCAGGGCGTCCGATCGCTTTGCGAAGCCAGGATGAAGTCGTTCTCGCTCAAGCCCCCGATCGCGTGGGTCCAAATCGTGACCCGACCTCGACAGTAATGGACACTCAAAATCGGGGTGATGGCCTTCTTCCTCAGCAGTCCGGCCATGGCATTGACAATTCCATGGCCTTCAGGAAGTTCTTGAAGCGGAAGGTCTTGTGAATGCGTTCCCCTTGCAGCTCAAAGCCGGACTTCTTTCCGGCAGCATCTGCAGGACGGCACCTTCCAGCTTGGGGATGCCTCCTCGCCAGGGACGCATTTCCTATTTCTTTAAGAGCTCGGTCATCATCGCCTCGTTAAGCGGGAGGCTGTTGAAAAACTATTTTTATTCACGCCGGAATAAATCCGGCTCCATACAAAAATCGCTTCAGTTTTCGGGGCCGCAATCCGCCTGCGGCGGCGAAGCTAACCACCAGTGGTTTTTTCAACAGCAGGCCTGGCAGGCCGCGGCCTCTCGACCTCACGCGGGATGCGTCCCGCAAAGATCGCGCTGACCTTCTGCTTTGGATACTGGTCCCCGGCTCTCGGTCTCGGCGGCGCAACCCTCGCCCAACCCCGACGAAACCTTCCGCCTCCTCGGAAACGACGCCGCCCCGGCGCTGACGCCGCTCGGGGCGGGCATTGCTCCGAGCGCGCCTCCAGAAGCAGTGCAAGCCAAACCGAAACGATTTTTAAAGCACCCAGGCTGCAGGTCGGGCAGGGATGGCGCCTGGGACAGACTCACCTTCTACCGCAAGGACGCCTATTGCCGCGGCCTGGCGATTCGCTACACCCAGCCCTAGTTGACATTATTTTCCAACGGAATCCGCCCCGCGGTGGAAGGCGCCTGCGCGCGAAGGGGGGGTCATTTTCGAAAGAGTCCGAGCGCGATCGGCACCCGCGCGATGCCGGGGATCGAAAGCGTTAGATCGCCCGCCTTCGCGAAGAACTGGGTCGAGGAGCCGCCGTCGAGATTCAGGGCGTTCTGCAGGCCGGCGCCGCCGTCCTTCTCTTTCTTGGCAAGCAGGGCGGCCAGGCGGTTGATCTCGACGCTGCCCTCCGAGACGACGAAGACCAGTCGGCCTTGGCGGTCGATGCCGACGGCCGATTTGGGCGAGTACTCTTCCTTCAGCTTGGGCGTCTTTCCTCCCACCACCAGCCGCGGGCCCGCTTGGACGCCGTTGTCCCAACTCAGCACTTGATCCTTGTCGAAGGCCTTCCGGATGCTGGCGCGGTCGCCCTTGAGCAGCAGCGAGGCCCACCAGGAGATCTTCTTGGGAGGATTCTTCAGCTTGCCTTCCTGCAAGACCAGTCCCAAGGGCCGGTCCTCCGTATCGAAGAAATTCGCGTTGATCGCGGCCAGGGCCTTGGTTTTTTCGGCGAAAGTCTTGACCGGCAGGGCCGCGCTCTTCCAGTCGCGGGCGTCGAGCACCTTCACCTGGTAGCGCTTCAGGTCGACCTTGAGCAGGTGCAGCTTGGCGCCGTCGGCCTGCAAGGTCGAGTAGTCGAGGCCCTCCTCGAGGCTGCGGTAGTCCAGGGCCCGCGATTCGCCGGCACCGGCGCCGAGCAAGGCAAGTATTAGGATCAAGCGGGAGACAAGGGCCTTCATTGATCGACGAGGACGTGGCAATTGCCGCTCCACAGCGCGTACTCGGTGGTGGAGCCGAGGATGAACTCCATCAGGCGGCCGTGGCCGCGCGCGCCCATCATCAGGACGTCATGGTTGTGTAGCTTCACGTACTGCGGCACCTCTTGGTGGGGGTTGCCCTCGGAGTGCTCGTACTTCGCGACGATCGTGTAGGCGTCGAGGTATTCCTTGGCCTCGCGCAGGACGGACTCGGATTCTTTCTTGTCCTTCCCAACATGCAAGACGGTGAGCGGAAGCTGCAGGTCGCTGCACAGCTTGGCCGCGGTGGCCAGGGCCTCGCGGGCCTGAGGCGAGCCGTCGTAGGCGAGCAGCGGGTTCTTGAAGGCCTCGAAGCTGTGCGTCACCACCAGGACCGGCGTCTTTGCCTTGCTGACCACGCGGTCGGTGGTGGAGCCGAGCAGCTCCTTGTCCAATTCGTAGTTCAGTCCGCGGCGCCCTAGGATGGTCAGGTCGTGCAGCTGCGTCTTCTCGAGGATCACCTTGTGGACGATGCCCTCGGAAATGCTCTCGTGGTGGGCGACGCCCGCGTCCTCGCAGGCCTTGACGAAGCCGGTCAGGATGTTCTTGGAGCGCTCCTCCATCACCTTGCGGGTCTCTTCCAAAAGATTCAGCTGCGGGATGAAGGCCATGGCCCCGGAGATGTCGTACATCAAGGGGCCCTCGAGGGTGAGGATGTCCTGGACCGTCAGGCCGTGCAGCTTGGCCTTTAATTTCTGTGCTAAATAAAGGGCGGCATTGATCACGGAATTGTCCGCCGAGCCGCCGTCGAGACATACGAGGATGTTTTTGTACATTTTAAGCTCCGATGCTGGATCTATTTGGAAATGATATAGTTTTTAACGCAGCATGTCTTGTCAAAAATCGCAACTCTATGCTAGATCAACCGAAGTTCGGGGTACTCATGGATCCAAAAAAATACCAGCTCTTCATCAACGGAAAAAGCTACGACACCCGCGGCCTCGATTTGGCTTTCAACCCCCACAACGGCAACGTCCTCGGCAAGGTGGTCCTGATCTCCGAATCCCTGCTGCACGAGAAGTCCAAGGACGACATGGAAGACACCGTGCGCATTCCCCTCGAAGAATTCTGCCGGGAGTAAACCCTCAAAATTTTCGATAATTTGATGCCCCAAGGCCCTTGCGCCATGGATCGCTGCGCTTATGCCCGGCGCGGGGCGGATCGTCGGTTTAACGGAGAGAGGTTAGGAGGCGACCTTCACGAATTCTTCGTCTTCTTTGAGCGAATCCAGCCCACGGATGACGACCCGATCTCCGGCCTTCACGCCCTTGGTCACCTCGATGAGGCCCTCGAAGCCGCCGCCCGTGACGATCTCGCGCTTTTCGGCGACTTGACCCCGCACCACGTAGACGAACTTTTTGTCTCCCTCGCTGCGGATCGCCGCTGGCGGGACCAGCAGGGCGGGATGGGTCTTGTTAGCGACGGCGAGATGGGCTACGCCCTCCATGCCCGCCTTGATGCGCATGCCGGGGTTGGGAATCCGCACCCTCATTTCGAGAGTCTTCTTCGCCGGATCCAGCTCCGCGCCGATGAAAGAAATTTCGCCGTCTAAGCTTTCTTGCTTCATGTCGTTGACCGTGACCTTCACCTGCATGCTCTTGTCGAGGCGGGCGATTTCGTCCTTGGGGATGTGGAGCGTCAGCTCGATGGGATCGACGCGGACGATGTCGACCAGGGGATCGTCAACCTTTACCATCGAGCCCTCCGCGACGTGGACCTTCGCGACGAAGCCCTCGACGGTCGCCAGCAGGGTGCTGCCGGCCAATTGGCGCTCGGAGAGGGCGATCTCGGCCTTGATGCGGTCGACCTTGGCCTGGTCGAGGGCGATGCGGTTTTCGGTAAGCTCGGGGCTTTGCGGGGCGGCGATGGGAAGGCGGGGGGCGCCCAAGCCGCGCTTGGCGTTGCGGCGAACGCCGAAGGGGCGGCGGATCGGGAACGGGGTGTTTTCGGTGGCCTCGGGCGTCGCCTGGGCCGCCGGGTTGGCCTCGGCATTCTGATCGGCTTGCCCTTCCTCGCCGCCGGCGCCCGCTAGGGCGTCTTCCAGCTGTTGGGCCTCGCCCGTGTCTTCCAGGCCTTCTTCTTCGCCCGCGACGCCGGTGGCCTTGGAATCGAACTCGAGTTGGGCCTCGGCCTCGCGCAGCTCGGCCCGCTGCCGGTCCAGGACGTAGGGAAGCTTTTCGTCGTCGATTTTCATCAAGGCGTCGTTGACCGCGACCTGCTGGCCTTCGATCACGGAGAGGGCCTGGACCCTGCCGGTGAAGTCGCTTTTGACCACCAGGCGTTGCGAGGCGGTGAAGGTGCCGGGGAATTCGATGCCGTCGGGGATGTCGCGGGAGACCACTTCGGCGACGCCGACCGTAAAAACCTTGTCGTTGGGTCCGGGGATGTCCTTCTTGCGACCCTTCCCGCAGGCGGGGAGCAGGCTGAGGCAAAGGAGGAGGGGCAAGGCCGCGGAAAGGATTTTTCGCATAGGGGTTTTTAAAGGGAAGGCCGAAGAAATTGCAATCGAAAACTAGCGGCTAACCGTGCGGGAAACTTAAAGCTTTTGTCTTGACAGCGGTGGGGGCCGGGGATAGTCCGTCGCGAGCCAAAGAAAGCGCCCAATACCCATGGAAAAATTAGTTTCTCTCGCCAAACGACGCGGTTTTATCTTCCAATCCAGCGAGATCTACGGCGGTATCAACGGATTCTGGGATTACGGCCCGGTCGGAGTCGAATTACGAAACAACATCAAGAACTTCTGGTGGCAGCGCATGGTACGCCTGCGCGACGACGTGGTCGGCGTCGACACCTCGATCATCTGCCATCCCCAGACCTGGGTGGCCAGCGGTCACGTGGCGAGCTTTTCCGACCCGATGGTGGACTGCAAGACCTGCAAGGGGCGCTTCCGGGCGGATCACATCGAGGCCATTCCGTGCCCGCAAAAGCCCTCCCTCACCGTGCAGGCCTGCGCGGGCGAGAAGAAGGGCCCCGGCGAGCTGACCGAGGTGCGGCAGTTCAACCTGATGTTCGAGACCTTCGTCGGGGCGCTGCGCGACGACTCGGCCCGCGCCTACCTGCGGCCCGAGACCTGCCAGTCGATCTTCACGCAGTTCAAGAACGTCCAGATCGTCTCGCGGCAGAAGATCCCCTTCGGCATCGCGCAGATCGGCAAAAGCTTCCGCAACGAGATCACGCCGCGCAACTTCATCTTCCGCTCCCGCGAGTTTGAGCAGATGGAGATGGAATTCTTCGTCAAGCCCGAAGAGCCCGAGATGCGGAAGTGGTACGAGTACTGGGTCGCCGAGCGCTTCCAGTGGTTCCAGGACCTCGGGATCAAGCCCGATAAGCTCCGGCAGCGCGTCCACAGCCAGGACGAGCTCGCCCACTACGCGAAGGGCTGCGTCGACGTCGAGTACGAGTTCCCCTTCGGCTGGTCCGAGCTCGAGGGCATCGCCAACCGCAGCAATTACGACCTGAGCCAGCACATCAAGACCAGCGGCAAGGACTTGAGCTACTTTGACGAGACCTCCAAGGAGAAGTACGTCCCGGCGGTGGTCGAGACCTCGCTGGGCGTCGATCGCACCCTGCTCACCGTCTTGGCCGACGCCTACGCCGAGGATGTGGTCGAGGGGGAAGAGCGCGTCGTGATGCGCTTCTCGCCGGCGGTCGCGCCCTACAAGGTGGCGGTCTTTCCGCTCTCGCGCAAGCTGGCCGAGCCGGCGATGGCGCTGGAGAAGTCCTTGCGCAAGCGCTACGTCACCGACTACGACGACGTCGGCAGCATCGGGAAGCGCTACCGCCGCCACGACGAGATCGGTACCCCGCTGGCGGTGACCTACGATTTTCAGTCCGAAGAGGACAAGCAGGTCACGGTGCGAGACCGCGACACGACCAAACAAGAGCGGATCGCGATCGACCGGCTCGAGGATTATTTGAAGGATCATCTGAAGCTGTAGAGGTATTCCCCCTATGCCAAGACCCTGGGTCTATTTTTTCGGAAACGGCAAGGCCGACGGCAAGAGC
This sequence comes from bacterium, assembly GCA_048499175.1. Taxonomy (GTDB): domain Bacteria; phylum UBA10199; class UBA10199; order DSSB01; family DSSB01; genus DSSB01. Next base: position 15,582 of record JASOAK010000041.1, read on the forward strand.
GACATGAAGAACCTCCTCGGAGGCAAGGGCGCCAACCTGGCCGAGATGAACCTGCTCGGCCTGCCGGTGCCGCCCGGATTCACGATTACCACCGAGGTCTGCACCGCCTTCTACCAAAACGACAAGAAGTACCCGGAGGGCCTCGAGGAAGAGGTGAAGCAGGCGCTGGCCAAGGTCGAGGCCATCATGGGCGCCAAATTCGGCGACGCCAAGCGGCCCCTGCTCCTGTCGGTGCGCTCCGGCGCGCGGGCCAGCATGCCCGGCATGATGGACACCATCCTCAACCTGGGGCTGAACGACGAGACGGTGAAGGGCATCATCGCGCGCTCCGGCGACGAGCGATTCGGCTACGACTCTTACCGGCGCTTCATCCAGATGTATTCCGACGTCGTCCTCGACGTCGACCGCGAGTTCTTCGAGCACCAGATCGAGGAGCGCAAGGAGCACAAAAAGGTCCGCCTCGACACCGAGCTCAGCGCGCAGGACTGGAAGGAGTTGGTGGCCGTCTTCAAGAAGCACGTCCTGCAGATGACCGGCAAGCCCTTCCCCGAGGATCCCAAGGACCAGCTCTGGGGCGCGGTCGGCGCGGTGTTCAGCTCCTGGATGAACAAGCGCGCCATCGAGTACCGCCGCATCAACGGCATCCCCGAGGAGTGGGGCACCGCCGTCAACGTCCAGGCGATGGTCTTCGGCAACATGGGCAGCGACTGCGCGACCGGCGTGGCCTTCACCCGCGATCCCTCGACGGGCGAGCGCCGCTTCTTCGGCGAGTTCCTGGTCAACGCCCAGGGCGAGGACGTCGTCGCCGGCATCCGCACCCCGCAGCCGATCAACGTCGCGGGCAAGAAGGCCGACAACTCCGCGCTACCCTCGCTCGAGGAGGTCATGCCCGCCTGCTACCGCGATTTGGTGGAGATCTACCAAAAGCTCGAGAAGCACTACCGCGACATGCAGGACATCGAGTTCACCATCGAGAAGGGCAAGGTCTGGATGCTCCAGACCCGCACCGGTAAGCGCACCGCCCAGGCCGCCGTCAAGATCGCGGTCGACATGCTCGCCGAGGGCCTGATTGACCGCAAGGTCGCCGTCTTGCGCGTCAACCCGGCGCAGCTCGACCAGCTCCTGCACCCCGCGCTCGACCCCAAGGCCAAGCAGCTTGTCATCGCGAAGGGCCTGCCGGCCTCGCCCGGCGCGGCGACCGGCAAGGTGGTGTTCTCCGCCGAGGAGGCCCAGCACCAGAGCGAAAAGGGCGAGAAGGTGATCTTGGTGCGGCTCGAGACCTCGCCCGAGGACATCCACGGCATGCACGTCGCCGAGGGCATCCTCACCGCGCGCGGCGGCATGACCTCGCACGCGGCGGTCGTGGCCCGCGGCATGGGCAAGTGCTGCGTCACCGGCTGCGGCGACCTGGCGATCAGCTACAAAGAGCGCCGGATGAGCGTCGGCGAGCACGTCATCCAGCAGGGCGATTGGCTGACGCTCAACGGCTCGACCGGCGAGGTGATCTTAGGCAAGGTGCCGACCATCGAGCCCGAGCTTTCCGGGGACTTCGGCGCCTTCATGAGCTGGGTCGACGAGTTCCGCCGCCTGAAGGTGCGCACCAACGCCGACACCCCGCACGACGCCAAGGTGGCGCGGCGCTTCGGCGCCGAGGGCATCGGCCTGTGCCGCACCGAGCACATGTTCTTCGAAGGCGAGCGCATCGACGCGGTCCGCGAGATGATCCTGGCCGACGACCGCAAGGGCCGCGAGAAGGCCCTGGCCAAGATCCTGCCGATGCAGAAGGGCGACTTCAAGGGCATCTTCCGCGAGATGAAGGACCTGCCGGTGACGATCCGCCTGCTCGACCCGCCGCTGCACGAGTTCCTCCCCCACACCGACGAGGAGATCCAGCAGGTCTCCGATAAGATCGGCCTGCCCTTCGAGCGCATCAGAAAGAAGCTCGAGGCCCTGCACGAGTTCAACCCCATGCTCGGCCATCGCGGCTGCCGCCTCGGCATCTCCTACCCCGAGATCTACGAGATGCAGGTGCGCGCCATCATGGAAGCCGCCTGCGAGTTGGCCAAGGACGAGGGTTTCAAGATCATCCCCGAGATCATGATCCCGCTGGTCGGGCACGTGAACGAGCTGGCCTACATGCGCAAAGTGACCGCCGAGACCTGCGAGAAGGTCTTGAAAGAGAAGGGCGCGCAGCTGACCTACCTGATCGGCACCATGATCGAGCTGCCCCGCGCCGCGTTGACCGCCGACCAAGTGGCGCGCGAGGCGGACTTCTTCTCCTTCGGCACCAACGATCTGACGCAGACGACCTTCGGCCTTTCCCGCGACGACGCGGGGAAATTCCTCCCGGCCTACCTCGAGAAGAAGATCCTCCCCGAGGACCCCTTCGTCACCCTCGACGTCGACGGCGTGGGCGCCCTGGTCAAGTACGCCGTGGACCTGGGCCGCAAGACCAAGCCCGACCTCAAGGTCGGGATCTGCGGCGAGCACGGCGGCGATCCCCGCTCGGTGGAGTTTTGCCACCGGATCCGCCTCGACTATGTCAGCTGTTCTCCCTACCGCGTCCCCGTCGCCCGCCTGGCGGCGGCCCACGCGGCCCTGAAAGAAAAGGAAACGAAGTGATGCGCTCTCTGAAAAAAATCCTCCTCGCGGCCTCGCTCCTTTTCCTCGGCGCCTGCGGCGAAAAATCCATCTTTATACCGATTCCCTTGACCTTAAACCCCTTGGTCCTGGCCAACCCGATCGCCATGGTCGCCAGCAACGCAGCCCAGCGGCTCTACGTGGTCAACTCCAACAACCTGGTGCTGTGGGCGGACGCCTCCTTCGTGATCCTCGACATCTCCAATCCGGCCAATCCCACGCCCTTGGCGGTGATCTCGATCCCCAACTTCTCCGGCAACATCCTGCTCGACGAGGCCCGCGGCTTCGTCTACCTGCCCAACCGGCAGAGCGCGGCCGAGGCCGACCTGATCGACCAGGTGCTGCGCATCCACATCAACGAGGCCTCGCCGACCTTTCTGCAGGTGGACTTTTTCGACTCCGGCGAAGACCCCTTCGGCGGCTTCTTCGACGGCATGGACTCGCTCTACGTGGCCGCCTCCAGCGAGGCCCTGCGCTACGACGTCAACAATATGCTGGGATTCAGCAAGGTCAACCTCAGCGTCACCACCGCCGACGGCCGCGAGATCTTCGCCGACGACACCCGCGAGCTGGCGCTCAGTCCTTCCGGCAACAATCTCTTCGTCACCAACCGCACCGACAACATGCTGATCCTCAACGTGAACGAAATGACGCCGCCGACCGTCGCCGGCGTCACCGACCTGGGCACCGAGCCGGTCGACTACATTGTCGTCGGCACCAATTCGACGCGCGGCGCGGCCCGCGACTCCAATTTCGTCTACGTGGTCGACGGCGCGCCCGCCAACCTGCGCATCTTGACCGACGCCGGCTTGACGCCGGTCTCCGGCCCGCCGCAAGAGATCACCACCGGTTCGCTGCAGGTGGCGGCCATCCCGATCGGCAACGACCCCGGCGAGGTGATCATCGACGAGCCCAACGCCCGCGCCTACGTCAGCAACACCGGAGACGACACCGTGTCGGTGATCGACCTCAATTTGCAGGCCGAGATCACCCGCATCGCTGTCGACAACAACCTCCCGGTCAACGCCGACCCCGGCG
>JASOAK010000042.1:0-17843 GCA_048499175.1 bacterium
GGGGATCTTCGCGTCGCCGCGGGCGTCGGTGCGATACCGCTCCGCGGTCGGGTGTCCGATCTCGTGGAGGAAGAGCGCCGCGAGGTTGCGGCGCGAGCCTTGGAAGGAGCCGGAATAAAGGTAGAGCGAGCCGTCCGCGGCGTCGTAGGCGCCGAAATGGGCGTCCTCCTGGCGCGGGCTTTTCAAAAAGATCCGCTTCAGTCCGCCGCCGGCGAGCAGCGAAGCGGGCAGCTTTTGCAAGAGGGCGTTCAAGAAGACCACCTGACCGCCGTTCTCCTGCAAGAAGGCATCGAGGGCCTTGCCTTCGGGACGGCCGGTCGCCGCCTCGCCGCCCAAGTACAGCGCGACGCCGAGCTCCTGGGCCCGGCCCTCGAGCTTCTTCCAGGCCTCGGCCGCGTGCGCGGCCTCGACGCGGACGAAGCCCTGCCGCTGCGACCAACGCAGGTAGGCCAGGATCTCGGAAGGGCTGGCGGGACGCACGACGCGGGTCTCGGCGCCGCTGGGCGCCTCCACCAGCATGCGGCCGGTGGGCCATTGCTCGATGCGCCCGCCGCGATCGAAGGTCTTGGCCAAGGCGGGCGTCATGCCGGGGATCTCGCCGACGTAGGTGGGCCTGGGAGCGCCGAGGCTCTTCAAGTCCGCGCCCGAGCCGCCCAGCGGGATCTTTTCGACGTAGGCCCCCGTCGGCTCGCCGAGGGCGCCGGGCGCGACCGCCGAATCCGGGGCGACCTTAACCGCGCGGCGACCGGGCAGCTTGCCGCCCTTCCCGCCGTCGCCCTGCGCGTCGAGGGAGGCGAGATAGGCCACGTGCGGCCGAAACATCTCTTGGAGATACATGCCCAGCTTGGGGTTCACCGCGTGGACGGTGGCCCCGTAATTGTCCATGATCCGCCGCAGCACGCTCTTGTCCCCCGATTCCGGATTGAAGGGAATGAAGTCTCCGATCCTTTCCATAGAGGTCGAGCGGGAGCGGATCGTGGAGATGACCTGCATGACGTTGTCGGCCCGGAGCTCCTTGACGCCGAGCGCGTGTTGCTCGTCCACGGACAGGGGGACACGCGACGGCGGCGGAACGGGCGGCGGCACGCTCTGAAGGGAAACCCCGTAGGCGTCGCGCCCGTGGTCGCGCAGGTATTTGTCCAGCCAGGGAATCTTGCGGCCGCCGAACATCTCCCAATGGCGCAGGGCCCCGACCAGGCGGATGACCCCGCTCTCGTATTCCCGCGACTTGAAGGGATGCCGCATCAGGTGGACCAAGGCGTCCCGCACGTGGACCGCGAACTGGGGATTCGAGGGGTCGCGCAGGCCGGACAGGTTGAGGCCGAGGGAGCCGAGCAGCTCCAGTTCCGGATCGGTGAAGCGGCGCAAGTCGCGCATGGGCTGTTCGTCGGCCCCGTGCAGGTCGCGTCGCTCGGGGGCCGCGGGCCGCGCCGCGCCCTCGGAGGTGGTCTCGAGGATCATGGCGTCGTCGACCTCTTGGATCACCGGCTGCTCCTCGTAGCGCGGCGAGGGAAAGGCCGCTTCGAGATCCACGCCGGATTTCTTCAAGTCCATCTCGAGATCGTGGACGGTCTTGACGGCGAGGCGCAGCTCGCGCAGGGCCTGCAGGTACTCGTCGTAAACGGCGTTGCCCGGCTTTTGATGCTCCGGGGCGACGTCGCGGCGCAGCTCTTCGCCCAACCTTCGCACCCGGTCGCCCAGCTCGCGCAGGGCGTTGTAGGCGCGATACCCCGCCTCGCCGCGGGCCTTCAGCTCCCCGCCCGCGCGCAGCGCGTAGGCGACGGCCTTGGTCGGACCCGCGGCGTTGCGCAGGATGTAGGCGGCGTGGAGGATTCGGTGTTCCGGGACGAGCAGCCGCGCATCCCGGAGGTAGGCGAGCATGACCGCCAGCTCCTCGCCGGCCCGAGCCTTGGCCGTGGGGTCCTTGGCGGCCTCGAAGCGGCGCAGCGTCTCGACGAAGCGGTCGCCGAAACGGTAGCCGCCCTGGCCGTCGCCTCGAATCCCCAGCATCTGACTCATCCGAAAGGCATAGAAGCTTCGCAGCGTGGAGGGCTCTTCCAGCCATTTGGCGAGGGCCGGCAGCTGTTCCTTCGCGAAGGCCTCGTAGGCGCTTCGAGCCTCGGCGGAGCTCGGAATCCGCAAGGGCTTCGTCCGAAGCGTGATCTGGACCTGGGCCTCGCCCTTCTCGTTGCGCAGCAACCACCGGGACTCCGAGGGATAGGGAGAATCGAGCCGTTCGAGCCGCGCGCCGTATTTCTTCTGCAAGCGCGCCTCGACCTGGGCCCGGCGCTCCTCGCCGAGGATCCGCACCTCGTAGGCGCTCGCGGGCGTATCGCGCAGCGTCCCCGCTTGCCGGGCCGCCGCGTATTCCGCCTTGCTCAGGTGCCGCCATCCGCCGCGGATCGTCACGTGGGTGGAGTCCGGGTTGAAGGAATTGGCGAAGCTGCTCTCCCATTGCTTCGACTCGCCGCTCAGCGTCGCGTCGCTCACCTCGACCACCGAGACCAATTCGCGGCCGAGGTTGTCGGCGCGCCCGACGACTTCCTCGTAGCCCTTGGCGGCGGGCAGCGGCGGCGGCTTCGGCGCCGATTTGACCTTCGGCAGACCCGCGGGCTTGGCCAGCTCCTCGGCGAGGGCGCGGCGCTGCGGGATGCGTCCGTTTCCGTCGCCGTTGGCCTCGGCCTTCGCGCTGGGGATGGCGGCGTCGGTCTTCTCGCCCGACGGAGGGGCGCTCTCCGCCGCGGCCGGGGGACGCTTGAAGATTTGCGTCTTGTGCTCGCCGGGATCCTCGGCCACTTTCTCGTAGTGGTCCATCAAGGCGTCCATCTTGCGGAGTTCCGCGTTCAGCTCGGCCCGCAGCTCGGCCGTGAGGTTCTTGGGAAGCAAGGGCAGCGCCGGACGGCTCGCGCCGGCGGGACCGCTCTCCAGGTCGGTCAGGTACTTGGCCACTTCCCGGCAGAAGCCGTTGAGCTCCGTCACGGTCTCCACGGGCAGGTTCTTGTTCTTATAGACCAGGCTGTGCTGGATCTTGCCCCATTGGTAAATCGCCTCGGTCTGGATCTGGATCTCGATGGGCTTTCCCTCGACTTCCACGACGACGTGCATGGCCCGGTAGCCGCTGGAGGTTCCGACGGTCAAGCGGTCGGGATGATCCTTGTCGGGCCTGAGGGTCACCTCGCTCACCACCGCGCCGCCGGAGGACTTTTCTTCGCCGATGATGTCCAGCTCGAAGGCGCCGTCGCGGGTGACTTGCGGCCGCACTTTATATTTCGCCTCGATCGCCTCGACGATGGGGAGGACGTCGTTGGTGGTCCTCACGACCACGCGGGCGCCGCCGACGTCGGTCAACGGGCCGAGATCGGTCCAGCCGCGGCGCGCCAGCTTGGGCGCGATGTCGGCGGGGTCCTTCAGGCGCGCGTGAGGGTTCTCGACGCGGGCGCCCCGCTCGTCCCGGAGATCCGCGAAGCGATGGGATAAAAGATGTTCGTTCGGCAGGCCGGCCAGGAACTCGGCGACGTCGGCAAGCGGTTTGCGATGTTCCTGCACCAGGCGTTTCCCGATTTCGGTCTGGGCGGCGCGGTATTGCTCCGCGTTCAGCTTGCCGGCCAGGGCCTGGCGCGCGGCCGCGGCGAACTCCGTCCCGCCGAGGGCCAGTTGCGTCAGCTCCGCCTGCAGGCCGTCCAGGCCGTCGCGGTTGCGTCCGCTCTTCGCCATGACGTTGCCGAAATCCTGTTCGAGTTTCGCCAGCCTCTCGACCTGCGAGGCCTTGTTGGGGGCGCCGTCGGGTAGGAGTTGGACCGAGGCCCGCTGGCTCATCAAAAGATCGCGCTCCGCCAGCACGTGATTGCGCGCCTGGGTTTCCGCCTGGACCCACTCGGGGCTGCGGAAGACGAAGGTTCGGTCGCCCACGCGGAGGATGGCGCCGTTCGAGATCGGCGTCTCCACGCGCGGCGCCAAGGGGCGAAACACGCCGGCCGCCGGATCATAAAGCTGGATGGCGGCCTTGGCTCCCCGGTTGGAGACGTAGTACTGGGTCGCTTGCCCGCTGCGAGACATGCCGCCCCGGAAGTTCAGCGTGGCGTCGCCGAATTGGACCACTTGATAGACGGTCTTGCCGAAATCGAGCGTGCGAATCCCGCCGAGCCCCTCGAGCATCCCCGCGCCCTCGGGGAGCCGGATGCCGTGAAAGGCGGGAACCAGCAGATAATCGTAGGCCTTGCCCTTCTCGGGGGTGATCGATTCGACCACCAGGTGCCCCGCCTCCACGCTGGCCGCCAGGGACTGCGCGTCGCCCAACAACAAGTGGCCCTCCAGGACCTGCTTCAGAAAGCTGTAAGCCACGGCGGAGCGAGACTCCTCGGGAAGCCCCTCGAGGACCGGCTTCAAGGCCTTCAAGGTCTCGCGGCAGCGGTCGACGAAGGCCTGGCGAAAGGCGTCGTCGCTCATCCGCGGGTCCTTCGCGACGCGTTCCGCCAAGACCCGCCCCGGATCGCCGAACATGCTCTCATGCCCGCGGAACTCCCGCTCGAGCGACTTCGCGAAGGCCTCGGCCCATTGGCGCCGTTCTTGGATCACGATCGTGTCCTCCAGGAGGACGCGGCCCTCGAAGACCGTGACGGCCTTGCTCTGGAACTCGAGCCCTTCCGCCCCGCGCGGCCCGAACCAGGTGTACTCGGATCCGCCGAGGCGGAGGCGGTCGCCGTCGCGCAGCGGCTTGTAGGTGGCGGTCACCTCGCGGACGCTTCCGTCGGGGTCGACGATCCGCATCTTCTCGCCGCCCACCGCGCGCGCGTGGTGGAGGATCCGGCCGTCCTCGGTCAGCGTCATCTGGATCTCGAGATGCGGGGTCTTGCGGCTCTCGGCCTCGGTGAGGGAACGCCCGGAGGCGTCCAGAAACGCGACGCCGTAGTCGTTGAAATCCACGCGCATCGGCTTCCCGTCGGTCGGGATCGCCACGCCGCGCCGCAGGCCCTCCGGAATCGGCTGTTTGGGGGCCATGGCCTGGACGGCGGCCTTGCCCTCCTTCGCCCTCGCCGGCGGCTTGGCCGGCGGCGTGACCTTGCGGGCGGCCAACTTCTGGGGCTCGGAGGTCATGCCCTCTTCCAGCGGAATGACATGGGAGTCGGAGATCTCCTCCGGCTCTTGCGTCCTCTCGGTCTTGGCCTCCTTGGCGGGCTGCGCCGGCTTGGCGCCTTCGGGCTTCGCGTCCGGCGCGGGGGTCTTGGGCTGCGAAGCGACCGGCGTGGAGATCCCGAGGGATTGATGCGGCGAGGGTTCGCCCGCGGCGCCGGCGGCCAGGACGCCGTCCGCGCCGAAGTGCAGCGGGAGGTGGAATTCCTTCAGGTAGGCGTTCGCCTTCGCGTAATCCTTGGCGGCGAGCAGCTTGGTCAGCTTTCCGCCGGAGAAGCCGGGCCGGTTGAGCGAGGCCTCGAGGAAGAGCGCCACGAGGAGCCTGCGGTCCGGGCTCTCCAGAAAGACGGTCTGCGCTTCGATCTTGTCGTCCTTGCCCTTCTTCAACTGGGCCTCGACGGCCTTTTTCACGTCGGGATCCAGGTCCTTCATCGGCTTGCCGTTGGCGGTGAGCGTCCCGTCCTTCGCGACCTTGATCTCGAAGCGCTCCGCCTTGAAGCCGAGCGTCTCCGCGTGGCCGCGGGCCAGCAGCAGCGCCTCTTTGTAGGCGATCTCCGTGTGCTGGATCTTGGAGACCTCGGTCATCTTGCCCTTCACGACCCCGTCGGCGACCTTGTGGGCGACGGCGAATTGGACGTAGCCGAAGACCTCGTTGACCAGGCCTTCCTTCCAGCCGCCCAGCGGCTTCGGGGTCAGGCCCAAGCCCTGGTTGACGTGGCTGGACGCGATCATGCCGCCCAGGCCGCCGGCGTGGCCGATGGTCCAGGTCAACGCCTTGCCGCCGAAGGTCAGCTGTTTGCCGCCCTCCTTCACCAGGCCCAGGCTCTTCGCGGCCCGCGGCCCCAGGCCCTCGGCCAACTTGCCGAAGCCCTTCAGGCCGCCGATCATGATCAGCGAGGAACCCCAGCCCTTGAGCAGGTGCCCGGCGGTGAAGACCTTGCTCGGGTCGGTCAGCATCGCCTCTTTGACGGTGCCGCCCGCCCAAAAGACCGTCGCCTCGGTGCCGATGCCGACGGCGCTGGCGATGGCCACGGCCTTGTAGCCGTTGACGCCCGCCTGCTCGAGCTTGGCCAGCATGCGCAGCTTGGCAAGGTTGCCTAAGCCCGCCGCGACGAACATCAGTCCGATGTCGACGGCGAGGCCCTTGCCGCTGTGCATCTTGAAAAACTTCTCGACCGAGCGCCCGAAGGTCGCCTTGCCCTGCAAGGCGTCCATGTTGCCCTGGGCCTTTTTCTTCATGTCCTCCTCGGGGGAGGCGGCCTGGATCAGGGCGTACATCGCGAAGGCGGCCTCGATGGCGCCCTTCTGGGCCTCGTTGTCGAAGCTCTTGGCCAGGATGCGCTGGGCGTCCGCGGGCGAGGGCGGCTGGCCGGAGGCGTAGGCAACCAGGTCGCCGATCGGGCCGGTTCCGTTGGCGCGGCTCTCGGTGCTCAAGTAATACCGGGCGCGCTCCTTCAGCGACTCCTCGCCCGACTCGGCGATCAGCTTGAGGGCGGCCTCCATCGAGTCGGCGTCGCCCGCGGCCAGCTTCTCCTTCACCGCCTTGGCGATCGCGTGCTCCTTGGCCCACTTGTCCGTCACGCTGGAGACGCTGGTCCCGGACATCCATCCCTTGGCGGAGTCGGTCTCGGCGCGCTCCATGTCCTTGTTGTAGACCTCCCAGGCCTCGACGGCCGAGAGGTTGATCAGGCGCATCTTGCCCTTTTCGATGTGGGTGAGGATGCGGTCGGCCTGCGGGATCTTGCGCAGCGGGGTGAGCAGCGCGACGCCCTCGTCGATCTTGCCCTCGGCGATCAGCGCGTAGCCCTCGTAGACCTTGGCCATGCGCTGGATCTCGGGATCGCCGTCCGCGGCGGCGAAGCGCGAAAGGACGCCGAAGCACTCGGCGGCCAGGCCGTTGAGCTCGGCGCGCACCAGCTCGGTGTCCTTCGGGTCGGCGTAGGCCTGCTCGGCCAGGCTCAAGTAGCTCTGCGCCAGGCCCTCGACCGCGGCGATGGCGTCCTTCTTCGTGATGCCCCCCATCTCCTCGGGCTTCAGTCCCGCCAGGGCCGCGACGGTCCGGGCCTTGTCGCCGTCGCCGCCGTGCAATTCGCCCAGGAGCTTCTCCAAGTCGGCCAGCTTGGCCTTCTCGTCCTTCGCGCCCAGCGCGAAGATCATCGCGCCGTCCGCGCCGTGCTCGGCCTGGGCCGCCTTCAACGCGTCGGCGTCCGCCGTCGGATCGAGGGCGGCGATGTAATATTCATTGGCCTCGAAGCGCAGCTTGAGCAGCTTCAAGTCCTTGGGATTCTTCTCGAGGGCCAGCGTATACATGTCGCGCGCGGCCTTGAAATCGCCCGCGCCGAACAGGGCGTGGCCGAGCGAGGTCTTGATCGCGATATCCCCGAAGCCCGCCGCGGCGTCCGCCGCTTGGTAGGCCGCCACGGCCTCCGCATAGCGCTTTTTCTCCAGCAGCAAGTCGCCCAAGGCCTTGTGACGCTCCGGCTTGGCCGGTTGGTAGAAGCTCGCGAGGCGCAGGCGCTTCTCGATCAGCTCCTCGTCCAACGGCTGCGCCTTCTTCAACAAGCCGATCTCGTAGTCGTGCCAGGCGGCCATCTTGTCGGCGAAGGGGAGCTTTTCGAAGGCGGCGTCGGCGTAGGGCGGCTTGGCGCCCGGCGCCTCCCAGGGCAGGGCCGGGAAGTTGATCGACTTCAGCGCGAGCTGCACCCGCTCGTCCTTCCAATGCCGGTCGAGGTAGGCGAAGACTTCGCCCGCCTCGATCTTGCGGTCGGAGGCCTTGGCCGCGTCGGCGTTGGAACCGTCGACCAGCTGGCCGGGGACGCCTTGCGCGCGGAGGGCCTTGTAGAAGGCGCTCGCGAGGGGATTCTGTTTCTCGGAGAACTGAAGGGTGAAGGGCTTGTCGGCCTCGTCGATCTTCAGGGCCTTTTCGGAGAAGACGCTCGATCCTTTGGGGTCGCCGCTCGCGTCGGCGGCCTTGGCGGCCTCCTGGTAGACGGCGCCCGCCTCGGCGAAGCGTTTGACCGAGACCAGGTTGTCCGCGACGAAGGCCCAGGGGTCGGCGTGTCCGTCCAGCAGCCGCTTGTCGCCGATCGCCAGGCCCTGCGCGATCTCGACCATGTATCGGACCTCGGTCTCGTGCTTCACCGCCTCGGCCAGGTGGAAGCTCGCGCCCTCGTACTTGCCCTCGCGCATCAGGTGCGTGGACAGGCGCCGGCGGGCCAAGGGGTTCTGGTTGTCCAGCTCGACCGCGGCCCGGAACAAGTAGCGCGCCTCCTGCAATTTTTTCCGGGCCGCGTCCCCTTCGAGGCCCTTCGCGGCCTCTTCCAGCTCCAGACCCTTGAGCAAGGCCGCCTGGGCGACCAGCTTCGGCAGGCTGCGGCCTTGCCAGAGCGTACCCAACTCGGCCTTGACCAAGGCCTCGTCGAAGCCCGCGGCCTTGAAAACCTCGACCTGGTCCTTGAAAGGCAGGAGGGAGAATTCGGAATAGCGGAAGGCCCAGCGGACCAACTTCCCGACGTTCTTGGGCTCGGCGAAAAACTTCTTCAGCTCGGCGTCGCGCTCGGCCTGGGGCTTTTCCATCAGCGCCTTGAATTTTTCGGCGAAGAGCGGGTCGCGGGCCGAGATGCCCTCGCGCTCGGCGATATAAAGTTGGGCGGATTGGTAGCCGAGCGCGCTTTTCGGCGCCGCGGCGTCCTTGCCAGCGAGGCGGTCGCGGACTTGGGCGACAAAGGCGGGCTTGAGGGTCCCGTCGGCCGCCAGCATGGCGGCCAAGTCGAGGCCCAGCTTTTGGAAATGCTCGGTGATCTTCGGGTAATACTTGGTGAGGCGGTTGAAGGCGGCGGCCACGACCTCGTGGCCTTGGATCTGACGGTCGGCGGGATTGCTTTTTGAAACGCTCGGGGTGGCCGGCCCGCCCGGCAAGCCCTCCGGCAGGGCGCCGTCGATTTTATCGTCGGCGAGGCCCCCGTCCTCCCCGTGGAGGAGCTCGTAAAAAAATTGGGCGTTGGTCTCGGTCTTCCCGAAGGCCTTTTCCATCTGGTGTCCCCCGTCACCACTCTCACGCTAAGTGGTCGCAAAAAGCTGAATGACTGGAGACCGCAGACCCCTATCCGGGCCCCCAGAATAAGTATTACAGAGCACAGCAAGTTCCGTGCCTCGACGAGGCTTTAGGGAAGGGATTTTCGCTGGATGCGCTGCGTTATGGGAATTCTCGGAAGACGTAATTCCGACCGTCGATCCGGATCGTCTCTTTATCGCGGATCCGATAGGCATTCCCGTCCGCGGGCAGGGGTTTGCCGCCCACCAACAGGTTGGGATCTCCGTCGTTGCGCACGGCGTAGGCCCCCGTCTCGGCCCGATAAACGGTCACCGGCCCCCACTGAAAACTGGGCTGCTGCGAGGAAACGATCAGGGCGGGGGTCAAGGAGATCTCTCCGCCGGCGGTCGTCTCGACATGATAGCTCCGCGTCCCGAAGGTCACGACGTCGCCCGCGCTCAGGGCGTAAGCCTCTTCTCCCGGCAGGCGACGGCCGTTGACCCAGGTCCCGTTCAGCGAGCCTCGGTCCCGTATCCAAACGTCGCCCTCCGCTTCGAAGAATTCCGCGTGTCGCGAGGAAATATCCTCCAAGCCCAGCCGAATCTTCGCCCCCTGGCTGCCGTCGCGGCCGACGAGGGCGGACCCGAAGTTCTTGGGCAGGACCCATTCCCCCGTGGGGGCGGTCCAGGGCTGAGGGATCTGATAGACCTGGGTCTTGGCCTCCGCGGGATCGACGGTCGCCGGACGCAAGGCGGGCATGACGAGGGTCTTCTCGGAGGCCGGCGAGTCCTTGGCCCGCGCCACGTCATGGACATAGGCGTGGATCGTCACGTTGTCGGCCTTGTAGTGATCGACCAGGACGCCGTTCGAGTCGTAGACGTGACCCTTGCGGTCGATGAAAAAGCCGGGGCTCTCGTCCAGCTCGACGCCCTTCCGGGCGTGGCCCTCGGCGTCGACGAAGTCCCGGATCGCGCCGCCGCTCTTGGCGTCCCCGCGGAAGATGTCCTTGACCAGGGCGAGGCGCCGCATCTTCCAGTGGACCAAGTCCCAGACCTTGGACTGCACCTCCTCGGCGCTGCGGGAAGACTTGAGGATTTGGCTGAGCTCGGCGCGGCTCACGTTGTCGCCGACGCCGTCCGAAAAGGAGAGGATGACGTCGCCTTCCTGAATCGGGACGTCCTTCACGACGGGGTCGGCCTTTTTCCCGGTGCCCAGGCCGCCGGAGACGATGTTGGCGAAGTCCGAGGCTCGCATGGACAGGGTGTCGCGGAGATAGCCGCCGCGCCGGGCCTCGGCGGCCATGGATTGCTCCTCGGTGCGGTAGACCAATTCGAATTCTCCCTGGGCGTTTTTACGAAACACGATCGCCCCCGCGTCGCCGACGTGCACGATGCGCGCGATATGGCCGCCGCCGGGCAGAGGGATGATCTGGTGCCCCACCGCGACGGCCCCGCCGCGGGCATAGGGGCTGGCATTGACCGCGTCGCCGGCGGCCACCATCGCCCGGGCCATGTCCCCGTGCAGGGCCATCTCCTCGGCGAACTTCTTGCCCGCGATCTCGCTGGCCTTGTCGCCCGAGCCCATGCCGCCCATGCCGTCGAGCACCAGGCACCAGTTGCGGCCTTGGACGAAGCCGTCCTCGTTGTGGTGCTTCTTGTAACCGAGGCCCTCGCCGGTGCGCACCGAGAAGGAGCCGTATTCGAAGGTGGGCGCGGCGCGGCCGAAGGTTCCCTCCCGCCCTTTGCCGGGGACGTTGTCCTGAAGAACGAGCTGGACCGGACCCTGAACCGGCTTCGGTTCGGGGACCTTCACCTCGGCCGGCGCGGCGGGCACCGGGCTCAGTTTCGTCGTGGGGGGCGGCGTTTCCTGCACTCGAGGCTTCTCCACGGGAATTCTCTCGGCGCCCGTGCCGCGACGCTGGCGGATCGGCGGCGCGGCAGACCCGCCCGAGCGGCCCTTCGCCCACAGCATGTAGGCGCCGACACCGGCGGCGACGAGCGCCGCGCCCGCGCCCAGCATCCAGGGCAGGATGCTCCCGTCCGTCGTCGTCTTGTCGGCCGCGTGCGCCAGCTCGGGCGTGAGCAGGGTCGTAAGGCCCAAGAACATGGCGGCCGCCGTGGCCTGGGACTTTCCGACGGCGGGACCCTTGCCGCCCGATTGGACCGGGGTCTCGGTCTTGCCTTCGAAGCGGAAGACCACCGGCACCTCGCCGGCGCCGGGGATCTCGGCCTTAACGGCGACCTCTTTCGCCCCGCTCGCCGCGAGCGCGGCGAAATCCGGCCTTTGGTCGGGACGCAGCACCCCTTCCTCGATCATCTGGTCGACGGCGCGGTCCGCGGCCGCCCAGCGCGTCACCCGAACCTCCGCCCGGACGAACTCGCCCAGCGGCAGCTTGGCGAACTCGCTGTCCAGATGTTTTTCCGAAATTTCCAGCAACGGTTTGTAGACAAAATTGTATTGCAGATCCGGGCGCTCCGCGGTGCCGCGCACCGCGACCGTGGCCTCGACCTCGGCCGCCGCCAGGGCGAAGTCGAGGGGAATGGTTTCTTTCTCCGTTTTTTCGATCCGCTCGTTGTAGCGGAGCTCGAGCCGGTTGTAGGGCTCGGCCTTCAGGCGCGCGAGGTCGCGCTCGATTTCCACTTGGAGCTCGGCGCGTTCCTTGACGGCGGCCTCCACCAGGCGCTTCGCCTCCGCGGCCTTGGCGGGATCCTTGCCCTCGGCGGCGTGAAATTCCTTGCGGCGCGCCTCGAAGGTTTTTTCCAGCCCGTCGTAGCGCTCGACCTTGGAGCGGAAGCTCTCGAGGGCCATCTGAAAATCGACCGCCATGTCGCCGTAGGCGTCGCGGCCCCCTCCCGCGCTGCGCTTGGCCAGGGCTTGGACGTTGGCGATGGAGCCGCCTTCTCCGAAATAAAAATCCAAAAAGGCGTGCGCGTCGATCTCCACGGTGGAAAGCCCGATCTTCGCCTGCAGGCCCGCGGGCGCCGCCGCCGCGGGGGGAACCGGAGGGCCGAACTTCTTGGTGGGTTCGGAGACCTCGGCTTTCTCTCCGGGCGCGGGAGGCTTGACCAGAGCGGCTTTGGGAGGCGTGAATTGGTCGAGGTTCACCCCGCTCTCAACCGCCTTCGCCTCGAGCGCTCGGATTTCGCGGACGGCGCCGTCCAGCTCCTTCCGGGCTTGGAGGTACTCGTCGTACACGACTTGTCCCTCTTTTTGCTTGTCGATGGGAATCTCGCGCCGCAGTTCTTCGCCCAGCATGCGAACCTGCTCGGCCTTTTCGCGCAGCGAGAGATAGGCTTCCTCCGCCTTCTTGCCGCGCTCCCCGAGTTCGCCGGGCTGTTGTTTGGCCCAGAACACCGCCTTGGCGGGGCGGGCGGTGGCATTCAGGTTCTGCGCCTCCTGCAGAAGCCGGAATTCGGGGATGAGCGTCGCGCTGTCGCGCAGATAGGCGAGCATCGTCCCCAGCTCTTCTCCGGCCCGCGCCTTCTCGGCGGGATCCGAGGCCTTTTCGTAGCGGTGCAAGGTCTCGCTGAAACGGGTCCCGAATCGAGTGCCGCCCTTCCCGTCGGCCTCGACGCCGATCAGGTGCAACATGCGGTAAGCGTAGAGGCTCCGGATCGTGCCCTGCTCCTTGGCCCATTCGGCGAGGGTCTTTAGCGCCTCCCCCTCGAAGCTCGCGAAGGACTCCCGCGCTTCCTTCGGGCTGGGAATCGCCAGGGCCTTCCGCTGGAGGACGATGTGAACCTGGGCGTCGCCGTTCTCGGCGCGCAGCAGCCACTCGGAACTCGAGCCCGACGTCTTCAGCTTGGTGAGGCGGGAACCGTAGGCCTGTTGCAGGCGGGCCTCGATGTCGGCCAGCCGCTGCTCGCCGCGGACGCGGACCTCGTAGGTCGAACTGGGCGTGTCCTTCAACTTACCTTCGCTGCGGGCGAACTCGTACTCGGCCCGCGTCAGGTGCGTCCAAGACCCGGCGATCGGGACGTGAGCCTGGTTGGGCACGCTTAAATTCGCGAAGCTGCTGACCCAGGCGACGCCTTCCCCCTTGGCGAGACCGTCGCCGGCCTCGACCAGCTTGAGCAAGCTGGAGTTCTCGGACCGTCCGCGTTGGACGACCAGATCGTAGGGAGGCGCGAGGGGCTCCCCCGGCGCTTCTGCTTTCGCCGGCTTGGCGCCCGGTCCGGCCAATTTTTCCGTGGGCTCCCTGGGAACCAGCTTCAGCTTGGGACGGCCGTCGGACCGCTCGCCTTCCCAAACGAAGGACGCCTCGCCCAATGAGACCTTGTCGCCGGGCAGCAGCCTTTGTCGTTCGGACTTTCCGCTGCGGCGCAGGTAGAATCCGATCTCCCCCTCGGGCGTCCACATCGCCTCGACCTCGGCCAAGGGACTCTTGGCCTTCTCGCCCACGACGAGCTTGCCGCCCTGGACTCCGAGCGGCAGCACCTTGCCCGCCTCGAAGGAAAGGACGTTGCTCTCCCCGTCGCCGCGGATCTCCACCTCGGGAATCGCGACGCCGTCCTTCGGCGACAGCGGGGTGGGACCCTCGCCGCGATCCAGCTTGGGCGCGCCATCGAGCGGTTTGGCGGTCGCGCCCTTGCGCGCCGCGAGCGGCCCCTTGATGCCGGGGACGGTCGCTTCCTCCGAGGCCTCGGACTTTTCGGGCGCAGGAAGCTTCTTGCCTGGCTTGGTGACCTCTTCCTCGGCGACCCGCGGGGATTTCTTTTCCACGACGGTCTTCTCGCCCCCCGCCGTTTTTTTCATCGGCAGGACGTTGGTCTCGGCCCGGAACAGGCCCAGCTCGGGCGAGGTCAGGATCTCGGAGACCTCGCGCGTCGTCAGCACGGTCCCGCCCTTGGCGGGATTGGGCAAAATCACGTTGTCCTTGCCGAACCAAATATTCGGCTCGACCCCGAGCTTCTCGGCCTTGGCCTTCTCGGCGGCGTTGATCCGCTCGAGGACGCTCAGCAGGCCCTTGCCCGAAGGCAGCTCGCGGCCGTTGGGGATCGCGACGATCTGCAGGGTGCGCGGCACCGAGGCGCCGTCCGCTGCGGTCGCCGCCTTCATCGGCACCACCGAGACCTGCAGGGTGTCGGGGCTGCCGGCCTTGGGCTCGACGCGCGGCAGGGAGAGCCATTGCTGGAAGACGGTGAAATCCCCCAGCTTGGTCAGGTCGAAGAAGCTTAAGTTCGTCTCGCCCTCGTGCACCGAGGCCTCGGGGATCAAGGCCTCCGCCGCGGCCTTTTCGCGGCCGGACTCGACCTTGGCGAAGAATTCGCTCGCGGCGGCCTCCCGCGCGGCGGGATCGGCGAGCATCTTGTCGATGACCGCGACCGCCTCGCCCATCACCTGCTCGGCCTTCTCCGGCGGGAAGCGGTCCGCGCCGACGATGCCGTGCTGCTTGAGGATCTCGCCGTAGCGCTGGAAGAGCGCCGCCTGCAGGCGCACGCCGGGGTCCTTGGGGTTGTACTCGGTGCCGAAGGCCGTGAAATCCTCGAAGTGCGTCGCCTCGCCGATCAGCTTGCGCAGCGCGGGGTCGGCCAGGACCCGCGCCTGATTCTTCGCGATCCAGACGCACCAGCCGCCGTCGGCCAGGTTGTCGGTGGTCACCTGCCGCAGGTTCAGCTCGCGCAGCGCCGCCGCGACGACGGGATCGCCGCCGGCGGCCTTCATGGCCCCGGCGTCGGCCTTCGCCGCCTTAAGCGCCTTCGGATCCGCCTTCACCGTCTCGAGCGTCCCCTCGAGGCGCTCGAGCAGCTGCTCGGTCGCGTTCTTCGGGTTGCCGAAGCGGCCGTGATGGTCGATCGTCGCCTTGTCCAGATGCTGGGTCTCGGGACGCGCCGGCAGACTGGTGTCGTAGATGTGCGTCTGCTGGAGCTGCTTGGTCCGCGCGTCGAGGATCACCTGCTCGGCCCATTGCTGGGCCTGCGCCTCGGCCTCGGGGCGGGGCAGTTTTTTTTCTTTAATCAAATATTCGACGTAACGCGCGATGCGGGCGGCGTCGGGCTTGGCCTTGGCGATCTTGTCGGCCTTCGCCTCGACCGCGGTGATCGGGACGAAACGCGCAATGCCGAGATCGCGGTCGCCCAGCTTGGGCTCGGCGCCGAGCGGCTCGACCGAGACGATCATGTCCTCGGTGATCGGCAGGATCTCCTCCTCGGCGCGGCGGGTGGCCACGAGGTCCTCGCGCAGCCATTCGGAGGGCAGCTCCGGAAGCCGATCCAAAACTTCCTTGGACTTGGCGGCCTGCTCGCCCTCGGGAACCCGCGTCGCCGTCAAGCGCTCGCCCTCGAAGCGGAGCTCGATCTGGCCCTTGAGCACCAGGTTCACCAAACCCTTCACCGCCTCGGACGTGATGCCCGCCTCCAGCGCCCAAGTCGCCAGGGCGAGGCGCTGCTTGGGCTTGGTGAAACCCGCGACGTCGGCCAACATGGGAAGGAACTCGCCTCCGGCCTCTTGGGCCTTGAGGCCCGGCAGGATGTCGCCCGGCTGGGCGCTCTCGTGGAGGGCGCGCAGGAAGAGCTTCGCCATCCAAGCGCGGCCGGCGGGCGTCTCGACGCCCACCTTGCCGAGCAGGGTCTCGGCGCGGGCCCGCAGCACGGCCTGAGCCTCGGCGCCCCACTGGCCGGCGCCCAGCGATTCGAGCGGCGCGGCGAGCTTCTCGGGCGAGGCGGCGCGGAACATCGCGTAGACCGCGAGCTCGCCCATCAGGGCCTGGCCCTCGGGGGTGCGCGCGGCGTCGGGCCCGAGAATCTGGTTGGCCAGGGAAGTCAGCGGCGCCTTCAAGGACTTGGCCTGGGCGGCGTATTCGCCCAAGTGGGCGGGCTCAAGCCCGGTCTGCAGCGCGAAGCCCAGCAGGCCGTCGCGCAGGGCGTCGAAGCTCCCGCCTCGCTCGATCCCGGCCTCGGTCAGCAGCTTGGTCGCCTCGCCGTGCAGGCGGCCGGCGATCCCCGCCAGCTCGGCGGCGCCCAGCGGCTTGCCCGGTTCGGCGAAGGGATGGATCTGCGCGTAGCCCAGCAGGGCGGCCTTGGCGTTGCGGCCCCGCGGGCTCTTGGGATCCAGACCGAACTGCTCGGCGACGATCTTGTCGTAGCGCGCCATCTCCTCGGCGCCGGTGCGGGTCTCGATCGCCTTGAGGCTCTCGCCCTGGGCGCGGGAGCGCATCAGGGATTCCCAGACCGCGCGGCCGGCCGGGGTCTTCGCGTCGAAGCCCATGCGCTGGACGATCGGCAGCAGCTCCTTCGCCTGGTAATCCATCTTGTGCTGGGCCAGCTTCATCTGGCTGGCCTTTTCGATCTTGGCGATGCGCCCGCCGGAGATCGCATTGACGGTCTTTCCCGCCATCATCATCTGCGCGTCCATCACGGCGCTGCCCGCGAGGCGCACCCAGAAGGGGACGTTCTCCTTGGGGCGCAGGCCGATCGCCTCGTTGACGTATTCGCTGCCGGTGAAGGCCGTCACCCGCGTGCCCCAAGCGGTGATCCCCGACTTGGCGACCGCGTCCATGCCCTTGGCGAGGCGCAGCTCGAAGGCCGCGGCGCCCAAGCCCCCGCCGCCCTCGAGGGCGCGGGCCATGCCCGCCTCGGCGCGGCCGACGTAGCGCGCGCCGGCGGCCGAGACGCCCTGCATGCCCATCCCGACGCCGTGGAGCAGGACGAAGGTGACGAGCATGCTGCCGAACTCGGTGCCGAAGTGCTTGAGGTTCCAATGGCTGGTCTTGCCGCTCCAAATCGTCTCCATGGTCATGGAGCCCAGAGTGAAGCCCGCCGCCTCGGCGGTGGTCTTGACCGCGAAGGTGCTGGCGCGCAGGGCGATCGGGGAGCGGATGAAGGTGGCGGCGCGCGCCACCCAGGCCGCCTCCGCGCCCACGGCCAGGACACGTCCGACGCCGAAGCTGACCAGCATGATCGCCGCGCTCTTCAACGCCTCTTCGTCGGACTCGGCGAAGATGATGGTCATGTTCTTGAGCGACTTGAGGATGCCGTCCCAGCGGGCCTGGCCGGGGATGTCTTCCAGCACGGCCTTGGCGCCGGCGGCGACGTAGGGATCTTTCTCGAGGAGCTGGGCGATGCCCATGGCGGCGCCGTACTTCTCGGCGCGCAGCACCCCGCGCGAGAAGCCGAGCAGGGCTTGGGAAAATTCCTCGTCGGTCATGTCCGGATTGGAGATGCGGCTCACGAAGGACTTGGCCACCGCGCCCTCGAAGGACTCGAAGTAGAAGCCGCCCATGTCCCGGCGGAAGGCGTCGTCCAGCGAGCGGAGCTCGCCGGAGGCGAGCTGTTGCTGCCACTTCTGCAGGGTGGCCTGGACCTTGTCGCGGATCTCGGCGGTCTCTTTTTCACTCAACTCGGTGCGCTTGCCTTGGAACTCGCTGAACAAGACCGGCGCCAACGCGTCGAAGACCATCCGCATCCGCCGCTGCTCGGTGCCTTGGGCCAGCTTGGCCAGCATCAGCTGGGCGGTGGGGTTTTTGGGTATCGCCGCGAGGGTCTCCTGCGCCTTGGCCAGCTCGCCGTTGTTGAGCTGCAGCATGCCGCGGGCGAGCGTCGCCAATTCGCGGACCTCCGCGGGGGCCTGGGGCGAATCCATGTCGACGACCCTCTGGAGGGCCGCGTTCGCCTCTTTCTTGAGGCCGACCTGCTGATAGCCCTGCGTCACCGTCAGCAGTAGGCCGATCTTTTGCCGCGGG
>JASOAK010000043.1:0-17461 GCA_048499175.1 bacterium
GCGCATTAAAGACTTCTACGCCCAGCTCTGGTTCGGCGAGGCCAAGATCGACAACCTGCAGATCACGCAAAATTTCACCTCGAGCTACCGGGTCACCCGCGAGGACGCCCGCGCCTTCACCCGCGCCATCGGCAACCGCCAAGAGGCCTTCACCGACCGCGGGCAGGAGAAGCTCCAGGCCCCGCTCGACCTCGCCATCGTGGCGGCCTGGGAGCCGCTCATCAAGACGATCTTCCCGAAGAGCATCGACGGGAACATCTTCCGCCTCCTGCACCTGAGCAACGGCTTCCGCGTGCTCGACCCGCGCCCCTTCCAGGAGGGCGACAAGGTCGACACCGCGATGCGCATCCTCGAGGTGCGCAACCTGGAGGGCGGCAAACGCGTGACCGTGCAGGGCACCCTGAGCCGCGAGGGCAAGCCCGCGGTCGAGCTCAAGAGCCAATTCTTCATCCGGGGCCGTTTCGGATTCGAGAGCGATTCCTTCCACGACCGCCTGGAGCGGCGCACGGTGAAACTGGACGGGCCGGAGGCGATCGCGGTGCTGCGTTCCAAGCCCTGGATCGAGTTGGAAGAGGGCGTCGAGCTGAGGCCCGGAGACCGGCTCACCTTCGAGGTCGAGCACTTCGACCTCTTCGCGGGCAAGGACAAGCTTGCGACGACGACCTCGTCCGGCGTGGTGTTTCGCAACGGCGCCCGCGTCGGGAGCGTCGCCTATGCGCGGCACGACGTCTCGGGCAACGAGGCCCGGGCCTATCTCGAGCGCCACGGTGAGCCGGCCGACGCCATGCAGCCGCTAGCCGCCCCGAGGAGCCTCCTGGCCGAGGCCGACGTGGTGACGGCGCCCAAGGACAACCAGGGCTACGCCGTCGCCTCGCGCGACCTGAACCCCATCCACGTCAATCCCTACATCGCCGACTTGGCCGAGCTGCCGACGACGATCACGCACGGGATGTGGACCTCCGCCAACGGCCGCCGCGTCGTCGAGACCCACGTCGCGAAGAACCGCCCCGAGCGCGTCGTCGCCTACGAGGCGCAGTTCCAAGGGATGGTGAAGCCGGGCGACACGCTCAGCACCCAGGTGCGCCAGATCGGGATGCGCGAGGGCCGTCAGGTCCTCGAGGTCGAGACCGTCAACCAGGACGGCGCGACCGTCCTTAAGGCCACGGCCGAGGTCGAGGCCCCGAAGACCGCCTACGTCTTCACCGGCCAGGGCTCCGCCGAGCCCGGCATGGGCATGGAGCTCTACGACAGCTCGCCCGTCGCCAAGGCGATCTGGGACAAGGCCGACGCTCACACCCGCGAGACCTTGGGCTTCTCGATCCTGGACATCGTCCGGAACAACCCCAAGGAGCTCACCATCCACTTCGGCGGGCCGAAGGGCGCGAAGATCCGCGAAAACCTGCGCGCCCTTCGCCAAGAGGTCGTGGTGGTGGAGGACGGTAAGTCGGTGCGCAAGTCCGTGCCGCTCTTCGCCGAGATCGGCGAGACCAGCGACAGTTTCACCTTCCGCGCCCCGAAGGGCCTGCTCTTCGCGACGCAATTCACCCAACCCGCGATCACCTTGGTCGAGATGGCGGGTTATGCGGACATGCGAGCCAAGGGCCTGATCCCGAGGGACGCCTACTTCGCGGGCCACAGCCTCGGCGAATACGCCGGCCTCTCGACCGTCGGCGAGGTCTTGCCGGTCGAGTCCGTGGTGGAATTGGTCTTCCTGCGCGGCATGACCATGCAGGGCGCCGTGGCGCGCGACGCGCAGGGCCGGTCGCCCTACGCCATGGCGGCGGTCAATCCCCGTTCCGCGGGATCCAAATTCGACGACGCGGCCCTGCGCCGGGTCGTGGACGCCATCGCCGGGAAAAGCGGCCAGCTCCTGGAGGTCGTCAACTTCAACGTCGAGAACACCCAGTACGTGGTGGCCGGCGAGATCGGCAATATCGAGGCCTTGAATCAGGCGATGGCCGCCCTCAAAAAGGCCCCGGCCCGGCTGGGCGACCTGGATTCGCTGGTCGCCGAGGTGCTCCAAGACGTCGCGAAAAAGAAGGCGGCGGCCCCGGACGGCGTGCTGACTTTGAAGCGCGGGGCCTTGATTCCTTTGGAGGGCATCGACGTGCCCTTCCACTCGCGCCTGCTGCGCGACGGCGTGCCCGCCTTCCGCGGCATGCTCGAGGCGAAGATGCCGAAGCAACTCGACATGAGCCGGTTGGAAGGGAAGTACGTCCCCAACCTCACGGCGCAGGTCTTCTCTCTCGAAAAATCCTATGTCGAGGCCGTCTACGAGCAGACGCAGAGCCCGGTCTTGAAGTCGGTCTTGGAAACCTGGGAGACGCAATCTCAGGATCGCCAGGTCTTGGGGCGCAAACTCTTGATCGAGCTGCTCGCCTACCAATTCGCCTCTCCCGTGCGCTGGATCGAGACGCAGGATCTCCTCTTCCAGCAGGGCGGAGTGGAGCGCCTGATCGAGGTCGGACCCGCGCCGACCCTCTCGGCGATGGCCAAGCGCACGCTCGACGGGGAAAAATACGAGGGCGCCGCGCCCCGCGAGCTGTACTCTTATAAGAGCGACCGGGACGCGATTTATCACGAAGGCGGGGATGCGGTCGCCGCGGCCCCGGCCGCCAAGAAGGCCGCCGAGGCGCCTAAACCCGCTCCCAAGGCTGAGGCCCCGAAGCCCGCCGCGCCGCCCCCTGTGGCGGTCGCGGCGCCTGCGCCCGCCGCCGGCGGCGCGCCCGTTCCGGACGCCCCCGTCAGCGCCCTCGAGGCCCTGCAGGCCTTGTTGGCCCTGAAGCTCAAGAAGCCTATTTCCGAGGTCCAGGCCTCGCAGAACATCAAGGGCCTGGTCGGCGGCAAGTCGGCCCTGCAAAACGAAATCTTCGGCGACCTGCAGAAGGAATTCGGCGGCGGTCCCGACAACGCGGCCGAGATGCCCTTGAGCGAGCTCGCCCAGAAGATGGGCGGGACCTACTCGGGCTCGGGCGCGCAATCGAACAACCTCATCGCCAAGCTGGTCGCCGACAAGATGCCGGGCGGCTTCAACCAGTCCGCGATCAAGGCCTATCTCTCCGGCGAGCGTCGCCTTGGAGAGGGCCGCATCCAGGGCGTCCTGCTGCACGCGATCACCATGGCGCCCGAGAAGCGCCTGGGCAGCGACGCGGAAGCCAAGGCCTGGCTCGATACCGTCGTCGATAGCTACGGCCAGAAGGTCGGTCAGGCGATCCCGAAGGGTGGGGCGGCCCCGGCCGCCGCGGCGGCCGCGGCGCCGGTGATGATGGCGGCCGGTCCGGCCGCGCAGCCGGTGCCCGACGCGCCGGTGTCTCCGCTGGAGTCGCTGCGCGCCCTGCTGGCGGTGAAGCTGAAGAAGTCGATCGGCGAGGTCCAGGCCGGGCAAAACATCAAGGGCCTAGTCGGCGGTAAGTCGGCCTTGCAAAACGAAATCCTCGGCGACCTGCAGAAGGAATTCGGCGCGGGTCCCGACAACGCGGCCGAGCTTCCCTTAAGCGAGCTCGCCCAAAAGATGGGCGGCAGCTACCAGGGCCTCGGCAAACAGTCCCAGGCCCAGATCGCCAAGCTGCTCGCCAGCAAGATGCCGGGGGGCTTCGGCATGGCCCAAGCCCGGGCTTATTTATCAAGCGAACGCCTCTTGGGCGAGGGCCGGATGGACGGCGTCCTCCTGCACGGCCTCAGCATGGAGCCGCCCGCGCGGCTCGCGAGCGAGGCCGAGGCGAAGGCCTGGCTCGACCAAGTGGCGGACAGCTACGCCCAGGCCCAGGGCGTCCAGGTGCCGCGCGCCTCGCAGGGCGGCGGGACCGTGGCGGTGGCCGGGGGCGGCGGCGTGGCGGTGGATTCCGCGGCACTCAAGGCCTTCGAGGCCCGGCAGGAGCGGATTATCCGCGACATTATGCGGACCTACTCCGAGTTCTTGGGCGAGAGCCCCCGCGCCGGCGAACTCAAGGCCGAGATGGAGGCCGAGCTGCGCCGCAAGGCGGAAGAGGAGCTCGGTCTGTGGCAGGCCGAACACGGCGAGTTCTACGGCAAGGCGATCAAGCCGGCCTTCGACTCGCGCAAGCAGCGCGAGTACGAGGGGCACTGGAACCTGGCCCGGCAGGACGCGGTGGAGCTCTACCACAAGCTGGCCACTGGGACGCTCAAGTTCGACGACCCCGCGGTCACCCGGACGGCCCACCTCATCGTCAATCGCGCCACGCCCGAGGTCTTGACCGTCGTCGAATTCCACGCCCGCAAGGCCAAGGCGGAGGGGCGTCCGCAATTGGCGACCTACTTCCAGGTCCTGGCCAAGGAGGTGCGTGAGCACCTGGGCAAGCCCCCGGTCTATTTGGACCAGCAGCCCCACCTGATGCCGACGCTGAACATCCGTCCGGACGGCGAGCTGGATTACCGCGAGGTCCCTCGGCCCGGCATCCGCACGGCCGCGGACTACGCGAAGGAGATGCGCGAGGGTTCCGACTACCAAGTCGAGGCCGTGCCTCCGGGCCCGGCGCGCGAGGCCTTGGAGTCCTCGGTCCAGGCCCTGCGCAACGTCGTCACGCAGCTGAAGATGCAAAAGGCCGACCCCGCCATCGTGGCGGACTTCGAGGGCCAGCTGGCCGATCAAGAGGCGCGGCTCACCGGCAAGAAGCGCATGCCGCACCTCTTCATGAAGAAGCCGCTGGAAAACGACCAGAACACCCACGTCTACGACCCGCAGGTAACCGACACCTACCTCGGCGCCCTCGACAAGATGGCGCAGGAGGGGATGGGCTTCCAGGGCAAGACTTATCTATTGGTCGGCGCCGGCAAGGGCTCCATCGCGGTCGAGCTGGCCAAGAACATCCTGGCCGGCGGCGGCACCGTCGTCATCACCAGCCTCACGGGCAGCAAGGAAGAGAACGATTTCTACCGCCAGGTCTACGAGCAGTACGGCGCGAAGGGCAGCCGGCTCGTGACCGTGCCGATGAACGCCGGCTCGCTGCAGGACACCGAGGCCCTGGTGAAGTACGTCTACGACAAGAAGGACGGGCTGGGGCTCGACCTCGACGGGATCATTCCCTTCGCCGCCATCCCCGAGCAGGGCCGCGACATCGGCAACATCGACTCGCGCTCCGAGTTCGCGCATCGCCTGATGCTGACCAACGTCATTCGGCTTTTGGGCGCGGTGAAAAACGCCAAGAAGGAGCGGGGCATCGATACCAAGCCGGCCCACGTCATCCTCCCGATGTCGCCCAACCACGGCGCCTTCGGCTCGGACGGCCTCTACGCCGAGTCCAAGATCGGCCTCGAGCCGCTGCTCAACAAATGGAAGTCGGAGGGCTGGGGCAACTACCTCAGCATCGCCGGCGCGGTGATCGGCTGGACCCGCGGCACGGGCGTCATGGCGGGCAACAACGTCGTCGCGCCCGGCATGGAAAAGCTCGGCGCCCGCACCTTCAGCCAGTCCGAGATGGCCTTCAACCTGATGGGCCTGATGCATCCCGACATGGTCCGGGAGGCGCAGCGCCGCCCGGTCTGGGCCGACTTGAACGGCGGCTTCAGCGGGATCCGCAACTTGAACCAGGCCTCGGCCGACCTACGCGGCGAGATCACCGGCGAGTCCGCCGCAAAGAAGGCGGTGGCCGCCGACGCGAAGCTGGATCGCGAGGCGCTGGGGATCAAGCCTAAGGTCGAGCGGAAGGTCGCGCCCAAGGCCGACTTCGGCTTGGCCTTCCCCCAGCTTCCCTCCCGGGAGAAGCTCGAGTCGCTCAAGGCCCTGGAAGGCATGGTCGATCTAAGCAAGGTCGTGGTTGTCGCCGGCTTCGGCGAGGTGGGGCCCTACGGCGGAGCCCGGACCCGCTGGGAGATGGAGTCGAAGGGGGAATTTTCCCTGGAAGGCAACATCGAGCTGGCCTGGATGATGGGCCTGATCAAGTACCACAACGGCCAGGGCAAGGACGGCAAGCCCTACACCGGCTGGGTGGACGCCAAGACCAGCGAGCCCGTGGCCGACCACGAGGTGAAGAAGAAATACGAGGAGCAGATCCTGGGCCACACGGGCATTCGGTTGGTGGAGCCGGCTCTCCACGAGGGCTACGATCCGCACCGCAAGATGTTCCTGCGCGAGGTCGTCCTGACCCGCGACATGCATCCGGTCGAGGTGGGCAGCAAGGAAGAGGCGGATCATTTCAAGCTGCAGCACGGCGACAAGGTCGACGTCTACGAGAAGTCGGGCCAGTGGTACATCCAGCTCAAGGAGGGCGCGACGCTCAGCGTGCCGAAGGCGCTGGCCTTCAACCGCTTCGTCGCCGGCCAGATCCCGACGGGCTGGGACCCGGCGCGCTACGGCGTCCCGAAGGACATCATCGACCAGGTCGACCCGACGACGCTCTACACGCTCGTCTCCACCGTCGAGGCCCTGGTCTCGGCGGGGATCACCGATCCCTACGAGTTCTACCAATACGTCCACGTCTCCGAGGTCGGCAACACCACCGGCGGCGGGATGGGCGGGATGCGCAGCATCCATCGCAGCTTCTTCGAGCGCAAGCTGGAAAAGCCGGTGCAGGGCGACATCCTCCAAGAACAATTGATCAACGTCATGCCGGCGTGGATCAACATGCTGCTGCTCTCGTCTTCGGGTCCGATCAAGACGCCGGTCGGCGCCTGCGCCACGGCGGCGGAGTCGGTGGAGATGGGCGTCGAGACGATCCAGGGCGGCAAGGCCAAGGTCGTCTTCGTCGGCGGCTACGACGACTTCGGCGAGGCGGGGAGCTACGAGTTCGCCAACATGCAGGCGACCAGCAACTCGCAGGCGGAAGTCGCGGCGGGCCGCGATCCGAAGGAGATGTCGCGTCCCACCTCGAAGACCCGCTCGGGCTTCATGGAGGCCCAGGGCGCCGGCGTGCAGGTGCTGATGTCGGCGGACCTGGCGATCCAGATGGGCGTCCCGGTCTACGGCATCGTCGCCATGACCCACACGGCCACCGACGAGCAGGGCCGCTCGGTCCCCGCGCCGGGGCAGGGGATTCTCACGGCGGCCAAGGAAAAGCAGGGCGGGATGAGCTCGCCCTTGCTCGATCTGGAATTCCGGCGCAAGCAGCTCGAGGCGGAACGCAAGCGCATCCAGCAATGGAAGCTGGAGGAGTCGGACAAGCTGCATTCGGAAGTCGGGGAGAATCCCGACGAGGCCGGAGTCGCGAGGTTCCGGCAGCGGATGGACTTCATCCAGCAAAACGCGGCGCGGATGGAGAAGTCCGCCTTGGCCCTCTACGGACAGGACTTCTACAAGGACGATCCGACCATCGCGCCGCTCCGCGGCGCCCTGGCGGTCTTCGGGCTCAAGCCCGACGACATCGCGATCACCAGCTTCCACGGCACTTCCACCCAGGCCAACGACAAGAACGAGAGCGCGGTGGTGCAGCAGCAGATGGCCCACTTGGGCCGCAGCGAGGGCAACCCGCTCTTCGTCGTCGCCCAGAAGTGGCTGACCGGGCACCCGAAGGGCGCGGCCGCCGCCTGGATGTTCAACGGGCTCGTGCAGTCCCTGTTGACCGGACAGGTGCCGGGCAACCGCGCCCAGGACAACGTCGATCCGGCGCTGCGCGAGAACAAGCACCTGCTCTATCCCAACCGCACCATCCCCGTGGAGGGCATGAAGGCGGGCCTCTTGCAGAGCTTCGGCTTCGGCCAGGCGGGGGCGCAGATCCTGCTCATCCATCCGGATTACCTCTTCGCAGCGGTGGGCGCGGAGGGCACGGCGGCCTACGCGGCCAAGCGCGCCGAGCGCGAGGCCAAGGCGACGCGGCTTTGGCAGGACAGCCTGACCGCCAAGCGGCCCCTGATGGTGCCCAAGACCGAGGCCCCCTACACGGCGGAGGAGCGCAGCCGGGTCTATCTGGATCCGACGGCGCGGGCGACCTTCTACCCGGGGGTCGGCTACCGCTTCAGTCCGCCCAAGGACGACAAGAAGGACGGCGGGAAATAAGCGTGGCCTTCCGCCCCGGGATCGGAGAAGATTTCGGCGGAGGGACTCATGTCCGCGGGCACTCGTGACCCATCCGAAAAAGCAGGGATCCGCCGGGCGCTGGAAGGTGCGCTGGCCGTCGTCGCGGGGACGGCCGTCGGCCTCGGCGTCGACATCCAGCTGATCTCCGAGATCAACATCGACAATCCCAACTTCCTCGAGCGCAACTTTACGCCCGCCGAGATCGCGTACTGTCGTGCGGCACCGGACCCCCACGCCAGCTTCGCCGGGCGCTGGGCGGCGAAAGAGGCGGTGGTGAAGGCCAAGATGAACGTGAGGCCGGAGGGGAAGAACTACACCCGGGGCGGCGGGGCGCCGCTGATCGAGATCGAGATCCTACCTGGGAATTCCGGGGCGCCAATGGTGATTCAACACGGGCGGGCCCTGGAGAACGCGCGGGAGCTGGGGATCGCCGAGATCAAGGTGAGCATCAGCCACAGCGGGGATTACGTCGCCGCGGCGGTCCTGGCCTTCTTAAACGAATTCCAGGAATGAATGGAGGATATCCTCGGATCCAAGGGTCGGTTTGGAATGGTGTTTCGGCAAGTCCGCATTCCACTCCCGGTATAATTGGACGGGTGATTTCTTTTTAAATATCCACGCGAAGGAGGTGCCCAGATTTTTCAGTAGGATGTAATAAAACTGGGAGAGCAGGAAGAGGTTGATTTCCCCCAGCTGCGGGGTGGGGATGGCGAAAAACGATGAAAACAACCGAGGATTTTTTTGGATGTATTCGATCGTGTCGTCGTTATAGGCGATAGGAAAGGAAAAATCCGAAGCCACTCCCTGGTAGACAAGGCGGTCATGGTGTCTGTCGTAGAGTTTTGTTCCGGCAAGAGGGGCGAGTCGATGGACCTGCACATCGTCCGTGCCGATTCCTTTGGACCATATGGCCAAGGATAGGGTCTGGTCGACTTCCTCCATGGTTTCTTCGGGGTATCCTAGGATAAACGAAGTCGTCGGTCGAATTCCAATGTCGATGGTTTGCCTCAGGATTTTTCGGTATTCCTCCAGATCGAGGTGCTTGTCGATGACCTCCTGAAGCCGCTGGGAGCCGGTATCGACGCCAAGAAAAAGATTTCGGCAACCCGCCTGATACATCTTCTTGGGTTCGCAGCGCGCCAAGCTGTCGGTTCGCGCGCTGCTCGACCAATGGAAATCCCGATGATTGTGCGCGATAAAATACTCCGAAAAGCTCCGGACGTATTTCGGCGACGTCGAGAAGTTGTCGTGGGTCAGTCCGAAACGGGTGAGACCGTAACGAAGATAGAGGTTTTCCATTTCCTGCAGGATCCGGCCGGGCGACTTCGCCCGGTATTTCCTCGACCAGAAAGTGGCGGTGGAGCAGAAGGAACACGCGAAGGGGCATCCGCGGCCCGCCTCGATGAGGGCGATCCCCGGATTGAGGTACTTCGGCAGGTCCAACAGCGAAAAATCGGGAATCGGCAATTCGTCCAGGTCTTCGATGAGAGGTCGGGAGGCCGTGCGGACTATTTTGCCGCCGTCGCGAAACACAATGCCGGCCGTCTTGCCGAGAGACTCGGGACTCCAGTCGGTCGAAACCAGCTCGAGCAGAGTTTTTTCGCCCTCGCCTATGACAATGGCGTCGACGGCGGGAAAGAGCGACAGGGTTTCCTCGGCCACCGACGAGGGTTGAGGCCCCCCTAGGATGATTTTGCTCTCCGGCCAATTTTTTCGGATCAACGAGGCCAATTCCAGGGCGTATGGAAAATTCGAGCAAATGCTTGATATGCCGAAGACGTTGGCGCCCGAAGCCTCGAAAAGGCGAATCGCCGCCTGCTCGTACAGCTCCCGGCTCGATCTTAACTCGCCCCTTTCCCGGAAAATCTGCTCGAAGTCGATCAACTCCACCGGAATTTCCTTTTGCTTCAGAAGGGTCGCAAGAACCAGTATCCCCATGGGAAAGAATATTTCATCTTGGTCTCTTGTGGTGGGCGGGTTGATGAGGCAAACTTTCGAGGTCTTCATGGGGTTCCTTCAGGAGCCATATTATAGCCCTTCCTATTCTTTTTCGAGGATATGTTCGGTGGAGGTGCGGGGCCTAGATTGCTGCGTCGCGGCAATTTCGGGCCCTTCTACCTGGACAAGCGGTTTAATCGGAAAATAATTGTTATATTGACGCGGCGCATTAGTATGGCCTTGGGATAATGCAGCAAAGGGACCCCGGATTTATCCTTAGGGAAAGATTGGAGCCGATGCCTCCCTCTGATATTATTGGGAAAATGAAAGCAGTGATTTTGGCAGGAGGATTAGGAACGCGCTTGGGCCAAGAGTCGCTCTTGAAACCCAAACCGATGACTGAAATCGGCGGCAAACCCATCCTTTGGCATATTATAAAAATTTACGCCCATTACGGCATTCGGGACTTCATCATCGCCCACGGTTACAACGGCTATATTCTCAAGGAGTATTTCGCCAATTTCATGCTCCACAGCTCCGATGTGACGATCCACGGCAAAGAGGGGCGCTTGGAGTTCCATCGTCCCGAGCGGGAAGATTGGAAGGTCACTCTCATCGACACCGGGGAGCGCACGATGACGGGTGGACGCTTGAAACGGCTCCGGGATCACTTGGGCGAGGAGGATTTCTGCTGCACCTACGGGGACGGGGTCGCGGATATCGATATCGGAAGATTGCTGGCATTGCATCGCGCGCAGGGCAAGCTGGCCACGGTGACGGCGGTTCGCCCCCCGGCGCGATTCGGGGCCCTGAAACTTTCGGGAGACCTCGTCGTGGATTTCCAGGAGCACGGAGCGGGAGAGGAGGGCTGGATCAGCGGCGGTTTTTTCGTCCTTTCTCCAAGAGCTTTGGACTACGTACAGGGGGACGGCACCGCATGGGAAATGGAGCCGATGACGCGTTTGGTGAATGAGGGGCAATTGGCCGTTTATCGACACGAGGGCTTTTGGCTTGGCATGGACACACCCCGTGACAAGGAAAGATTGGAAGAGCTTTGGGCGTCGGGCCGCGCGCCATGGAAGGTTTGGCCATGAATCCTGGTTTTTGGCGGGGTAAGAAGGTCCTCATCACCGGGCACACCGGCTTTCAAGGAACCTGGATTTCTCTTTGGTTGCAGAATCTTGGTGCCCACCTCGCCGGTTACGCCCTGTCCCCGCCGACGTGTCCCAGCCTCTTTGAGATAGCCGGCGCAGAAGAGGGCCTGGCCTCTTGGCATGGAGACATCCGCGATCCGACCCGACTCGAGGAATGTATTAAAAGGCACAGGCCCGAGATCGTTATCCATCTCGCGGCACAATCTCTCGTCCTGCAATCCTACCGTGACCCTTCCGAGACCTTTTCGACCAACGTGATGGGAACCCTGTACCTGTTGGAGGCCGTTCGGCGGGCCGAGGGAGTCCGGGTTGTGCTCTGCGTTACCAGTGATAAATGTTACGCTCCCTCCCAGTCTGGCCGACCTTACGAGGAAGCAGATTCATTAGGGGGCAGGGATCCTTATTCCGCAAGTAAGGCGGCGGCGGAGGTCGCGATTGCCTCCTATCGGAGTTCTTATTTTTCCGGGGGCGGGGATACCGTAGCTCTGGCCAGCGCCCGGTCGGGAAATGCCGTCGGCGGAGGCGACTGGGCTGAAAACCGATTGGTTCCGGATGCGATCCGTGCATTGATGAGAAAACTGCCGATTCCTGTACGGAGCCCCCACGCGGTAAGGCCCTGGCAGCACGTACTTGAGCCACTGGAAGGGTATCTCTGCTTGGCAGAAAGGCTTTGGGAAAAGGGCGAGGCATTTTCCGAAGCCTGGAATTTCGGCCCCCCGGCTGAACTGT
The DNA here is from genome assembly GCA_048499175.1 of bacterium. Classification (GTDB taxonomy): domain Bacteria; phylum UBA10199; class UBA10199; order DSSB01; family DSSB01; genus DSSB01. Next base: position 11,791 of record JASOAK010000043.1, read on the forward strand.
CTCGTCCGGTTTCCTGGGTTGTCGACCATTTGGCCGCATTGTGGGGCGGAGGGGCATGGGTGTTGCAAGAAGGACATGCGGAGCGGTTTGAGATGGACTCGTTGAGAATAAATTCTGCAAAAGCCGCCCGACGTCTAGGATGGAATACACGCCTTTCCCTCGAGGAGTCCTTGCAATGGGTTGTTGATTGGTATCGGGCCTTCGCAGTCGGCCAGGATATGCGCGGCATCACCCTGAGACAAATCGAAGACTACCAAAAGCGGTGCGTTTTATGACACGGCATTATTGCCGATTTTGCGACCTGGAGCTCACGCAAAGTTTTGTGGATTTGGGCAAGATGCCTCTCTCCAATTCATTTTTGAGGGCTGAGGATCTGGATCTTCCCGAATCTTACTATCCGCTGCACGCCCGGGTCTGCGGCAATTGTTTTTTGGTCCAGGTTGCGCAGGCAAGGGAGCCGGAAGCGATTTTTATCAATTATCCTTATTTCTCCTCGTTTTCCTCGAGTTGGCTACGACATGCCGGTGAGTTCGCATGCCAAATGAGAGGGGAGATCCGCCTCGATTCGCACTCTCGAATCATAGAAATCGGTTGCAACGACGGCTATTTCTTAAAGAATTTTCTTGGCACCGGGATTGAGGTTTTAGGAATTGAGCCGGCGCTTAATGTGGCGGAGGTCGCCGTGGCCGCGGGTATTCCGGTGGTGAAGGAGTTTTTCAGGGAGGATTTGGGCATTTCACTGGCGCGAAAAGGTAAACTTGCGGACCTGTTGGTCGCGAATAACGTTCTGGCTCACGTTCCGGATATCAACGGTTTTGTTGCGGGACTCGTAAAAATATTGAAACCTTCCGGATTGCTCAGCATTGAGGTTCCTCACCTTCTTCGGATGATCGAGCGAAGGCAATTCGATACCGTCTATCACGAGCATTTTTCTTATTTTTCCCTACTCACCGCCGAAAGGGTTTTTCTACGGCAGGGATTAAAGATTGTTGACGCGGAGCCCTTGGAAACGCACGGAGGTTCCCTGCGACTATACATTCGTCACGAAAAATTCCCGGGCGTGGCAAGCGCTCGATTGGAGAAGCTTCGAGAAACAGAAGTCCTGGCAGGTCTTGATAAAATTGAAACTTACCGTGGATTTGCAGGTTTGGTTACGGAGGCGAAACGCAACATCTTGGACCTTTTGATCCGATTAAAGAACCAGGGGAAGAGATTGGCGGCCTACGGAGCCCCGGCGAAGGGGACTGTTTTGCTTAATTATTGTGGAATTCGGGAAGATTTTTTCGATTATGCCGTCGATCGGAACCCGCGAAAGCAAGGGTGCTGGATACCGGGTACCCGCATCCCCATCGTCGATCCGAAACGGGTCTTTGAGACCCGCCCGAATTTTCTTTTTCTTCTCGCTTGGAACTTGGAACAAGAGATCCTGGAACAGATGGCGGCGATACGGAAATGGGGCGGGCGTTTTATCGTGCCTTTCCCGGATCTCAAAATCTTGGGTTGAGGGCTGGAGTTGAAAAATGGCCGCGGAATTGATTCCATTGGATTTGTCGGGTTCTTTCTTGCTGGAAACCGAGGTGTTCTCGGATTGTCGTGGGGCATTTCGTCGAATATGGTGCGCCCGTGAATTCGAAACCGTGGGCATATCCGCCGCCATTTCCCAGACCAGCTTGTCTTTCAATCAGGAAGCGGGGACTCTTCGAGGCATGCATTTTCAATTAAGTCCCTACGAAGAGGCCAAATGGGTGACTTGTCTTCGTGGTTCTCTTTACGATGTTATCCTAGATTTAAGAAGGAATTCTCCTACCTTCGGACGATGGCTTTCCATCGTATTGTCCGCAGACCGGCCCCGGACCCTATTTGTGCCCAAAGGCTTTGCCCACGGTTATCAGACTCTGGAAGACAATACGGAGCTTCTGTATCATATCTCTGGATTCTATTCTCCGGAGTATTCCGGGGGGATTCGTTGGGACGACCCGATGTTTAATATTTCCTGGCCGGAATGTCCGCGGAGAATAGTTTCGGAGAGAGATAGATCATTCTCCGATTATATCCCATGAAGCGAGTATTAATTACAGGTGGCGCCGGTTTTTTGGGTCGGCAAGTTATTGAACCGTTGGCAAGTAGAGGCTTCGAAGTATTTGCGTTCGTTCATTCGCGAATCCCGGAATCCTCAGGGGTTGCGGGTGTTGAAATCGGCGATCTTTTCCATTCTCCCTCAATAGAACGGGCCCTTTTGAAAATCCGGCCGACGCATCTCCTCCACCTCGCCTGGTTCGCCGAGCCCGGAAAATTTTGGGAGTCTCCGGAAAACACTCGGTGGTTTGATATAAGCTTGAAAATGGTAGATGCGGCTGTGAAGGTCGGCGTATCCCGTATCGTCGGTGCCGGAAGTTGCGCCGAATATGGTTTTCATGACTCGTATTGCGACGAGGGTAATACCGAGACCTCGCCCGATACCAGTTATGGCCGTTGCAAAAATGATTTTCGCATGGCTTCGGAAGCCTTGTGCAGAGCTTCTGGGGTTTCCTTTGGATGGGGGCGGGTATTCCATTTATACGGTCCCGGAGAGAGAACCGAGCGTTTCATTCCCACGGTGATTCGCGCGGCGATGCTTGGACGTTCCATCCGTTGCGAGGATGGCGAATCAATCAGGGATTTCATCGAGGTGAGCGATGCTGGGAGGGCATTCGCGGCCCTCCTGGATTGCAATGTGCAAGGGGCTGTGAATATCGCATCCGGAGAATCCGCGAGCTTCAAGGACGTAGCTCAAAAAATCCTGGCATTATTCCCGGGCAGCGCATGCCAAGTGACCTTCGGCAACGATTCCCCCCCTAGGAACTTTCTCGCCTCAAACCGTCGTTTAAGGGAGGAAATAGATTGGATGGGCCGATATAATTTAAACGGCGGGCTCGCTAGGGCGGTGGAGTGGTGGAAACGTCACGTGCCGATAGGGTTCGAGCCCTGTACCCGAAAGGGAGAGAATTCATGAATTCGGAAAAGGTTTTCCTTTTTGATTTGGTCCATACGGGGCGAGGCTACATGAGCGAATTCATCCCCTTGGGTATTGGATGCATCAAAGCCCATTTGATGGAGTTTTCGGAGTTCGCTGATTCAGTGGAGGTCCGCCTCTTTAAAAACCCCCAAATTGCTATCGATGGTTTCCTTCGGGAACGCCCATCGATCGTCGGGTTTTCAAATTATTCTTGGAATTTTAATCTGGGGGTGTCCATTGCCCGCGAAATTAAATCAATTGAACCCAATACCCTGATTGTATTCGGCGGCCCCAATTATCCATTGGAGGACGTCATGCGTGAGAGGTGGTTTCGGAGCAATCCCGCCGTCGATCTTTATATAATCGGAGATGGTGAGGAAACATTCACCCGAGTTTACGACGAGTTCAGGCGATTAGGGAACATTGAGAGACTGAAGAGAATGGGCTTGGAGGGGTGCCAAGCCCTGGTTGACGGACGCCTTTTCAACCCGAGCTCCGCCATTCCGCGCACGGAATCTCTCGACAAAGCGCCATCGCCCTATTTGAGAGGTTACTTTGATGAGTGGCTGGAAGACGAATCTTTTATACCCATGTTGGAGACCACCCGAGGTTGCCCATTTACCTGCACTTTCTGTGACAAAGGAAGCCGGATTTGGGCTAAAATCCACCGAAAATCGGTGGCCCGTTTTGAAGCAGAGCTCGAATACGTGGCGGCAAGATACCCCGGGAAGCTGATGTGTCTCGCCGATGACAACTTCGGCATGTACGGACAGGACATTGAATATGCGAGGGCCATCCAGAGGGTCCAAAAAAAACATCGATATCCCTATTTTATCCGCTCCTCAACCGGCAAGAATAGACAGGACCGGATCCTTCAAGTGTCCGAGATACTCCAGGGCAGCCTACAGTTCACCGCCTCGGTGCAGTCGATGGATCCGGAGGTCTTGAAGAACGTGAGGCGGGAGAACATTAGTTACGAGGTATTAATCGACTCGGCTAAACGGGCGCTAAGCAACGACGCCACTACGCGAAGCGAGGTGATCCTTGGATTGCCCGGCGATACCCTGGCTAAACATCGGCAGGCACTTTTCAAACTGATCGACGCGGATATCCGCTGCTTGTTGACCTATACGCTGATTTTCCTGGAAGGCACCGAACTTGCGACGGCCGAAGGACGCAAAAAATGGAACCTGGAGTCCAAGTATCGGATAAATGCCGGAGCCATGGGAAGTTACCGGTTCGGGGATAAGGACTTGCTGTCGGTCGAAATCGAGGAGGTTTGCGTTTCTTCCGATTCATTGCCATTCGAGGATTACATCCGGGGGCGGCTTTTTGGCTTGACCGTGGGGATTTTCTATTCCGATTTTTTCCTGTACGAATTTTACCAACTATTGAAGAACTTCGATATTCCCGGCTCCGAGGTGGTCGAGCGGCTGGATCGGAGGGTGGAGCACTTTCCCCCCACATTGAGGGATATCTTTCGGCAATTTGATGCCGCGACTCGGGGGGAACTATGGAACTCCGAAGAAGAGCTGAGGTCGCATCTCACTCAGTCGAGGGAGGTATTTCACCAGATCCTCGAAGGTGACGAAGGCAGGAATCTGATGTTCACATATCGCGGCATGGCCCTGCTCTCCGGTATGGAAGAGGTCGTCGAGGAAATCAAGAAGGTCACAACCGAACTCTTAGGGGAGCGTGCTCCGGAATGGCTGGCATCACATGGTGATTACCTGGAGGAGTTGAAAACGTATTCTCTATTTCGCAAAGGGAACGTCTTCGACCAAAACTCCAAATTCAAGCATCGGTTCCACTACGACTTCGAATCCCTGTACAGGAGGGATTTCATGGGTCTGCCCCAGCGATCGCCCGACGGGGTCGAGATCGAATTTTTCGCCTCCCTGGAACAAAGGAAGGCACTTGCTACGCACGGGACAGACTTGTTGGGAATTCGAAAAATTTTTTCTAGAACGGATATCGGCAGACTCCAGCGGTCGATGGTGTTTCATTATCCCGGATCGCTTGGGTATTCTATCGGCGAAATCGGGATTTCGGCGGTTGATCAGGTCGTCGTGGAGCCCTATCAGAACCGGTGAGGTTCGTGCGTTATGAATGATTTTTTGGTTGCGCCAAAAAGGATTAATATCGATTTTGATAAGGCAGAAATGTCGGTCGAAGGCCCCGAGGGGAAAAGGATTCTATCTATTTCCAGCCCAGAGGGCTTTCATGTGCTCTCTCAATTGTGGCTGCGCAGCGGCTTTGACAACAAGTACGCCTATGGATTCAGCTGGATGGGCCGTCCGGTCATTCAATTGCCGGAGGATCTCGTCAGGATTCAAGAAGTGATTTATTCGGTGAAGCCGGATTGGATCATCGAAACAGGCGTCGCCCATGGGGGAGGTTTGGTGTTTTACGCAAGTCTTTGCAAGGCCATGGGTAAGGGGAAAGCCATCGGCATTGATGTTGAGATACGAGCGCACAATCGCGCTGCCTTGGAGGCGCATCCCCTGCGGGAGCATTTTCGGCTTATCGAGGGTGATTCCGTGTCCGATGCGGTTTTGACTGAAGTCCGCGGATTGGTTCGGGAAGGTTCCAAAGTTATGGTAGTTCTTGATTCAAAGCACGGTAAAGAACATGTCCTTAAGGAACTTCGGGCTTACGCCCCCTTTGTCTCACCTA
>JASOAK010000044.1:0-11652 GCA_048499175.1 bacterium
CCGTGGAAAATTATTGAATGATTTGACAGCGGGTAGGGGCTATGATTAGTAGTTTTCCCCCTTAAAAAAAGGCCCCTAACTCATGGAGTTATAAAGCATTATGGCACTACGCATCGGCATCAACGGCTTCGGCCGCATCGGTCGCACCATCTTCCGGCTCGCCCAGGGCGATCCCCAATTCGAGGTGGTCAAGATCAACGACATGGCCCCCATGACGGAGCTGGCCCACCTGCTGAAATACGACTCCGTCCACGGGAATTTCAACGGCACGGTCGAGACCCAAGAGAACGCCATCGTGGTCAACGGCAAAAAGGTCCTCGTCTCCAAGATCCCCGACATCACCAAGATCAACTGGAACGACACGCCGGTCGACATCGTCCTCGAGTGCACCGGCCGCCTGGACGGCAAGAAGGATTGCATCCACCACCTCAAGGGAGGGGCCAAGAAGGTCATCATCAGCGCGCCTTCCGACGACTGCGACTACACCGTGGTCTTCGGCGTCAACCACGCGGGTTACGACCCGGCCAAGCACGAGGTCATCTCCAATGCCTCCTGCACCACCAACTGTCTGGCGCCGGTCGTGAAGGTGATCGACGAGAAATTGAAGGTGAAGCGCGGCTTGATGACGACGGTGCACAGCTACACCAACGACCAGCGCATCATCGACGGCAGCCACAAGGACCTGCGCCGCGCCCGCGCGGGCGCCCTTAACATGATCCCGACCAGCACCGGCGGCGCCAAGGCGATCGGCCTGGTCCTGCCGCATCTCAAGGGCAGGCTGGACGGCCTGGCCATCCGCGTGCCGACGCCCAACGTCTCTCTGGTCGACTTCGTGGCCGACGTCGAGACTGCGACCACCGTCGAGCAGGTAAACGGCTTCCTCAAAGAGGCCGCCGCCGGCGCCGCCTTGAAGGGCATTTTGGGCTTTTCCGCCGAGCCCCTGGTGAGCACCGATTACAACGGCTCGCGTTTCTCCTCCGTGGTCGACTCCCTCGCCACCAAGGTAATGGACTCGACGATGGTGAAGGTCCTGGCCTGGTACGACAACGAGAGCGGCTTCAGCCAGCGGATGATCGATCTTTCGAAGTACGTCGGTTCTAAACTATAGGAGGCTGTTGTCAAATCGACGTTATTCCGGCCGGAGTGAATCCGGCCTCCATGGTCTCCCAAAAATCCTTCGGATTTTCGGGGCCCGCCAATCCGCCTGCGGCGGCTTGGCCCGACCACCGGTGTTTGACAACAGGCCCTAAGCCATTGCCTATGATCAAGAGCCTCGAAGAACTGGAGTTGAAGGAAAAGCGCGTTTTCGTGCGCGTGGACTTCAACGTCCCTTGCGACGCCGAGGGCAAGGTGGCCGACGACTCCCGCATCGTGGCCAGCCTGCCGACGATCCGCCACGTCCTGAAGGCGGGCGGCAAGCTGATCCTCGCCTCCCACCTGGGGCGGCCCAAGGGCAAGCGCGACCCCAAGTACAGCCTGATGCCGGTCGCGGCGCGGCTCTCCGAGCTGCTCGAGCGCGAGGTGACCTTCCCCGAGGACTGCATCGGCGACGCGGTGAAGAAGCTGGTCGGCGAGATGCGCGAGGGCGAGGTCATCCTCCTCGAAAACCTGCGCTTTCACCCGGAGGAAGAGGCCAACGACCCGATTTTCAGCGAGCGCCTGGCCGGACTGGCCGACATCTACGTCAACGACGCTTTCGGCACCCTGCATCGCGCCCACGCCTCGACCGTGGGGATGGTGCCGCTGGTCAAGGAGAAGGCCGCGGGACTGCTGGTCCTGAAAGAGGTCCAGGTCTTGAGCCGGCTGCTCCACGAGCCTGCGCGGCCCTTCGTCGCCATCCTGGGCGGCGCCAAGGTCTCCGATAAGCTGGGCGTCATCGAAAACCTCTTGAAGCTGGTCGACGGCCTGCTGATCGGCGGGGCCATGGCTTACACCTTCCTCAAGGCGAAGGGCGTCGAGGTCGGGGCCTCGCTGGTCGAGGACGGCAAGCTGCACCAGGCCGCCAAGCTGCTCGAGCGGGCCAAGACCAAGGACATCCGCCTCGAGCTGCCCGTCGATCACGTGGTCGCCCGCGAATTGAAGGCGGGCGCGGAGTTCAAGACCACCCCGGGCGCGTCCATCCCCGCCGGCTGGATGGGCCTGGACGTCGGCCCCAAGACCCTCGAGGCCTACGAGGCGCAAATTTTAGCCGCCAAGACGGTGCTGTGGAACGGCCCGGTCGGCGCCTTCGAGACCCCGCCCTTCGAGCGGGGCACGGTCGAGATCGCCCGCACCCTCGCGAAGTCGGCGGGCATGACCGTGGTGGGCGGCGGCGACTCCTTGGCCGCGGTCAAGGTCGCCGGCGTGGGCGAAAAGATCGGCCATCTTTCCACCGGCGGCGGGGCGACGCTGGAGTTTCTCGAGGGCAAGACCCTGCCGGGGCTCAAGGCCCTCGAGACCGAGGGGGCGCCATGATACCCGACCTGCGCCGGCCGCTCGTCGTCGGCAACTGGAAGATGAACAACACGATCGCCGAGTCGATCAAGCTGGTCACCGCCCTGAAGAATTTGCTGGTCGATTCGCCGCACATCGACGTCGCGGTGGCGCCGCCCTTCACCGCGCTGTACTCCGTCTCCGTCGCCTTGTCCGACACCAACATGTCGCTGGCGGCGCAGAACATGTATTGGGAGGAGGAGGGCGCCTTCACCGGCGAGGTCTCGGGGAACTTCCTCAAGGACGTCGGCTGCGAGTTCGTGATCCTGGGGCATTCCGAGCGGCGCAACCTCTTCGGCGAGACCGACAAGATGGTCAGCCAGAAGCTCCAGGCCGCCCTCAAGGCCGACCTGGTGCCCATCGTCTGCGTCGGGGAAAATTTGGCCCAGCGCGAGAAGGGCGCCACCCTCGAGGTGATCGAGGGCCAGATGAAGGCGGCCTTCAGCGACGTGGCGATGCACGACTTCGAGCGTCTGACCGTCGCCTACGAGCCCGTCTGGGCGATCGGCACCGGCAAAAACGCCACCCCCGAGCAGGCGGGCGAGGTGCATCATTTCTTGCGCAACTGGCTCATGAAGTATTACGACGCTCCGACGGCCAACCGGATACGGTTGCTGTACGGGGGCTCGGTCAAGCCGGAGAACGCGCCGGCCCTGATGAAAGAAACCCATGTCGACGGACTTTTAGTGGGAGGGGCCTCCTTGGACGCCGAAGCCTTCGCGAAGATCGTCAAGTTTGAAGAGAGGATGAGTTGATGGAAAACGTCATTTTAGCCGTGCACTACGTGGTCTGCGTCTTTTTGGTCATCGTGATCCTGCTGCAGGCCGGCAAGGGCGCCGACATGGGGGCCGCCTTCGGCGGTTCCTCGCAGACGGTCTTCGGTTCCCGCGGCGCCGCGACTTTCTTGAGCAAGCTGACGACGGGCGTGGCGGTGGTCTTCCTGCTCACCTCGATCTCGTTGGCGAGCATCGCCCGCAACAAGAGCAAGTCCTCGATCCTGAAGACGGTGGCCGAGCCGGCGCCGGTCACGGCCCCGGCGGCGACGCCGGCCCCGCAGGCCACCCCGGCGGCTGCGGCGACCACGCCGGAGACGGCGCCCACACAGCCGTAATTGTAGGGGCGGGCCTCCGTGCCCGCCCAGCGGCCGTCGGGCGGGCACGGAGGCCCGCCCCTACAGACAATCCCTCGTTGACTTAGAATTGAGGTTTCAGCTAAGTCTTTCTTGAAAATTTGGTGCTATGCCGCGGTGGTGGAATGGCAGACACGCATGTTTGAGGTGCATGTGGAGAGATCCGTGGGGGTTCGAGTCCCCCCCGCGGCACCAATTTTAGAGCTAGTGCTCACCTGGACCGGTGGGGGTTGAAGGGGGAGGAGGAGCTAGCTCGGTAGAGAGTTATCTCGCTATCGCGCGGTTTGCCTGGCCACAACGTGGCCAGTTTGCCCGCTTGCTCCCCCTGAGCTTTAGGACTGCCGAACTTGCTTCGGCAGTCCGAATAAACGGTTCGAGTCCCCCCCCGCGGCACCAGGTAAAACCCCTCAAAACCCCGTCTTCGGACGGGGTTTTTTTTGGTCTCGTCAGCTTTTCCCTCTTTGCGCTACAATCTTCTTTGGGACGAGGGGCATGACCCAAGAGGAGGGACTATGCAGATCGAGCTGACGATGAAGGAGAAACAATACCTCGAGAACATGCTGATGCACCACATGCGCGAGCTGAGCCGCGAGATCAGCCACACCGACAACCGCAGCTTCAAGGAAAACCTGAAGGAAGAGGCGGAAGTCCTTAGGGTCCTTCAGGCGAAGCTTGAGCTCGAACGAGCCGCCGCGCATTGATTCATAGGGAGAACCTTGGGTTCGTCCCTACTTGTAATTCAACGCCACCCAAAAGCTATACACGTTGCATAGGGCGTGGAAAAAGGCCCCCGCCGTGATCGCGCCGGTGCGTTCCCGCAGCCAGCCGAAGGCCAGGGAGGGGAAGAAGATCGAGAAGTGCCACCAGCGCAGCACGATCATGCTGTGCGACAAGGCGAATAAGAGCGAAGTGAACAGGAGCGCCCAGCCCACCGGGGCGCCGAAGAGGCGGAACGGCCTGCCCCAAATCCGGTTGAATTGGGTTTGCATGTAGCCGCGGTAGAAAAACTCCTCCGGGATCGCCACCAGCAGGAAGTGAAAGAGCGCGGCCTTGGCCAGGCCCTGGTAATTCCCCCCCTCGTAATGCCGGTGAAAGAACTCCGCCTGGAACCAGCGGTTTCCCACCTCGATCACCGGAAAGACGATCGCCGAGAGCAGCAAGAACCAGCCCAGCGAGCGCAGCAGCTGCGGCCCGGAGACCTCGAAGAAGTCCATCCGCTCCTTGCGCCGCCACAGCACGAAGATCGGCACGTAGATCAGCAGGACCCCCGTAAAGAGCATCATGTTTTCCTGGAAAAACCGGATGCGCTGGAGCTCGTAGAGACCGCGGGTGGCCAGCATCGTGAAGAACCAGACCCAGAGCGTCTGGCGGAAGAGGGCCCGGGTGTCGAGCGCGGGCGTCGCGGGATGTTCGGCGGGAGGGTTCATCAATGCGCGGATTCGTCCCTTGGGGCGCTCCCCGGCAAGGAGGTCTTTTCCTCGGCTTGGGGACGCGCTGGAGCGGCCCCTGCGGCCGCCGCGCTGCGCCTTTTGAGTATTTGATAAATGACGGCGCAGGAGACGAAGAATAGGATGCTCATGATCTGCGCCGTCGAGATCGTGTCGCTGAAGTAAACGCCCCGGTCCATGTCCCCGCGCAGGAATTCGATCCAAAATCGGAAGAAGGCGTAGAGCATGAGGAAGCTCATCATCACCTGGCCCTTGAACTTGCGATGCCGCTCGATCCAGTAGCAGATCAGGAAGATCAGGACCGCCGCGATCATGCTGTAGATCTGGGTCGGCCACAGGGGCACCCCGGGAAACTTGTAGCCCGCGTCGCTGCTGCGGTTGTTGAAGACCATGTAGAGCAGGTACTTGCCGTGGTCGTGGAAGGGGCTCTTTAGCCCGTAACAGCAGCCCGCCAGCAGGCAGCCCAGGCGCGTGAAGAAGTCGATGAAGGGCCCGGCGAAGAGCCCGACGTGGTCCAAGTAGGCCCAGGTATCCAGCTTGCGCCAGCGCAGGTAGACGATCCAGCCCAGGCCCAGGCCGAGAAAGGCTCCGTAGCTGACGAAGCCGCCGCGCCAGATCTGCCAGAGGTGGGTGGGGTGCTCCCAATAGTAATTGCTGTAGCCCGGCGAGGCGTAGATGGGGCCCTCGACGAAGATATGGAAGAGCCGCCCGCCGATCACCGCCATGATCGTCCCGATGATGCCTAAGTCGAGGACGGCCACCTGCGAGAGGCCGCGGCTGGGCGCCATCTTGTAGGCGACGGTGGTGGCGACCAGCGAGGCCATCATCAGCATGAAGGCGAAGCTGGGGATGGCGAACTCGGGGCTATAATAGATAAATGGACGCATAGAGGCCGAACATAATGCATCCCCGCGCGGACTTCGACTGAAAAATGGGGCTTAGGCTCCCGGACGGGGCTAATGTTCCGGCTTCTTTTTGGACTCGAAGAGCACCTTGAAGACGAGGAAGAGGGCCCCGCAGGTGATGGCGGCGTCGGCGACGTTGAAGGCCGGCCAGGCGAGGACGAACTTGAAGTGCCGCCCGAAGAGCTCGAAGTCGGCCATCTGGTGGCGCCAGTGGAAGTAGAGGAAGTCCACCACCTCGCCGAAGCGGAGCCGGTCGATGAAATTGCCCAAGGCCCCGCCCAAGATGGCCGCCAGGGGGACCTGCATCTTGCGGTCGCCGGGGGCGGTGTTGCGGTAGAGGGCGATGAGGGCGACGGTCGCGACGACCGTGACCGCGTAGAAAAACCACTGGTGCCCGGCGGCGTGCAGGTCGTCGAACATGCTGAAGGCCACGCCGCGGTTGCGGAAGTGGACCAGGTCGAAGAAACCCTCGAGGACGGGAATGTTGCGGCCGATGGGGATCTTGTCGAGGATGAGCTGCTTGGTCCATTGGTCCAGGGCGATGACGATCGGGGGGATAAGGAGTAGGGGGAGGTATTTGCGCATTACGACAATACCTTGCCGCAGCGGTCGCAGAGGGCCGGGTGCGCCGCATTTTTGCCCACCGTGATCGAGCGCGTCCAGCAGCGCCCGCACTTCTCGCCCTCGGCCTTCTTCACCTCGACGCGCAGGCCCTCGATGCCGGCGCCGGTCCAGGTGGGCTGCTCGACCTCGGGGGCCACCACCACCTGCGAGACGATGAAATAGTGCGCCCAATTCTGCAAATTTTCCTGCAGAAGCTTCTTCCACTCGCCCTCGGCGCTGATCCGCACCTGGGCCTCGAGGGAGTGCCCGATCGCCTTCTCTTGCCGCGCCTTCTCGAGGGCCTTCAGGACCTCCTGGCGCACCTGGTCGATCTTGTCGAAGCGTTCGAGCAGGGCGGTGTCGAGCAGGGCCTCGTCGGCCTTGGGCAAGTCGCTTAAAAAGACCGACTCGGCCTTGCCGGGATAGTCGGGCGTGTGGCGGTGCACCTCTTCCGCCGTGAAGGACAGGATCGGCGCCATCAGCCCCGTGATCGCCCGCAAAATATCGTAGATCGTGCTCTGCGCCGAGCGCCGCTCGCGCCCCGTCGCCTTCGCCGTGTAGAGCCGGTCCTTGAGGATGTCGAGGTAGAAGGCGCTGAGCGTCACCGTGCAGAACTGGTTGAGCGAGTGGTAGATGACGTGGAACTCGTAGTCCTCGTAGGCCTGGGTGACGCGCTGGATGAATTCTTGCAGCGCGGCCAGGGCCCAGCGGTCGATCTCGACGCGCTCGGCGGGCTTCACCCAGTCGGCCTCCGGCTTAAAGTCGTAGAGGTTGCCCAGGAGGAAGCGGCAGGTGTTGCGGATTTTGCGATAGGTCTCGACCAAGCGGTCGAGGATCTCGGTCGAGAAGCGGATGTCGTTGCGGTAGTCCTCGGCCGCGACCCAGAGCCGCAGGACCTCGGCGCCCAGCTTGTTGAGCACCTGCTCGGGCGGGGTGTAGTTTTTCGCCGACTTCGAGTACTTGCGGCCCTCGCCGTCGACGACGAAGCCGTGGGTCAAGACCGCCTTGTAGGGCGCGCGGCCCTCGGTGCCGACCGCCGTCAGCAGCGAGGAGTGGAACCAGCCGCGGTGCTGGTCGGTGCCCTCGAGGTAGATGTCGGCGGGCATTTGCAGATCCGGGCGCCGTTCGAGGACGGCCGCGTAGGAGACGCCCGAGTCGAACCAGACGTCGAGGATGTCGGTCTCCTTCTCGAAGGTCTTTCCGCCGCACTGCGGGCAGGCGATGCTGGGCGGCAGCAGCTCTTCGGCGGAGTATTTGAAGTAGGCGTCGGCGCCCTCGGCCTCGAAGCGCTTGGCGATGCCCTCGATCACGTCCTCGCGCAGCAGCGACTCTTTGCAGGCGGTGCAGCGGAAGCCCATGATCGGGACGCCCCAGCTGCGCTGGCGGCTGATGCACCAGTCGGTGCGGTTTTCGACCATGCCGTAGATGCGGTCGCGGCCCCAGTGGGGGATCCACTGGGTGCGTCGGATCGCGTCGAGGGCGCGGCCGCGCAGGTCTTGCGCGGAGAGCGAGATGAAATACTGCGGCGTCGAGCGGAAGATGACCGGCGACTTGCAGCGCCAGCAGTGCGGGTAGCTGTGGCTGGTCTCTTCCGCCTTCATCAGCGCCCCCTTGGACTTGAGCAGCTCGACGATCTGCGGGTTGGCGGCGAAGACCGAGACGCCCACCAGCTCGGGGACGCCGACCTCGGGCGTGAAATCCCCTTCGTTGTCGACCGGGTTGAGGATGGGCAGGCCGTAGCGCATGCCGACGTCGTAGTCCTCTTGGCCGTGGCCGGGGGCGATGTGCACCACGCCGGTGCCCGCGTCGAGGGTGACGTGGTCGCTTAAGACCACCTTGGAGATGCGCTCGAGGAAGGGGTGCTTGGTCGCGATGCCCTCGAGTTTTTTGGCCGGGATGCGGTCGAGCAGGCGGTCTTCCTGGATGTTGAGGGTCTTGCGGACCTGGTCGAGCAGGCCTTCGGCGAAGATCAGGATCTCATCGCCGACCTGGATGGCCGCGTAGGTGTAGCTTTTGTGCAGGGCGACGGCGAGGTTGGCCGGGAGCGTCCAGGGCGTGGTGGTCCAGATCACGAACTGGACTTTCTTGCCTTCCAGCTGCGGGCTGACCTCTTTCAAGGAGTCGACGGTCTCGAACTTCACGTAGATGGAGGGCGAGAGGTGGTTGTCGTACTCGACCTCGGCCTCGGCCAGGGCGGTCTGGTCCTTGATGCACCAGTGCACCGGCTTTTTTCCCTTGTAGACCATGCCCTTGCCGACCAGCTTGCCCAGCTGGCGGGCGATGGTGGCTTCGTAGCCGTAGTCCATCGTGAGATAGGGCTGTTCCCAACGGGCCAGGATACCCAGGCGCTTGAACTGCTCGCGCTGGATGTCGACGAACTTCGAGGCGTAGTCGCGGCAGGCCTGGCGCACCTGGACGATGCTCATCGACTTTTTCTTGGGGCCCAATTCTTTATCGACTTGATGCTCGATGGGCAGGCCGTGGCAGTCCCAGCCGGGGACGAAGTCGCTCTGGAAGCCGGAGAGGCTCTTGTACTTGACCAAGATGTCCTTGAGCGTCTTGTTGAGGATGTGGCCGAAGTGGATGTGGCCGTTGGCGTAGGGCGGGCCGTCGTGGAGGACGAACTTGGTCCGGCCGGCGTTTTTTTGCAAAAGCTTGTCGTAGACCTTCGCCTCGTCCCATTGCCGGATGAACTCGGGCTCGCGCTGGGCGAGGTTGGCCTTCATCGGGAAATCGGTCTGCGGCAGGTTGAGGGTGTCTTTGTAGTCTTTGCCGGGCTCTTTCGGTTCGTTCATAGGAAGGGCCGTTAAAACACGGGGTTGCGGGGCTGTCAATAACGGCGGCGGGGTGGTTTTCGCGGCGATTCAGAAGATGTCCGGGGCGCGCAGGGCGACGGCCAGGCGCTCCATGAAGGCCCGGCGCGACACCTCCTTGGCGCCCAGGCTGCGGAGCAGGGGGGTCATCATCTGGATGTCCATCCACTTGGCGCCGCGCTCGCGGAGGTAGTCGACGGCGTGGAGCAGCGCCGCCTTGGAGGCCCCCGATTCGTGGAAGAACATGCTCTCGCCCGCGAACATCTTGCCTAAGCCCACGCCGTAGAGGCCGCCGACCAGGCGGTCGCCGCGGTAGCACTCGAAGCTGTGGGCGTAGCCCGCCTCGTGGAAGCGGATGTAGGCGCGGATCATCATCGGATTGATCCAGGTGCCGTGCGTCTTGCGGGTGCGGCCGGCGGCGCAGGCGCGGATGACGGCGGGGAAGTTGCGGTCGACGGCGAAGCGGAAGTCCTTGGCCTTGAGCTCGCGCCGCATCCGGCGGGGGATCTTCAGGTCCTTGAACTCGAGGATGGCCCGGCGGGGCGGGGCGAACCAGAGCAGGGGGTAGTCCTCGGTGGGCCAGGGGAAGATCCCGTTTTCGTAGGCCAGCTTGAGGGACTCGACCTCCAGGTCGCCCCCGATGGCCAAGAGGCCCTCGGGGCTGGCGGTCTCGACGGGTGGAAAGTGCAGGATGGCCATGCTCGGGACATTTTAAGGGGAATTTCCGGGATGACTTCAAGGGATTAATCCATTAAATCTCTCCGACATGAGAATCCTGATCGCCGGCGGAAAGGGCCAGGTCGGCAGCGACTTGGCCGAGGTCTTGCGCGAAGGCTACGAGGCGGTGGCCCTAGGCCGCGACGAGTTCGACATCTCCCGCGAGTCCGGCATCGATCGGATTTTGGAGGAGGTGCGGCCTTCCTACCTGATCAACGCCGCCGCCTTCACCCGCGTCGACGCCTGCGAGACCGAGCGCGAGACCGCGTGGCGGGTCAACGCCGAGGCCCCGGGCTTTTTGGGCTGGGCCTGCCGGGAGCGCGGCATCCCCTTGCTGCACCTCTCGACGGATTACGTCTTCGACGGCCGCAAGCCGCCCGCCGAGGCTTACGCGGAGGACGATCCCACCGGACCCCTGTCGTTTTACGGCGAGAGCAAGCTCGAGGGCGAGCGGCAGGTCCTCGCCTCCGGCGCCGAGTCCTTGATCCTGCGCACCGCCTGGGTCTACGGGATCGCGGGACCCAATTTCCTCAAGGCCGTCTTGAAGCGGGCCCTGGCCGGCCAGGCCCTTAAGGTCGTGGACGACCAATGGGGCGCGCCGACTTGGTCGCACCGGCTGGCGCGGCAGATCCGCCGGCTGATCGCCGAGGACGTAGGCGGGCTGTTTCACGCCGCCGCGGAGGGGGCCGCCACCTGGTACGAGGTGGCCCGGGAGTTTTTCCGCCTGATGAAGCTGGACGCGGCCTTAAGTCCCTGCAAGACCTCGGAGTACCCGACGGCGGCGCGGCGGCCGGCCAATTCGCGGCTGGAGAACCGCCGCCTGCGGGCGATGGGGCTTTGCGAGATGGCGGATTGGCGCGAGGACCTGGCCGAATTCGTGGCGCGGTTCCGCGAGCGGCTGATCGAGGAGGCGAGGGCATCGTGAAGGCACTCCTAGTCACCGGCGGGGCCGGTTTCATCGGTTCGAATTTTATCCGCTACCTGCTGGAGGAGAGCGGCTACGCCGGCAAGGTCGTCAACCTCGACAAGCTGACCTACGCCGGAAACCTGGAGAACCTGGCGGGGATCGCGGAGCGCTTCCCCGGGCGCTACGCCTTCGTGCGCGCCGACATCGCCGACGGCGCCGCGGTGGAGGCCGCAATCCTGACGCACGGGGTCGACGCGATCTGCCACCTGGCCGCCGAGTCGCACGTCGACCGCTCGATCGCCGCGCCGGACGACTTCATCCAGAGCAACGTCGTGGGGACCTTCCGCCTGCTGGAGCTGGCGCGCAAGCACCGCGAGCGGATCCGGCGCTTTCATCACGTCAGCACCGACGAGGTCTTCGGGAGCCTGGGGCCGGAGGGGCAATTCCGCGAGGACACGCCCTACCATCCCAACAGCCCCTACTCGGCCTCGAAGGCGGCCTCGGACCACCTGGCGCGGGCCTACCATCACACCTACGGCCTGCCGGTGACGGTCTCGAACTGCTCGAACAACTACGGGCCCTATCAGTTTCCGGAAAAGCTCATCCCGCTCTTGATCGCCAACGCCTTGGAGGGGAAGCCCCTGCCGATCTACGGCGA
>JASOAK010000045.1:0-11628 GCA_048499175.1 bacterium
TGATCGCGGAGGCGCGGCGGGAGAACCGAATCCTCCTGACCCGGGACACCCGCTTGATCCGGACCCTGAAGCCGGAGGAATTCCTCTTCATCACCCAGGATCGCCTGGAGGACCAATTTTCCGAATTCCGCGAACGCTTCGGCGAGGCCCTCGCCGAGGCCCGCAGCCTCAGCCGCTGCGCGGAGTGCAACGCCCCGCTCCTCCCCCTCCCCAGGGCCCAGGTCGAGAACCGGGTCTGGCCCTACGTCTTCGCCTCCCAGTCCGCCTTCACGGGCTGCCCCGCCTGCGGGAAGATCTATTGGCGCGCCACCCACGTCGAGAAGATCCTGCGCCGCCTGGAGCGGCTGCGCGGAAACCCCTAAAAAAATCAACCTAAGGCGCGCTTGACGCGTTGGCCTTTAGTGAATACTTTCTGTATGGGCCGCGCCGAGGCGCGGCTTTGTGGAGGATTCTGTTATGGCTAAACGGGTAGTGTTGTTTCTCTTGGTCAACTTCCTGGTGGTGATGACCATCTCGGTCATCCTCAACCTGCTCGGAGTCCGCCCCTATCTCAACCAATACGGCCTCGACTACGCCTCCCTAGCGGTCTTCTGCCTGGTCTGGGGCATGGCCGGCTCGCTTATTTCGTTAGCCCTCTCGCGCCAGATGGCGAAATGGACCATGGGCGTCCAGGTGATCGATCCGCAGAGCCCCGATCCCGCCGAGCAGCGGCTGCTGCAAACCGTCCACCAACTGGCACAAAGCGCCGGCCTTCGCGACATGCCCGAGGTCGGGGTCTACGACTCGCCCGAGCTCAATGCCTTCGCCACCGGCCCCACCAAGTCGCGCTCCCTGGTCGCCGTCTCCACCGGCCTGCTGCGCAGCATGGACCGCGACGAAGTCGAAGGGGTCCTGGGCCACGAAATCTCGCACATCGCCAACGGCGACATGGTGACGATGACCCTGCTTCAGGGCGTGGTCAACGCCTTCGTGATGTTTCTCTCGCGGGTGATCGCCTATGCGGTGTCGGCCGCCCTGCGCGGCGACCGCGACGACCGTGGGATTTCTTACGGGGTCTTCTTCTTGGTGCAGATCGTCCTCGAGATCTTTTTCATGATCCTCGGCTCGTTGGTGGTTGCCTGGTTCTCGCGTTACCGCGAATACCGCGCCGACGCGGGCGGCGCCGTCCTGGCCGGCCGCCAAAAGATGGTGTCGGCCCTCGAGGCCCTGCGCCGCGCCTACGACGTCGTCGACCCGCACAAGCACCCTTCGCTCCAGACGATGCAGATCTCGGGGCACGGCGGCGGGTTGCTCAAGCTCTTTTCCTCGCATCCTCCGCTGGAAGACCGCATCCGCCGCCTCCAGGAAGCCGCCTAACCCTCTGCCGAAAAAATCAAGCAAAACCAGCCTGCGGCCGGGGCGGCGGAAATCCGCGCCGGATCGAAGCCCGCCCACTCGCCCCGAAGGGTCCCCAAGACCAAGAGGAAGGCCCCTCCGCAGAGCATCTGCAGGGTAGCCTCGCTTCGCGCCTGCGCGCTGGGCACTTGCATAGAATTTCGGCAGTAGAAATCCCGGCCCAAGGACCAAAACCGTCCGTAAGATTTTCCCCACGGAAATCCTTGCCCTTTCCCGCAGGCCGTCCAGGGTTAGCTGGCATGCCGCTTGCTATCTTCCACAGCGGTGAACCTAACCTTTTTCCATCGCTTCCGGCCCAGATCGCCCCGAACGGCGATTTTCGCGGCGATTCTGCTGGCTTGCCTGACGGCCTCGCTTTCCGCCGCGGCCGCGCCCCCTGAGGTGAAAACTCGCCAGTTCGACGGCCTGACCCTGGAATACCGCCTTCAAATCGAGAACAACCCCCGCGTCGCCTACGACGGCCAAGCCTTCGTCCGCACCGAGGGCGGAAAGCGAATTTACACCGTCCTCCTGAATCGCGCCTATTTCGAACGGGAAGGCGGAGAGATCTTCGACCGCCTTTCGAAGGGAAGCGAGCCGCAGCGCGATCGAGCGGAAGCGGACGAAGTCGCCGCCGTTTTGGAAGCGGATTGGTTTTCCCTGGGACGCATCCCCGTGGCCGAGCTGCGCGCCCTGCAAATCCGGCTCGAAAACGCGGCCTGGCGGGACCTGCACGAGCGCTGCGTCGCCGCCCGCGCCTCCGCCCGCAAGGCGCGCAAAGATTTTGTCCAGGCCTTCGCGCGGGCCCGCCTCGCCAGCGTCGAAGAGCACGAGGTCTCCCACCTGATCGACCTCGCCCGCGGCGGAGACGAAGCCAGTCCCGCCTTCGCGCGGGAAACCGAACTGAAGGCCTTTTACGCCGAATTGGCCCGCGGCGGAAATCCCCTCGACTCCATGTCCCAAGCCTTGGCCGGCCTTCTCGACGAGGTCCGGCGCGGACGCACGGTGGACTACAGCCGCGAAAAAGTCGCCACCGTCCTGCGGTTCCTCCGCGCGTCGCCGAACTTGCGCCGCCGCATTCCCGAGCTGCTCGGCGCGGACGGCTCGCCGAGCGGGAGCGGCGAGGTTCTGGCCATCGCCGGGAACCGGCTCTTGGCGGAAAATCCTCCGCAAAAACATGCCTTAAAATAATTCCTCGGCGGCCCCTTGCCCCTTCGGCGTTTCGGACTTAAAATAAATTTAAGATGTGGAAGAAGCTATTGCCGCTTTGTTGTTTCCTCGGCCTTTTTCTCGCCGTGACCGGCTTGGCCAAGGGCCAAACCGAGGTGCATGTCTGCAAAATGGCCATGAAAAATTGCCATTCCTGCTGTCAGGCGGCGGTGCGGGCGCATCACCCGCAATGCTGCGCGGTCTATCCGGGGGCGGGCGTGGCCGCACTCAGCCTCTCCCAAAAAGCCGAGGAAATCTCCAAGACCCAAGCCAAGGTCTGGCCCACGCTGTTGCCTGAAATAAATCCGATGCAGATCGCGCGTCTGCACGCCTACGGATTCGAATCCGCGCCGGGGGATCGCGACTCGGTTCCCCGCTTTCTTCGACACCTGCGTCTCTTGAATTGAGCCCTGCCCCGTCTCGCTATTTCCGTCGAAACATCCATGAAAAGGAGAATTTTTATGAAGAACGTTATGAGATTCTTTGCGGCGTCGCTCGCGATGTCCGCGCTCCTGCCCGGCGCTTGGGCGGGGGTCGACTATACGAAATACAACGAGGAATATAAGGCCCAGAAGAGCGCTTCTTCGCAAGCGGAAGAAGGTAAACGCTTCGAGCACAGCAGCAAATACCAACGCGAAATGCCGGCCAACGAAAACATACTGCCGACGAAGGAACGGGACCTCAATCGCCCCACCCCTCGTTCGGACGTGACAAAATAATACGCAGGGCCCGGCGGGAGGGCGTTCTTGGCGCCCTCCCGCGGCCTTTTTTCCCGAAACCGCAGTATTTTTCGCGACTTCGCCGCACCCGCCGTTCCGCTTAAACCTCTGAAATCAAGCAACTTTTCTCTTTCGCTCCCGAAAAAGAAGCGATGTCCCGAATCCCATTCCCATCGCTGCGCCGCTGCCTCCCTGTCTTGGCCTTGGCCCTGTTGTTTCCCAGGCTCGCCCTTGCGGTCGTCGACAACACGACTTGCGGCGTGCTGTCCAACGGCGACTCGGTCGAGGACTTCCACTCCCTGAGGCGAAAGGTCGAGGAAGGATACAACCGCGCCAGCAACCGGATGTGCACCGAGCTGATCCGCTTCGAGGGCGGGAAGGAATACGAGATCCGATTGCAGGACACGCTGAGCCTGCAGAGCGAGGGCGACCTCGACTGCCCCGCCGGGCCGGGCAAGCCCGCGGTCTGCGGCGACGGCTGGGGGCTGATCCTCGACGGCAGCACCTCGCCTTCGGCGGTTTTGGACGCCTCCGACCTTCCGCCGGGCACCTGCGCCCTGCGCCTGCAGGCGAATCGCGTCCTGGTGCGAGGCCTTAAGATCAAGGTGCAGCGCCGCGAGGACGCTATCTGTGACGAAGGAAATTACAACGACGTCGGCGGCGTCGAGGTCGAGGCCGGCGATGACCAACCCCTCCCCTCGCCCACGCCGCAGCCGCCGACGCCCAGCCCGACGCCTCCGCCCTCGCCGCCCCCTTCACCGACGCCGCCGGCCAGCCCCACTCCGTCTCCGACTCCGGAGGCGACCGCGACGCCCGCGCCCAGCCCCGGCGTCACGCCGAACCCGACACCCACGCCCGCCGCGACGCCGACACCAACCCCGGCCCCCGAGGACGGCGATGAAGACGGCGTCGCCGACGCCGGCGACAACTGCCCGGCCAGCTCCAATCCCGAACAGACCGACAGCGACGACGACGGGATCGGCGACGCCTGCGACGACGACTTTTCCGTCGCCCCCGGCGACGACGACGGCGACGGCATCCTCAACGAGGACGACAATTGCGAAAACGCGGCCAATCCCCTGCAAGGGGACGCCGACCAGGACGGCTTGGGCGACGCCTGCGACGCCGACATGGCCGTCAACATCCCCGACCGCTTCCCCGGCTTCGAGAAACCCGGGACCAGCTGCGGCCTGCGCCCCGGACGCCTCGCGGGCCCGGCGTCATTGTGGATTTTACTTTCGCTCCTGCCTGCGCTAGGCCTGCGGGCATGCAGGAAGTCCTGATTCCCGAGCTCTCCGAGACCATCTACAGCGTCAGCGAGCTGACCCGGGAGATCAAAAACCTTCTCGAGGGGCAGTTCTCGGCCGCCTGGGTAACCGGCGAGATCAGCAATTTCCACGCCCACAGCTCGGGGCATTTCTACTTCACCCTGAAAGACAAGGGCGCGCAGCTCTCCGCGGTGATGTTCCGCGGCGCCAACCGCCATTTGAAATTCAAGCTCGAGGACGGCCTCGAGGTGGTCGCCAAGGGACGGGTCAGCGTCTACGAACCCAGGGGCAATTACCAGATCATCCTGGACTACGTCGAACCGAAGGGCCTCGGCGCCTTGCAGCTGGCCTTCACCCAGCTGCGCAACAAGCTCGCCGAGGAAGGGCTCTTCGACGAGGCCCGCAAGCGGCCCTTGCCCTTTCTGCCCAGGACAATCGGGATCGTCACCAGCCCGACCGGCGCCGTCATCCAAGACATGATCCGCATCCTGAAGCGCCGCAATCCCTACGTGAACGTCCTGCTCTATCCCGTGTCCGTGCAGGGCGAGGCCGCCGCGCCCGAGATCGTGCGCGGCATCGAGGCCCTCCACCGCCACGGCGAGGCCGAGGTGATGATCGTGGGCCGCGGCGGAGGCTCCCTGGAGGACCTCTGGGCCTTCAACACCGAGGCGGTGGCGCGGGCCATCGCCGCGTCGCCGATCCCCGTGATCAGCGCGGTGGGGCACGAGACCGACTTCACCATCGCCGACTACGTCGCCGACCTGCGCGCGCCGACCCCCTCCGCCGCCGCCGAGCTGGCCGCGCCGGTCGCGGCCGACCTGCTGCTGAGCCTGCGCGAATCGCAGCGCCGCCTGCTGCGGGCCTATCGGCAAGGCCTGGAGGCGCGGCGCGAGAAACTAAAATTCTGGATCAGCCACCTCAAGCACCCGAAGCGGCGTCTCGAAGAGCTGGCCCAGCACCTGGACGACCTCCGGGAAAGATTGAAGCTCGGCGTCGAGCGGTCGCTGGAGACGCGGCGCGCGAGCCTGAGGCTGCTCAGCGAAAAGCTGGAGGTCCTCTCCCCCTTGTCGATCTTGTCGCGAGGCTATTCCATCGTGCGCAAGGTAGAGACGGACGGCCGGGAAGGCGCGGTGGTGAAGGACGCCGGGCAGGTCGGGCCGGGAGATTCCCTCTCCCTGCAATTGTTCAAGGGCTCGTTCAAGGCGAGAGTTTTGTGAATGGCAGGGGCGAACGCAGGGTTCGCCCCTACAATAGCATTGACGACCGCCGCGAGCCAGGTTTAGGACCTAAAGCATGCCCAAAACCGACAAAGAATCCTTCGAATCCTCGCTGCAAAAGCTCGAGGAGATCGTCGAGCAGCTCGAGGAGCCCGACCTCCCGCTCGATAAATCCCTCAAGCTCTTCGAGGAAGGCATCAAACAGGCCCGTTTCTGCGAAACCCGGCTCACCGAGGCCGAGGGCAAGGTGGAGAAGCTGATCCAAGAAAACGAGGCCTTCAAGAAAGAACCGCTCGAGCTATGACCCAGCCCTTCGACCTCCCCGCATATTTAGAGACCCGCCGCCGCATCGTCGACCAAGCCCTGCGCGACTTCCTGCCGAAGGCGACCGAGTGGCCCGAGCGGCTCCACGAGGCGATGAATTACAGCCTGAACGCCGGCGGCAAGCGCCTGCGGCCGATCCTCGCCATCGCCGCCGCCGAAGCCCTCGGCAAAGACTACCACTCCGTCCTCGCCGCGGCCTGCGCCCTCGAGATGATCCATACCTATTCGCTGATCCACGACGACCTGCCGGCCATGGACGACGACGACCTGCGGCGCGGACAGCCGACCAACCACAAGGTCTTCGGCGAGGCCATCGCGATCCTGGCGGGCGACTCGTTGCTGACCGAGGCCTTTTTCACCATCGCCGAGGCCGCCAAGCCCGAGCAGGCGGCCGCCGCCCTCGAGGTGATCCGGCGCATCGCCCAGGCCAGCGGTTCGCGCGGCATGGCGGGCGGCCAGGCGGTCGATCTGATGAGCGAAAAGAAGAAGATCTCCGTCGCCGAGCTGGAAAGGCTGCACCGCCACAAGACCGGCAAGCTGATCCAGGTCTCGATCGAGGCGGGCGCCCTCTTGGCCGGCGCCGACAAGCGGCAATTCGAATCCTTGAGCCGCTTCGGCGAGTGCATCGGCCTCTCCTTCCAGATCGCCGACGACGTCCTCGACATCGAGGGCGGCGAGGAGATCGGCAAGGACATCGGCAGCGACGTCGCCAACGAGAAGGCGACCTACCCCGCGCTTTTGGGCCTGGAAGAATCCAAACGCCTCGCCCACCAACTGACCGAAGAGGCCCTGGGCGTCCTGGGCGATTTCGACGCGAAGGCGGACCCACTGCGCGAGATCGCCCGCTATGTGGTTTATCGGAAGAATTAATGAGAGCCGCCGTCTATCACCCCCCCGATTCCATCCGCGTCGAGGATCTACCCGTCCCGAGGATCGGCGACGGGGAAATCCTCCTCAAGGTGCGCGCCTGCGGCGTCTGCGGCACGGATGTCCTGAAGGTCACCCGCGCCCTGCCGAAGCGCCCCGTCGTCCTCGGGCACGAGCTGGTCGGCGACGTCGTCGAGGTCGGCAAGGGCGTCCAAAAATTCAAGGCCGGCGACCGCCTGGTCGTCGCCCACCACGTCCCCTGCGGGCAATGCCACTACTGCCGCCACGGCAACCACTCGATGTGCCGGCATTTCAAAGAGACCAACCTCGATCCCGGCGGGTTCGCCGAATACCTGCGCATCCCCGCCGAGCACGTTGCGCAAACCGCCTTCAAGGTTCCCGTCCAGCTGAGCGACGACGAGGGCCTCTTCACCGAGCCCCTGAGCTGCTGCGTGCGCAACGTGCGCCGGGCTAAACTGCTGCCCGGCGATTTCGCGGTGGTGGTCGGAATGGGTTCCATCGGCCTGATGATGGTCCAGCTGCTCAAGCTGATTCCGACCCAAGTCCTGGCCCTCGATCTCTTCGAGGAGCGCCTCGAGCTCGCCAAGCGCCTGGGTGCCGATTTCACCCTGCGGGGCGACTCGCCGGACATCGCGGCCTTCGTCGCGGAGCATACCGAAGGGCGCCGCGCCGACATCGTGGTCTTCACCGCCGGCGGCGGCCGGGTCTTTCAAAACGCCTTCGGCTGGGTCCGCGACGGCGGCGCCCTCAACCTTTTCGCCTCGCTTTCCGACAAGCCGGTCGAGGTGAGCCTGGATGCCCTCTATCACCACGAGATCACCGTATTCAGCTCCTACTCCCCCTCGCCCGAGGACCTGGCCGAGGCCCACCGCTTACTTTGCGAGAAGAAAGTCCAAGTCGCTCCGCTGGTCACCCATCACGTCGGCCTCGAGCGTCTGCGCGAGTCGATCGACTGGATCACGGCGCAACAAGCGATGAAGGTCATCGTCAACCCATGACGGAGACCGCGGCGACGCCCATGGCCGATCCGAAACCCTGGCATGGCCTCCGCGACGCGCTGTTCCGGCCCCGAGTCTTCTTTAATGCCCTAGCCCCCGAGGGCCCGTGGCTCCCTCCCCTGATCTTCGCGGCAATCCTATCCTTTCTAAGCGGCTGCGGCTTCGCCGTTAATGACCTGTTGTTCCCCCAGGGCAACGCCTTATGGGAACCTTGGCCTTGGTACTGGAATCTCTTCAATTGGCCGCTGATCCTCGCCCTCGAGTTTCTCTTCCTGGCCTGGTTTCATCTCGTCCTGCGCTGGAGGGGCGGCGCGAACCACCCGTACCGAGCCACTTTCCGGGCCTACGGTTACAGCGCCGCGCCCAACATCCTTTGTCTCCTGCCGCTTTTAGGCGTGTGGATCGCCATCCTGTGGGGCCTGGGCCTCTCCCTCTACGCGATCAAGACCTTGCAGAGGACGACGTGGACCCGCGTCGTCACGAGCTTCCTCATCGCCAATGCCCTGCTCGGCCTCTTGCTCTTCGGGCTGATCTTCGGGGCCGGCTACTTTCTACATTACTTTGAATAGGCCACGGGGATTTCCGCTTGAAGTTCCCCCCACCCAAGGTTAGCAAAGAGCCATGATGAAGTGGACCTCGCTGCGCCAGTTTGTCGACTTCCTTGCAACGAAAGGCGAGCTCGTCACGATCCGCGAGGAGGTCGACCCGGTCCTCGAGATCGCCGAGATCGCCGACCGCGTGATGAAGGCCGAAGGCCCCGCGCTGCTCTTCGAAAAGGTGAAGGGAAGCCCCTTTCCGTTGGCCATCAACCTCTACGGCTCGCGCCGCCGCATGAGCTGGGCCCTGGGCGTCGAGGACCTCGAAGAAATCCCCCGGCGGCTGAAGGAATTGCTGACCACCCAGCCGCCCGAGGGTTTTTGGGACAAGCTCAAGATGGTCCCCAAGTTGGCCCAGGTGGCCCGATCCACTCCGAAGACCGTCGCCGAAGCCCCCAGCCAAGAGATCGTCTGGGACAAGATCGACCTAAACCGGCTGCCCATCCTGAAGTGCTGGCCCGAGGACGGCGGCCGCTTTATCACCCTGCCCATGGTGATCACCCAGGACCCCGACACCGGTCGCCGCAACGTCGGCCTCTACCGCATGCAGGTGCTCGACCGCGAGACGACGGCGATGCACTGGCAGATCCACAAGGTCGGCGCCCGGCACTTCCAGCGCTACAAAGAGCTCAAGCGCAAGATGCCCGTCGCAGTCGCGATCGGCGGCGACCCGGTGCTGACCTACTGCGCCACCGCCCCCCTCCCCGACCAAGTCGACGAGATCCTCTTCGCCGGCTACCTGCGCGGCGGCCCCGTCGAGATGGTCGATTGCCACGACAGCGAGCTCCAAGTCCCGGCCTCGGCCGATTTCATCCTCGAGGGCTACATCGATCCCGAGGAAGCGCTCGTGGACGAGGGCCCCTTCGGCGATCATACCGGCTACTACACGCCGGTCGAAAAATTTCCCCGCTTTCACGTCAAGCAGATCACCCAGCGCCGCGACCCCATCTACCTGACGACCATCGTCGGCATCCCGCCGATGGAGGACAAATTCCTCGGCCTGGCCACCGAGCGGCTCTTCCTGCCGATGATCCAGATGACCTTTCCCGAGATCGTCGACATGCACCTGCCGGCGGAGGCCTGCTTTCACAACCTCTGCATCCTCAGCATCAAGAAGGCCTATCCCGGCCACGCCCAGAAGATCATGCACGCCCTCTGGGGCATGGGACAGATGATGTTCTGCAAGTGCTTCATCGTCGTCGACCACGACGTCGACGTGCATAATTTTGCCGAGATCGTCTGGCGCGTCAGCAACAACATCGACGCCAAGCGCGACCTGACGGTGGTCGAGGGCCCGGTCGACCACCTGGACCACGCCGCGCCGCGCCAGTTTGTCGGCGCCAAGCTGGGCATCGACGCCACCCGCAAATGGAAGGAGGAGGGCTATACCCGCGAATGGCCGAAGGACATCCTGATGAGCGAGTCGGTCAAAAAGAGGGTCGACGCGCTCTGGCCCCATTTGGGTATTTCTGTTAAAAAGCCATGAAAAAAACCATCCTGACCCTTTTCCTGCTCCTTGCGGCCACCACGCTTGTCCTGCGCTTTATCGAAGTCGAAATGCCGCCGTCCCCACCCAAAAAACCCCCGACAAAAAAATGCCTCGCCGGCGAGGCCGCCCAGCCGGGCACCGACGCCGCGGGCGAGCCCTTGGCGACCTGCGCGGAGC
This sequence comes from bacterium, assembly GCA_048499175.1. GTDB lineage: Bacteria > UBA10199 > UBA10199 > DSSB01 > DSSB01 > DSSB01. The sequence continues at coordinate 10,260 of JASOAK010000045.1, forward strand.
TCGACGCGATCAACCAGGCCTACCTCCGCGACATCAAGCCCATCTTTGCGGCCAAGTGCCTGATGTGCCACGGCGTCGTCCGGCGGATGCCGCTCTACGCCAAGGTGCCGCCCTCCTCCTGGCTGGTCCGCTACGACATCAAGGAGGCGCAGGGGAACCTCGACATGAGCTTCGACTTTCCCTTCGTGGGCAAGCCGACCGACGTCCCCCAAGACGGCCTGGAGGAAGTGATCGAGGTCGTCCAAGAGGCCTCGATGCCTCCCTTCATCTATAAAATCATGCACTGGCACTCCGGCCTCGTTCCCGAGGAGTCGAAAAAGATCCTCGACTGGGCCAATGCCGGGCTGAAGACCCTGAATGACTAAAGAGCTCGTCAAAGACCCCGTGTGCGGGATGGACGTCGACCCCGAGGCCCCGGCCGGCCGCGAGGAGTTTCGCGGACAGAGCTATTTCTTCTGCTCCAAGCACTGCCAAGAATCCTTCCGCAAAGATCCCGAGGCCTTCTTGAAGGGCGCCGGCGGGGTCCGGGCGCCCGGCCCCGCGCGGACCTCGGGCGCCGCCGGCCTGTATTTTTGCCCCATGGACCCGGAGGTCGAGCAGGAAGGCCCGGGCAGCTGCCCCAAATGCGGCATGGCCTTGCAACCGGCGCAGCCCCACATCGCCCCCACCAAGATCGAGTATACCTGCCCCATGCATCCCCAGATCGTCCGGGACGCCCCGGGAAATTGCCCGATCTGCGGCATGGCCTTGGAGCCTCGGACCGTGGAGCTTACGGAAGAGGAAAACCCCGAGCTCCGCGACATGAGCCGTCGCTTCTGGGTGGGCGTCGTCCTCTCGCTGCCGCTCTTGGTCATGGCCATGGGCGAAATGATCCCGGCCTGGAGCTTCCTGCGTCGGCTCCTGCCCCCGCCCTGGTGGAACCTCGTCCAACTGGGCTTGGCGACCCCCGTCGTCCTCTGGGGAGGCTGGCCCTTCTTCGAGCGGGGTTGGCGCTCGGTCGTCAACCGCAGCCTCAACATGTTCACGCTCATCGGGCTCGGCACCGGCGTCGCTTACCTCTACAGCCTGATCGCGACCTTCTTTCCCAAAATCTTCCCCGCCTCCTTCCGCGGCCACCACGGCGAAGTTCCGGTATATTTCGAGGCGGCGGCGGTGATCGTCACCCTGGTGCTGCTCGGCCAGGTCCTCGAGCTGCGCGCCCGAGGCCAGACCAGCAGCGCGCTCAAGGCCCTGCTGGGCCTGGCGCCCAAGACCGCGATCCGCGTCGACTTGAGCGGCCGGGAGACGGAGATCCCCCTCGCCCAAGTCCTGCCCGGCGACACGCTCCGGGTGCGCCCCGGCGAGAAGATCCCCACCGACGGCGTGGTCC
>JASOAK010000046.1:0-11413 GCA_048499175.1 bacterium
GGCCCACCCGCTCGCGGGGAGGAGTTTCAGGATCAGGACAAGGGCGATAAGGAATCTCTTTTGCATCGCAACCAGGATACCATGCGGCGCCCCGGCCCTCCAACGAGGATAAAAAAAGGGACGGCTTACGGGGAGCCGCCCCTTCTCATGCTACCCCCTCCTTGCCGGTCTAGGCTCTCAGGAGGATCCATTCCTATCGGTGAAAAAAAAACGGGACGGCCCGCTGGACTCCAGGAGTGCGAACCGTCCCCGTAAGATTAGTTGACCTCGACCTTGATCTCCTTCGGCTTCGCCTCGGGCTTCTTGGGGATGACCAGCTCGAGGACGCCGTCCCTCATCTTCGCCTGAATCTTGTCGGAATCCACGGTATTCGGAAGGGTGAAGGAGCGCAGGAAGCTGCCGTAGCTGCGTTCTAGGCGATAGTAGTTGTCCTTCTTCTCCTCGTTCTCGAACTTGCGCTCGCCGCGCAGCGTGAGCACGCCCTCACGGACGTTGATCTTTACATCTTCCTTCTTCAGGCCGGGCAGTTCGGCGTGGATGCGCAGGGCCTCGGCGTCTTCATAGACGTCGACCGCGGGCGTCCACTCGGCGGCCGCGTCGGCCTCCTCCGGCGTCGCTCGGCTCAAGCCCCAAAAGAGGCGGTTGAATTCCTCCGGGAGATTCCAAATGTCCCGAAAGGGGTTGGTTTCCCGAAACGGACGATAGACTTGCAGGCGTGTCATAAGATCGACCTCCTTAAAACAAGAAATTACAGGGGTTTTCAGATCTTTCGCGCCTTGTTTCCGGCGCTGTCCCTGAGATGGGGTCGATCGGGGGGATGTCAAGAGGAAGGGGGATGAAAAAGCTCAATCCCCCTCGGCTTCCGTCCCCGCGCGATCCGCGGGTTCGAGGGAGCGGTCGATCTCCGACAGCAGGGTCCGGGGATGCAGGCGGCGCAGCCAGGTGCCGCCGTCCTTCAGGTAGGGCTGGACGCCGTCCAGGCGGGCCCGCAGCGTCGGCGGGACCGAAGCGGGCGGAGGCGGCGCTTCCCGTTCCAGGAAGATCTCTTGGAATTTTTCGGCGTAGTCGAGGGCGAGACGATGATCCCACAAAAACGGGATCTCCTCTTCCTTCTCGCGCAGGTGCCTGAGATAGGCGTTGGCCACGTCGATCTCCTCGCCCTCGTTGAAGTTCCTCAATTCCTCCTCGAGACGCCGAATCCGCGTGTCCAGGGAGAAGTCCAAGGCCGACTCGCCGCCTTCCCGCGCCTTGCTCAGCTCGCGGATCTTTTGCCGCAGTTTCTGCTTTTCCTCCGCCTCGCGGCGGTCCATGAATTCCTTCATCCCCTTGAGGAGGATCCGGCCCTTGCCGAGCCACTCGAGATGCTCGGCGAGCTGCGGCTCCCGGCCCGCCAGGGCCTGGTGGATCGCGACCGCCGCCTCGACGCGCTTCTCGGGGGCCCGCAGCGGCATCAACCAAGTCAGCAGGACGACGGCGTTGAGCGCGCGGTCGAGATCTTCATAGCGCAGGGCTTGCTTGGCGCGAAACGCGAGGCGCTCCACCCCGTCCGGATCCAGGGACGAGGCGGTCTCGCGGAGGATGCGCAGGGCCAGGTGCTTGTTGTGATCTCCGACCTCGGTGAGCTGGTCCCAAATCTTTTCCAAGCTTTTCAGCCGCTGATTCGCGTCGAGCTTGGGGATGGCGACCCGGAGGAAATTGTAGGCCTCGACGGCGATCTCCTCCTCGTTGGCCCGGCGGTAGTCCTTCGACTCCAGCAAATAGCGCTCGGCCCTTTGCACCTGGGCCGGGAGCTTCTCCGACGGCGTCGCCTCCAATTGCGCGCGAAAACCGGCCAGCTCGGCGATGCGGCCGCGCGGCGCGACGTAGTGGCCGCGCACCTTCGCGACACCCCACGCCAGCAAGGCTCCGACGACCGCCGTGGACAGCCAAGTCATCACCACCGCTTCGGAAGTAGCGGCCTCCGGGGTTGCGCCCGGGCCCTGGGCGAAGGCGAGCCGCTCCGGCAGGAAGGCCGCCAGCCCCGCGGCGGAGGCGGCCAAGCGGCCGTAAGTTCCGCGCAGGTCGCGTCCCGCGGTGATATTCGCCCGTGGCGCCGGCGCTTGCGGCATCGAACCCTGCAGGAGGGCGAGGCCCGTCCTGAATTCCATCTCCCGTTGGGCACTCGCGAAGCGCGGCCCCAAGGCATAATGTCCCAGCCGCGCACCGACGCCTAAGCTGAACATCGAGGCCAGCGTATCGGTGACCGTCGTCGCGCCGTCGACGCGGGGACGCAGGCCCAGGCCCTCCTCCGCCTTGTGGGCGGTCATCAGGCCCGCGAACATGGCCCCCTGCGAAAGCAGGGGCTGGGAAACCTTGGTGAGGCCGGAGAAACGCATCGCGGCGCCGGCCTCGTGCAGGCCGTGTAGGCGGGCGAAGCCCTGCTGTCCTGCAAAGCTGAACGTCTTGAGGAAACCCAAGGTGAGCGCGGCGCTCGCAAATTCGTGGCCGAGGCCGGGCTGAGGCGGATTTCCGTCGGCGCCCATCTGGCGCAAGGCGCGCGAGCTGAGCGCAAAGGTCGGGACCTCGGCGGCGAAGCCCAGGGAGGATGCCGCCAATCGGGCACCGAACCCTTGCGTATACCAGGCCCCGCGGGCGCCGGTGGCAATGCGTCCCAAGGCTGCGGTCCGCGCCAGGCTATAGACGGCGGTGCCGGCCAGCATGGGGACGATCATCTTGGGGTCGGAGGCGTCCTGGGTGAAGCGCTTGAGGAGAAATTCGAAACGGGGGGCGAAGGAGCCCTTGCCGAGAATGGCATTGAGCCGGTTTTCTGCGTCGACCTGTAGGGGCCGTTCGCGCTTGTCCCCCGGCTGAGGGGGGAACGCCCCTACAACGGCGGCATAAACCCTGCCGGCCGCGTCAAATTTTTCTGCGTGTTCGAGGGCCCCGCCAAAGGCCAGCAATCCCCGCCAAAACAAGCCCTCGTCGCTCTCTCGCGCCAGCGCAGAAAGTTGGGCCCGCTGGGCCTCGCTGAGCCGCGCGCCGATCCCCTCCGGCCCCTCCAAGAGGGCCGACACCACCGCCGGCGCGGAAAAAACCCCCGGCGCGGCCGGATCTGCCGCCCGCGGTGCGCGCGAGGCGTTCAAAATGGATGCTAAAGTGTCCCCCATAGCCGAGAGCTATCCTGCAATAAAATAAGGGGGAACCTGAGGAAATCCTCGAAGAAAGCGCCCCCGCTTTAAAGGATTCAGGGGCTTTTCGGCCAAGATCCGGAAATGTTGCGATGGGCCCCTTAAGAGCCCTTCATCGCCTCGATCAGGATCTTCGCCACCTCCGGCCGGGAGAATTCCGGCGGGGGCAACTGGCCGGCGCGCAGCATCTCGCGGACCTTGGTGCCCGAGAGGTTGACCTGCTCGTCCGGACCGCTGGGGCTGGTCTTGGCGGTGGCCATGCCGCCGGTACGCTTGCACCAGAAGGAGTTTTCGAACTTCAGCGGCAGGATGCCCAAGTCTTCCAACTCGAACTGGTCGAAAAGCTCCTGGGCCTCGTAGGTGCCGTAGTAGCTGCCGACGCCCGCATGGTCGCGGCCGACGATGAAGTGGGTGCAGCCGTAGTTTTTGCGCACCAGGGCGTGGAAGATCGCCTCGCGCGGCCCGGCATAGCGCATCGCCGCGGGAAAGACCGCCAAATAGGTGCGGTCGAGGGGGTAGTAATTCTTGAGCAGCGCCTCGTAGCACTTCATGCGCACGGCCGCGGGGATGTCGTCGGACTTGGTGGCGCCGACCAGCGGGTGCACCAGCAGGCCGTCGACGATCTCGAGGGCGCATTTTTGGATGTACTCGTGGGCGCGGTGGATCGGGTTGCGGGTCTGGAAGCCCACGATGGTGCGCCACTTTTTTTCTTGGAAGATCTTGCGCAGCTCGGCGGGGTCTTTGCGGTACTCGTTGAAGTCGTCGTACTTCACGCGGTTGAGCACGGTGACCGGCCCGCCCAAGTACACCGGGCCCTGGGCATAGACCGCGGCGACGCCGGGGTGCTTGTCTTCCTTCGTCTTGTAGACCTTCTCCGCCTCGCGCTCCTTGTCGTATTTGTATTTCTCCTTCACGTGCAGGATCGCCAGGCACTCGCCCGTCGGGGCGTAGAGGGCGACGTCGGCGCCCACTTCGTACTTGGAGGCGTTCTCCTCCTTCACGCTGAGCGTGATCGGCAGCGACCAGACCAGGCCGTTCGCCAGACGCATCTTCTCGACCACCGACTCGTAGTCGGCCTGCCCCATGAAGCCCTTCAACGGGGACAGCGCGCCGCAGGCGAGCATGTCGATATCGCTCAGCTCGCGCTCGTTGAGGGTGAGGCGGGGCAGCGAAGCGGCCTTTTGCAGCCACTGCTCGCGCTCGGAGGCCGAGGCCAAAGTGTTGATCAATTCGCCGCCGTGGGGAGGAAGAGGGAAATGCATGAGGATAACTCCAAATATTATTATATTTCAAGTAGTTGCAAACGCGCCCGGCACGGGAGGAGCAGTCCTGCCTTGGCCGGGGAGCAAGGCGCTCTACAACCCCCGCCTCGAAATGGCAAGGCCCGATCTCAGGAGGCATTCCTAGGCAGGTGTTGGCGGCGGGTCCGCGCCTAGGTCGGAATCTTTTCCGCCGTGCAGTACTCCGGCAGGTTCTCCCGCCACCAGGACTCGGCCGCCTCGAAGGACCAAGGCGCGTCCAGGGGGACCTTCCGCAGGGCCCGCAATAATTCGCCGATGTTCTGAAAACGCTCCTCGGGGTTTTTCTCCAGGCATTTCAAGATGAGCTCGTCCATTTCCTTGGGGAGGGCCGCGCCCAAGCGCTCCGAGGGAGGCGCCGCCGTCTTGATCAGGTGGTCCTTCATCAAGGCCTCTTCCGAATCCTCCTCGAAGGGCGAGTGGCCCGTGAGCAGCCAATAGCTCAGGCTGCCCAGCATGTAGATGTCGGCGCGCGCGTCGATCTTCGCGCTTCCCCGGAGGCATTCGGGCGCCGTGTAGCGCGGGGTCCCGGAGAACACCGCGCCGTTCCGCGAGGCCTCCCGCGCCGGCTTGCGCAATTCCTGGGCGAGGCCGAAGTCCAGCACCTTCACGAAGTCGTAGAGCCCGCCCCGCTGGGCGAGGAAGATATTCGAGGGCTTGATGTCGCGGTGCACGATCCCCATGGCGTGCGCCTCGGCCAAGGAGCCGCAGATCTGCTGCAACAGGAAGACTGTGCGATGCAACGGCAGCGGACCGAACTTCTCCACCATGCGCTGCAGGTCCATGCCCTGCAGCAGCTCCATCGCGTAGAAGAAAGTATGGTTCGCACCCTCGCCGAAGTCGAAGATGGTGATCGTGTTCGGGTGGGTGAGCTGGCAGCAGAGTTTCACCTCCTGCTGGAAGCGCGCCAGCGCCGTCTTCGGGTCCTCGTGCCGCGGCGCCAGCACCTTGACCGCCGTGGGCCGGGCCAGGAAGGCGTGCTTCGCCCGGTAGACCTTCCCCATGCCGCCGCTCCCCAGCTCGCCCTTGAGGATGTAATTGCCCAGGGCCTGGGCGCGGCTCAGCCGCGTGCGAAAGTGGTAGAGGGTCTTGGTGACCAGGACCGAGATGGCGGAGAGCAGGAAGACGTCGAGGAAGCGCGTCACGACGAAGGAGCGGAAGGCCGCTTCCCCGCCTCGCGCCGCCCACAGGGCGCGCACTTCGGGATAATGGTCATGGACCAGCCACAGCCCCAGCGGATAGCCGAGGCTGATGGTCGCACCGAGCAGGGTCTGCACCCAAACCCGAGAGGGGATGATCGCCGCGTGGGCGAAGAGCAGGATGGAGTAGGCGAAGACCCGCGGCGCGGTCGGCGAGTAGACCGAGGAGCTGAAGGTGATGAGGAGGATGTAGCCCGTCACGAAGGCGAAGTCGATCCAGTGCAGGCCATGCACCGACCAGCGGCGCAGCGAGAGAAGCGCGATGCCCAAGAGGCTGATCGCGGGAAAGGCCCAGAGGACGTAGGAATAGTAGGCGATCAACCCGGCCCACTCGATGTCTTCGAAGCGCTTGTAGCCGAGGGCGTCGGCGACCGCGGCGACCAGCGAGGCGATCAGGCCGATGGCGAAGAAGAGCCGTAGGCGCTGACGAAGAATTTGCGCCTCCTCGGCGCTGCCCTCCTCGGCGGTGCCGGGGAGGATCTTCTCGACCCGGGTGAGATCCGATTTGTCCAAGCTTGGGACCCCCTTTTGCGGAATCCTAGCATGGACCCGCCGATTTCAGCGAGCGGGGAGGCTTGTCTTCTTAGGAACCGAAGGCGCCGCATAGGACCCGAGTGACGCACCGCACCACGCCCGAGGGAGACCCATGGGGTAAGTCCGAGGCAGGCGAAAAGGCGCTAAGCGGCCGCGGATTCGAGCTTGCGGGCGTTGAGCGCGAACATCACCCAGGACCAGCCGTGGAAGATGAGGTCGATGCCGACGTAGAGGCCGATGAACCAAAGTCCCGTCGCGGGCCAGCCCTGCCAGAGCAGGATCCCCAGGGCCAGCGTGATTAGGCCGCCGAAACAGGCCCAGCCCCAGTTGGGGAACTTCATCCCCACCGACGCGATGGTGCGATAGAGCCCGCCGACGATGAAGAAGATCGCCATCACCAGCGTGATGGTGATCGCCCCCGCCTCCGGCCGGGTCAGCAAAAGCCAACCGACGATCAGGTTGAGGATGCCGATCATGAGGTAGAGGAAAAAGACGCCCCAACCCCGCGACCAGAAGGCCCCGAAGACCTGGAGGATGCCGCTGGCGAGCAGCAGGTATCCGAAGAACATGACCGAGGCGATGGTGAAGAGGAAATTGGATCCCAGCGCGAGGGTGCCGAGGATCACCATGAGGATACCGAGGACCAAAAACCAGCCCCACTTGCTGCGGATGCCCGCGAAGTCTGCGAGCCGCGAATAAGACGCCATGCCTTCCTCCCTTCGGGCCGGAGGCGTTCCGGCCGCTAGGGGGACAGTTTAGGAATATTTTTTGAAAGGGCAATGAATATTAGGAATGTATGGAAAATTTAAGCCGGGGGCACATGGGAAAACGCGATGAACTCTTCGATCAGATTGAAGTCTTTTTGATTGGCGGTGACCAGGGTCGCGTCCACTCGTTGCGCCGATAAACCGATCAAAACATCGTTGACCAAACGAGCGCGTTTGACGGTTTCGAAACCATGCGCCCGGCCGATGAGCGCAAGCGTCTTCCCGCAAACTACCCAATCCCCTCGATCGGGCGTCAAAATTCTCCCCATATCTTGAAAGGAACGCACTAACCGATCCAAGGCCTTGATGGAAAACGCATCCAGGGCGCCCGCATAGAGCTCCTGGGCGACGACGGAACTGAGGAAAATATTGCGACTCGGATCTTCGGACGCAGGCAGGGGATATTTCCCCTCCCGAAATAGGGAAATATAAACGGAAGTATCGAAGAGCCAATTATTCACGGAAGCGGCTTTGATCCATGTCCTCGATTTTCAAGCGCCCGGCCAGCTCACGATGAAGCTTAGAGATCTTTTGATTGGCAAGAACGATATTGAGGGCTTCATCGACGGCCTCGGTGTCCGTCTTGGCGCGAAGGATTTTACGGACCCGCTTGATCTTGGCCGATTCGAGCACGAATTGTTTGCGAACCTTCGCCATGTGTAAGATTTATATTAATATACACATTACGTCAAGTCGCGAAACCGGCCTCGGGTCGACACGGCCTGCAAAACAATTCGACTATCGCCCGCCCGCGATCGCCGGGACGATCGACAGCTCGTCGCCGTCCTTCAGCGCGGTCTCCTCGCTGTTCAGGAAGCGGATGTCCTCGTCGTTGACGTAGAAGTTGATGAAGCGGCGCAGCGTGCCCTTCTCGTCGTAGAGGCGCTCGCGGAGGCCGGGGTGCTTCTCTTCCAGCGCGGCCAGGACGGCCTTCACGTTGGCGCCGGAGACCTCGACCTCGGACTGGTTGCCGGTGAGTTTTTGCAGGGGGGTGGGGATGCGGACCTTAATGGCCATGACTTTCTCCTTGGTTCGACTTTAGCTTTCGCTCTTCGAAATCCTTGGCGTCGGGATTCCAGAAAAACTCGCTGGCGGCGACCGCCTTGCCCTTCTCGACCGAGATCACGATGTGCCCGACCTCGGGGTAGCTGGGCTCGCCCCAGGGGCAGGCGATGGCGCGATCTTCCTCCGAGAAGTAGACGCCGTGCTCGGGGTGCGAGTGGTAGAAGAGCTTCACCTCGAAGCCCTTGCTCTCGGCCTCTTTCTCGACGATGCGGACCTCCTTGGGATCCATCTGGTAGGCCGTCTTCGCCTCGCGCGGGTAGCGCTGCGGGTCCTTGGCGTGGAGCTCGTCCTGGATGTTTTTCACCGGAAACACGCCCAGAGCGACCCGTTTCTCCTTGGGGCCGATCACGATGCCGCAGGCCTCGCTGGGGTACTCGCGCTCGGCATGGCGGAGCATCATGTCGAGGACGTAGCCGCTGATTTGTAGGTCTCGGTTCATAATTTTCGTAGGGGCGAACCTTGGGATCGCCCTCCCCTCCGTGCAACGCGGGGCGAACACAAGGTTCGCCCCTACAGGGGCACATACCTATCACCGTGATCGCACAATATCGTCACGACGACGCCCTCCTTCAACCGGCTCGCCACCTCGATCGCGCTGGCGACGTTGCCGCCGCTGGAGTGGCCGACGCAGAGTCCCTCTTCCTTGGCGAGGCGCTCGGCCATCGAATAGCCCGCCTCGGTGGCCACCGGCAAGACCCCGTCTAGGGTCTCGGGATGGTAGATCCCGGGGATGATCGAGGACGCCATGTGCTTCAAGCCCTCCAAGCCGTGCAGCTGCTCGGCGGGCTCGCTGGCGTAGCATTTAATGGCTCGCGAATAATCTTTCAAGCGCCGCGAGACCCCCATCACCGTGCCGCTGGTCCCGATGCCGGTGACGAAGTGGGTGACGCGGCGGCCGGTCTGCTCGTAGATCTCGACCCCCGTGGTGTCGTAGTGGGCCTGGGGGTTGAAGACGTTGTTGTACTGGTCGGGCATGAAGTATTTGTCGGGGTTCTCGACCTTTAGCTTGCGGGCCAAGCGGATCGCCCCGTCGCTGCCCTCCATCGCCGAGCTGTAGGTCAGGGTCGCGCCGAAGCTGAGCGCCATGTCCTTGCGCTGGCGGCTGACGTTCTCGGGGACGACCAGCTCGACCCGGTAGCCCAGGGCGGCGCCGATCAGGGAGTAGGCCACGCCGGTGTTGCCGCTGGTGGGGTCCATGATGATCTTATCTTTGGTCAAAGCCCCGGATTTGATCCCCTCGGCGATCATCCGGTAGGCCGGCCGATCCTTCACCGAGCCGCCGGGATTGAAGTATTCGACCTTGGCGTAGACCTCGACCTTCTCGGGGAGGCCGCGGGTTACCTCGCGCAGCCGAACCAAGGGGGTGTTGCCGATTTTTTCCAGGATCGATCGAATCATGGGGATGCATGACGCGAGGCATGCCGGAGGATCCGGGATCGCGCTTCGCCTATTCCCTCTCTCATCCCGCGATGACGTTCATCTCGATGGGCTCGACGGTGAGGCCGCGGGAGCGGAAATACTCGATGGCCTCGCCGATCTTCTCGTCCTCGCCCTCGAGCTCGAGCGCGATCAGTCCGACCGAGTCGTTGACCGAGGCGCTGCGGATGTTGAAGCGCACCCGATACTTGTCGTACATGTCGCAGATGATCGCGTCCTTCACGGTGTCGGTGGGGAAGGTCAGATAAACTTTTCGTTTCACGCGTTGGGCCATAGCTCACTCCTATTTACACGAAAGCCCCGGTAGTATCCATGCTCCGGAGAAAATCCGCAATCACTTCTGCTGTTTCAAGTACAAATCGTCGAATTCGCTCAATTTGGCGTTGATGATCGTGGGCGCCCCGACCTTGCCCTGCAGCACCTCCTGGGTCTTGAGCCCGTTGCCGGTGATGCAGAGAACGATGCTCTCGTCCTTGGGAATGCGTCCCTGGGCGATCAGCTTGCGGGCCACGCCCAGCGTGACGCCGCCGGCCGTCTCGGCGAAGATGCCCTCGGTCTCGGCCAATAGCTTCATCGCGTCGACGATCTCGTCGTCGCTCACGTCCTCGCCCCAGCCGCCGCTCTTGCGCATCACGCCCGCGGCGTAGAAGCCGTCGGCGGGGTTGCCGATCGCCAGCGATTTGCAGATGGTGTTGGGCCGGACCGGCTTGAAGAGGTCCCACTCGTGCTTGACCGCCGTGGTGATGGGGCTGCAGCCCGTCGCCTGGGCGCCGTAGACCTTGGCCGGGTTCTTGTCGACCAGGCCGATCTTGACCAGCTCCTCGAAGGACTTCCAGATCTTGGTGATCAGCGAGCCGCCGGCCATCGGCACGACGATGTGCCGGGGGATCCTCCAGCCCAGCTGCTCGGCGATCTCGTAGCCCATCGCCTTCGAGCCCTCGGCGTAATAGGGCCGGATGTTGATGTTGACGAAGGCCCACTTGTACTTGGCCGCGATCTCGCTGCATAGGCGGTTGACCTCGTCGTAGGTGCCCTTGATGCCGACCAGGTGGGTGCCGAAGACCAGCGTGCCCAGGATCTTGCCCTGCTCGAGGTCGTAGGGGATGAAGATGTAGCTCTCGTAGCCGCTGGCCGCCGCGTTGGCCGCCACCGAGTTGGCCAGGTTGCCGGTCGAGGCGCAGGCCACCGTCTTGAAGCCGAACTCCTTCGCCTTGGACATGGCGACCGAGACGACCCGGTCCTTGAAGGAGAGCGTCGGGTAGTTGACCGCGTCGTTCTTGATGTAGAGCTCCCTCACGCCCAGGGCCTTGGCCAGGCGGTCCGCCCGCACCAGGGGCGTCCAGCCGACCTGGGCGCCGACCGTGGGCTCGCCGTCGATGGGCAGCAGCTCTTTGTAGCGCCACATGTTGGTGGGGCGGCTACGGATCGCCTCGCGGGTCAGGGAGCGCTGGATCTCGTCGTAGTTGTAAACGACCTCCAGGGGGCCGAAGCAGAACTCGCAGACGTGCAGCGCCTCCTTGGGAAATTGATGATGGCATTCTCGGCATTGCAGCCCTTTGACGAAGCTCACGATGACTCCTTTGTTCCGTTTTTAAAGTACTTCTCGATGCTGAAATACCGCTCCCCCTTGTCGGGGAAGACGGTGACGATCTTTTTTCCGGGCCCCAGCTCCTTAGCCAGGCGCAGGGCGGCGACGTAGGCGGCACCCGAGGAAATGCCCATCAGCAGCCCCTCGCGGCGGGCCAGGAACTTGCTTGCCTCGTAGGCCTCCTCGTCGCGGACGGTCTCGATGCGGTCGATGAGCGAGCGGTCGAGGATGTCGGGGACGAAGCCCGCCCCGATGCCCTGGATCCGGTGCACCTGGGGCTTTTTGCCGGAAAGCACCGCCGCCTGTTCGGGCTCGACGGCGACGACGAGGCAGCGCGGATTTTTGGCCTTCAGGATCG
>JASOAK010000047.1:0-9769 GCA_048499175.1 bacterium
CGCATCCGCCAGCATCGACACCTATGCGCACAATGGATTGGCTTTGTTCTCGCAAACACGATTGCCGGTGAACGGCCAATACAACCTGCGGGTCACGCTCAAGGACGAAAGCGGGCAGATGCTGTGGACCGAGAAATTCTGCGACAGTTGGCCTCACAAAGTTCACTTCATCCAAGGGCTATATAAAGTGACTCTGGGCACGGACGCGCAGAACCCCTTGCCGATGATTCCCACGAGCCAAAAAACTTTCGTTCACCTGCAGCCCTTGAAGAACGATTGCAGCAGCAACCTGCCCTTCGCGTCCATCCTTCCCGAGGAAATTTCCGCGAGCTTATGGGCCATGAAGACGGAAGTCGCCGAGGCGACCTCGGTAAGCGGGCTCAATCAAACCTTCGATGTATTATTGGGAAGCAATCCGATTTACACGCTGGTAATGCCGGATACTCTGGGGACTCCGGGACAAATGCTGATGCTGGATACCAGCGACGGCGTCACCGGCGAACTTGTCTGGACGGACGCCGCCGCGGGCCCTCCGGGGCCGCAAGGACCCGAAGGACCGCAGGGCCCTGCCGGACCGCAGGGGCCGCAAGGGGATCCGGGCCCGCAGGGGCCGGAAGGACCCGCGGGTTCGGAAGGGCCTCCGGGACCCATGGGACCGATGGGGCCGATGGGTGCGACCGGACCCATGGGACCCGAGGGACCCCAGGGGCTGCAAGGCGAAGTCGGTCCCCAGGGACCTCCGGGAGAACCCGGCACCGCCAACGAATTTGAGCCGGTCGTAACCTTGGATCAAGACACCACCATCAACACGGGGCCCACCACCTTGACCATTTCCGGCGGGGGCTTGATCGTTCAAGGCCTAACCGGCGGAGACGCCCTCGAGGTGATGGGCGACGTTCACACCTCGCAAGACGTGGTCGTCGACGGGGAGATTTCCTCCCAGAACCTCTCGGTCGCGGGGGTCATGGAAGCCGCCGGGACCTTACAGGCGAAGGAAAATGTGCAGATGGAGGCCGTCAGTCACATTGAAATTCAAGAACCCCTCGCCGGTAGCGGCCCCGTCTCGGGAACCCCGGGCTGCATGGTCACGGGCAGCGATACGGCGGGATACGTCACCGTGCTGGTCACTTCCAAAACCCAATGCGACGTTCAATTTGGGACCCCTTGGGCGGGCATTCCCATCTGCACGGTAACCCAAATCACCTTCTCCGACGACGTTCCCCTCAACAACGCCAACAATCCCAACGTCGACCTGCCCGTGGCGGTCAAAATTCAGGGCTCCGGCTCCATCGGCATCTTTCGCCACGATCCGGTAAATCCCGGGAGCCCGCTCATCGGCGGCCTAGGGTCGAACGAAAAATACAGCTACATTTGCATGGGGATACAGGAATGAAGGCCGGGATACTGATGGCGACGCTCATGGCGCTGGCGAGCCCCGTTTGGGCCCAAAACGTGGGCACCGTCAAGACCTCCACTCTCAATGTTGCGATCGACAACACCGTCCAACGCCTTCCCGACGGCTGCGGCGGGGAGGACGTGGCCGTTTCCGGCCAAATTCTCCTGAACTCCAGCATCTCGTTCAACGGCTCGGGCGGCGTGGACGTGAAGATCGTCAGCGACCGGCGTTCCTTGACCGGGACTTCGCCGACGCAGGTCTTGAAAGGAAGCGACTCGGGGAGCCATCTCTACAGCAACAGCTCCGCGGAGGACTTCGAATGGATCCAGATCGAGGGCATTCCCATTCAAAGCCCGGACGGGGCGAAGCGGGCCATGGTCCATTTGCAATGGCACTATCGAGTGACCGCCGGCGGAGATTTTACGGCGCAAGTCCAGTCGCTCAGTTGCGACTGCGGGGCTTGACCCTGCGGCGGCTGCGGAAAATACGGCGTCTCGCCTGAGGCCCTGCGCGCAAGGTCTTGGCTTTACTTGCCGGGCAGGCTCGGCTTGGGGGTTGGACGCGGCGTGGGCGCGGGGGCCTTCTTGACCGTCTCGGTCGGGACGTCCATGTTGCCGACGCCGCGCTCTTTTTCGAGCGGGTTTTTCGGCTCGATGTTGGCGTCGGCCAGGGCCGCGGAGGAGAAGCTTAGCGCCAAGGTCAAGGCGGCGAACAGCGAGAGAAAGTTCTTCATGAGGGCTCCTTATTTTTTGGCGTCCATCTTTTTCTTTTCCAGCCACAAATCGACGAGGTTGGCCTTGCAGGGATCGGAGAGCTGGGCCAGATGCTTCTTGAGGCAGGCCTTGAGCTCGCCGTCGGCGATTTTTTCGTTCTTGCAGAATTTTTCGATGTCGGGGTGGCAAGCGCCCGGATCGAAGGCCTGAGCGGCGGGGGCGAACAGCGCGAGCGCGAGGGCGGACAAAACAAAGATTGCGGCCTGCTTCATCGGGACCTCCTTGTGGGGATAAACGAAGGGTATTTTCGGCGAAGTCCCGCAAAATGCAAGCGGAAAGACGAGTGAGTTTATCGCCGATAGTAGCTCAGGCCGCGGTATCGCGGGGAAACTGGAGCTAGGGCAGCCAAAGCTGGGCACGTTCCACGAGCTTAGTGGTCCAGGTGCTCAAGGCTCCGCCGCAGTGGCTGTTGCATGCGGGGTCCGTGAAAAAGCCGCTGTCGGCCTTGAGCTTCGGGTCGCCGATGCGATCGATCAGGCCCTGGCCGTGGTAATCGCCCTCGGGGTTGCCGGAGCAATTGAGGCTGAAGACGGGGATCTTCAAATTCTTGGCCTCGTAATCCCCGGTCGACCCGCAGGCGGCCAAGAGGCCCCGCGTGTCCGCGAGCGGGGTGTTGTTCATGGCGACGTTGGTGAGCAGCGAATAGGAGGCATAGGAGACCCCGCCGGTGAGGACGCGCCCGCGGCTGAGGCCGCCGCCAACCGAGGCGATGACGGCGTCGGCAACCTGGCTCATGTCGGCGGCGAGCATCTCGCTGTTGCGGTTCCAGGAGGCGCCGCCGTCGTTGGGCACCAAGGGCGGCTGGTCGCGGTAGGCGACGATCGCGGCGACGTAGCCGAGCTTCGCCAGCTCGCCGGCCACGCTGTTCTCGAGGGCGCCGTCGAGGCTGCCGGTGGCGGGGTCGTTCTCGTCGTTGCCGGCGCCGAGGAGGACCAGGCCCTTGCGGTTGGCGGCGTTAGCTTCGGGTTGCAGGTAAAGTTTGTAGGACAGCTGGCCGGTTTTTTCGAGGCGGTTGACGACCGAGCCCGGCGCGGCGGGCGGATTTTCGGCCGCTTGCGGGGCGTTCGACTCGCCGCCGGCGCCTGCGCCGGCGGACCCCTCGGGGTTGTTGGAGGAGCTGCAACCGGAAATTACCAATAACACCGCAGCGACTGCTGGAAAAAGAAGAGAAAATCGTGAAGGCATCGGGAAAATTGTCGACCCATAGTCCTATATTGTCAAGCGGGCGAAGGACCGCCCCACTTTGAGCCGATGAATCCATTGGCAAAAAAAATATCGAATCTGCATCCGACCTGGCCAATAAGCACCTCGTCGGCTATAACCACCGCGATGCCCCTCATCGACTTCCACACCCACTTCTTCCCCGATCGCCTGATGGACGCGCTCTGGCGCTGGTTCGAGACGCACGCCTGGCCCATCCAGTACAAGCAGTACGCCGATCAGGCCGTCGCCACGCTGAAGGGGCACGGGGTCACGCGCGCGGTGTCGCTGCACTACCCGCACCAGCCCGGCATGGCCGAGTCGCTCAACGAGTGGGCGCGGCGTCTGGGCGAAAAATACCCCGACTTCATCGTCCCCTTCGGCAGCCTTCACCCCGACGACCACGACAAAGAAAACATCCTGCGCACCTGCTTCGAGCGCTACGGCTTCAAGGGCCTCAAGTTTCACTGCCACGTCCAAAAGTTCTCGCCCGACGACCAACGCATGGCGCCGGTCTACGAGCTAAGCCAAGCCCTCGACCGCATCGTCCTCATCCACTGCGGCAACGGACCCCACTTCAAGGAAAGGCCGACGCAGGGCTACGGCTACGACGTCACCGCCCTCAGCGGCGCCGATCGCTTCGAAAAGGTGATCCGCAAATACCCCAAGCTGCGCTTCGTCGTGCCCCACCTCGGCTTCGAGGAGATGGACCGCTTCGTCGGCATGCTGAAAGACTACCCCAACCTACACCTCGACACGACCATGGCGATCGGCGGCTTCTTCCCCAACCCCGTCAAGCGCGAGTGGTTTTTAGAAAACGCCGACCGGCTGATCTTCGGGACGGACTTCCCCAACATCCCCTACCCCTGGGACCGCGAGCTGCAGGCCCTGCGCGCCCTCGAGCTGGACCCCCAAGCCGAGGCCCAAATCCTGCACGACAACGCCGCTAGGCTCTTGGGCCTCGCTCCAAAATGAAAAAGCCCGCCCCCTCGTGAGGGACGGGCTTTTTCAAGCGGCGCGAGGCCCGCTCACTCTTTGGTGAATTCTAAAATCTGCGTCGCCGAAACCGACGCGGTTTGGTTCTGGAAGGTGTAATTCGTGTCGTAGAGATAAACGGTCAGCATCCCGTCCACGAAGCGGAACAGCGTCGTTTCCGGCTCGTTGCCGAAATTCACGGTGAGATGGAAATTGTCGACCACGGCGACGGTGCCCGTGTCCACTTCCGGGGGATTGGCGCCCTGCGTGATCGTCGAGGTGATGCCGCCGTCGGTCCCGATCGCCAGGGTCATGCCGACGCCGTTGCTCAGCATGTTTTCGGTCATATCGCCTTGGTTGGCGATGGCCGTGGCGGCCGTCGCGGTGTAGTTGCCCGCGAGGTCGGCCAAGGTGATGTCTCCCTCGGGATACTGCGCCATGACGAAGGTGGTGATGGTGAAGTTGTCGCCGGAATCCCCCAATTCCAACGGCGCGCCGCCGGTCTGCGCACCTTGGAAACTCACCATTCCCGAGGCGTCCTGCTCGAGGCTCCCCGAAATCGTCCGCGCCTGGTTGTCTTCGTCGATCAACGTGATGCTCAGCTGATTGCCTCCGGTAGAGCTCCAGGTACCCGTCATGGCCATGCTCTTGGGAGTGCTGTCGGGGGTCTGGACGGTCGCGTTGAGGCTGTTGTCCGCGTTCAAGGTCATATAGAGACTGAGGCCTTCCGCCTCGCCGTCGATGACGTTGTTGGAATCGGCGGTATTGGTCGCGAGAAACTGCGTCACGAAGTACTGCGCCACGGGGTCCAGGCCGCCGCCACCACCGCCGCCGCCTCCGTTGCCGTCGCCGCTCCCGCAACCCACGACGCCCAAGCCCATTAAGGCGAGCGCCCATATCTTGAACATTGCCCCCACTCGCTTCATGCCATGCATAGAAACCTCCGATTAAGAAATGATAGAAGCTTGCTTAAGCAAATGGCTTGCCAGTTTGATAAATTTTTAAATTACTGAAATTATTAAAGAAAAAATTATTACAAGATCAAAATGATAACGTCGCGCGATAATAACCGACATTTTTTTGACTGTAGCGACCGAAGCAGCGCCGTCTCCCCCGGCACCCATGCCAGGGCAAAGGAGGTCGCCCACTGTCGGGGAATATCTTCTTGGATCGCCGTTATTGGGATCCCGCAAGGGGCGACTGCCCGTCGCGGATATGCTTCGCCTCGAAGCCGTTGCCGTCGACGTCGACGAACATCGGATTGCTGAAGGCGAAGGCCCTAATCCCGCCGATTTGCGCCGGGTTGACGTCGAGGATGTCGAGGAAGCTTGCCGGCGCGACGCTGCTGCTGGCCCCGCGCGTCACGTAGGGGAAGAGCGAGCGCACCCCGTTGCTGCCGCGCACCACCACCACGACCCAGGTGTCCTCGGAGAAATTAAAGCTCTTCGAGAGCGTCGCGCGCCGCACGCCGCCCGCGACCGTCTGGTTGATCGCGGCGTCGCCCGAGGCGCCCCGCGCGAACTGAAAGAGCGGCGTCATCAGGTACTTCTGGGTGTGCGTGCCCGAGACCTCGTGAAATTCCCGCGTCGACAGGTCCGTCACGCCCGTCATGTCGTCCTTCGCGGGCAGCGGCACCGTGTTGGCGAAGACGTCGACCCGGTCCCAATCGAAGAACTCGTTGCTGGCGATTTCCAATTCGAGGGTCACCTCGCCCGAGCCCTGCAGCGTGCCGCCCACCGTCACGCCGCCCGGATTGGAGGCGGAAATCAATTTAGGCCGGATAAAAATCCCGTTGCTGCAGATGCTGCGGTGCGCGTTGACGTTGACCGCGATCTCCTCGGGCGAGATCGCCTGGAAGGAGGACCCGATCCCGTCGCGCGGGTCCGTCGACGACATCACGTAGTTGCGCGGGGCGCCGAGCGGCTCGCGAAGCTGCGTGTGGCTGTCGCTGTTGGTGGTCGCGGTGCGGATCACGCCCAGGTTGAGCAGGTTGAAATAGACCGGCAGGGCGCTCTGCATCAGGTGATCGAGGGTGTCGGGGTAGGCCCCGATGGTCAGCTCGATGCCGGTGAAGGCCATCGAAACCGCGCCGCTGGTGCCCAGGGGATAGGGCCCCTGAAAGCCGCCCGCCTCGTTGGTATTGGCCGGCATGCGGAACTTCACGGGGTCGGCGAAGCTGGAGAGGGGCTGGACGTCGTCGAAGGCCACCGAGGTCACCAGGCCCGCGATCGCGAAGTTTCCGGTCGCCTTGTCCATAATATGGTTGATCTGCATCACCTGGGTGCCCGGATACTTCTCGTCCACGCCCTTGATGATCTCGTCCATCGTCTGCACGCGGTCCTTGTCCGGATTGATGACGTCGTCGGTGTCGACGTAGGTGTAGTCGTAGGCCCCGCCCGTCGTCGAGGCGGGATCGGGCGTCAATGGGAATACGCCCAAATGCCCGAAGGCCAGCGGCGTGATCTCGTCGCCGGCGATCGAGGTCATCAGGTGGCCCACGCCCAGCTGCTCGATTACCGGACCGTAGTCGGTGACGTAGTCGTGGTCGGAGGAAACCAGGATGTCCATGCCCTCGGCCAGTCCGTTGAGGACCCGCGACTCCAGACTCCAGACCGAGTCGGCGCTCTTGATGCCGTGCAGGTGAAAGTCGGCCGCGACGAAGCCCGAGGTGTCGAGCACCTTCTGCAACTCGGCGTTCACCGCGACCGAGCCCCCCGGCGGCACGGTGACGCGCTGCTTGTGGACGGAATACTCGGGGCCGCGGGTGACGTAGATCTCGTACTCGCCCGGCTCGAGGCGGAATTGGTTGCCGCCGATCAGGCGGTGGTGGCCGCGCGGGGCGAGGTTGCCGCTGGGATCGATATAAAGCAGGTCGACGATGCCGTAGGGGCGTTCCTCGAGGTTGACGTCGGAGTAAAGTCCGAAGTTGGGCGGCTGGCCGTGGGGATGGGTCGGGCTGGGCTCGAAGCCGACGATGGTCACGCGGGCGGGAATGGCCGCTCCATCCTCCGTCGCGCTGACGCTCACGCTGCCGGTCTCGCCCAGGCTGCAGACGACGCCGGTGACCGTGTTGGTCCCGGCGTCCAGCGATCCGCCGCTGCACTTGCCGGCCTTCGGACCGCCGGCGAAGACGTAGCCTTCCTTATAGACGTGTATCGTGTAGGTGCCCGAGCCGAACATTTTGTCCTTCACGTCGCGGCCGCTGGAGAGGTCGGCCGAGAAATTCCCCTGCTCGTCGGAGAAGGCCACCGTGACCGGGACATGGTTGGCGGGCTCGGGGTCGGAGGTGTCGATCGCGACCACGCGGGCCTTGGCCACCGGATCGCCGCCGCCGTCCTTCACGACGCCGCTCAAGCGCAGCTTCGAGACGCCCAGGGCCTGGAAGCCGCCGTCGATGACGCTCGCCGCGTCGCCCTTGCCGACGACGAAGTAGCGGGTGATGGTGCGGCTGCCCGGCTCGATCGTGAAATTGATCTTCACGTCGCCCTCGCCGCCGTTGAGCGGCAACACTTGGAGCAACCCCTCGCCCAGCACCACCGGCGTCACGCCGGAGACGGTCAGTGCCGTCGAGGTGTGCAGGCTTCCGTCGTCCTTCATGAACTGCATGGGATTGTAGAAATAACCGTAGCTGACGCCGACGTTCTCCTCCATCGCCTGGTAGACCATCGCGGCGATCGGGTCGATCTGGGCGCCGCGGACGAAGCCCTTGCGCGGGACGAAGGGCTCGAGGGTGCCCGAGCCGTTCAGCCAGTCGCCCACCGGCATCTTCAGCGCCGTCTCGCCGTCGTTCTGGAAGCGGGTCTCGATGATCACGTAGTTGGCGTCGGACTTGAGGGTGTACTCGGTGACGATGATCGGGTTGAGCCCTTTCAGCTCGGGGACATTCTTGAAGGGGTTGAAGATGTCGTCGAAGCGCGTCGAGAAGTAGAGGTCGGCGCCGACGAAGATCTTCGCGAAGGGCGTGATGATATTGGTCTGGATGTAGTCGTAGACGTCGAGGATGCCGGTCGCGCGCACGACCACGGGGCCGTTGGCGAAGTCGGCGTTGAGGATCTCGAGGCGCTGGTAGTTGACCGTCCAAGAGAGGTTGACCAGCGGGAACATCGTGCCGAACTGGTCCTTGCCGCCCTCGGCGCTGGGACGAAACAAGTCGGCGTCGATGATGTTGCCGCCGAAGAGGCCGACGCCGGTGTTGCGGGTCGGCTTTTGCAGAATAATTCGGATCTTGTCGTTCTGCAGGAGGATGTCGCCCTGCTGGCCTTGCGCGAGCGGGCCGCCGAAGAGGAACTTGCCGTCGTTGACGATGCCCGCGCCGCGGAAGCTGTCAGGCGTGCCGCTCACGCTGGGCCCGAAGACGCCGCCCTCGAGGTTGAAGCCGCCGCCCCCGCCGCCGCAGGAGAGCACCGCCGCGAGGCTGCCGGTCAAAATCGCCAATTTTCCGAAGCGTTGGAGGTTCCCTAACATGCCGCGCTGACTCCTGCACATACCCATAGAATGCCAAGGATTTTATCGGCTTCCCGGCGGTTTCGTTGCCAACTCCTTCCCTAGGGTTTTTGGCCGGTCCCGGAACCCTCGTAAAAGTGTTGATTTTGCTCCCAAACTCCCCCGTGGTGGTCCCGGGTGTAACGCCGGCTGATCACGTCCCGGGCGCGGGGGTCGGGGCTCTCGCTCAGCATCAGAAATGCCGCGGCGCGTAACGGGGCCTGGGGGCTGTCGAGGAGGGGGATGACGAGGGGCACGGCCTGGCTGCTGCCCATCCGGCCGAGGGCGAGGACGGTCTCGGCGCGGAGGGTCGCCTCGCCCTCCCCGAGATTTTTGAGCAGGAGCGCCTCATAGCCCGGGCTTTTATGCTCGGCCATCCGGCGCAACGCGGACTTCTTCACTTCCACGGAAAAGGGCCCGGCGAGGACGCCGGAGAGGAAGGCCTCGGCCGCCGCGCCCTGCTGCGGAACGATCAAGGCGAGGGCCTGGGATTTTTCGGCGTCGTCGGCGCGACGGAAGTCCTCGGCGAGGCGCTCGACCGGGCGGGGAGCGCCCAATTTTTGCAAGGCGCGGACGGCGGCCCACTTCGCGGGCGAGGGCGGGTCGTCGGCCAGCTGCTTGAGTCCCTCCAGCGAGGCGGCGGTGCCGGAATTTTCCAAGGCGCGGACCAGGGCGATTTTTGCGGTGCTCTGTAGGGGCCGTTCGCGAACGGCCCTTACAAGGGCCGCGACCTCTACGTCCGAAAAATCCGCCTTGGACCTCTCTCCCAATTTCACCGCGGCGTCGTTGGCGATCCTCGCGTCCTCTCCTGCCAGGGCCTGCAACAGCACGGCGCCGCGCGCCGAGGACGCCGCGGCAAGATAAGCCTTCGCCGTCGCAACCGCGGCCTCCGGCTTCGCGACCACTCCGCTCTTCCCGCCCAAGACGCGATGCTCATAACCCT
>JASOAK010000048.1:0-7103 GCA_048499175.1 bacterium
GTCCACGATCAATAGGTCTCCCGGAGCCGCGCTCTCCACGATGCCCGGAACTCCCATCACGGCGGGCACGCCCAGCGAACGGGCCAGGATGGCGGCGTGGGAGGTGGGGCCGCCCGTCGTCGTGACGATGCCCAGGATTTTTTGCGGGTCCAGCCGCGAGGTGTCGGAGGGGCCGAGAGATTTCGCCACCAGGATGCCCGACCAATCCTCCCTCAGGCCCTGAACGCCGATTTTTAAAAGATTTCCCAGGGTCCGTTCGCGCAGCTCTTCGAGGTCGACGGCTTTTTCCTCGAAACCGGGACTGGGATTCGACCGAATCGCGCGGATAAACTCCGAAAAGACCTCGCCGGCGCTCTGGAGCGGGCTTTTTCCGCTTTTCACCTCGTTTTCCATCCGGAGCAGAAAGTCGGGGTCGGAAAGCATCATCCGATGGCTGCCGAAGATATCGGATTCGCTTTTCGAGGACTCCTTTTCCACCCTCCGCTCGAGGCCGAGCAGGTCCTGCGACGCCTGCTCGAGGGCGCTTTGCAGGAGTTCCCATTCGTGCGCGACGTCGTAGGATCCTTGCGCGATGGGCGTCGAGAGCCCACCGGCGCGGAGGAGCAGGGCGGGTCCGATGCCGAAGCCGGGAGAGGCGGGAATTCCCTGGAAAACGACCTGGCACGGCTTGCCCCGGACTTGACGCTTGGCGCGTTCCAGGGCCGCAATGGCAGGCAGGGTGCCGGCGAGCTGCAGCGCGATGAATTCGAGGAATCGAGCCTCCTCGGGCTTGAGGGGCTGGGGCCGGGCGCTTTGCAGCACCAGCAGGCCCGAAATTTCTTCCCGATGGATCAAGGGCACGGCGATACAGGAGCTGCGGCGGTCTTCCAAGAAGGCCGTTTCCATTTTCCGGGTCGCGAGCTCCAAGAGCTTCAGGTGGGTCGCCGGGAGCACATGGCCGACCGCGCCGAAATCCACGGCGTCGGTCGCGACCAGCTTCAACTGTCCCTGGTTGAGCTCGTAAAGGGAGCACAGCTCCACCTTGAAATGGCCCCTGATTACCTTGACGATTTGAGTCAAAGAGCTCGACGCATGGCTGGAGACCTTGAGGGCCTCCATGATGAGCGAGAGGGTCCTGGCGGCTTGCGATTGGGGAGACATAAAACACTTTATCATGATTCCGAGGGAAGATATAGGTAAAGCCAGCCGCGCGATTTTCGTGTATGGTCTTCATAAGACGGAGGATTCGTGATCCTGAACATCGACAACCTGAGCGTCTCTCTGCGAAATGCCTGGGCGGACCTTGCCGCCTCCTTGGAGAGACTGGGCTACGACATCAAGGTCTTTTCCGGCAGCAAGGGCGCCAAGGTTTTTGCGAAAGACACCGGCGCCGAGGCCGGCGAAATCAGCGCGGAGATGGCCGCGGACGAAGAGATCGACTACATTCTTTATTCGAGACTGAACCTCAAGCGAAAGGCCGAAGAAACCGGGGGCTAAGCGCGCCTTCCCACCACCTTGTCGGGCCTTCATCGGACTCATCCAGGGGAATGGATCACCCGTGGCACGGAAGCCCAGCCGTAAGAACAAAGGAGCTCCGCTCGAAATCGCCGGGCGTTATCGCGTGCTGCGCCCCTTGGGCCGGGGCGGGGGCGGCGCGGTTTACTTGGTGCAAGACCTCCTGGCGGGCGAGCGGCCCATGGCCCTCAAGCTGGTGGAGGGCCTCTCCGAAAGCGCCCCGGCCGTCGCCGATCTGAAAAACGAATTTTCCACCTTGAGCCTGCTGCGGCATCCCCACCTCGCCGCCGTCTACGACCTCGGCGCGACGGATCGCGAAATGTTCTTCACCTCCGAGTGGATCGACGGCCGCGACCTCCTGCAGGCGACGGGGGAGGCCGATCTCAATACCGTCTTTCAGCTCTTGGTCCAGGTCTTGCGGGCCCTCGATTTTCTGCATCAAAGGGGCGTGTTGCACCTCGACCTCAAGCCCGCCAACATCCTGGTGACGGCGCCGGACCGCACCGGAGAGCTCAGCATCAAGCTCATCGATTTCGGCATCGCCCAATGGAAGCGGCGGGGCCTCGCGCAGGCCGCGGGTTTTTCGGGCACGCCGCCCTACGCCGCCCCGGAATGCCTGCAGGAGCGGGAGCCTTCCCCGGCCGCCGATATCTATTCCCTCGGGATGCTGCTGCATCAAGTTTTCGCGCGACGCTTTCCCTTCGCCTCGCAAGATCCCTTCGAGATTCTCCAACTGCAAACCTATAAGGACCCGGAGCGCGTCTCGGGCCTGGATCCCGCCTTGCCCGACGCCTTCGCGGATCTCCTGCGCCGGATGGTGCTGCGAAAGCCGGAGGAGCGTTTCGCCAGCGTGCGCGAGGTGTTGGAGGAGCTCAACCGGGCCCTGGGCGAGAACTTCAGCCTGCGCGGCCAGCAAGCGCCCGGTCACATCCTGGAAGAATCCGATCATCTCTTTTACCCCGAGATCCTGGAGTCGCTGTCCGCGGCCCTCGCCGCCAAGCGGTCGGTGCGGCTTTCCGGTCCCGAGGGCGCGGGGAAGACTCGCCTCCTCGAGCGGCTCAAGGCGCAGCTGCAGCTTCAGGGGCAACGCCCCTGGTATTTTCGAGATCGAAAGGCCTGGCAGGAATTCGCCGCCCTTGCGGAGGACGCGGCCGACCGGCCCCTCCTGTTGGACTTGGAAGACGCGTCCTCGGGCGATGCGGAGGCGTCGATGCGGCGTGGCGTGGCTCCATGGCTTTGGACGAGCCGCGGCGCGGAGGAAGCGCCGCCCGGCGCGGATCTTTTGCGGGTTCCGCCTCTGGATGAGGCGAAGCTTCGGGCCTTTTGCGGGGCGGAAATCCAAGGCGCCCCCGCGGAGCTTCCCGAGCAATTGGCTCGCAGCACGAAAGAGCTGTACCCGCGGCGCTTCGGCGAGCTCCTGCAGGCCTTGCGCGAAGAGGGGGCCCTCGCTTGGGAGCAGGGCGGGTGGAATTGGCGGGGAAATCTGCCCGTGGACGGCAGCGCCTTGCTGGAACGGCAGTCCGGCCGCGAAGCGAAACGGAAGTCCGAGGTGCGCGAGTTTCTGGCCGGCTCGGGCCTCAGCCTGCCCGCGGCGGCCTTGGAGGGGATGCTCGGCTTCGAGGCCGGGGCCCTGCGCGGCGCCTTGGCGCTTTGGCTGCGGGAAGGATGGCTTCGCGCGGAGGCGGTGAACGGCGTGCGGTGCTATTCCGTCGGTCCCGCCAAGCCGGAGCGGGCCTCAGCCCGGGCCGGGGATCCGGAAGGGCTCGCGGAGTCCCTGAACGCGCTTTACGAGCAGGGCAAGTTCGCCGCTGGCATTGCCTGGTTCGAGGAGGCGGTCCAGGCTTCGGGGGTCCGAACGCTCCCGTCCCAAGCCAATCTCGCAGGGGCCCGGCTTTTCGTCGCGGAGGGGCAGGCGGAGCGCGCCCTGGAGCTATTGCAAGGCCTGGCCTTCGACTCCGCGGACGCGCAAGGCCTGTTGTTGGAAACTCGGGCCCGAGCCGAGAACCTCCTGCACCGCTTCGACGCGGCCAAGGCCGACTTGGCCGAGTGCGAGCGGCATTACTCCGCCGCGAATAACCTGCGCGGCCTCGCGCGCGCCTGCAACCTGCGCGGCCTGCTGTTTCGCGTCGAGCGGCGCTGGCCCGAGGCCGAAGAGCAACTGCGCGCGGCGGTGAGCCACGCCGTCGCGGCGGGCGATCTGTATTGCGCGGGAATCGCGCAGACCAATCTGGCCTTGGTCTTCCAAGAGCAGGGGAACGTCGAAGCCGCCTACGCCGGGTATCAGGAGGCCTGGGATTTCGCGCGGCGCGAGCCGCATCCCTTCCTGTTGCAGTCGCTTTATCAAAAGTGGATCAACCTCCTGCATCACGGCGGCAAGTCGGCCGAGGCCGAGGCCGCTTGCTACGAATGGATGAAACGGGCCATCCAACACGGTTACCGGGACCAACAGGCCATCGCGCTGAATTATCTCTCGCTGATCGCCGGCAGGCAGGGGCGCCCGGAGCTGCGGGTGTCCTACCTGAACCAAGCCATCGCCCTGCTGGACGGGAAAAAGCACCCGCGCTTTCGCGCCCAATTTCTCGTCAACCGCGCCTACCTGCACTGGAGCCAAGGGCATTTCCTGCCCGCGCAGCTCGACGCCGAGGCCGCCTTGCAGCTGGGACGCCTTTGGCCGGACGACCGTCTCTTGGGCTGGCTCTACATCATCTTGGGGAAGGTCTACCGAGATCGGGCCCAGCCGGACTTGAAGAAGAGCGAGGCGTTTTTCGAAGAGGCCCGGGAGAATATTCTAAAGAACGAGAACCTCGAATCGCTCTGGGAGGTGGAGTACAACCGCGGCCTGCTCGCCAAGGCGAAGGGCGAGAGGGCCCGGGCCAAGGAACATTTCCTGGCGGCGAAGCGGGCGGTGCAGGAATTCGCGGAAAAATTGCCAGAGGCCTTCCGGGCCAGCTACCTCCGCGACCGGAAACTGGAGAGCGTGGTCCAAGAGCTGACGCTGCTTGAAGCGGAGTGAAGCGGTGCCCGGCGGCGCGGGCAACTCTCCGGGCGCATGCTCCGATAAAGCTTCCGGGTTCCTCCGACAAGCCGGTTGTTATATGCTGTTGGAGTGTTGGATCGTCGAATGGGGGCTTGCTTGGCGCTGTCTTTACCGATCAACTTATCGAAATTATTGAATGTTTTTGCCGCAGGCCTGTTCGCGGCCGTCCTAGGGGGCTGCGGGGCCATGTCCGGCTCCTCCAATCAGGCCGACGGCGGCGGCCAGGGGATGGCCTTGGACGATATCGCCCAAAACGGGGCCGGCGGCGGTCTGGGCGGAGTGGGCTCCGGCGGCGCGATGGCCGGCGGGGGCGGCCTGCCGGGGATCGACCCACGAAATCCGGGCGGCGGGGGGGCCTTTCCTCCCGCGGGCGGAGGCTCCTCGGATCCCTTCAGCGACGTCGGCGGCGGCGGGAGCACCGGCCACGCGAGCGGCTCGGGAACCGAGTGCAGCGGCGGAGTTTGCACCGGCGATACGCCGGTCGGCAATCTCTTCGGCGGCATCAAAATCACGGTCAGGCTGCATTTCAGTCCGGAGAACCCGGCCGGGGATTGCAATACCCTGTGGCCGCCGAAGGAAGAGCGCGAAGTCTGCGGCTTCGGCGAGTATCGTTCCCAACCCAGCGGCGGCGGCCTATTTTCGAATTTATGGATCCGCGAGGCCCAGGCCTTGCCGGTGGGCGGCCGCGACATCCGGACCGAGCCGACCAAGGCCGTGATTTGCACCACCCAAACCGTGCAACCGCCGATGGATCCCAACGCCGTTCCCAAGGTGGCCGTCGAGGCCCTGCGACCCTTTTATTCCTATTCCAACGAAACCTACAAAAAGACGCTCGTCGCCGCTTGCGGCGCCGACGGCAAGTGGCTGGCCGAGACGGAAAACATCCGCGTCCCCTTCAGCCCCTATCCCGACGGCAACAACACCTGGGATTTTCGGATCGACGCCCTCTTTCCCCAAGAGGGCGCCTGGGTCAGCCGCGGGACCCGCGACTTGAAGATCAAGTGCGCTTGGGAACCTCACCCGACCGAGACCCGCATCAAGTGCGAGGAGCAGGTCGTCCTTCCCGCCCTCAAGGGAGACACAACCCTCCCGGTGATGCAGCTTCGCTAGCCTTTTTCCGAACAAGGGATCCTGGGGATTATCCAAACCGGTCCCGTCGAGGCGCAGGCCGCAATTCAAGCAGCTCCGGCCGAAGACGTTCTTGTTCGTTCGGGTCCCGGGGCGATTCCAAGCTATTTTAGGGCGGCGCGGTCTTTCCTTCCCTTTTTCCGGTCCCTTCTTCAAAATTCTCCCCATGGCCGCTTCTTGGACCGTCAATCTCGAGAAGATCTCGCGTGTCGTCAATTTCGGCCTTCCCGCGCTGACCGTCGTCTTTTTCCTGGCGGGGTATTTTTCCTCGTTTTACTTCCATTTTCTGACGGTCTTTTTCCTGC
This sequence comes from bacterium, assembly GCA_048499175.1. Taxonomy (GTDB): domain Bacteria; phylum UBA10199; class UBA10199; order DSSB01; family DSSB01; genus DSSB01. The sequence continues at coordinate 5,965 of JASOAK010000048.1, forward strand.
TGATGACCCTCATCAATCTTTTCTATCGCCGCGTCCAGAAAGACCATGCCCTCTTAACCAACTTCGGCTGGGTGGCGCAGGGGCGCTACCTGTTGGAGAGCATCGGGCCGGAGCTGCGCCAGTATCTGTTCACCACCGATACGGAGGAGCGCCCCTTCTCGCGGGTGGAGCGGATGGAGGTCTACCGCAAAGCGAAGGACATCGACGCTTCCTCGGCCTTCGGCTCGCAGTTGGAATTCGACGGTACCGAGTACAAGCTGCGGCATTCGATGTATCCGACGCTGGTGGCCGAGGCGGAGCCCTATGTCCTGACCTTCGGCGAGGAGCGCGGCCTGCCCGAGGCCTACACCATCACCAAGCCCGTCCTGATCAGCGCCATGAGCTACGGCGCCCTGGGGAAGAACGCGGTCCGGGCCCTCGCGCGGGGCGCGAAGAAGGCGGGGATCCCCTTGAACACGGGCGAGGGCGGGCTTCCGAAGTATCACCTGATGGAGGGCTGCGACCTGATCTTCCAGATGGGGACGGCGAAGTTCGGCTGCCGCAACGAGGACGGGTCTTTGCACGAGGGGCGCCTGCGAGAGATCGCCCGGCTGCCGCAGGTCAAGATGATCGAGATCAAGTTCTCCCAGGGCGCGAAGCCGGGGAAGGGCGGCCTGCTGCCGCGCGAGAAGATCACCCGCGAGATCTCCGAGCTGCGCGGCGTGCCGATGGACCGCGACGTGATCTCGCCGCCCTCGCACGTGGAATGCACCGACCCGGACGCGACGGTACGCTTCATCGGCCGCGTCCAGGATATCTCCGAGTTGCCGGTCGGCATTAAATTTTGTTTGGGCCGCGAGGCGGAGTTTCGCCTTTTGGTGCGGGCGATGGCGCGGCACCAGATCTTTCCCGACTACATCGCGCTGGACGGGGCGGAGGGCGGCACCGGCGCCGCACCGAAGTCCTTCATGGACGACCTGGGGATCCCGATCCTGACGGCCCTGCCGGCGGTGCATCAAATTTTGAAGGAGGAAGAGGTGCGGGACCGCCTCAAGCTGGTGGCGGCGGGGAAGCTCATCAATCCCGGGAAGCAGCTCATCGCCCTGTCGCTGGGCGCGCAGGCGGTCTACACCGCCCGGGGCTTCATGCTGGCCCTGGGC
>JASOAK010000049.1:0-6880 GCA_048499175.1 bacterium
GCGGCCGGCCGGGACTACCATTTCATTTCCCGTGAAGAGTTCGATAAGATGGCCGAGGCCGGGCAATTTCTCGAGTGGGCGGAGGTTCACGGCCAGTTCTACGGCACTCCGCGGGCGCCGATCGAGGCCAGCCTGCGGGAAGGCCGCGATGTGCTGATGGACCTGGACACGCAGGGCGCCCTGAACCTCAAGAAGATCGAGCCCCAAGCCGTGCTGATCTTCCTCAAGCCGCCCTCGATCGAAGAGCTGCGCAAGCGCCTGGAGAGCCGGGGCACGGACAGCCCCGAGACCATCGCCCGGCGCATCGCCCGCGCCGAGCACGAGATCGAGCAGAGCGTCCACTACGATTACGTGGTGGTCAACCGCGACCTCGAAGCGGCCAAGAAGGAGCTGAAGGCGATTCTATCCGCATGATCTCTTTGCCAGACATCCTCGCGTCGGTACGGGCCTACAACCCCAAGGCCGACCTAAGCCTCATCGAGAAGGCCTACCATTTTTCCGAAAAGGTCCACGAGGGGCAGAAACGCGCCTCCGGCGAGCCTTATTTCATCCATCCCGTCGAGGTCGCGGCGATCCTGGCCGAGATGCAGCTCGACGCGGCCTCGATCGCGGCGGGCCTGCTGCACGACACGGTCGAGGACACGTTGATTCCGATCGACGAGATCAAGAAGGAATTCGGTCCCGAGATCTCGCTCCTGGTCGACGGCGTCACCAAGCTGAGCAAGATCAAGTTCTCGACCACCGAGGAGAAACAGGCCGAGAATTTCCGCAAGATGATGCTGGCGATGGCCGTCGACATCCGAGTCATCCTGATCAAGCTGGCCGACCGCTTGAACAACATGCGCACCCTGCATCACTTGAGCGTCGAGCGCCAGCTCAAGATCGCCAAGGAGACCGCCGAGATCTATGCCCCGCTGGCCAACCGACTCGGTATCCAATGGATGAAGATCGAGCTGGAGGATCTCTCGCTCAAGTACCTCAAGCCCGAGATCTACAATGCGATCTACCACCAGGTCGAGGTGGTGCGGAAGGAGCGCGAGGCCTACATGGCGCGCGTCCAGGAGCTGCTGGAGAAAAAATTGCAGGAGTACGGCGTCCCCAACCGGATTTACGGACGGGTCAAGCACCTCTACAGCATCTACCGCAAGATGGAGAGCCAGAACATCGCCTTCGACCAGGTGCACGACATCATGGCCTTCCGGATCATCGTCGACAACATCCGCCAGTGCTACGAGGTCTTGGGCGTGCTGCACGAGCTGTGGAAGCCGGTGCCGGGGCGCTTCAAGGACTACATCGCGATGCCCAAGGTCAACAACTACCGCTCGCTGCACACGACGGTCATTTGCCTCGAGGGGCAGCGCGTCGAGTTCCAGATCCGCACCCTGGAGATGCACGAGATCGCCGAGAAGGGGATCGCGGCCCACTGGACCTATAAGGAGGACGGCTCGATCAGCCAAAACGACCAGAAGAAGTTCCAGTGGCTGCGCGAGCTCTTGGATTTGCAGAAGGACCTGCAGGACCCGGCGGAATTCCTCGACACCGTCAAGCTCGACTTGTTCGCCACCGATGTCTACGTCTTCACCCCGAAGGGCCAGCTTAAAGAATTGCCCTACGGCTCGACACCGGTCGACTTCGCCTTCAGCATCCACAGCGACGTCGGCAAGCAGTGCGTCGGCGCCAAGGTCAACGACAAGATCGTGCCGCTCGACTACGTGCTGAAGAGCGGGGATACGGTGCAGGTCCTGACCAAGCCCGGCTCGAAGCCGAACCGCGACTGGCTGAAGTTCGTCAAGACCTCCCGGGCCAAGGCGAAGATCCGCCAGGAGATCCGCGACGAGCAGCGCGACCGGGCGCTCAGCCTCGGCAACGAGCTGCTGATCAACGAGATCGAGCGCCACGGGCTCCAGGCGGGCAAGTATCTGAAGGACGACAAGCTGCTCGAGGCCGCGCGGGAGTTCCATCTCAAGAACGCCGAGTCCCTGATCGCCCAGATCGGCTACGGCAAGATCTCGCCGCACCATGTGGTCGTAAAATTGATTCCGGCCGAGCTGCTGATCAAGCCGGAGCCCAGCCCCGCCAAGACCGGCGTGCTGGGGGAGATCTTCCAGAAGGTGAAGAAGCGCTCGAAGAGCGCGATCACGGTGGGGGGCTTGAACGACGTGCTCGTGGCGATGGGCAAGTGCTGCAACCCGCTGCCGGGGGACAGCATCACCGGCTTCATCACGCGGGGCCGGGGCGTCACGGTGCACACCGTCGACTGCCCAAAAGTCCTTGCCACCGATCCCGATCGCCGGGTCGAGGTCAGCTGGGACGACGCCAGCGATCTCAGCCATCAGGCCAAGATCCGCGCGGTCAGCGTGGACCGGCCCGGCATCCTCGCCTCGATGACCAAGACCATCAGCAACCTGGGGGTGAATATTTCGCAGGCCAACATCCGGACGAGCAGCGACCTGAAGGCGATCAACATCTTCGTCCTCGACATCAAGAATCGGCAGCAGTTGTTGGAGGTCGTGAGGGCCTTGGAGACCCTGGCGGGCGTTATTTCGGTGGATCAGATTCGGTCGTAGGGGCGAACCTTGTGTTCGCCCTCAGGAACAACGTCACCGATACGGCGCCGGAAATCTTTACGGAATGTTATAGGGGAGGGCGAACACAAGGTTCGCCCCTACGCCGCCTTCGTCACCTTGCCCGAGCGGATGCAACGCGTGCACACCGTGATGTTCTGAACCTTGCCCTGGTAGAGCGCCCGGACCTTCTGTAGATTCGGGTGGTTCTTGGTGTGCGTCTTGTTGTTGGCGTGGCTGACGATGTTTCCAGCTTGGGCGGTCTTTTTGCAAAGGATACACATGCGCGGCATAAGGACTCCTCAGTGCAGCATCCCCGAGACGTAGGGGAGCTCGGCTAGCGATTCCATCGTGATCGAAAGGTCGCGGCGCAGGCCTTCGACCTCCTCCTTCAACATCTGGACCTCGTGGCTCTGGCGCCGGTTGGTGACCAGGAGCTCGTCCATCTGCTTGAGGAGGGACTTCAGTAACACCTTGTTATCTTTGGTGTTTACCTTGGGGGCCTTGAGCGGCGTCCGTTTGGGAAATTTCTTCATAATACCTTGGACCTCAAAAATCGGGAGGCCGAGGGTCTATTGCAATCAGGGGCTTCCGTCAAGGTTATTCGGCCTTAAGGGAGGCCTGCGGAGGCCCTAAAAATACAGGTCCGCGGCGGTGAAGGCGAGGAAAAAGACGCTCAAGAGCCCGTTGGCGGTGAAGAAGGCGGCGTCGACCTTGGCCAAGTCGTCGCGGATCGTCGCGTGCTCCCAGAGCAGGAAGGCGCCGCTCAAGGCCAATCCCGCCCAATAAAAGCCGCCGAGGGCCTCCAAGAGCCCGTAGGCGACCAAGAGGCCGAGAAATAGAGCGTGGCAGAGGGAAGAGAGTCGCAGGCTGCCCTTCAGGCCCAGCCGGACCGGAAGGGAACGCAGGCCCTGGGCCCGGTCGAATTCCAGGTCCTGCAGGGCGTAGAGCAGGTCGAAGCCGGCGACCCAAAGCAGGACGGCCGCGCCCAGGACTAGAGAGCTACCGGTGATCTTGCCTGTGGCGGCGATGGTCGCGCCGATGGGCGCCATCCCCAGGCAAAAGCCCAAGATGAGCTGGGTGAAGTCGGTGAATCGCTTGGCCAGGGAGTAGAGAAACAGGGCCGCGAGGCAGAAGGGAGAAAGCCAAAAGGCCAGGCGGTTGATCTGCCAGGCCGCGAGGAGGAAGCCGGCGCTGGAAATCAGGGTTAAAGCAATGACGTAAGACTTGGAGAGTAAGCCTGCGGGAATATGGCGATTTTTGGTGCGCGGGTTTAAGGCGTCGAAGCGGGCGTCGGCCAGCCGGTTGAAAGCCATGGCGGCGGTGCGGGCAAGAACGACGCAGAGCACGACCCAGAGCAGGAGCATCCCGGAGAAGCGGCCCTTCGAGGCGACCAAGAAGGCGGCCAGGGCGAAGGGCAGGGCGAAGAGGCTGTGGGAGAACTTCACCAGCTCGAGGGTGTAGCGGAATTTTTGCAGTAGGGTGGCTGCGGTCATAGTCTATTTGTAGGGGCGAACTTTGGGTTCGCCCCTCGGGCGGGGAGGGGGAGGGCGAACACGAGGTTCGCCCCTACACGGCCTCCGCGACGATGCGATGCGCGATGCCTCCGGAGAGCGGCAACACCTCCGGCTTCTGAAATCCATGCTCCAGCAAGAGCCGCCCATACTCCTCCACGCTCAGGAAGTGCTGGATCGAGTTCTGCAAATACTCATAGGCCTTCCGGTTCCGCGAGACGGCCCCCCCGATCCGGGGGAGGACGTACTTTCCATAAGTCTGGTAGAAGAGCTTCGAAAAGAATCGTTCCGGCCGGAAGAACTCCAACACGACCAGCTTCCCGCCGGGCTTGAGCACCCGGCGGATCTCCCGGGCGGCATCGGCGCGATGCTCGAGGTTGCGGATCCCGAAGGCGCAGAGCACGGCGTCGAAGGAGCCGGCGCCGAAGGGCAGGCGGTGCCCGTCGGCGCAGATGCGATGCGCCTTGACCTTGCCGCGGACCTTGTCGCGCCCTTCTTCGAGCATGGCGACGGCGAAGTCGGCCGCGAAGACCTCGCTTTGGGGGAATTTTTGCAAAACCTTTTGGGTCAGGTCGAGGGTGCCGGCGCAGAGGTCGAGGACCCGCGCGGGCGCCGCCTTGCCCAGCGCGGCGACGGCCTTGTCGCGCCAGCGCTTGTCGACCGAGAGGCTCAGGAAGTGGTTGAGAAAGTCGTAGCTCGGCGCGATCGAGGTGAAGAGTTCTTGGACCTCTTTGGACATGGGGGGCTTATAGTCAGCCGCGGTCCGAAAGTAAATCGGGGATTCAGCCGGAAGTTCCCCGCCGGTCGGACCTTGCTTCCGAGGCCTCGGCCTCGCGTTCGGCCTCCGCTTCCCGAGTCGCGGGCGACTCATCGCCCGGATGTTGATCTTTCTCCCGCGGCGGCGCCGCGATTCTGAGGCGCTCCGGGGTCTTCACGTAATTATCATAATCGGAGAGCTTCTCTCCGGCCCCGAGAAATTTTCCGTTCTGATCGAAAAAAACATATTTATTTCCATAGCGCCCTCTCAGGGGATCATCGCGATGTCCGCTGCTAATCAAGGACTTGATTCGGCCGTTCTCATGAAAGTGGACTTGCGAGGGGCCTACCGTATTGTAGGCTCCGACCTTTGTAAAACCGAAGGGGAGCTGCACGTAGGCCAAGGCGCCGGTCTCGGTTAGAAAGATGTCGGCCTCGGGAGGAATGGTGGTATCGTTAATTCGACAGTCCGACGTGTAAATGGCGTCATGCCATGTGAGATTCTGGGCGGCGCGCATGCGCATCAGCCTGCCCTCCGCGTCGACGACGGCGGTGAATCCCGCGGAAAAACGGAGGCTCTGGATGGTCTGGGGTTTGGTGAACAAGATTTTCCGCGGCCGGCCGTTTTCATGAAAAGCGGTTACCTGAAGCCGCTTCGGATTTAGTTCCGCCAGAAAATTAAAGAATCCTGGAGTCGTCGCGACTCGATAAATCGAGCCTGCTGACTTCCGAACCTCGGTCGGCGAAGAAGCGCTGTTCCGGCTCCGAGCTCGCCACCCGGCCCAAAAGCCCAAGGCCGCCGAGATGGCCGCCGTCGCCCCGAGCAAAAGCAGGTTGAGATTCCCCGAAACGAGGGGTTCCAGTGGGCCCGCCAGGGCCGTGTTGGGAGCGAGCAGCGTTTCCAAGCCCAAACCGAGGGCCGCGAGAAAGGGAGTGACGCCGCCAAGGCCCAAGGACTGGCGGATGCCCGGCAGTTGCATCGTTAGGTGTTTGCTCAGCTCTCCCAAGGCCTTGCGGCGGGCCTTGGGTTTGGCGTCTTTGGAGGTCAGATCGATCCGCAGGTCGCGAATGATGCGGCTGGGATCGCCGCCGGAGGGTTCGGCGCCTCGGCCGCTGCCGGTACTCATGGACAGCAGCATCCCTCCCGGCGCCGGCTGGGCGATCGCCGACAGAGGCCTCAGGCCCGGAGCCAGCTCCGTCCAGCGCGAGGCCAGTTCCGACCTGCCGCGGGCCTCCGCCTGGAAGCCGGCGAGGCGCGGTCCCAAGACCTTAGGACCCAGATGCCCTCCGACCGAGAGGCTGAGCATCGCCGCCAAGGTATCGGTGATCGTGGTCGCCCCGTCGACCTGCGGCCGCCAGCCCAGGGCCTCTTCGGCCTGGTGCGCCGCGAGCAGCCCCGTGAACATCGCGCCCTGCGAGAGGGCGAATTGGGAGGCGCGGGTGCCGGAGGGCAGGCGCTGGGCGATTCCGTTCTCGCCGATGCCGTGGAGGCCGCGGAAGACCCGGTTGCCGGCGAAGGCGAAGGACTTGAGAAATCCCAGGGTGAGGGCCGCACTGCCGAACTCCTGACCCAAGGACGGGCCCTCGGTCTTTTCTCCGGCCCGGCGCAGGGCGCGGGCGGAGAGGGCGAAGGTCGGGACCTCGGCCGCGAAGCCGAGGGATGAGGCCGTCAGGCGCGCCGCGAAGCCTTGGGCGTACCAGGCGCCGCGCGTCGTCGCGGCCAGGCGGCCGAGCGCGGCGGCCCGGACCGCGCCGTAAACGAGGGAGCCGGCCATCATGGGGAGGATGACCTTGGGATCTGTGGCGTCGCGGGTGAAGCGGCTGAGCAGGAATTCCGCCCGCCCGCCGAAGGCGCCTCTGCCTTGGATCGCGTCGAGTTGGTTTTGCGCGTAAGCCCCTAGGGGCCCTTCGCGCAAGGCCCCTGCGGCGGTGGCCAACACTGCGGCGGCCGCGTCCAATTTCTCGGCGGCTTCCAATCTTTCCGCAAACCGAACCAGATCCCGCCAAAAAACCGCGCCGTGGCTCTCCGCCCCCAAAGACCTTAAT
>JASOAK010000050.1:0-6747 GCA_048499175.1 bacterium
TCAATTGGTGGGCTACAGCGAGCAGCTGCGCGGCAAGAACGCCGAGCTCAAGAAGTTCCTTTTCAAAAACCTCTATCGGCACTATCGTGTCGAGCGGATGGCGGACAAGGCCGAGCGCATCCTGCGCGACCTGTTCCGCGCCTACACGCACAACCCGAAGATCCTCCCGCCCTGGGTCTTCGAGCGCGCCGGCAGCGACGACCCCGTGCGGGCGATCTGCGACTACGTGGCGGGGATGACGGATCGCTTTGCGCTGGACGAGCATCAAAAGTTGTACGATCCGCATGCGCGGGTGTAAAAAAGGAAGTACCCCATGAAAGGCAACAAAGTCGAAATCTCCCTCAATACCCCCATCCTGATCGAGGTCCACGAAGGCGAGGGCCCCCACAAGAGCCGCGAAGAGGCCGTCACGCGCATCCTCGGGACGGTCCTGGACGTCTCCGAGGCCGGGTTCACCGTCGAGTGGACCGAGCTCTACAACGAGCGCAAACAAAAGCTGGCGCCGCCCCGGCGCTGGGTGTTTTTGCCGCTGTTCAAGATCGACCACTGCACGGCGACGTCTTGAGCCACATCGGATTTTTTCCATGAAATCGAAGCCTTGAAGCCTCGGTCGCCGGGAGCTTCGACGCCTGCTCCCAGGCAACTATTTCCCGGGACCGACGATATCCCCCGCGTCCGGGGCTCATCCTACCTACCTAATTAAAGAGATACCGGGATTGCATTGTTTTTGGCTTGGGGGCTTTCCGTGGGTTTCACGGCTTCGTACCGGCTTTCGCCCGAGGCTCGGGCCTTGCTCCGGGAACATGGCGATTTCTTCGCGCCGCTCGTCGAGGTGCATCGGCGGGCCGAGGCCGCCTTGCGCATCCAGGGCAAGGATGTCGAGGCCCGTACCGAGGCGCGGATCCTGCCCAACGAGGACCGCGAGGTCACCTGGATCTACCCCGTCGACGACAACGCCGTGCCCGAGGACGGGCGCCTCTATATCCACGATCGTTTTGTCTTCGATCCCAGCGAACAAGTCCTCAAGGAATTCCGCCGCGAGATTTCGGCCGCCTCGATCCCCTCGCCGGAGTGGCGGGGCTATCTCGAGCGACACCGCGAGGCCGCGGCGGACGAGGGCTGGACCGCTTCTCACCCCGAGGTCGCCCGCTTCGCGCGGGAGGTCGCCCTGAGTTTTCCCCGTCCCTTGGCCGAGCCGGACGGCGCCTTGAGCGAGGGCCTCGCCTCGGCCTTGCAGGGGCAGGCCGAATACCTCCGCCAAGCGGGCGATCTGGCCCGCCGCCATCGTCCCGATTGGAAGGTCAAGGCCGGCGATCCGCAAAGCAGCTACGCCTTGATCCCCAAGGGCGAAGACTTGGAGGTCGTGCTGCGCCTCGCGGTGGACGTCGACGGCGATCCGAGCCGCGACCGGATCTTCCTGCGCGAGCACTTCCGTTTCGACCGCGGCGGCCGAGTCCTCTTGAGTCACTCGCGAACTTGGGAGGCCGCGGAGGGCTCGGAAGCCGCGCTGGCGTCCATCCTCCAAGACCTCAACGGACAAGCGGCTCCGGGCGCCGCGGCGGCCGAGGCCTTCCTGCGCGAGGTGCTGCCGAGTCTATTGCCCGCGGCCACGCCGGACCCCTTGCTGCTCTTTTCCACCTTCCTCGGCCGGAGCGAAGCCGCGCCGGAAGCCGGAGGGATTTTCCTGGCGGCGGGGCGGCGGCGCGGCCGGGTGAAGCCGGCCGCCGCGCGACTGGCCTTGGAGGTCCTCGAGGCCGTGGCCCAGGCGTCGGCGCTTAGCCGCGCGGATTCCAGCCGCGGTTGGGCGCATTTCGGGCCGGCCCTCGACGCGGAGACGGAGCTGAGGGCCCTGGAATCCTTGTTCGAGCGGGTGCGCAAGGCCCTGCCTCAGTCTCCGGGTCGGACGCCCCTCGAAATCTTGGCAAGCCTGTCCTTGGAGCCGGCCTTGGCGGGAATCCGGGAGCGCCTGCTGGCGGACGAACTGCTGGCGGAGGCCGATGTCCTAGCCCTGGAGTCGGATGCGGAGTTGCGCGCGGCGGCCTGCGCCCGCTTCGCCCGCGATCGCCTGTTGCGGGAAAAGGGATTTCCGCAGGCGGCACTCGCCGTCGCCGAGGTCCTCGGCGCGCGGAGCGATGGCAGCCTGGCCAGCCAGGAGGTCGCGGACCTCGCCGCGGGGCGCGGCCGCTTCGGGCAAAAATTCGATTTCGCCCTCGCGCGTTTCGCCGGGGAGGTCGCGAAGCCCTCGATGCTGCTCGGCATGGCCGCGGCGCCCTTCGTCGGAACGGTCTTCGAGATGGCGGGGCTCAAATTCGCCCGTTGGCTTTTGGCGGGAAGGGGGATCGCCCCGGTGGGCGGCGGCCTCCGCCTGGGCGCGACGATCTTCGGGATGGGCGGCGAGGCCCTCGCCTTCACCGCCGTGCATCGAGGCTTCGAGCGCCTGAGCCACGGGCCCGAGACGGCGTGGCGGGGCGCCGGCGGCGAGATCCTCTCCGCCATGCTCTTGTTCGGCGGGCTGCGTTTGGCGAACCAGGGCGGGCGGCGCCTCGGCGCGGCCTTGGGAAATTCTTGGCGCGCCCCGATCCAACACGGCGGCGGCCTGCTGGCGACGACGGCCTCGGGATATTTCAGCCGCGCCCTCGGCCTGGTCCCCGACAGCGGGCAGGGCTTCGGCGGTCATTTCTTCGACAGCGGCGTCATGTACCTGCAGGCGACGGCCGGCTTTCGCCTGGCGCACCACGCCTCCGGGGGAAGGCTCCAACCCCGGCTGACGGCCTTCAAGATGCGCCTGGCCCAGGCGGAGAAGGCGGGCCGCGCGCCCTCCGCGCCGCCGCTCGGTGCGGCGATGCTGTTGCGCGGCCGGGACCTGCCCGACCTGCGGCTCTTCGACTTCAATCAGGGCGGACTCCAGTCCGACTTTCGCTTTTTTCGCAGCGGCCAGTTCTTTTTGGATCCTCTGATTTTCGGTCATGAGGGGACCCAGATCCGCGTCTTCCGCGGCGCCCAGGGCCAGGTGTACCTGTTGGACGGCCGCCACAATGTTCAGCCCTGGAGGGCCGCCGGGCCGGGGCAGCCCGTGGACCTGCGAGCGCAAAGCATCCTGCACAACGGGGCGCTGCTGCCCGCGGGGCAGCGGGTGGAATTGCGGTCCGGAGACAGCCTGGCCTTTCCCGGCCGGCATCTCAAGGTGAGCTTGCCGCGGGCCTCGGAGCTGTTTCAGGCCTTGGCGGCTTTGCCCGAAGGCGCCCAGCGCGAGCTGGCGGAGGGATGGGCCAAAGCCCCCGACCCGCGCGCTTGGTTGGACCGGGTCGATGCGCAGGGCGGCGCGGCGGAACGGTTGCTGGCGGGGCAGCTCCGCGAGGTTTTGGTGGGCAAGCGCCCTTTGCTCGAGCTGCCGACCGAATTAGGGATTCAATACAAGGTGCGGGACTTCATGGCGGCCGAACTGAAGCGCTGGGGCGGCGAGGGAACGCACGAGGACTCCTATTTCCTAAAGGCCGCGCATCGCGATCCGCGGTGGACGCCCCTGGAGCGTTCCTACCACACGCTTCGCGCCTTGGGGGACCTGCGCGGGCGCATCGGCGCGAGCCGTTCCCTCGGAGAAATCCAGAAGGCCTTGACGGAGAGCCCGTTCGAGGTCTTCGACGAGGTGCCCATCGAGCAGGCGGTCGATTCGGTGGCGGAGGTGATCTCCAGTTCCGCGCCGCATCCCGAAAGGCTGCCCTATGCGGCGGGGATCAGGCAGCGGGTGCGCGATATCTACGAAGAGAAGATTTTTCGCGAATTCGAGGCGCAGCGGAGGCGGGACGGGGCCATTCCCCTCCCGGAAAAGCCGGAGTGGCGCGAGGCCTATGTGCGGCTCGACTCGAAGCGCCTCGAGCTCTACGCCATGGCCCGGCGCGGTCTTTCCAGGGAAGAGTCCGACGGCTACGAGCCGCAGGAGCTGGCGGAGCGCCTCTACCAGGTCCTGGAGCGCGGCCGGCCGCTCGCGCTGTTGCCCCGCGCCGGGAAGCTGCGCGGCGAGGCGGCCATCTACCAAAAATGGGCGATTCGGACGGCGCGGGATTTGTTTAAGGAGGAAATGAAGGCGGAAATCGATCCTTGGACCGGAGAGAATATCTCGGCAGGCAACGAGGAGGCCCAGTATCGACTCGCACTCCACGTCTTGAACAGCAACGGGCGCAGGCCGGCGGCCGGCATGCCCTCCCAGCACGAGATCGGGGTCTTGCACGGACTGGTGTCCCGCCACCTGGACCCGCAGGCGCCCTTGGATTATCCCGCCTTGCTGGAGACCCTCCGCCGGCACTGGGAGACGGCGACGCCTGCCTTGCGCGGCATGCTGCGGCGGGCGAGTCCCGAGCAGAAGATCGAGCTGCTGCACCATTTTTTCGGCTCTTCCCGCCGCCGCGACCTGAGCCCCGCGGCGGCCTTCCAGGCGGCCTTCTGGATGGGCCAGGCGGGGATGTACCGCGAGACGGGTTTCATCTACGAGGCCGGCCGCGGCGGACTGCGCTCCACCTTCGCCCTGGGCGAGATGGATCAAGTCAGCTCGGCGAGCGCCGAGGATGTCTTCTTGGCGCACACCCACCCCGAAATTTACGTGGACGCGGACGGCCGCTGGATGGGCCTGGCCTCGGCGGGCGGAGCGGTGCGGACGATCGCGGTCAGCGTGGGAGAGAAGTCGAGGGACACCTCCCACGTGCTGCCCTCCCGCAGCGACTTGAGCCTGCACGTCGAGCAGGCCCAACGCTATTGGCAGCGCGGCTTCCCCGCGCGCTGGGGAGAGACTCCCGTCTACGACGCCGCCGGGCGGGTTTTGCGGAACTGGGTGTTTCACCCCTTGGGCCTGTCGGAGATGCGCGTGCGGCTCGGCGAATCCGGCCAGCCCGCGGAGCTGGAGGTTCGCTTCGCCTTGCACGCCCGCGAGGCCGCCCATGACACCCGGTATCTGCAGCAGAAGGCCATTTTGGAATCGATGAGTTCCGCCCTGGGGATCCCCGTCGCCGTTCGGGAGATATCCTATCCGGAGATGCTCGACGCGCTGCCGTTTGAAGTCCAGCCTCTATTTTGATCAAGCGATCCAAAAGGCCTTGAGCGCCCCCGGTTCCGCCGTGGTCTCCGGAAAATCGGGCGGCGGGGCCGGTCGTTGCAGCACCTTGCGTCGCACGGCCTTCGCGGCTTCCTTGAGGAAATCGCGGAATTCCTCGAGGGCGACCTTCCGCGTGTTGAGGCAGGCCAATAGGCGTCCTTGCGGACTCAGGATCCGGAGGCAGGCCGCGAGCAGGCGGCCATAGTCCCGCGTTGTCGAGAAGGTCGAACCCTTGCTCCTCCCGAAAGTCGGAGGGTCGAGAATGACGAGGTCGAAATTTTCTCCGCTTCGCGTTGCGCGCTCCAGGTAGGCGGCCGCATCCGACGCGACGTCGCGGTGGGGAAGATCTTCGAGCTCGTTCAGCTCCAAGTTTCGCTCCAGCCAGGCCAGGTAGTTTTTCGAGAGGTCGACGGACACCGCCTCGGTCGCCCCGCCTTGCAAGGCCGCCACCGTGAAGGCGCCCGTGTGGCAAAACAGGTTGAGGCAGCGGCGGCCGCGGGCGATCTTGCGCACTGCGCGGCGGTTCTCCCGCTGGTCTAGGAAAAGCCCCGTGTGCGGGCCCTCGCCCAGGTGCACCTCGAAACGGGCGCCGTCTTCGACGACTTCGAAGCGTTCGGCCTCGGCGGCGGGGAGGGCGGTGCGTTTTCCCGGCAGGTTGGCGACCCAGAAGAATTTGGGCGCGAAGGCGGGGCGGAGCTCCTCCTGCACCTCGGCCAGGGCGGCCTCGAGGCCCTCGCGATCTTCCAGCCAAAGCCCCCGCTCGACGGTGATCAGGTAGCGCCCTCGGTAGTCGTCGACGCTCAGGCCCTCCATCCCGTCGGCCGCCCCGTGGACCAGCCGCCAGGCGTCGAGCTTCTGCTCCCGAACCAGGGCGCGGCGGTGTTGCCAAGCCGCCTGAATTTGAGGAAAATCCGCCAAAGAAAGCTCCTTGCTATCCGGGTTTTGATCCGATAAATCGGGGCTGCTTTTCAACCGGAATCGTCCATTCCTCGAGGTTCATCTTATGAAGGCGCCCCAATCCCGCAACAATTTCGGCACCCAACAGGCCCTCTCGGTCGCCGGACAAAAATACCAGATTTTCAGCCTCAAGTCCCTGGCGGCGAAGTTTCCCCAGGTGGAGCGCTTGCCCTTTTCCTTGAAGGTCCTGCTCGAGAACCTGCTGCGCTTCGAGGACGACAACTCCGTGAAAAAAGAGCACGTCGAGGCCCTCGTGAAGTGGGATCCTAAGGCCGTCCCCACCCAAGAGATCGCCTTTCGCCCCGCCCGCGTCCTGCTGCAGGACTTCACCGGCGTGCCCGTGGTCGTCGACCTGGCCGCCATGCGGGAGGCCATCCAAAAGATGGGCGGAGATCCCAAAAAGATCAACCCCCTGCAGCCGATGGACCTGGTTATCGACCACTCCGTGCAGGTCGACGCCTTCGGCCGGCCCGACGCGGCGAAGGTCAACGCGGACCTCGAGTTCCAGCGCAACCAAGAGCGCTACCGCTTCCTGCGCTGGGGGCAGGGGGCCTTCGAAAATTTCCGCGTCGTCCCGCCCGACACCGGCATTGTCCACCAAGTCAACCTCGAGTACCTCGCGCCGGTGGTTTTCTCGCTGAAGCTGGGTCAGGCCTGCGACGGTCAGGCCTTCGCCTACCCCGACACCCTGGTCGGCACCGACT
>JASOAK010000051.1:0-3445 GCA_048499175.1 bacterium
GTGCAGTTTAAGGCCCAAGGAAGACCGCCTCACCTTCACCTGCGAGATGCTCTACGACGCCCACGGGATGCCGAAGAGCGCGGACGTCTACAAGAGCGTGATCCATTCCAAGGCGCGCCTCACCTACAAGCAGGTGGCGCGGGCCCTGGTCGACCTTATGCCCGAGGTGCGCGAGCCGCTGACGCCGCTTCTGCCCATGCTGACCGACGCCCTCGAGCTCTCGCGCAAGATCCGCAGGCAGCGCTTCGGGCGCGGCAGCATCGACTTCGACATGCCCGAGCCCGAGATCCAGATCAGCTTCGAGGACGGCAGCATCGAGAACATCATCAAGGCCGAGCGCAACGAGGCGCATTTCCTGATCGAAGAGCTCATGATAGCCGCCAACGAGGCCGTGGCCCGCTTCATCACCTCCCGTCGCGTCCCAGGCGTCTACCGGGTGCACGGCGAGCCGGACCCCGAGAAGGTCAAGAACTTCCAGGTCCTGCTGCACAACCTGGGCTTCAACATCTCCTTTCCGCCCAAGCCGAAGCCGGGCTTCTTCAACAAGGTCCTGCACCAGGTGGCCGACCACGCCGAGCAGCGGCTGATCCAGCACATCCTGCTGCGCTCGATGAAGCAGGCGGTCTACTCCCACGAAAATCTCGGCCACTTCGGCCTGGCCTCGACCTGTTACACGCATTTCACCAGCCCGATCCGCCGCTACCCCGACCTGATGGTCCACCGTATCCTCGAGGGCATCTTGCATCGCGAGGCGCCGCGCTCCGAGGAGGCGAAAGAGGCCCGCACCCTCGAGCTGGCCAACATGGCCGGCCATTGCAGCCGTCGCGAGCGGGTCGCGATGGAGGCGGAATGGGAGGCCGTCGACCTGCAGAAGGCCCTGTTTATGCAGCGCCACATCGGCGAGACCCTGCGCGGCGTGATCTCGCGGATCGCCAAATTCGGCTTCTTCGTCGAGCTCTTCGACTTCTTCGTCGAGGGTCTGGTGCTGTTGGAAGACCTGGAGGACGACTACTACCTCTTCGACGAGAAGAAGCACCGGCTGCGCGGCCGCAAGGGCGGGAAGATCTTCAAGATCGGGACCGAGGTCACCATCAAGGTGGCGAAGGTGGATATCGAGGCTCGGCAGGTGCTCTTCGCCCTGGAATCCGGAGCGGCCAGGGCCGGCGGGGGCGGAAATCTAACTCCTTGACTTTTCAAGATTTCTTTCTATAAGCCTGATTATGGAGCTGTTTGCCTTCCTCCTGCTCGGGATTTATTTTTTCATCTTAGGGATTTTGGCGATTTTCGGGCTGCATCGCTATTACCTGACCTATCTCTATTATAAGCACAAAGAGCGGTTGCCCCAGGACGTGCCGGCCTTCGACGCGTTGCCGCGGGTGCCCTTCGTCACCGTCCAGCTGCCGATCTACAACGAGAAATACGTCGTCCGGCGCTTGGTGCAGCAGATCTGCGCCCTCGACTACCCGCGCGACCGCCTCGAGATCCAGCTGCTCGACGATTCCACCGACGAGACCCAAGAGATCGCCAAGGCCGTGGTGCGCGAGTACCGCGAACTCGGCCACCCCATCGTCTATTTACACCGCAGCAACCGAAAGGGCTTCAAGGCCGGCGCCCTCGACGAGGGGCTCAAGGTCGCCCAAGGCGAGCTGATCGCCGTCTTCGACGCCGACTTCCTGCCCGAGCCGGATTTCCTCCGGCGCATGATCCCCTATTTCTTTGCGCGGCGGAAGTACGGCATGGTCCAGGCCCGCTGGGGCCACCTCAATCAAGACTATTCCCTGATGACCCAGGCGCAGAGCATCCTGCTCGACGGGCATTTCGTCATCGAGCACACGGCGCGCAACCGGTCGGGGCGTTTCTTCAATTTTAACGGGACGGCGGGGATCTGGGACCGCCGCTGCATCGAAGCGGCGGGCGGCTGGCACTACGACACGCTGACCGAGGACCTCGACCTTTCGTATCGCGCCCAGCTGCGAGGCTGGAAGTTCCTCTACGTCCCCGAGGTGGTCGTCCCCGCCGAGCTTCCCGTCGACATGAACGGCTTCAAGGCCCAGCAACACCGCTGGGCCAAGGGCTCCATCCAGACCGCCAAGAAACTCATGCCCCGCATCTGGCGCAGCGCCTTGTCGCCGCGGGTCAAGATGGAGGCCAGCTTCCACCTGCTCAACAATTTCGCCTACGTCTTGATGGTGGTGCTGTCCTTCTGCATGCCGCTCTCGCTCTACCTGCGCCACCAGCTGCGCCTGCAGTCGATCCTCTGGATCGACCTGCCGGTCTTCCTGCTGGCGACGGTCTCGATTGCGTCTTTCTACGTCTGCTCGCAGAAGGAGATCTATCCGGATTGGAAGAGCCGCCTGCTGTACCTGCCGCTCAACATCGCCCTGGGCATCGGCCTCGCCATCAACAACACCAAGGCGGTCTTCGAGGCCCTGTTCAACCGCCAGAGCGAGTTTACCCGCACGGCGAAATACGCGATCGCCAAGCGCTCCGACGCCTGGCAGCACAAGAAATACCGCAGTTCCTTCGGACTCATCACCTTGGTCGAGGTCTTCCTCGGCCTGTATTTCTCGCTGGCCGTCGTCTACGCCTTCGCCCACGGCCTGT
Source organism: bacterium (assembly GCA_048499175.1). Lineage (GTDB taxonomy): Bacteria > UBA10199 > UBA10199 > DSSB01 > DSSB01 > DSSB01. The sequence goes on from JASOAK010000051.1 coordinate 2,605, forward strand.
GGATGTCCTTGTACAGTTTACTCTTCTTCCAAGTCGGCTTTTTCTACGTCGGTTTTCTCTCGTTATTTCAAGGCCGTCCCAGCGTGGACCTCGCGCCTTCCTTGAGCGCGCCCAGCGTCTCCATCGACTGAGCCGAGACCCGTCGCCGGCGCGGGCAAAAACCTTGACAGGCCCCGAAGCCCCCGTCATCATGACCCCAATTTATGAAGAAAACTTTCGAAGTCGTCCTGCTCAACCAGAAATTCCAGCTCAAAAGCGAGTCGGACGAGAAATACGTCCAGCGCGTCGCCGATTACGTCAACAAAAAGCTCTTCGACATCCAAGAAAAGACGAAATCCGTCTCTTCTTTGAACGTCGCGCTGCTTGCGGCCTTGAACATTGCCGACGATTTCTTTAGAATCAAGACAACCGACAAAGGAAAGGTCGGGGAGGCCCGAGCCAAGGTGCGCGAGATTCTCGGTTTGATCGACCGCCAGCTCGGACATTGAGTATTTCGCTCTTTTACAGCCGATTTGGATTTCCCTGCCTTGTTCGCGTTTGGTGCTTTTTATGATTTAGAACCTAGCTGATGAGAACGGGAGCTTCCGCTAACGGCGGTGAGCAAGCCTGCCGACCTTCGGGCCGCATGCGGGAAGCCTGATGCCGTGATTGAAGCGCCCACCTATTTTAAATAGGTTCAAATCTCGCAGCCCCACACGACAGAAGGTGGGGAGAATTTTGAAGTCCTTCCCCCGGCCTCGCGGGTCCGGGGAAAGGACTTGAAATTGAGTCGGTTGAAACCTCTGAACGAAAAGTTTGAAATATTTTCGACTTGCATGCCTGCTTATTGATTCGCCTTTGA
>JASOAK010000052.1:0-1821 GCA_048499175.1 bacterium
TGGATCCATGGGGTCACCTTCCTGGGCGGTCTAAAGGTCGGCAACACCCTCGCGACCGCGCTGCCTTTCTACCGTGGCGCCCTCGGCTTCTTGCAGCAGCAGGTCCACAGGCGTCAGGAATCGGCGATCCTGGAGGAGCGGCTCGAGGGGCTGCGCGGCGAGATCTATGCAAAATTCGGCGAGACCTTGGAGGCGCAGCGTTCTTTCGAGGAGAGCTTCGCCCCGGACAACGGCTTGGGTCTGAAACCCGTCGAAGAGGGCCTGGCGACCTATCCGGCCGGCCGCAGCGGGAGGATCCTCGAGGCGCTCGACGGCCTCCCCTGGGTCCAGGACGCCGTCCTGGCCCCCAACGGCCTGATCGAAGTGTCCCTAAAATACCCTTTCAACGGCGGCGGGCCTGTCATTAGAATGTATCCGGAAGGTAGGGAAGCGAATGGCCAACGGAATTGAGGGAAATCGCGGGCTTTACGGCACTTTTTCCCAGTGGCTGCAAGAGGCCAAGATCTCCGAGCGCGAATACGACCGCAACGGCGACGGCAAGGTCGAGGGCAAGGAGATCGTCGCCTACGTCCTGAGCCATTTCGACAAGTTCTCCGCCAAGATTCAAAAGCAGATCGAAGTCCTGCAAAAGACCTTCCGCGCCCTCGGCTTCGGCGACGAGGAGGCCAAGGCCATCCTGACCGGCGAACCCAAGGCCGGCGCCAAAAACCTGGTGGAAAAGGGCCGGGAATTCGAGAAACGCGCCGGGCAGGTCAAAGGCCGGGAAAACGGAAATAAAAAGACCTACCGGGACCTGATCGGAAACGCCGAACGGGCTTACCGTATGGCGGTCGACCTGGATCCTACCGACGTCCAAGCGCGAAAGCATTTGTCCGATCTGCTTTATCGGCAGGGAGATGCCAAGGCGGGACGCGAGCATGCCGCGCAAGCCGTGCGAAACGCCCCGCTCAAGGAGATTCCCGATCTGATCCGCTGGCTGCAAACCTTGCCCGATGCGGGGATCAAAAAGAATCCGACGATATATTTTGTGGGCGCCGAATTGGTCCGGGGAGGCCGTCATGCCGACGCCCGCGAGCTTTTTGAAGGCGTGGCTCGAAACCTGGCCAAAGACGGCGAGGCGGCCAAGGCCCAAAAATACCGCGAGAAGGCGATGCTCGCCGACGAAATGGGCAAGCCTTGGCGCCTGGATTTCGACGCCAAGACGAATCCGGAGGTTCATAGGATCTATGAGGCCTTGCGAGCCCGGGGAATTCCGACCGAGCTGATGGCCGGGGCGCTTCCCTCCGGGAAGAGCGGAGCGGAGCGGGTCCTGACCGCGGCGCAGGTGCTGGCCTTTTGGGATCAAAACGGCAACGACCCTCGCGTCCAGGAATTGGGAATCGAGCTTCCGAAGCCGAAATTCAAGGATGCCGCCAGGCAAGCGGAATTCGAAAAACTCTCCGCTTCGCAAAAACTCTCCGCCTACCATCAGGGCCGCGCTGATGCGGCCCGTGACGACAAGACGAAGGCGAAACACCTCGCCGCCGCCGCGCATTACGATCCCAACTCGGCCGAAAAGAGCCGGAAGCTGGGCGAATTCCATGCCGGGCGGAAAAATTACGCATTCGCCGTCGCGGCCTATGAAAACGCCCTGCGCATCGAGCCGGCGAATGCCGCGGACCGCCGGGCCTTGGCGGATCTCCATCTCGCCGAGGGGCGCTGGGACCTCGCCTACAAGGTTCTGCCCCGCGACAAGGCCGAAACGCTGATGACGGAAAAACTTGAGGAGGCCCGCCAATTTTCCCGGAGCGGGGAGCATGAGAAGGCCAAGGCCATCGTCCA
>JASOAK010000053.1:0-6659 GCA_048499175.1 bacterium
TGCCTGAGCCGCGCGGCATCGCCATCGCAAACAGCCCGCCCTCGAGCACCGCCTGTTCGATCTTGGCGATGACCTTGAGATGGTCATCCGACCACTTCAGGTGAAACGTCTGCGGGAAGTACGCCTCGCAGAAGTACCGGAAGTCCCGCGCGGCTCGATCTCGCCTGGCGGGGTCCGCAACCGACGGCAGATCACCAATGTCCCGTCCCGACAGCGACAGCATCGCGTTGCGGAGCCGAGCACGCTCCTTCATCGCGTCGTAACCCGTCAGACCTTCCGGCGCATTGGCAGCATCGGCGATCGCCTCGTGCCGCGTGGTCGCCAGCCACGCCACGTATCGGAACAGATCAACCTTGCCCGCATCGCCGTCGGCCGCGACGCGGAACCCCGCGCGCGTGCGATGTCGGTGGAGCTGCCGCTCGCTGATCACCTCGCCCAGCGTCGTGCTGTTGAGCAGCCGCGCGAGTTCGCCTGGCTTGAGTTTGCGCGGGTCAATCGCCACCGGCGGACATCTCCTTCACGAGCCAGGCGGCGTAATGCACGAGGTTGACGCTGCCGTCGGCGTTTGTCGGCGCGCCCGCATCGATGTCGGCGCGGAGCATCGCTTCGGTCACGGGCTTGCCGCCAAGCCGAGTGAGCACGCGGGCGGCGTCCGCCACGGGCATCGCCGCCGGGTTGAGCCGGGACATTCCCTGTCCGCCCCCGCCGGGCTGGGAACTAGGCGCGTGTTCGGGAGTCATCGCGGACCTCCCGCGTGGACTTGCCCACATGGGCGGAAGAGTTGCCCACATGTCGCAGAATCATCGAGAAATGCAGCCCCAACGCCTTGCCAGTTGGCCGGATGCCGACGAATGTGTGTCACACGCGAGCGGGATGGCTGCACGCGACGGAGACCACGAAGATGAACGCCAAGAAGACCACCAAGGCCAGCCTCGACGGGATCAGCAAGCAGAAGGCGCTTGACGCCGAGATGGAATGGGCCAAGGTCGAGCTCTTGCTCGAAACCCTGGAGACCCGCAAGAACGACGGTCTCGACTTTCACGAGATCCCGGTCTGGTCGATCCGCGACCTGGTCCGCCACGCCTTTGAGGCCGGGTACCACGAGGGCCTGCACACGGGTTACCGCCAAGGGCGAACCGACGCCTGCCGCGAGGCGGCCCGCGAAGAGGCCCCGACAAGCCCGCGAAATCCTGAACTGCCGACGACCTGAAGCCCGCGAAATGCGGGCTTCGCTGTTTACCCGATCACCCATTCGCATAGGAGCAGAAGCATGAACAAGCGCACGACCGACGCCAAGAAGCCCGAACCGACCGCCGCCCAGACCTACGCCGCGAGGCAGAACGACATCGCCCGCCTGATGGACGTGCTGCAGATGGAACTCGACAAGCACGCCGAGGGGGCGAAGGCCGACCCGCGCAACTGGGGCTTTGCGGGAAGCCTCGGGAAGGTCCGCAGCGACCTGATCGACCTGGTCGGCTTCCTCAGCAACATGGATCCCGAGCACGTCGAGGCATTTCTGAACGACGCCGAATGACCGCCACCACGGAGACACGCCATGAAGATCAAGCACATCGTCATCGAGGGCAGCGAGGAAGACATCACGGTGCGAGCCACGAACGACGGCGCGACCGCGAGCGTGGTCCGCATGAGCCGAGCGCAAGGCCGCTTCGACAAGGTCATCGCCGAGTTCCGCCGCGACGAGAGCCGCGAGGCCCGCTACGCGAAGGCCGCCGAGGTGGCCAAGCACGTCTATGGGCGGGACGCCTGGGGACAGGCAGCCGCCACCAACTCGATGGTCCACGACGTCCTCAACGAGATCGAACGCATCGCGGGATCCTGAACGCCCGCGCCACCCAGGAGACCCGCCATGAACGAGATCGAAATGCAGAACACGCTGCTGTCCCTGATCCAAAACCTCCTCGACGCCCGCGAAGAGATCGAAGGCGAAGACGACGACATCGCGCTGGCCGACATCGCCCGCGACATGGTGAGCGAGGCCGAAGGCCTGGCCCACGCTGACACCTTCGACGGCGTGCAGTTGCTCACGAGCAACAAGGGGCTGGTCCTGCGGATGGAGGACGGCTCCGAGTTCCAGATCAGCATCGTGCAGAGCCGCTGACCCGCCCCACGCGGCGTCGCGGGGAACCGCGATGGCCACGCTTCCCCGCCGCAGCGTGCGACGGGAGACCCAACCCCCAGTTCGGAGATGACCATGAGCACGAAGACGAAGAAGTCCAGCAGCACCCCCGCGATGAAGCGAGCCGTCGGCCCAGGCGGCAAGCGCATCCCCAAGCGCAAGGCCGACGCCACCGCGTCGAGTACGGAGCGCCTCCGCAAAGCGGCGCTCGCCGAGATCAACGACCGGTTGGCGGGCGGGAAGCAGGACCACGAGGTCCCCAGCGAGAAAGATGTCGCCAACAACGCGAGCCTTGGGGCGGCTACCAAGGGCACGAAGGCCAAGGGTGAAAGGGCCCCCAAGACGAAGGCTGTCAAGGAGAAGAAGCCCAAGCGCGTCAGCGCGCTCAACGCGGCGGCGCAGGTGCTCGCCGCGAGCGAGGTGCCGATGCGGGCCAAGGAGATGATCGCCGCGATGGAGGCCAAGGGCCTGTGGACGAGCCCCGGAGGGAAGACGCCCGAGGCCACGCTCTACGCCGCCATCATCCGCGAGATCGCCGCCAAGGGCACCGCCGCCCGGTTCAAGAAACACGAACGCGGCGTCTTCGTCGCGGGAAAGGGGGCCTGAGCCATGCCTGCCACGCCCACCCAAACCCAACTCGAGGCCGTGCTGCAGGCCGCCCTCTACCTCCTCGGCGCGCGACAGGACCGGATGCTCACCATCGAGGAATGGACGGACCTGGCGCGGGCTGTTGCCGCCTGCCAGGAGCGCAAGACGGCCGACTACCTCACCGAGCACGACCTCGAGGACATCGCCGAGCGCTACGCGCTTGATTGGGACGAAGCGACCGACGGGGCTCTGCCAACGCTCGACGACGAGTGAAGCGCCCATCACGCCTTGCTCCCAGCCGCGATGCCCGTCGCGGCTTTCTCTTCGGCCACACCCTTCGCAGGCAGCCGCTCCGCCTTGCGGCCCGTGAACTTCTCCCAGCGCTGCACGATGACATCGCAGTAGAGGGCGTCGAGCTCCATGAGGAATGCGTGCCGCCCGGTCATCTCCGCGCCGATGAGCGTGGAGCCGCTGCCGCCGAAGAGATCGAGCACGTTCTCGCCCGGACGCGACGAGAACTCGATGGCCCGCCGCGCGAGCTCCACGGGCTTCTCGGTGAGGTGGACCATGCTCTGCGGGTTGACCTTCTTGATCGACCAGGTGTCGGGCACGTTGGCCGGGCCGAAGAAGCGGTGCGCCGCGCCTTCCTTCCAGCCATAGAAGCACCACTCGTGGTTGCCCATGAAGTCCTTCCGCGTGAGGACCGGGTGCTCCTTGATCCAGATGATCGCCTGCGCGAAGTAGAGCTCGCACCGCTTCAGCACCGGCGGGTAGTTGCCGCAGTTGGCGTAGCCGCCCCAGATGTAGAAGGTGCCGCCGGGGATGAGCACGCGGGTAATGTTCCCGAACCACGCCGCGAGCAGCCGATCGAACTCGTCATCGGACACGAAGTCGTTGGCGAGCGGCCGGTCCTTGGCCCGGAGCTTCTTGTGCGTGGCGCGGCTCTTCTCGGGGTAGCGGTTGAGGTCGGCGCTCTGCTGATCGTGCTGGTCTGCTTTGCCGGGCAGTGCGAACGAACTGAGGCCCGCGACGATGGCGTTGTTTGAGCGGGGCTCGACCTTCACGTTGTACGGCGGGTCCGTGTTCACGAGATGGATCGGCTGGCCATCAAGCAGACGGTCCAGGTCCTCGGGCTTGGACGAGTCGCCGCACATCAGGCGGTGGTTGCCGAGCACCCAGATGTCGCCGGGCACTGTCGTCGCTGCGTCAGGTGCGCCCGGCACGTCATCGGGATCGGTCAAACCCTCGCTGCCCGCAGGAGCCATGATGGCGCTGAGATCCTCGGCGCTGAAGCCGAGCAGCGCGAGGTCGAAGTCCACGCCCTTCAGGTCGGCCAGCTCTAGCGGCAGGAGCTCCATGTCCCACGACGTCAGCGTGGCGACCTTGTTGTCGGCGATGCGCAGCGCTTTGACCTGTTCCGGCGTCAGATCATCGGCGCGGATGGTCGGCACCTCCTTGAGCCCGAGTTTCCGCGCCGCGCGGAGCCGCGTGTGCCCGGCGATGATCACGCCGTCGGCGTCGATCAAGATCGGCACCTTGAAGCCGAACGCCTCGATGCTCTTGGCCACCGCGTCGATGGCGGCGTCGTTGATGGTGCGGGGATTGCGGTCGTATTCCTTGACCGCGTCGATGGGCAGCGTCTCGATGTTCATAGCGATCTCCGTCGGAAGCGCGGCGGGGAACGCCAGCGCAAAGCGTCGTGGTGGCCCGCCGCACATGCGGTGGGTCCGAGGATCGGTGGGTCGCTGGATGGCTGGATCGCTCGGGCGACGGGCCCGTCCGTTGGGGCGTTCAGCGCCCCGAGTCCCGCCCGCTACGGGGCCCGCCCGTTGGCCACGGGTCCGCCCACGTTGGCCCACGTCGCGTCGTTGGCGGCGAAGCGCACCAACCCCGCCACGGGGCCGCCCCGCGCTCGGACGGACGAAACAAACTCTGTCGCCAAGCGCGGCTGTTCCCGCGGGCCAAGCCACGCGATCTGGCCCGGGAAGTACCTAACGCCATCCGCCTCCCCTCCCGTAAGGCTTCCGGCTGTAAGGCTCCCGCTAGGCGCGGCCTGGCACACGACCTGCATGGGCGCTGCGGTGGGGAGGCGGGGGGCCGGGGGAGGGGTGGGGGAAGGTATAGAAAGGAGAGAGATACCTTCTTTCACTTTCTTCAACCCCTCCTTCTCTGCTCCCTTCCCGCCCGCCCCCCCGCCCCGAGAGATCGCGCGTGAAGAATGTGAAAGAAGGGTCCGACCACAGCCAAGCCGCGTTTCTGACCTGCTACGGCAGGAGTTCATACACCCTCCTTGACCGCCCGGCGGTCGGCTCGACCCCTTCTTTCAAGCGGCCGGTCTCCTTGAGGTTCTCAAGCACCTCGTCCCGCTCCCGCTGGGTCAGGTGCTGGGTCACGCGGCACATCTGCGACCGGGTCATGCGCCCGCCCGCCGTCCGCATCGCGCGAAGCACGGCTTTCTGCTTGGCGTCGAACTCGCCTTGCGACACATACTCGTGGGCGAGGTAGAGCACGCGACGGGTCAGGTGCTCGGACAGGCCGCAGGCCCATTCCGCTGCGTCGGCGTCGATGACCGGCCTCTCGCGGTTCTTGGAGCAGGCGTAGATCAGCGCCAGGCGGCACGCCTTCTCCTCGACGCGTGCCCAGATCGACCGCAGGTCCTCGCGCGGGCGCTCCATCTCGGTGTCGGCGAGCGCCGCGAGGCGGTTGAACACGGCGCGGGCGTCGTCGGTGGTCGGAACCACCATCGGCTTGGGGTGCTCGCGGCTGAGGTTGCCGCCGGGGTTGAACGCGCCCCACCAGGTGGCCGCATCCACGATCGCCTGCGGCGGGTCCTTCTCCGGTTGCCAGACGCGCGGCGGCATCTCCCCAGTCTCGAACACAATGAGCCGGGCCATAAACCCGTCGCTCATGGCGTCGGGCGTGAGCGCGTGCTTGAAGTGCTCGGGCGCGGTCGTCGCCAGCAGCGACACGCATGGCTGGTCGATCACCTTGTTCCGCTTGGCGTCGGCGTATGCCTTTCCCTTGAAGACGCTCCGCGCCGACGAGTACATCTTCATCAGCGTGGAGATGACGTTGAACAGGTGCGGGGCCTTCTTCGGGTCGCCAATGGTGCGGAGCCAACGCCCGAACTCGTCGATTTGGAAGAGGATCGCAGGCTCGGCTTCGACGGCAGTGACCAGCCCGGCGTCGCTGGCGAGGTCCTCGTTGCCCTCGAGCCCGTTGAGACCGGCCTTGAAGAGCACCGCTTTGTTGATGAGCCTCGCGTTGTCTTTGCCCGAACCGGACCCCGCGAGGCACACGACGTACAGGTTGGTGCGGTTGCCGCGCTCGTCGCGGACCTTGCGCCCGGCGAGGACGGCCTGGAGGCACATCGCGCCGGCGAGCGCGAGCATCGGCTGCCAGCGGTGCGCCGTCTCCTTGTTGAACGCCATGACTTCGGAGATGAACCCCGGCACGGCGAGGTAGCGCTCGGGGAGCGGGCCGGGATCGATCGGCGTGTCCTCGTCCGGAGCGGCAGTGTCCTCGCTCGCCTTCGCCGGCGCTGCCATGAATCCCGACAGGTCCACGCCGCCCAGATCCTCGGCTTTCTGAGCATCGCGGAGCCAGCCGAGCGGACGATCGTGCGGCTTGTTGGCGGCGTCGGTCACCTTGTGCCGCAGCTCTTTCTCAGACCACGGCGGCTCGCACCGCGGGTTGTACCGATCCCACAGAAGCGAGAATGCCGCCTCGGGATCGAGGCCGAATCCGTGCACCATCGCCGTCGCGGCGGTGTAGGTCTGGCTGTGCCCGCCCGAGCCGGAGATCGCTGGTGGGATGCGGTCCAGGTACGCCGCGGCGCGGCGGAGCACAGCGTCGCCCGCTGGTAAGCGATCGCTTCCTAGTGATCGGGACTGGGAAGCGATCGTTTCCTTCAACCCGTGCCGCGCGTCGGTCA